>NZ_BOOA01000123.1 GCF_016862995.1 Acrocarpospora phusangensis
TGTTCTACGTCGGGTACTTCTTCTGCGCGGGAACCCCCGTAGTGATGGACCTCAGCGGCCTTCCGGACAGCGAGGCCAGGCAGTGCGTGGATTTCGCGGCCGGCCTGGTGTTCGGCCGCCGCGGCGACATGGACCGACTCTCACCGAAGGTCTTCCTGCTCATGCCGGAGGGAAGAGGCAACCCCCCGTCGCTCACCGACGAACTCGCACAGTGACCTTCACGTTCCCCGAATTCTGCGAGTCCACGGCGATCGACGCGAGCACCTCCTGGACGGCGACGTTCGAGAGTTACAACCAACGCCTGGACGACGTCTACTACGTGGTGACCAGACGCGAAGGAACCCAGCCGGTCACATCCTTCATCGTCCAGGTGGGCCTGCACTGGGCCGGTGACGACTGGCGCGGCCCCGGCTTCGTGCAGCGTCTCCACCGATACATCCACGAGATCGCCGCCACTGGCCGTACCAACACGGACTACATCGGCAAGATGCAGGGCTGACCGACCGCAGCCCGAGCGGTCGCGTTCGACAGGACCGGTCAGCGGCGGCGCAGGCGCTTGTCGCCGATCGCCGGTGAAGCGGCGAGGTAGTTGTCTGCGGCGTTGACCTCGGTGCCGGGCGGCACGATCTCGTCGATCGCGTCGAGCACATCCTCGCTGAGTTCCACACCCGCACCGGCCAGAAGATCGTCCAGCTGTTCGGGAGTACGCGGACCGATCAGAACAGACGCAACGGCCGGATGCGACAGCACGAACGCGGTGGCCATGTGAGCCAGCGGCATTCCGACGTCGGCGGCGAGCTTGGTGAGACGCTGGACGGCCTCCAACCTGACCTGATTGGCCGGGATCGACAGGTCGAAAGCCTGCGGCACGGCCGCCGCGCGGTGACCACGTGTCGGGTCCGCGCGCCCGGACAACCAGTCGCCGCTCAAAGGCCCGTAGGTGAGCACTCCCATGCCATGGCGCTGCGCGGTCGGCAGCACACCGCCTTCGATCGTCCTGGACAGGATCGAGTATCGCGGCTGCTCCGTGCGGAACCGGTGATGCCCGCCCTTCTCCGCGGCCCACTGCGCTTCGACGATCAGCTCGGCGGGGAATGTCGAGGAGCCGATCGCGCGGACCTTGCCCGAGTGGACCAGGTCGGAGAGCGCCGCGAGCGTCTCGTCGATGTCGGTGTCCGGGTCCGGCCGGTGCATCTGGTAGAGGTCGATGTAGTCGGTGCCGAGCCGCCGCAGACTGTCCTCAATGGCGCGTTTGATCCACCGCGGCGAGCCCCCACGCTGGTTGGCGTCCGCCCCCATGGGAAGGGCGAACTTCGTCGCGAGCACGACGTCGTCCCGCCGGCCTTTGAGCGCCTTGCCGACGATCTCCTCGGATTCGCCCCGAGAGTAGACGTCGGCCGTGTCGATGAGATTGATACCCGCGTCCAGCGCGGTGTGGATCAATGGCTCGCGTCCTGCTCACTGACTTCGACGCACTGCCTCACCGCGACCGCAACATGGCCCGGTTCATCTTCCTCGACGAAGCCGCCCGAGACCTGTATATCGACTGGGAAATCGCTGCCCGAGACGCCGTCGCCGCCCTCCACCTCTACGCCGGCAGTCACCCCCACGACCCACAGCTCGCCGAACTCATCGGTGACCTCTCCCTCAAGGACAGAGACTTCCGCCGCTGGTGGGCCGACCACGACGTCCTGCTCCGCACCAACGGCACCAAGCGCTACCACCACCCCTTGGTCGGAGACCTCAATTTGGGCTACGAAGCCTTCACTCCCACCGGCGACCCCGACCAGACCTTCGCCCTGCACACCGCCGAACCCGGCTCCCCATCCGAACACGCCCTTCGCCTGCTGGCCGTCTGGACCAGCGACCAGGCTTCAGCGGACTCCGTCCCGGCGGCAGGCGCCAGGTCGAATGCCCAGGCCG
The DNA here is from genome assembly GCF_016862995.1 of Acrocarpospora phusangensis. Classification (GTDB taxonomy): domain Bacteria; phylum Actinomycetota; class Actinomycetes; order Streptosporangiales; family Streptosporangiaceae; genus Acrocarpospora; species Acrocarpospora phusangensis. The sequence continues at coordinate 1,924 of NZ_BOOA01000123.1, forward strand.
AGACGGAGGAGTCAGGTGCCGGGCTTGCAAGGGGCACGGACGATCGATGATGTCCTCCGCAGACCACGCGACCTGTCGTCTTTTCATGAGATGACCTCACTGCCGTTCACCTGAATGCGCCTAACGGAATGATCCGAGGCGCGGGCCTTCGCCGTTATCCGGCGCCGTTAGCGCAGGGGACACTTCTCGCCGTACCGGCGCCAAGAGTAACCAGCTTCATTCTGTTAAGGGTTCGCAGCTCCGATGCTGTACGGCTGGTAGCCCGGCGTGGGCGTCAAGCTTCGTGGTGGAAGCTCAAACCGGTGGGTGCTCAGAAGCGGCGGCACTGGTCCTCCTTGTTGCCGCCGACAGCGTTTCTGCTGCCGGTGGGGGCAGGACGGTTCTCCTTGCACTGGAGGTTGCCCTTGACCCGGTTCCGGTGGATTTCGGCGCCGGCTCGGTTGCCGACCACCTGGATGCTGCCGCCTACCTTGTTGCCGTTGACCCGCAGGTATCGGCCGTTGGCGTCCAGTTGGATGTCGGCGTTGATCCGGGCGGACGAGACGGTGGCAGCTCCGCCCTGCTTGACCTGGACGCTGCCGCCCACCCACGTGCCGGCCACGACCGAGACGGCGCGTGCCCCCTCAGCCTGGACGTTGCCGTTGATTCGCGCGCCGCGGGTCACCAGGGTGGCGTTGCGCGCCACCTTGACCGTGCCCTTCAGCCGGGTGCCGAGCAGAGTGCAGGTCGCTCCTTGGGGGACGCGTACGTTGTCGAGGGTCACCGCACGGATGGTGCCCCGGCAGGTGCGTTCCTCGGCGAAAGCGGGCGTGGCCACGACCAGGCCGCCGAGAACGGTGCCGAGGGACAGACCGGCGAGGGTCAACCGGACCTTGTTCATGTCATTCCTCCGTCAGGTTCGTTTCCGAGCCGCTTCGCCCGGTGCGTCAGAGCCTGTCCGGCGGGGGTGATCCGCTTCTGAGACCACGATTAGAGGGTTCTCATTGGATGCCTCCTTTATGGCGAGCCCATGAGGGCGAATCGCTCCCCGGCACCGTCCTGGCGGGACGGGCCAGCTGGACCGATGCTCATCGATTGGAGCTACGTCACGCAGGCACGCCGCGCCCCCTGCTGGCTGGAAATTGCGATTACGTTCCGTGGTATACGAGGAATATACCGAGCGGAGCGATTCTTGATCCATCGCCAATGGGCCTCAGGGGAAGGGCGCGAATGAAGAAAGTTATGGCCGTCCTAGCCGTCATCGCCATGACGTTAGGGCTTACCACTGGTCCGGTATCGGCAACCGCACTCGCGGGACGCATCGGCAACGGCACCTCGTGGGCTTTCACCGCCACCATATTCAACGAGGGCGTCGACGACGCCGACTGCACGGTCTGGAACAGTGTCAACGGCGGCCCCGCGCGGTCGCTATACCTCTTCACCGTTTGCGACCAGCGGAACATCGGAGCGGGCACCACGACGGGTCTTACTCTGGACCTCGATGCATTCAGGCCGTCGACCAGCTATCCACCGGCCTATTACCTCGTACGGTGGGGGTCGAGTGACCCGTGGAAAGTGGTCGACTGGTACCACTACACTCGGATCAAGACCGATGAGAAGGCCAACTGCGTAAACGGCTCCGTCTACATCGAGTGCACCATCGGCTATTGGCTGCCCTAGTCGGCCAGACTGATCCGCCTCACCGAAACACGCGATTTGGTGAGGCGGATTTTGTGGTTGAGCATACGTTTGCGTACCCGAAAACCGGGTGACACCGATGCCGGAAAGACGGATGTCCGTTCAAGCTTGCGGCTGAGCCACTGGTACTCGGCGCGTGACGTCGGTGCCCGCGCAGCGGTCGTGCAGAGTTCGGCCATCGGGATCGAAGAGCGCCCACAGTCCGTCCGCGATAAGGATGATCGGCCCGGCAACCGGTACGGCGAGGAGCAGTGGGAAGACCAGCGCACGGAACGCCGCCCTACTGGTTCCCGGTGGGTCCGCCATCCCAGCGGACACGACCCGGAAACGCAGTAGCCGCTTACCGATAGTGCGCCCCCATCGAGCGTGCTGGACCCAGAAATACAGGAACAGCACGACCAGGCCGAGTAGTCGCCAGGGGTCATCGTAAGCTCGGAACAGGGAAAGCCAGTTCAGGAGCCCGAAATCCAGGTGAATGGAGGGGAAGGCGCTGTCGATGTCGAAGAGAAACCCGATCGGCTGGATGACGAAAACGAAGACAACGACAATGATGAAGTAGTCGATCAGCACGGCCAGCAGTCGCAGCCATGCCGTACCCAGCCGCGGCACCGAATCCGCGCCTTCGGCGGACGGCATGATCTGTGACGCGAAAAGCACCAGCACCGCGGACGCCAGAATGTATAGCGTGCCGTCCCAACTGAGCAACACCGAGTCAAACCACTCGGCACTCAGAATCAAAGCGATGCCGCAGCCGTCGGAGGAGGAGTACACGGGAGTGAGCGGCCCGACAATCGCGATCGATCCTAACGCGCTCGCCAGGTACCGTCCCGCGATCCGAGGGTCACGATGGCGCAGGCACGCAAAGAAGCCGAGGAAAACCAGAAGCGGCGGAACGACCCACATCTCTGCGCTGTTCCAGATGTAGTCGAGGTCGCCGCGAAGTGGGTCCAGCAAGGATCCTTCCATGTCCAGCATGCCTATGCATGAAGTGAACACGTACGCGCCGGGGTCCAGCCGGAACTGCAATTCCTCCCAGGTCGGCACAGCGGCCACGACTACCGCGGCCATCCACACCAGCAGTGCCGACTTCGATAACCGGGGGGAGCCTGACACGAAGATCCTTTCGCACCTGAGTGCGGGCTACCTTACCGGGTTCGACATGGAACGCAGACGTGGCGGATTCGCCCAGATGTGGCAAGGCGGGGTGTCAGGCACGGAAGATCGAGAACCCCATTCTGGCGACGCTCCGGAGCGCGGACCGCCCGATGTGTGGTGTATGTGAAGATCCTGCGCACTCCGTTGATCACGTTTGCCGTACGGCGCTAGCGTGCGACTTCCGATCACGCGGAGGCGGGAGAGCCCCATGATCATGGAACTGGTACTCACAGGCGCGCTGGCAGTGGGCGCGCCGGCGCCCCCACTCACGGAGGGGGAGATGAAGCGAGCCCTGCTGGCAGGCAAGGACCTCGGCAAGAATGTCGCCATCTTCAAGCTGAACCTGGATGGAGCGTTCCTGTCCGACTTCCGGGTGGACGAGGCACGCTGCATGGATGCCCTGAAGTCGTACGACAGTGTGTTCGGCGGGGGCCGGCCCTCGGCCTTTCTCGTCGGCGAGATCAACGGGTTGCATCAGGTGTTCACCGGCGGGCCGGCGACGATCAGGCAGCTCAGGACCGCCGCGTCGAAGGTCTCCACCTCCTGCGACGGCAAGGTGGGTTTCCGGCGGGAAAGCGAGTTCAAGAAGAAGAAGGTCGCCAACCTGGGCGACGCCACCTACGCCTTCGAGGTGACCTTCGACCACGCGCGGTACCCGGGAGCCGACATGAACACCTTCGTGTCGGAGTTCGTCGTCGTCGCGTACAAGAGCTCAGTCATCGTCTACCAAGGGCTCACCGACTCCACGTCAACGTGGCCGACGACGGTGAAGACCGCCAAGAAAGCCGTCGCCAAAGTCAAGAAGGTGTACGCCCGACGCTGAAAGCCTTTTCGCCGAAGCAGTCCGCATCGGGTGACGAAGGTCAAACAGGCAGGAACTCGATGATGCGCCTGATCCCAGCCGGGATGATCCCGCCCCGGTTGAGTCCGGCCTCGGCGGCCAGCTCGGAGAGCCGGTCGAGGGTGCGTTCTCGGCCGTTCACGTAGGCGAGCATGCGCAGGTCCATCTCGGTACTCACGTCGCCCTTCTCGGGCACGATCTCCTCGATCACGAAAACCCTGCCTTCCGGCCTCGCGGCGGTCGCGCAGTTCCGCAGGATGCGGCGGGCTTCCTCGTCGTCCCAGTCGTGGATCACCCGGGAGAGGATGTAGCCGCCCGCCCCGGCTGGCAGCGGATCGAAGAAGCTCCCGGCCTGGGCCCTGCCGCGATCGGCGAGACCGGCCTCGGCCAGGGCCTGGCCGGCGCCGGCAGCCGGGGCCGCGAGATCGAGCACGGTCCCGCGCAGAGTGGGGTGGGCACGCAACAACGCGATCAACAATGTGCCGTTGCCGCCGCCGACGTCGATGACCTCCCCGAGAGCGGACCAGTCGTAGGCCGCCGCGATCGTCGGCGTCTCACTGTTCCCCTGCCCGCCCATCAACGAGTCGAAGGACGCGCTCAGCTCTGGATTCTCGGCGAGGTCATCCCAGAACCCGCGCCCGAAACGCCGGGGGAAAGCCGCTTCGCCGGTGCGGACGGTGTGCAGCAATTCCACCACGGACAGGTCGGCCCGTCCGATGGCGCCCTCCGCGTCGATCCACGCCCGGATGCCCTCCGGATGGTCGTCGCGGAGCCACTGGCCCGAATCGGTCAGCGCGTAGGACCCGTCTGGGGATCGGTGCAGGAAGCCGGCGGTGACGAGATGGTCGAGCAGTCGTACCAGCGGATCGGCGGCCACGCGGAGGCGGGCGGCGAGGTCCGAGCCCGAGGTCACGCCCTCGGTGATCGCGTCCGCGACCCGCAGTGTCGCCGCCACTCTCAATGCCATCGGAGTGATCAGATCGGCGGCCCGCCACAGCGGCCCACCCCACACTTCTTCGTTTCCGGCCACCTCCGGACCCTATCCGGGCCGCACATGCGTTTCCCTTAACCGGTCGTACTAGGACATCCAGACTCCGATCATGCACGGTCCGGCCATGGTAGTGGCGGTGCGCCCGGTCATCGCCGCCAGGCTGTGTCCCAAACCTCCCAAAGGTCTTCGTCCCGATAGGCGCTCTGGGTCAGGAGCGCGATCAAGACAGCGGTCAACTGTTCGAAGACCACCTGCGATGATCCGATCTCGCCGTGACAGGCCGCCGTGATCCGCAGCGCTGCCTGCGCCCGCCGCGCCGCGCGCTCCACAGCGCCCTCGTACGCAGGCTCCAACCCCGCTATCGCGACATCATGCGCGACCTTGGGGAGCTCCGCTGGGGGACCATACGTGAAAGAAACGGTCGGTCCCGGCTCCGCCAGAAGCTCCCCGGCCAAAAGCCCATAACAGCTCCCATGGCCCAGCCGTCCCCGGAACTCAACAGCCACACTGCTCACCGGCACGGCGTACGGCCCACCGGTTCCCGACCAGACCGTCAGATGGCTGAGGCTTACGCCTCGTCTGATCACGCGGGGCTGTGAGGCAGTCATGAGCACAAGGCTAGATCGCGGAGTGGCTCTTGAACAGGCATCGGGCACGGAGGATGGTTACCACGAGCGAAGATCACAAAGGCCAGCTTCCCCGTACGGGATGACCTGGCCTTTCGTTATGAGAGCGGACGACGGGAATCGAACCCGCGTAGCCAGTTTGGAAGACTGGGGCTCTACCATTGAGCTACATCCGCGAGGCGCCCTGGCCTTGTTACCAGCCGGGCGTCCAGGCGTAAGCGTACCGGAGATCCGGTGCCCGACGCGCATTGACGCCGTACGCACAAGGCTGGAAAGACACGAGGAGCCCCCGGTGGGGGCTCCTGCGGGTCGGGGTGGCCGGATTTGAACCGACGATCTTCTGGTCCCAAACCAGACGCCCTGCCAAGCTGGGCCACACCCCGTAAGGACCTCCGAGGCGACTCGGACGGCTCCTCTGCTGCCCTCGACACAGAGGGACACGCCGATCCTAGCTGATCGCCCTTCCCCGCGCCTCCCGGTTGCGCCCCACCGGCTCAGGCCACCCGCTCGCCCGAATCCGCCACCCACCGCGATCGCGAACGCCGGCATGGGACTCTCGGGTCCCGCCCACGGAAACCGGGACTGGCCGGCCCTTACCCATGAAGGCATCACACAGCCGTTTGCGCGAATTACCGAAGGTTATGGTCCGGCGGGGAACTGTGCTCGCGCGGCGGCCACTGCGGCCGAGATCTCGTCGTCTGTGGCGAGCTTCGCGGCCCGGACCGTCGACTCCCATGCCGAGACGGCATGAGCGGAGAACTCCAGCACCTCCGGCGAGTCGGCCCGGACGGGATCTCCGGCCAGATACCGCCCGAGCCCCATGACGACACCGTCCCACCCGGGCGCGACATAGAGCGCGCCGACCACGCCTCCGGCCAGCGCGACGGGCACGGTGTGGTCGAGTTCCAGGGTCGTGCCGTGGCTGTCACCAGCCAGCCGTACCTCCACGAGGCTTGTCTCATGCCCGTACGTCACCAGGAGCAGTTTCGGCGGCTCGCAGCGGAGGATCTCGCCGCCGGCGTTTCCTTCCACCTGGAAGCGCCCGCCGACCCGGAATTCCCCGCTCACCGGTAGAAACCACTGCCGTAGCCGGTCGGGATCGGTGAGCGCGCCCCACACCTTCTCAATGCCCGTGTCGTAGCTCCGCCGCAGTACCGCGGAAACGGTCTCTTCTCCGGCCTCGGTACGGTGCTCCACCGCGCGCCGCGTGGCCGCGATCTGCTGGGAGAGGTCGATCATTCGTCGCCCTTAAATGTCGCCGGGCCCGGAGAGCCCGCGTGACTCTCGATTACATCAGGGCGAAGTCACGGGTATGAAAGATGCATCAGATTCCGGTACGGAACAGCGCCCAGACCGCCTTACCCCCGGCGTCCAGAATGTCCCAGCCCCACGCCTGGCTGTAGGTCTCCACTATGTAGAGGCCACGCCCGTTCTCGGAGATGAAGTCCGGTTCCTTGGGGATGGGGGCTTCGTCGCTGGGGTCGGAGACCGCCAGCAGGACGTGCGGCGAGAGCCGTACCAGCATGAGGGTTATCGGACTGTCGGCGGCCCGATCCACCGGATACAGGGCGTAACGGACCGCATTCGTCACCAGTTCCGAAACCACTAAAGTCGCGTCGTCGCTCAGCTCCGAAAGCCCCCAGTCGCTGAGGGTGGAGCGGGTGACGTCGCGGGCGGTCTTCACCGAATCGGCCTGCGGCCGGAGCGGGCACGTGGTGGCATGGGAGTCCGGAGCGGAGCGCAGTAACCGCTCGAAGCCTACGTCGCGGGCGGATAGGGGCTTCTCTAACATCCTGCCCCGCACCTCCAGCTCCGCCAGTTATGAGAACTAGTGCACCTTTGGCCCAATATGCACTAAGCCATCATGGGTCAACCCGGTATGCCCCTGCAAGACCCAAATGCACGTGCAACTGCTACGTGCAGTTGCCTCGATCGGCGCTTCAAGGTGAAATGGACACGAGGCTCAGACCTTGTCTTCGTGCCCGGAAGTGGTGACACTGTGTGGGCTGGAGAAGTGGTTTCATCCTCGCCAGCGCACAAGCCAAGTTGAGAGGGAGGCGCCGTGACACATACCCAGCCGGGACAAGGACCCACGGCCCTCCGCATCCTTCTCGGGACCCAGCTTCGCAAACTCCGCGAGGACCGGGGCATCTCACGACACGACGCCGGACACCTGATCCGCGGCTCCGAGTCCAAGATCAGCCGGATGGAGCTCGGCCGGGTCAGCTTTCGCGAACGCGACGTCGCCGACCTGCTGACCCTTTACGGCGTGGCCGAGGACGAGGCGCGCGGCGCGATCCTGGACCTGGTGGAGCGGGCCAACGAGCCCGGCTGGTGGCACCGGTTCACCGATCTGCTGCCCTCGTGGTTCCAGGCGTATGTCGGCCTTGAGGAGGCGGCGGAACGTATCCGCACCTACGAGGTGCAGTTCGTGCCGGGTCTGCTGCAGACCAAGGAATACGCGCGCGCCGTGATCACGGCCGGCGCGGTGGGTGCGGCGCCCGAGGAGATCGCCCGGCGGGTGGACCTGCGGCTGGAGCGCCAGCGGGTGCTCGAAGGCCCGCGCAAGCCCAAGTTCTGGGCCGTCATCGACGAGGCGGCGCTGCGCCGTCCCATCGGCGGCACCGAGGTGATGCGCGGCCAGCTGCAACATCTGATCGAGCTGATGGACCAGACGAATGTCACGATCCAAGTGATGCCGTTCAACTTCGGCGGCCACGCGGCTGAGGGCGGCGCGTTCAGCATCCTGCGCTTCCCCGACGTGGAACTGCCCGACATCATCTACGTCGAACAGCTCGGCAGTGCTCTCTACCTGGACAAACGCGACGAGGTAGATCGGTATAGCGAGGTTATGGAACGGCTCTGCGCGGTAAGCACCACCCCTGCGGAGACCATCGACATCCTCAGAAAGATCTCACGCGAGCTCTGAGTCGTCGCTTACGGGTGCCGCTCTGCCCTAGACTGCAGTGTGGCGCTGGACACCCGCCACAGTGGAGCATGCCCATTCGCCTTATGCGTGGGCGCGGCACGCGTGACGTGCCTCAGTGACTGTGCAACACAGTGACTGTGCATTGAGTGCCCGCGATCACCAGATGCTTGATCAAGGAGACCACCCCGTGAAGACCGCTGTCGAGGAGCTCAGCCCGACCCGGGTGAAGCTCACCGTCGAGGTGCCGTTCGAAGAGCTAGAGCCGAGCCTGCAGGCCGCCTACAAGAAGGTCGCGCAGCAGGTGCGCGTCCCCGGCTTCCGCCCCGGCAAGGTTCCGGCCCGGATCATCGAGCAGCGCTTCGGCCGCGCGGTGGTTCTTGAGGAGACCCTGAACGACGCGCTCCCCAAGCTTTACGGCCAGGCCGTCGACGAGATCGACCTCTTTCCGGTGAGCCAGCCGGACATCGAGGTCACCCGGATCGATGACGGCGCCCAGGTCGAGTTCACCGCCGAGGTGGACATCCGCCCCGCGTTCGACGTGCCGGACTACAACGGCACCGAGATCGTGGTGGACCCGTCCGAGGTCTCGGACGCCGACATCGACGCCCAGCTGGAGGGCCTGCGCCAGCGTTTCGCCACGCTGACCGGCGTGGACCGTCCGGCCGCCCGCGGCGACTACGTCGTGATGGACCTGCGCGCCGAGATCGACGGCCGGAACCTGGAGGAGCAGCAGGCCGCCGACGTGTCCTACGAGGTGGGCGCGGGTTCGGTGCTGCAGGGCCTGGACGAGGCGCTGGAAGGCCTCGGCGCCGGCGAGGAGAAGACCTTCTCGACCACCCTGGTCGGCGGTGAGAACGCCGGCGAGGAGGCCGACGTGATCATCAACATCAAGTCGGTCAAGGAGAAGGTCCTGCCCGAGCTGGACGACGAGTTCGCCCAGCTGGCCAGCGAGTTCGACACGCTGGAGGAGCTGCGCGCCAGCGTCCGCGAGCAGGCCCGCCGCAACAAGCTGATCGAGCAGGTCGTGCAGGTCCGGGAGAAGGCGGTCGAGGCGCTGCTGGACAGCATCGACATCCCGCTGCCCGAGAGCGCGCTCAAGGCCGAGCTGGACGCCCGCAAGCACAACCTGGAGCACCAGATCCAGGAGAGCGGCCTCAGCAAGGAGGCGTACTTCCGCCTCTACCAGACGACCGAGGAAGAGCGTTTCGCCGAGTTCGAGGCGAACTCCGCGATCGCCCTCAAGTCGGGCTTCGTGCTCGACAAGATCGTCAAGGCTGAGGAGATCGGCGTCAGCGAGCAGGAGCTGACCCAGTTCGTGGTCCGCCGCGCCCAGCAGCTGGGTGTCGCGCCGAACACGCTGGCCCAGCACCTGGCCGACAACGACCAGCTGACCCTGGCCATGATGGAGATCGTCCGGGAGAAGGCCAAGACGGTCGTGGGCGACGCCGCCAAGGTGACCGACACCGATGGCAACGAGGTCGACCTCAAGGCCATCTACGCCGAGCTCAACCCCGAGCAGGACGGTTCCCCGGAGACGGTGCCCGCTTCCTAGGCTTCCTGAGACCGAAATTCACTGCGGCCCCCGGCATCTGCTGGGGGCCGTTTGTTTGCGCTTGTACGGCTATCGCATCGCAAAGCCGTACAAACCAGGCGGTCATCCGCATGCGCCGTCAGCGAACACCTTGGCGAGCGGGCATGACCTGTCTGCGACGCGCGTTAAGGTCACAATCAAAGCCCATCGATAACGACGCATCGGAAGGTGACGCTGTGACCAGCCCGCCGACCTTCTTCCAGCCCACCAGCTTCAGCCCCGAAGCGCGCACGCAGCCCAACGGCTCGTTCCGGCTTGAGGACCAGCTCTACCAGCGGCTCCTGCGGGAACGCATCGTGGTCCTCGGCACAGCGGTCAACGACGAGGTCGCCAACCGCCTCTGCGCGGAGCTGCTGCTGCTCGCGGCGGACGACCCGGATCGCGACATCTGGCTCTACATCAACTCCCCCGGCGGTTCCATCACGGCCGGCATGGCGATTTACGACATGATGGAGTACGTGCCGAACAACGTGTGCACGGTGGCGATGGGCCTGGCCGCCTCGATGGGCCAGTTCCTGCTCTGCGCCGGCGCCCGCGGCAAACGATATGCGCTGCCCAACGCCCGCATCATGATGCACCAGCCCTCCGGCGGCATCGGCGGAACGGCCGCGGACATCGCGATCCAGGCCGAGCAGATGCTCTACGTCAAGAAGACGCTCGCCGAGCAGATCGCCTTCCACACCGGCCAGCCCGTCGAGCAGATCGAGCGCGACTCCGACCGGGACCGCTGGTTCACGGCCGAGGAGGCCAAGGACTACGGCTTCATCGACCACGTCGTCCGCAGCGCACGGCAGGTGCCCTCCGAGGGCGCCGTCTCATGACTGGAGCTTCCCAAGTGAGTGAGCTGATCCGGCCGGGAGACATCAACGGCCGTTACATCATCCCGTCGTTCGTGGAGCGCACGACGTACGGGGTGAAGGAGATGAACCCGTACAACAAGCTCTTCGAGGATCGCATCATCTTCCTCGGCGTGCAGATCGACGACGCCTCGGCCAACGACGTGATGGCCCAGCTCCTGACGCTGGAGTCGCTCGACCCTGACCGGGACATCAGCATCTACATCAACTCGCCGGGCGGGTCGTTCACCGCCATGACGGCGATCTACGACACCATGCAGTTCGTCCGGCCCGAGATCCAGACCGTCTGCCTCGGCCAGGCCGCCTCGGCGGCGGCCGTGCTGCTGGCCGGCGGCACCGCGGGCAAGCGGTTCGCACTGCCGAACGCCCGCGTCCTGATCCACCAGCCCTCCACCGAGGGCGGCGGCCAGGGCTCGGACATCGAGATCCAGGCGCGCGAGATCCTTCGCATGCGGTCACTTCTCGAAGAAATCGTGGCAAAGCACACGGGCAAATCTTCGGACGAGATCCGCCGCGACATCGAGCGCGACAAGATCCTCAACGCGGACGAGGCGAAGGCATACGGCCTGGTGGACGACATCATCCCGTCCCGCAAGCGCCGCGCCGCCGCGGTGGCTTCCTAAGAGGTCTGACCGCACCGGAACGGTGCCCAATTGGGCACCTTCCGGTGCGACTCGCCGCTAGGGGGCTCACTGAGGGCCCAGAAGACGGTAACGTCGAAACCTGAGCGGGATGACGTTTTCGCACCGGAGTGACTGGGCGCGGAATGAACGGACCGCGGCAGCAGGGCGGTCCCACGCAAAGGAGTATCTGGGGTGGCACGCATCGGCGACGGGGGAGACCTGCTCAAGTGCTCGTTCTGTGGCAAGAGCCAGAAGCAGGTCAAGAAGCTCATCGCCGGACCTGGCGTCTACATCTGCGATGAGTGCATCGACCTCTGCAACGAGATCATCGAGGAGGAGCTCTCCGAGTCCTCCGAACTGAAGTGGGACAACCTCCCCAAGCCGCGGGAGATCTACGAGTTCCTCGACGCCTACGTCATCGGTCAGGACAAGGCGAAGAAGGCGCTCTCGGTGGCGGTCTACAACCACTACAAGCGCGTGCAGTCCGGGGAGCGCGGGCGGGACGACGGCCTGGAGCTGTCGAAGTCCAACATCCTGCTGCTCGGCCCCACCGGCTCGGGCAAGACCCTGCTCGCCCAGACGCTGGCGAAGATGCTCAACGTGCCGTTCGCCATCGCCGACGCCACCGCGCTCACCGAAGCCGGATATGTCGGTGAAGACGTCGAGAACATCCTGCTGAAGCTGATCCAGGCCGCCGACTACGACGTCAAGAAGGCCGAGACCGGCATCATCTACATCGACGAGGTCGACAAGATCGCCCGCAAGAGCGAGAACCCGTCGATCACGCGTGACGTCTCCGGCGAGGGTGTGCAGCAGGCACTGCTGAAGATCCTGGAGGGCACCACCGCGAGCGTGCCCCCGCAGGGCGGCCGCAAGCACCCGCACCAGGAGTTCATCCAGATCGACACCACCAACGTGCTGTTCATCTGCGGCGGGGCCTTCGCGGGCCTCGAGAAGATCATCGAGTCCCGGGTGGGCCGTAAGGGGATCGGCTTCAACGCCATCATCCGGTCCAAGGAGGAGGTCGACTCCTCCGACATCTTCGGCGACGTCATGCCGGAGGACCTGCTCAAGTTCGGCATGATCCCCGAGTTCGTCGGCCGCCTCCCCGTGATCACGAGTGTGCACAACCTCGACAGGGAAGCGCTCATCCAGATCCTGACCGAGCCGCGCAACGCGCTGGTGAAGCAGTACCGGCGGCTGTTCGAGCTGGACAACGTCGAGCTGGAGTTCACCGACGACGCCCTGGAGGCCATCGCCGACCAGGCCATCCTGCGCGGCACCGGCGCCCGCGGCCTGCGCGCCATCCTGGAGGAGGTGCTCCTCTCGGTGATGTACGAGGTGCCCTCCCGGCAGGACGTGGCCCGCGTGGTGATCACCAGGGAAGCCGTCCTGGAGCATGTGAACCCGACCCTCATCCCGCGTGACCAGCTGAAGCAGCAGCGCACGCCTCGGGAGAAGTCGGCCTAAGCCGGGCTTAGCGGGTATGGCCGTCGTTATTCGCGACGGCTGTACCCCCGGGTGCTCTTACAATTAGGCAGCGTGACGACGCCTGAGCTTCCAACCCAGTACGCACCCGCCGACGTCGAGACCCCCAGCTACGAGCGGTGGGTAGCGGCCGGATACTTCGGCGCGGATCCTGGCAGCGGGCGTGAGCCGTACAGCATCGTGCTGCCGCCGCCGAATGTGACCGGGTCCCTGCACGTCGGGCACGCCCTCGACCATTCGGTTCAGGACGCGCTGTCCCGTCGCGCGCGGATGCGCGGCTTCGAGACCCTCTGGCTGCCCGGTATGGACCACGCCGGCATCGCCACCCAGAACGTGGTGGAGCGCGAGCTGGCCAAGGAGGGCCTGTCCCGGCACGACCTCGGCCGCGAGGCGTTCGTCGAGCGCGTCTGGCAGTGGAAGGAGGAATCCGGCGGGCGCATCCTCGGCCAGATGACCAAGCTCGGTGACGGCGTCGACTGGTCCCGGGAACGTTTCACCATGGACGAGCGGCTCTCCCGCGCTGTCCAGACGATCTTCAAGCGGCTGTTCGACGACGGGCTCATCTACCGCGCCAACCGGATCATCAACTGGTGCCCGCGCTGCCTGACCGCGCTCTCCGACATCGAGGTCGAGCACAGCGACGACGACGGCGAGCTCGTCTCCATTCGGTACGGATCGGGCGACACCGAGATCGTCGTCGCCACCACCCGGGCGGAGACGATGCTGGGCGACACCGCGATCGCGGTCCACCCGTCCGACGAGCGTTACGCGCACCTGGTCGGGCGCGAGGTCGAGCTGCCGCTGACCGGGCGGATGATCCCGGTCGTCGCCGACGAGCACGTGGACCCCGCGTTCGGGACCGGCGCGGTCAAGGTCACGCCCGCGCACGACCCCAACGACTTCGAGATCAGCCGCCGGCACGACCTGCCGTCCATGACGATCATGGATGAGCGCGGCGTGATCACCGCGCCTGGGCCGTTCCAGGGCCTCGACCGCTTCGAGGCGCGTCCCGCCGTGGTCGCCGCGCTGCGGGCCGATGGCCGCATCGTCGCCGAGAAGCGGCCGTACGTGCACGCGGTCGGGCACTGCTCGCGCTGCAAGACGGTCGTCGAGCCGCGCCTGTCGCTGCAGTGGTTCGTCAACGTCGCCCCGCTGGCCAAGGAGGCCGGCGACGCGGTCCGCGACGGCCGTACCCGCATTCACCCGCCGGAGCTGGCCAAGCGCTACTTCGACTGGGTGGACGACATGCACGACTGGTGCATCTCCCGCCAGCTCTGGTGGGGCCACCGCATCCCGGTCTGGTACGGGCCGGATGGCGAGGTCGTCTGCGTCGGCCCCGACGACACGCCTCCCGCCGGCTACGTCCAGGACCCCGACGTCCTGGACACCTGGTTCTCCTCCGGCCTGTGGCCCTTCTCCACCCTGGGCTGGCCGGAGCAGACCGCCGACCTGCAGCGTTTTTACCCGACGTCGGTCCTGGTCACGGGCTACGACATCCTCTTCTTCTGGGTCGCCAGAATGATGATGTTCGGTCTGTACGCGATGGACGGCCAGCCGCCCTTCCGCACGGTCGCCCTGCACGGCATGGTCCGCGACCAGTTCGGCAAGAAGATGTCCAAGTCGTTCGGGAACGTGGTCGACCCGCTGGACTGGATCGAGCGCTTCGGCGCCGACGCGACGCGCTTCACCCTGCTGCGCGGCGCCAACCCCGGCTCCGACGTCGCGATCAGCGAGGACTGGGCGGCGGGTTCCAGGAACTTCTGCAACAAGATCTGGAACGCCACTCGTTTCGCCCTCATGAACGGCGCCGTCTCCACCGGCCTGCCGGAGGAGCTCACCCCCGCCGACCGCTGGATCCTGTCCCGCCTCCAGTCCGTCAGCGAGCTGGTGGACACGGCCTATGAGGACTTCGAGTTCGCCAAGATCTCCGACGCGCTGTACCACTTCGCGTGGGACGAGGTCTGCGACTGGTACCTGGAGCTCGCCAAGATCCAGATTGCCGGCGGCGGCCCTGCGGCGGAGAACACCAAGCGCGTCCTCGGCCACGTCCTCGACGCGCTGCTCCGCCTGCTCCACCCGCTGGTTCCCTTCGTGACCGAGGAGCTGTGGCGCGCCCTGACGGGCAAGGAGTCCCTGGTCGTCGCCGCCTGGCCGACGGCCGACCCGGCCCTGTCCGACAAGGCCGCCGAGGCCGAGATCGACGCAGTCCAGGACCTCGTCACCGAGGTCCGCCGCTTCCGCTCCGACCAGGGCCTCAAACCCGGCCAGCGCGTCGCCGCCCGCCTCTCCCTGTCCGGTACGGCTCTCGCCGCGCACGAGACCGCCATCCGCGCCCTGCTCCGCCTGGACGAGGCCGGCGACACGTTCGCGGCGACGGCCAAGCTGGCGGTCGGCGGGGTCACGGTGGAGATCGACACAGCCGGCGCGATCGACGTGGCGGCCGAGCGCAAGCGCCTGGAGAAGGACCTCGCGGTGGCCCGCAAGGAGCAGGCTCAGGTGACGGGCAAACTCGGTAATGAGCAGTTCATGGCGAAGGCCCCCGAGGACGTGGTGAGCAAGGTCAGGGCTCGCGCGGCCCAGGCGGAGCAGGACATCCTGCGTCTGGAGGCCCAGCTCGCGGCCCTGCCCGCCTGATCGTGCGTGCCGTACCTGACGGCCCCCGGAGGCACTCCTCCGGGGGCCGTCTTGGTGTCCCGCTGTCCATGTTTAGAGGATCGTGGACAGGGAATGGATCCTGGGTTACCGAAGTTGCTCGCAGCATCCCTCAGAGGGTGCTAATGTTCTTGTACGCGGTCAGCACGGCGCGCCGGGAACCTCAACCGGAACCCAGCGGCAGGCTCATCGCTCCCCTTCTTCCACAGCCGGGATTCCGGACGCTTCGCCGCGAGTGGCGTCGCTTCGGGTTCGGCGGAGAGAAGGGGGCTCTGGGAACAGAGCGGCTGAAGCTTTCGCAAGTTAGCTGAGTTCACGCCAAATTAAATGATTTGACGTAGATCGGATGGCTTGCAAAGATAGAGGCACCCCCGGAACTGCGAGACCTAAGGCCTCGTCGCTTCCAGGTGTACGTGTGC
>NZ_BOOA01000124.1 GCF_016862995.1 Acrocarpospora phusangensis
CTCAACGTGACCGGTTCCGGCAGGTACATCCGCATGCACGGCACCGCCCGCAACACCGGCTGGGGCTACTCCCTGTACGAGTTCGCCGTGCACTCCGGCACCACCACGAGCCCATCGCCGTCCCCGTCGCCGTCTCCCAGCCCGTCTCCCGACCCCGGCAACTGGACCGAGATCTGGCGCGACGACTTCACGGGCCCCGCGAACACCTCGCCAAGCGCCGCCAACTGGCTCCTGCGCACCGGCACCCAGTACCCCGGCGGCGCCGCCAACTGGGGTACCGGCGAGGTCGAGACGATGTCCGCCTCCACCGCCAACGTCTACCTGGACGGCGCCGGCGCGCTGACCATCAAGGCGCTCAAGGACGGCGCGGGCGCCTGGACCTCCGGCCGCGTCGAGACCCAGCGCACCGACTTCGCCCCCCAGCCCGGCCAGCTGCTGCGCTTCAGCGCCCGCCTCAAGCAGCCCGACGTGGCCAACCCGCTCGGCTACTGGCCGGGCTTCCGCGCCACCGGCGCCGC
Organism: Acrocarpospora phusangensis; assembly: GCF_016862995.1. Taxonomy (GTDB): domain Bacteria; phylum Actinomycetota; class Actinomycetes; order Streptosporangiales; family Streptosporangiaceae; genus Acrocarpospora; species Acrocarpospora phusangensis. The sequence goes on from NZ_BOOA01000124.1 coordinate 519, forward strand.
CTACCGCGGCAACTACACCAACTGGCCGTCCGTCGGCGAGACCGACATCATGACCGGCGTCAACGGCCGTGACCAGCTCGCCAACACCCTCCACTGCGGCACCGCCCCCGACGGCGTCTGCAACGAGTACAACGGCCGTACCAGCGGCTTCGCCTCCTGCGAGGGCTGCCAGAGCGGCTACCACGAGTACACCCAGATCATCGACAGGACCAAGCAGGACGAGGAGATCCGCTTCTACCTCGACGGCCGCCAGACCTGGGTGGTACGGGAGAGCCAGGTCGGCGTGGCCGCCTGGCAGGCCGCCGTGCACCACGGCTTCTACCTCCGCCTCGACCTGGCCATCGGCGGCTCCCTGCCGAACGCCCTGGCCGGCACGACCACGCCCACCGCGGCGACCACCTCGGGCGGCACGCTCAACGTGGACTGGGTCCAGGTCGCCAGGCAGACCGGGCCGACGCCCACCCCGATGACCGACCCCGCCACCCCCGCCGGGCCGAGCGTCGTCCGCGTCACCGGCACGCAGGGCAACTGGCGGCTGACCGTCAACGGCGCACCGTACGAGGTGAAGGGACTGACCTACGGGCCGCCGCAGGCGGCGGCCGACGGGTACATGCGCGACCTCAAGGCCATGGGCGTCAACACCATCCGCACCTGGGGCGTGGACGACACCCACACGCCGACGCTGCTCGACCGGGCCGCCCAGCAGGGCCTCAAGGTGATCGTCGGGCACTGGCTCAACCAGGGCGCCGACTACGTCAACGACACCGCGTACAAGACGAGCGTGAAGAACGAGATCGTGGCGCGGGTCAACGCCCTGAAGAACCGGCAGGGCGTGCTCATGTGGGACGTCGGCAACGAGGTCATCCTCACCATGCAGGACCACGGCCTCCCGGCCGACGTGGTGGAGGCCCGCCGCGTCGCGTACGCGAAGTTCGTCAACGAGGTCGCCGACGCCATCCACGCCGCCGACCCGAACCACCCGGTCACCTCGACCGACGCGTACACCCACGCCTGGACGTACTACAAGGCGCACTCACCGTCGCTGGACCTGCTCGCAGTGAACTCGTACGGCGCGATCGGCAGCGTGCGGACCGACTGGGTCAACGGCGGCCACACCAAGCCGTACATCGTCACCGAGGCCGGGCCCGACGGGGAGTGGGAGGTTCCCAACGACGTCAACGGCGTCCCGACCGAGCCCACCGACCTGCAGAAACGCGCCCAGTACACGGCCAGCTGGAACGCCATCCACGGCCACACCGGGGTCGCGCTCGGCGCCACCGAGTTCCACTACGGCCTGGAGAACGACTTCGGCGGCGTCTGGCTCAACACGCTCACCGGCGGCTGGCGGCGGCACGGCTACCACGCGCTCCGGCAGGCGTACACGGGCCAGGCCTCGGCCAACACCCCGCCGGAGATCACCTCCATGACGGTGACGCCGCAGACGGCCGTCCCGGCCGGGCAGCAGTTCACCGTCGAGACCGCCGTCGGCGACCCCAACGGCGACCTGATCCGCTACAACCTGATGTTCAGCAACAAGCACATCAACGGCAACCGCGGCTTCGACCACGTGCGCTTCACCCAGACCGGCCCCGGCCGCTTCTCGGTGACCGCGCCGCAGCAGATGGGCGTCTGGAAGGTGTACGTCTACGCCTACGACGGCCACGGCAACGTCGGCATCGAGCAGAAGTCGTTCCGCGTGGTCCCGCCGGTCGTGCCCGGCGTCAACGTGGCGATCGGCAAGCCGACCACCGCCTCGACCTCCCAGGCGACCGGCGACGGCGGCCCGTTCACCCCGAACCGGGCCACCGACGGCAGCTTCACCAGCCGCTGGGCCAGCGAGTGGGCCGACCCGCAGTGGATCCAGGTCGACCTGGGCGCGACCACCGCCATCCGGCACGTGCAACTCGGCTGGGAGGCCGCGTACGGCAAGGCGTACCAGATCCAGACCTCGACGAACGGCACCACCTGGAGCAACGTCTTCACCACCACCACGGGTGACGGCGGCTTCGACGGCGTCGACCTGAACGTGTCGGCCAGATACGTGCGCGTCAACATGACCCAGCGCGGCACCCCGTACGGGTATTCGCTCTGGGAGTTCGGCGTCTACAGCTAGTCCCGGGACGGCCGTCGCGCCGCGCCGACCAGCGCGAGCGCGACGGCCGTCATGGTCACCCCGTGCCAGAGCCCGCCCGAGTAGCCGCCGTGCGGATGCAGCGGCACCCACGGTGAGAGCGCCAGCCCCAGCCCCACCATCAGCGGCTGGGACGAGGCGATCAGGACGCCGGCGTGGCGGGGCAGCACGCCCGCCCGGTACGTGGCGATCCCCAGCGCCAGCATCCCGGCGGAGAACAGCAGCGGCCCGACCGGGAACGCCAGCACCAGCAGGGTGTCGCTGCCGAGGATCAGCCCGGTGTTCCCGGCCGTCGCGAGCAGCGTCCCCGACAACGCGCCCGCCAGCCCGGCCGGCCCGGTCAGGCCGCTCCGGTGCCGCTGCGCCAGGTGCACCCCGACCATGGTGGCCCCCAGCAGCAGCCAGGGCACCAGCACGAGCGCGTCCCGGAAATCCGCCGCTCCCGGGTTGAGGACGGACTCGGCGCCGAGCGCGAACCAGCAGAGCGCGCTCACCACGGCGGTGCCGACGAAGAACCCGGCCGTGCCGGGGCCGGGCGCGGCCTCGGCCCGCTCCGGATTCATGATGTTCATGGCACTACCGTGGCCGGGGGGCCGGGCGGCCCGCATGAGCCGGCCGTCCCGACGCGACCGGGACTTCATGTCCCGGACCGGCCGGGACTTCGCCTCATGACGGCAGGACGCAGGCGTGACACGATTTCCAATCATGCGCACACCGAGATCCCCCTGGCCGGTCTGGGCGGGGGCCGCCTTCGCGGGCCTGCTGCTCCTGCTGGTCGCGGGATCGCTGGCCGTCGAGCCGCGGCTGCGCGAACTCGGCGTCACCGGGTTCGTGGCCCGCTTCGACGCCTTCCGCGCGTCCGGCGCCCTCGCCTTCGGCATCCCCGGCGTCATCGTGGTGGTGCGCCGCCCCGAGGTGCGCGTCGGCTGGATCATGCTCGCCGTCGGCGCCGTCCAGGGCGTCTCCCTGGCCCTCGGCTCGTACGGCCTGCTCGGCATCAACGGCGTCGACGGCGGCCTGCCGCTGGACGACCAGCTGATGTGGATCTCCAACTGGGGCTGGACGCCCGCCTACCTGGCGGTGCCCACCCTGTTCCTGCTGCTGTTCCCCGACGGCCGGCTCCCGTCCAGACGCTGGCGCCCGGCGGCCGTCCTGACCTGGGCGGCCATTGTGCTGGCCACGCTCGGCTGGGCGCTGCTCCCCATGGCCGACGTGGACGTGGCGGGCCTCTACCCGCCCGGATACCAGGGCCTGGTCCCGCCCTGGAACGGCCTGGCCATGCCCGCCCAGACCGCAGGCCTGGTGTGCGGCGCGCTCGCGGCCGCGGCGGCCCTCGCCTCCCTGGTGTACCGCTACCGGCGCTCCTCCGGCGAGGTGCGGCGGCAGGTCCAGTGGGTGCTCGCGGCCGGGCTGGTCACGCTGGTCCTGCTGATCGTCGCGCAGGTGGGCAACTCGGGGCTGCCGCTGCTGCTCGCGCCGCTCCCGCTGCCGGTGGCCGTGACCGTGGCGGTGGTGTTCCACCGGCTGTGGGACATCGATCTGCTGCTGGTCCGCACCCTGACCCTGGGCGCCCTCTCCCTGACCCTGCTCGCCGCGTACGCGGGGAGCGTGCTGCTGCTCGGGCGGCTGTTCCCGGAGATGCCGCTGGTCGCGGTGGCCGTGGTGGCGGCGCTGGCGCAGCCCGCGTACGGGCGGATCCGGGCGCGGGCCAACCGGCTGGTGTTCGGCGAACGGGACGACCCGGTGGCCGCGCTGCGCCGCCTCGGCGACCGGCTCTCCGGGGGCGGCCTGCCCGGCGAACTGCTCGGCCAGGTCGCCGAGTCGCTGGGCCGTACGCTGCGGGTCCGCCGGGTGGCCGTCGAGGAGGACGGCGTCGTGGTCGCCGAGTGGAGCACGGGACCGGAAGGCCCGGTCGAACGTTTCCCGCTGCTGCACCGGGGGGAGCAGGTGGGCACCCTCGTGGTGGGGGAGCCGCTGCGGGTCAGGGACCGCGAGGTGCTGGCCGAGCTGGCGCCGCACATCGCGGTGGCCGTACGGGCCCACCGGCTCGGCGCCGACCTGGAGCGCTCGCACCAGCGGCTGCTGGCGGCGCGGGAGGAGGAGCGCAACCGGCTCCTGCACGAACTGCACGACGGGGTCGGCCCGACCCTCGCCGCGCTCGCCTTCCAGGCCGACCGGGGCCGCCGCCTGGTGGACGGGCAGCCGGAGGCGGAGCGGCTGCTGGAGGCGCTGGCCGCGCGGATCAGGTCCACGGTCGTGGACGTCCGGGCGATCGTCAACGACCTGCGCCCGCCGCCGCTGGAGGACCTCGGCCTGGCGGGGGCGCTGGCCGAACTCGGGCGCGGCTTCGCCGGCAGCCTCGTCGTCGAGGTGGACGCCGCCGCCGACCTGCCCCCCATGCCCGCCACGGTGGAACTGGCCGCCTACCGGATCGCGGCCGAGGCGCTCACCAACGCGGCCAGGCACGCCGCCGCCTCGCACTGCCAGATCCGGCTGCGCGCCGCCCGCGACCTGGAGCTGCGCGTGGACGACGACGGTATCGGCATCCCCGACCAGGTCAGACGCGGGGTCGGCCTGGGGTCGATGCGCCGCCGCGCGGTCGAGCTGGGCGGCTCCTTCGACCTCGCCACTCCCGGCACCGGGGGCACCCGCGTGCTGGTCACGCTGCCGCTGCGGGAGGCGGGATGACCAAGGTCGTCGTCGTCGAAGACCACCCGATGTTCGCGGAGGGGCTGATCGCGCTCCTCGGCGACCTGGACGGGATCGAGGTGGCCGGGCACGCCGCCACCGGCGAGGAGGCGATCGAGCTGGTCGCCGCCACCGGTCCTGACGTGGTGCTGATGGACCTGCAGCTGCCGGGCATCAGCGGGGTGGAGGCCACCCGGGCGATCCTGCGCGACGACCCCGGGGTCGCGGTGCTGGCGCTGACCATGCTGTCCGACGACGCCACCATCCTGGAGGTGGTACGCGCGGGCGCGCGCGGCTACCTGCTCAAGGAGGCCACCCCCGACGAGATCGCCAGGTCGGTGGCGGCCGTCGCGGCCGGGCAGGTCGTGTTCGGGCCCGGCGCGGGAGCGCGCATCCTGGCGGCGCTGGCCAGCCCGTCCGTCGGCGTACGGCCGTTTCCCGAGCTGACCGATCGGGAGGCGGAGGTGCTCGGCCTGATCGCGACAGGGCTGACCAACCACGCCATCGCGGGCCGGCTGTTCCTGAGCGAGAAGACGATCCGCAACCACGTGTCCAACATCTTCGCCAAGCTTGGGGTGGCGGACCGGGCGGCGGCCGTCGCCAGGGCGAGGGACGCGGGGCTCTGAGCAAGTCATGATCTCTTCGCGGAGTCTCGGAGTGGCGGATCGTGCGGCTGGCGTCGTCAGGGCGAGGGACGTTTGGCTCTGGGTAAGTCACGATGAGGTCACGGCGCGAACCGAGCGCGGTGTTGCGTGATCTCACTGGTATGAGGAGATTGCTGCTCGTCGCGGTTCTGCTGGTGGCGGGGGTAGTCCCGCGGGCCTCGTCCGCGGCGTCGGCGGGGGTCGGGCCGCGGTGGCCGTACGCGGAGAGGCTCTGCGAGGAGCGGCCCCGCACGGGCGTGCCCGCCGCGTTCGGGCCGGCGCGGATCTTCGGCGGCGACGAGCACACCAACATCACCGGGGTGGCCTTCGGACGGCTCGGCGGGCGGCCGGTCGCGGTCAGCACGGGGCAGGAGGGCACGATGCGGGTGTGGGCGCTGCCCGCGCTCACGCCGCGGGGCGCGCCCGTGCGTTCCCGCGTCCTCGTCCCCGGCGCGGGGCTCACCATAGACATGCCGCCCGGGCAGTTCAGGCCGCACGTCCCGTTCGAGGTGAACCACCGGTTGAACGGGCGGGCCCTGCGGGTCACCGCGGACGATGAGATGCGCGTCGTCGACATCGCCACCGGCCGCCAGGTCGGACCGGTCATGTACCTCGGCGAGGACAACAGCGTCAACGCCGTGGCCCTCTTCTCCCTCGGCGGGCGGCTCACCGCGGCCGTGAACGACAACGGCGGAGACGAGAACGACCCCGGCCCCGACGCCGTCACCCTCTGGGACCTGGCCTCCGGGCGGGAGGCCGGCCTCATCGAGGGCGACTTCTCCACCGTGCGCGCGGCGACGGTCGGCGGCAGGACCGTGCTGCTCACCGTCAACCGCGGCAACCGCTACGACCTCGGCACCTCCTACCCGCCCGTCGGCACGGTCTCCCTGTGGGACCCGGCCACGCGGCGGGAGATCTCCCGGCTGCCCGGCAACCCGCCGCCGCCCGAGGATGCCGGGGGATACACCCGGATCGTCTACGACCGTGTGAGCCTGGCCGTCGGGGAACTGGACGGCCGCCCGGTCGCGCTCACCGGAGGCGGCGACAACACCCTTCGCCTGTGGGACCTCACCACCGCGACCCAGCTGGCCGCCACCACCCCCAACGGCCACACCGACGTGGTCGAGTCCTTCACCGTCGCCGAACTCGACGGCCGCAGAGTCCTCGTCTCCGGCAGCGCCGACAGCACCGTCATGGTGTGGGACCTGAGCACCCTGCGACGCCTCCAGGTCCTGCGCGGCTCCAACCCGGCGGTCATGAGATATCCGCGTTTCGCCGACATCCCGGGCGCGAAGCCGTTGATCACCACGTGGGACGGCGAGCTGCGCCTCTGGCAGCTCGACTCCTCAGGCCGCCTCGACCCCCTCCCCAGCGGAGCCGAACAGGGCTGGTTCTCCATGTTCCACGGCCGGCCAGCCCACCTCGGCGAAGAATCCGGCGGAGTACGCCTCCGCGACCTGGCCACCCGGGCCGCCCTCGGCTCGCGCATCCCCATCACCGGCGAGCAGCCGGTCATCCGCGCCGTCCTCACCCAGCTGGACGGGCGCGACGTCGTCATCGACGTCAGGAACCGGATCAGAATCTGGGACCTCAACTCCGGCCGCCGCATCGGCACCATCCTCGACGTGCGCTCACCCGGCCACAAGGAGGCCCGGCCCGCCGTCGCCCAGGCGAACTGCACCACGCTCGTCCTCAGCGGGGCCGGGCCCGTCGTACGGGTCTGGGACCTGCGCACCGGCCGGGAGCTCCGGCAGCTCACCGGGCACGGCGGGACGATCGTCCACATCAGGACCGGCGTCATCGGCGACCGGCCGATCGCGGTCACCGCGAGCGAGGACGGCACGATCCGGGTCTGGAACCTGATCGACGGCGCGCCGATCGGGGAACCGATCAACGTCGGGCGGCGGTACGGGGTCGTCGAACTGACCGAGCTGAACGGGCGGACCCTCCTGATCAGGGCCGGACGGGACGAGCGGATCCAGATGTGGGACCTCGGCGGTTAGCCCTCGGATAGTTCTCGCCCATGCCGGGGCGGCGGAACTGCTTGACTGGTCATTCGCGTTCGTGGCGATAATGCCTGGCCTCGTGTTCACGCCTTCGGGCGGCCATGGCGTCGTGGAGGTACGGGTTGCGTGTCGCGTGGAGTGGCCTGATCGGCCTGCTGGTGGTGATGGCGGCTGGGTGCACGTCCGGCCCGTCCCTGCAGGAGGCCGGCGCCCAACTGGCTGCGGACGGCAACGCCGTCATGGCGTGGGACGACTGGGTGGACGAGCGGGTCACGAACGCGGCCACCAGCGACGTGTCCTGCGGTGACGGCACCTTCAAGCGTGTCTTCACCGCCACCGGCCAGCTGCCGACTCTCGACGCCGATCCGGACAGCAAGCTCGACGGAGCGACCAGGCAGATCGGATTCAGTTTCGCCGAACGGGGCTACGAGAGAGACACCACGGGCCCCGGCCAGGCGGACGACGTCAGTTCGCGTACCGTCGTCTGGATCAAGGAGGAAACCGGACTGCGGTTCTCCTTCACCGTGACGCTGCCCTCGGACAAGAGGATCGCCGCCCAGATCGACGGCGAGACCAGGTGCGCGTAGTCAGCCGGACGAGCCCGAGGTCATGACTCCTTCTCGTACCCCTTCGCCACCGTCGCGGACTCCGGGCTGATCACCCCGCGGATGCCCTCGGCGACCTTCTTGTCAAAGGTCGCGCCCTCACCCTCCCTGTCGGTGGAATCCGACCACGCCGAGAACACCTCGAATTTCTTGCCGTCCTTGAGCAGGGCGTCCAGGGGAAGCGGCTTGCCGTCCTTCATCAGGGTGGCCGGCCACGGCGGATCGGCCGGATACCCGCCCTCCCACAACCTGGTGGCGATCTCGTAGCGTTGCACGCGAATCCATTGCTCGCGCTCACTGACGAGCAGGCCCTCCCGGGTCTCCTCCGGGTCTCCGTCCTTCCAGGAATCCAGCAGCTTGCCTGTAGCGAAAGTCGTTGACTGCCAGACGAACCCGGACCCGGCGACCGAGTCCAGGGCGATTGACGCGGCATCAGCCATGAGGCCGCGCATCTTCTCATCGAAGGCGTCCATGTCGCCGCGAACCTTCAGCGCGGCCGCGTACTCCGAGCCCACCAGGTCGCCGATCGCGTTGGCCGTCACCTTGAAGTATCCGGGGTCCCTGGGCGGGCTGCCCTGCGCCGCCTCACCGTCGAGACGGGCGGCTTGCACCAGCAGGTCATGGTGTAGCTCGCCCATGGCCTTGTCGAAGGCGTCGGTGTTCTCCTCGTCGCCGACGAAGGTCTTCAGGAAGCCGTAGGTGTCCTTCGGGCTCAGATAGAAGCCCGGCGTCAGTCCCGGAATCGCGGAGAAGTCGGGAGGCATGGTCAGGCCGGAGTCGCGGAACTCGCCATCGCTGATGACCGCGCCGGCGATCATCTCGTTCCGGTACGAGGCGCCTATCGCGGCCATGGAGTCCTGGGTGGTGTGTGGCATGTCCTGGCCGAAGGAGGCGGCGGTGGTGATCGTGTCGAAGGCGAAGGCCGTCGCGTCGGCGCTGTGTGCGTCCGGTCGCTCGTGGGAGACGCCTGATCCGGTCGCCAGGGCCCGGCCGAGCGCGTCCGCCGTGTCGTCCTCGGCCCGCCGGGCGTACGTGAACAGCAGGGTCATTCGTTCCGGTCGGGTCAGCTCCGCCTCCGGGCGGCCCATCTCGGCGAACACCGACCGGACCGCCACCGGGTCGTCGGCGATCGTCTCCAACGCCAGCGCGACGGAGTCGGCCGGCAGACCATAGGCGCGGGATTCCGCCAGGCCCGCGCCTCGCCAGTCCCGCGCCGGATTGGCCGCCAGGTCGTCCAGCACCACCCGCGCGGTCCGCGCCAGCACGTCGGAGGGCGCCCCCGACCCCTTCAGCAACGCCAGCCGCTGCCAGGCCACCGCCGGGAGCGCCGGAGTGGCCAGTTCGCGCCGGTACTCGGCCATTCCGGGAGGCGGTTTCGTGGCGCGTAACGCCGCTCCGAACACCGCCGTGAACGCCGCCAGGTCCTCGCGCGCCGTCGTACTGCCGGTCTCCAGCAGCAGGTTGGGCAGCGCGTTGCGCACCTGGGGCGGCAGCGCCGCCACGAAGGCGGCCGAGGCGTCCGCGTCGCCGGCCAGGTCCTTCAGCCGGCCGATGTGCTGGTGGACCAGCTCGCCTTTGAACTTCGCCGCGAAGTCCCGGTTGGACAGGATGCCGGGGCCCATCATCGCGGCCAGACCCTCCCCCCGCGCGTACGCCTCGGCCAGCGACATCGTGACCTCGGGAATCTGCACGAACCCGACTCCGCCCAGCCGGTTGGTGGCCATGGCCAGTTCGTGGCGGCGGCGCATCACCGGGAGCTGGTCGCGCGTCCACGCGCCGATCCGGTCCAGCTCGGTCAGCACCGACGTGTCGACCCCGAGCCGCGCGAACTCGCCCTGGAACCGCCGGACGAACGCCTGGAGCGCGTCCGCGTCCGCGTTCATGGAGTTGATCATTGTGAGGAGGCGGTCCGGGTCGACGCCGCGGAACTGGGCGCTGTAGGGCGGTGTCACAGGCGCCCGCTCATCTGCCGCCGGTACATGTCCGCCATCGACTCCGCGACCGTGCTCGGCTGCCCGGCGAGCGCGTCCTCGATCGCGATAGACAGGCGGTCGGCGGCCCGCCGGATCTGGGTGCGCCGCTGGCCGAGGTCGTCGCGCCACCGCCGCGCCTCGGGACCGAGCCAGACCAGGCCGCCGCCCATGTCCTGGTCGGCCTTGGCCAGCGCCTGCTCGACCACGTGCAGCTCGGCGCGAAGCCGGCGCCGCAGGTCCAGCAGCGCCGTGTGCATCGGATTCGCCGTCTCAGCCATCCGGGCCCCTCGCTCCCGTACGGGGATACAAACCGATCCAAGCCGAAGGTCCCATAATCCACCCCAGCACCGAAAGACCGTTTGGTTATAGGCACTTCCGTCAAGAGCGGTCCGGGGTTTACACGGGCGCGTGCTCGCGGGCGTGCCGTACGAGGGTGACCAGAGACTCCTTCACCGACTCGCGGACGCGTACGTCGGAGAGGAGCACGGGCACGTGCGGGGACAGGGCGAGCGCCCGGCGGACCGCCTCCACGGAGTGGACGCGGGCGCCGTCGAAGCAGTTCACCGTCACCACGAACGGGATGCGGCGCTGCTCGAAGTAGTCCACGGCCGGGAACGCGTCGCCGAGCCGCCGGGTGTCGGCGATCACGATCGCGCCCAGCGCGCCGATGGACAGCTCATCCCACATGAACCAGAACCGGTCCTGCCCCGGCGTGCCGAACAGGTAGATCCACAGGCCCTCGCGGAGGGTGATGCGGCCGAAGTCGAGCGCGACGGTGGTGGTCATCTTCATCTCCACCCCGCTCGTGTCGTCCACGGCGGCGCCGCGGTCGCTGAGCAGTTCCTCGGTGTGCAGCGGCTGGATCTCGCTCACCGAGGAGACCAGCGTGGTCTTGCCCACGCCGAAGCCGCCCGCGACCAGGATCTTGATCGCCAGGGTCTCAGAGCGCGCGTAGTCCATTGAGCACTTCCTGATAGATCCGCTCGTTCATGGCGGCGGGGGAGGCGGCCGGACGGTCGATCGTCACCAGGCCCTCCCGCCGCAGGTCGCTCAGCAGCACGCGGGTGATGTTGAGCGGCAGGCGCAGCTGCACGCCGATGTCGGCCACGGTGGCCGGCCGTACGCACATCCGCAGCACCGTGAGATGCTCCGGCGTCCACCCCACCGGGTCGTACGGCATGCCGAGCGTCGTCACCACCGCGACGACGTCGAACGCCTCCCCGGCGGGACGGGCCCGGCCGCCGGTCACCGCGTACATGCGGACCAGCGGCCCCGGGTCCTCCTCAGCGCCCATGAACCTGCCCGCTCGCGGCCCGTGGTCGCGTGCTCAGATGCTCCCCGACCCTTTTGACCAGCATGGTCAGTTCGTAGGTGACGACGCCGAGGTCGGCGTCCGCGGTCGTCATGACGGCCAGCCTGGCGCCGTCCCCGGCGGCCGTGACGAACAGGAAGGCCGCGTCCAGCTCGATGATCGTCTGTCGGACGTTGCCGACGCCGAACCGCCGCCCGGCGCCTTGGGCGAGGCTGTGGCTGCCGGCCGCGATCGCCGCCAGGTGCTCGGTCTCCTCGCGGTCCAGGCCCTGGGAACCGCCCATGGCCAGCCCGTCGGCGGACAGCACGATCGCGTGCCGTACGCCGGGGGTGCGCCGGATCAGGTCGTCCAGCAGCCAGTCCAGTTCCTTCGTGATGTCAGTCATGCGTCCTGTCCTTTCGTCCGCCGAACAGGTCGGCCTGACCGGTTTCCCTGCGCCCGCGCTCCCAGCCGCGCTGCATGGAGGCCATCAGGCCGGCCCGCCGCTGTGCCATGGAGACGTCGATGTCTGTGTCGCCGGCCGGCCGCTGCGGCTCCGGGGTCCGCAGCTGGGCGGCCAGGTGGGTCTGCGGCACCCGCTGCGGCAGGCCTTCCAGCCCCGCCAGGTCGTCGTCGATCGCGACGGGAGGCGGTGGCGGGGGCGGCGGCGGGGTCCGGACCGGGGGCGGTGGCGGCTGGTGCCGTACCGGGCGGACGGGCATGCGGTTCGTGGCGGGGCGGTCGTCGGCGGCGGCCAGCATGCTCGGCGGGATCATCACGATCGCCGTCACCCCCTCGTACGGGGACGGGCGCAGGATCACCTTGACGCCGTGCCGGGCCGCCAGCCGGGCCACCACGAACAGGCCGAGCCGTTCGCTGTCGGCCAGGTCGAACTCGGGCGGCTCGGCCAGCCGCCGGTTGAGCGCCTCCAGCTTCGCCGGCTCCAGGCCGAGGCCGCGGTCCTCGATCTCGATCGCGTACCCGTTGGCGGCGACCTCGCCGCGCACGAACACGCGGGTCCCCGGCGGCGAGAACACGGTTGCGTTCTCGATCAGCTCGGCCACCAGGTGCATGAGGTCGGTGACGGCGGCGCCGAGCACGGTGGGCGCGTGCCGCATCTCGTGCACGGTGATCCGGGTGTAGTCCTCGACCTCGGTGACCGAGCCGCGTACCAGGTCGAAGATGGGCACCGGTTCCCGCCAGCGGCGGCTGGGCGCGGCGCCGGAGAGGATGATCAGGTTCTCGGCGTGGCGGCGCATGCGGGTGGAGAGGTGGTCGAGCCGGAACAGGTCCTCCAGCGTCTCCGGGTTCTCCTCGCGGTGCTCCATCACCTCCAGCAGGCTGAGCTGGCGGTGCAGGAGCGACTGGCTGCGCCTGGCCAGGTTGAGGAAGACCTGGCCGACGCTGCGGCGCAGCTCCGCCTGGCCGACCGAGGCCCGCACGGCTTCGCTGAGCACCGAGTTGAACGCCTGGGACACCTGCCTGATCTCGGCCGTCCTGCCTTCCGCCAGGGTGGGGGTCTCCTCGGCGGCGTCCACGCTCTCGCCGCCGCGCAGGCGCCGTACCAGATCGGGCAGGCGGGTCCTGGCGACGGTGGTGGCGGACTCCTGCAGGTCGCTCAGTTCGAGGACCAGGCGGCGGCCGAACCGGACCGAGACCAGGACGGAGAGCACGACCGCGACCAGGCCGAGCCCGCTGATCAGCGCGGTCCTGGTGACCACCGCGGTGATGCGGTCCTCGGCGTCCTCCAGGGCCCGCTCCATCCCGTCGTCGGCGACCCGCTGGATGGCCGCGCGCACCTGGTTGCCGTCCTTGAGCCACTGCTCCAGCTCGTACGGCAGTTCGCCCGGCGTCGGCACGAACGCCGTGATGCGGTCCTCACCGGCGATCACCGAGATGTACACCGGCATCGCGAAGATCCGGTCGAGTTCGGTGCGCAGGCCGGGGCTGAGGTCGCTGTGCCCGTTGGACAGCAGGAACGTACGGCTGCTGACCAGCTCGGTGAAGGCCGCGTGGGTGGGGATCGCGAGGTCCTTCTTGGCGATCGCGTCGCCGATCAGGATCTGCTCCCGGGCCAGCAGGTCCACCGCCAGCTCCAGCGAGCCGAGCGAGCGGATCTGCGAGTACTGGTCGAGCGACATGCCCTCGTTGCGGGCCAGGCTCGCCAGGAAGCTGTAGATCTCGTCCACCAGGTCGTTGTAGACCTGCATCGCGGTCAGGCCGGTGATGGTGCGGGTGTCCACGGAACGCCGGGCCGCCGTCAGGCTGTCCAGCTGGGTGACCAGGTCGGCGGTCTGGTCGGGCAGCGTGCGCTGGTCCTGTTCGGAGGTGGCCTCGCGGAACGCCGCCAGGGCCTGGTCGGTCTCGGCGCGCTGCCTGGTCAGCCGGGCGTGCGTCTCGTCGTTGTTGTTCTGGAGCGCGACAACGCTGAGTCTGCGTTCTTCACGCAGGCCGCTGTTGAGGTCCTCCACGGGGCCAAGGTAGGAGCTGTAGCGTGCCGCGATCCCGCGCAGCGTGGCCGCCTCGCCGATGGCGGACACCGCCGTGTAGGCCCAGATCGCCGTCAGGGACAGCAGCGGGACCACCAGCAGGGAGAAAGCCTTGGACCGGAGGGTGTGACTTCTGAAATCCATGGCTCTCGTCTCGCTCGGGAGCAGACTGGGGGTCTGCCGGCGCCGTCTTGCAGCGCCCCCGAAGCGCACGGCAGCGCTGATTATGCGCCGCCATAATCGAGCAATTTAGTTCGCTCCGGTCACAGTGGCAACTCAGGCACCAAAGACCGGAGCGAGGGCTGGCCAGCGGTCGGCGCGGCACAGCACGGGGGGCTGGTCGAGCGGCGCGGGCAGCGTGACCTCCCGGCCACCGGGGTGCGTCGTGCCGGTCCACACGTGCACCCAGTCGCCCGCCGGCAGGTAGCCGCTCACCTGCTCGACGCCCGGCTCGGTCACGGGGATCACCAGCAGCGCGTCCCCCAGCTGGTACTGGAGCGGGAACCGCCAGATCTCCGGGTCGTCCGCGTGGTCGAAGAACAGGCCGCGCATGAGCGGCGCGCCGCCGTGCACCGCCTGCCGTGCCGACTCCGCCAGGTACGGCACCAGCCGCTCGCGCACCCGGGCGAACGCCCGGAACACCGGCAGCACGCGGGGGTCGCCGGTGCGTTCGGCGATGTTCCACGGGGTGCGGTCGCCCTTGGGTTCGCGGTGGTGGTTGAACTCCGAGTGGTACTGCATGATCGGCATGAAGCAGGCGGCGCCGGCGGCGCGCAGGTAGAGCTCCGCGTCCGGGATGGGGCCGGAGAAGCCCGCCAGGTCCCAGCCCCAGTAGACGATGCCGCAGGCCGAGGCGGTGATGCCGGCCGTGATCGAGGAGCGGAAGGCGGTCCAGGTGGACGCCTCGTCGCCCGCCCAGAACACGCCGTGCGCCTGGGAGCCGGTGAAGCCGGCGCGGCTGAACGTCACCGGGGGTTTGCCGCAGGAGCGGAGCAGGTCGCCGAAGGCGCGGGCGTAGTGGACGGGGACGAGGCCGTTGCCGTCGCGTCCGCGGCGGCCGTCGGCGTAGCGGAGGTCGTGGCCCCAGGCGTGCTCGCCGCCGTCGGTCTTGAAGCCGTCGATGTCCAGTTCGTCCACCAGGTAGCGGCGTTTGGCCGTCCACCAGTCGCGGACCTCCTGGGAGCTGAGGTCGGGCATCAACGCCAGCGGGAACCACCACCCGCGGTTCCGGTACGGGCGTCCGTCCGCCTCACGCACGCCGTACCCGTTGTCGACGAGCTGGCGGGCGTCGACGGCGGCTTGGCCGGTGGGGTGGGGGCGCATCTTCTGGAGCGGGATCTGCCAGAGCAGGACCTTGATGTCGCGCGCGTGGAGGTCGTCGATCATGGCTTTGGGGTCGGGCCAGGGGGAGCCGGGAGGGAAGGTGTAGTCGGAGAGGGCGTGGGGGTGTTCGGCGGGGGTGTACTCGGCGCCGCGGAAGGCGGTGAAGGTGGATTCGTCGCTCCAGGCCTCGATCACCAGGACGCCGACGGGGATGTCCAGGTCGCGGTGGCGGTTCATCTCGGCCAGGACGCGTTCCTGGGTGTTCCATTCGTTGGCGCTGGCCCAGAGGCGGAAGACCCAGGAGGGAAGCTCTTCGGGGGAGCCGGCGTCCTTGAGGAACTGGGCGAGGATGTCGGCGGGGGTGCCCTCATAGCCGTTCAGGGTCAGGTCGCCGTCGGTTTCCGCTTCGATGCGGAGGATCGCAGGGTCGGTCGCTCCGGCGTCGAACCAGACGCGGGCCGAGGTGCGCACGTGCCAGGCCTGGCTGCCGTCGGGGCCGATCAGGTAGAAGAACGGCATGGGCAGGTAGGTGCGGCCGTGGGCGCCCTGGTTCTTGTACTGCTCGAAGACGACCGAGTCCAGGGTCCTGCCGCGCTGGTCGACGGCGTCGAAGCGTTCACCGAATCCGACGACGTGTTCGCCGGGATGCAGCCTCAGATCGAACCGGACCCGGAGCGGGCCGTCTCCGTCGCTCAGCCACCGCACACTGCCGGGGACCACCCGGTCGGGCCCGCTCACGTGCAGGCTTCCGCCGTCCTCATCCCACCGCGCCGCCGTGACGCCGAACCATCGTGAGGTACGGCTCGCGCCCTCGGTGCCGGCCTTGAATCGGTAGGCGTACCTGGAACCGGCCCGCAGCACGGGCGAACGCACCGACCACGCTCCCGCGGCGGCCGCCCTCGTCGCCTTGGCCTGCGCCGACGCGAGATGCCCGCCGTCCCCCGCACCGCCCTCCCCCTGTACGGCGTCCGCCTTCGTCAACAGCAGTTCCGTTCGTACGCCGTCGGCCACCCACTCGCAGACAATCGAACGCACGTTGGCGGACGCGCGCACCCGCAACTCCACGCTCTCCCCGTCGAGCGGCCGCGCGGGCGCCCGCTGGTCTTCGGTCTCGGCGTACGGGTGGCCTGAGCCCATCGGGCGGTGCCGGATCACGTGATCACTCCAAGTTCGTCGGCGAGCATCAGATACATGCCGTGGGACCAGAGCAGCGGGCTCGCCACGGGCCCCCAGCGTTCGATCCACTCCTGCTCTCGATGGGGTGCCAGCAGCCGATCGGAAACCTGCTCAGGCAACTCCCCTTCGGCGTTGGCCTGCGCGGCCATCCACCTCAGATACGCCATCCCCTTCTCAGGCCGCCCCGCCGCGACATGATTCAGCCCCAGAAACCCCGCCAGCAGCACCCACCGCCCACCTCCATAAAACGTGTCCCCCAAATACCGATAAACCCCGTACCCGTCCCCCAACGCCTCCTCCACCGCGGCAACCGTCCCCACGGCCACCGGATGATCCACTGCAAACACCCCAAACGGCTCCACACAAGCCAACAAACTCCCATCCACCTCCCCCGACCCAAGCCACTTGGTCAGGTGGCTCCTCCCACCCACCCACCCTCCGTTCTCCGTGGCCTCCCCGGCCACGCCCACCGGCCC
>NZ_BOOA01000125.1 GCF_016862995.1 Acrocarpospora phusangensis
CCAGGAGATCCTCCTCGCCTACGTCGTCCCGCCGCCCGCCGACCCGGACGGCCTCCGCCGCCAGCTGGCGGAACGCCTGCCCGAGTACATGATCCCCGCCTTCCTGCTCGGCCTGGACACCCTCCCGCTGACCGCCAACGGCAAGGTCGACCGCAGGGCGCTGCCGCCGCCGGACGGACTGGCCGGCGCCGGCCGGCCGGAGTACGTCGCCCCCAGGACCGACGCGGAGGAGCTGGTCGCCGAAGTCTGGAGCGACGTGCTCGGACCCGGCGGGCCGATCGGCGTCTTCGACGACTTCTTCCGGATCGGGGGGCATTCGCTGATGACGGTCCGGGTCAGTGTGCGCCTGGCCGTCATCACCGGTATCGAACTGCCGCTGCGCACGCTGTTCGCCCGGCGTACGGTCGCGGACCTGGCCGCCGCCCTCGAGGAGCGCCTGCGCGAGGAGCTGGCGGCGATGCCGGAGGACGAGGCCGAGCGGCTGCTCGGCGAACAGACCCAACAGACCGCCCAGACCTGGAGGTGAAGCACGTGCAGGACCCCCTGGACACCATGGACAATCTGATCGACGAGACGCTCCCCGGACGGCTGGCCGTCATGGTGGCCGCCGCCACCGACGACCAGATCTCGGCCGCCGACGTGCTGGCCGCGGAGCATTCGCTGGCCGCCCTGGGCGTGACCTCGCTCAGCCTGATCCGGCTGGTCGACGCCATCGAGGACGAGTTCGGCGTGGACGTGGACCCGGGCCTGGTGGACGACTTCCCGAACCTGGTCGCGGACGTGGCCGGGAGGCTGCGGTGAGCGATCGGGTGCGGTTCACGGGCGGGCGCGCGGGCCGCTCGAACCTGGCCTGGGGGCAGCGTTCCATCTACGAGGCGATCCGGCGTACCGACCACGACAGCGCGCACTACTTCAACCTGTGGCGGCTGATGGCGATGCCGCGCGGGCGTGGGCCGTACAGCGTGGAGGACGTGACCTCGGCGGTGGTCGCGCTGGTCGCCCGGCACGACTCGCTGCGGTCCCGGATCACCCCCGGCGACGGCACGCCCGTCCAGACCGTGTCGGAGACCGGCTGGCTGGAGCGGCGCGTGCAGCCGTCCACCGAGGAGGAGGCGGAGAAGGCGGCCGAGGGCCTGGTCCTCGACCTGGCCGCGCGCGCCTTCGACCTCGAACACGAATGGCCGGTACGGATCGGCATGATCACCGTGGGCGACGCGGTACGGCGGGTCGGGGTGGTGCTCTGCCACACCGCCGCCGACGGGTACGCGGCCGACATCGTCGTCCGCGACCTGCGCCAGCTCCTGCTGCGCGGGAGCATGACCAGGCCGCCGTCCCAGCAGCTGCTGGACCTGGTGGCCGAGCAGGAGTCCGGCATCGGGCGCAACCGCTCGGAGCGGGCGCTGGCGCACTGGGAGTCCGGCTACCGGGAGATCCCGCCGGTGATGTTCCCCGACCTGGTCGCCGAGCCGGGCTCGCCGCGCTGGAGCAAGGCCATCCTGGAGTCGCGGGCGCTGGAGCACGCCGTCTCGATCGTGGCGGCCCGCCACCACATGAGCACGGCGACGGTGCTGCTCACCGCCGTCTCCGCGATGGTCGGCACGATCACCGCGCACGACACCTGCGCGATCACCCCGATCGTGCACAACCGGTTCCGGCCGGAGACCAGGGACCTGGTCACCTCGCTCAGCCAGCTCGGCCTGTTCACCCTGGCCCCCGATCCCGATGCCACCCTGCACGAGATCCTGGAGAACACCCAGCCGGAGGCCATGCGCGCCTACCGGCACGCCCAGTACGACCAGCTGGCCTGGGAGGACATGGTCGAACGGGTGAGCGCGGAGCGCGGCGTCGCGGTGGAGCCGTCCTGCTGCTTCAACGACATGCGCCCGGTCGACCACAGCAACCTGCCCGACAGCCCGCCAGGCGAGGACGCCATCCGCACCTCGGTGACCTCCTCCCGGATCGAGTGGCTGCCCGGCGTGGACCACTTCACCTGCGACTTCTGCTTCTTCGTCACCCGCCAGTCCGGCATCCTCACGATCGGCCTGAACGCCGACACGTGCCGGCTGCCGCAGAGCCGCATCGTGGGGCTGCTGCGCTCGGTCGAGGAACTGGTGGTCGAGTCCGCGTTCCGGGACGTACGGCCCGGCGAGCTGGGGGTGGCGCCGTGATGCTGCCGGAGCTGCTCCGTACCCGGGCCGCGGAGGATCCCGGACGGCTCGCGATCGAGGTCGCCGGGGTGGAGTCGCTGACGTTCGGGGACTGGGAGCGGCGTTCGGCGGCCGTGGCGCGGGGGCTGCCGGCGCGGCGTGGGGAGCGGGTGGCGCTGCTGTTCGGGTCGCGGGACTGGGCCGACTACGCGGTGGCGTACCTGGGGGTGCTGCGGGCGGGCGCGGTGGCGGTGCCGCTCTCGGACCGCCTCGCCGAACCCGAGCTGGAATTCCTGGTACGCGACTGCGGCGCCGTGGGCGTCGTGCACGCCTCCCGGCTGCGCCCGCCGAAGGTCGAAGGCTGGACGTCGGTCGTCCAGGACCTGGAAGCCGGCGACGGCGACCTGCCCGAAGGCCCGCGCCCGCAGGATCTGGCCCAGATCCTCTACACCTCCGGCACCACCGGCCGCCCGAAAGGCGTCGGCGCCACCCACGCCAACCTGGGCCACGGCCGCGGCGGCCCGCCCGCCCGCCGCATGTTCCGGCACTCCCGGCACTTCCTGCACGCCTTCCCGATCGGCACCCAGGCCGGCCAGGCCATGCTGCTCAACGCGCTGGACACCGTGCCGGCGATGCTCACCCCGCCGGTGTTCACGCCGTCCAGGTTCGCCCGCCTGATCGAGTCGCACAGCGTCGGCACGGTCTTCCTGGTGCCGACCATGGCCAACGAGCTGCTCGCCTCCGGCGCGCCCGACCGGCACGACTTCTCCTCGGTGCTGCTGCTGGGCTCGGCCGCCGCCGCCCTGCCGCCCGCGCTGGCGCTCCGGCTGACGAAGGCGTTCCCCAAGGCGACCGTGACGAACTACTACACCTCCACCGAGGCCGCGCCCGCCCAGACTGTGATGATCTTCGACCGGAGCCGCCCGGGCGCGCTCGGCCGGCCCGCCTTCGGCAGCGGCCTGCGGATCGGCGACGGCACCCTTCCCCCCGGCGAGACGGGTGAGGTGTGGCTGCGCTCCGGCGCCGCCCCCCGCTCGTACGTGGGCGACGGCGAGGCCACCGGCGCGGTCTTCAAGGACGGCTGGGTCCGCATGGGCGACCTCGGCTACCTCGACGAGGAGGGCTACCTCTACCTGGTCGACCGGGAGAGCGACGTGGTCAAGTCGGGCGCCTTCAAGGTCTCCACGATCATGGTCGAAGCCGCCCTGTACGAACATCCCGACGTGGTCGAGGCCGCCGTCTTCGGCGTACCCGACCCGGCCCTGGGCACGGCGGTGGCCGCCGCGGTGGTCACCGGACCCGCCGACGTCCCCGTCCACGAGCTGCGCGCATTCCTGGCCACCCGGCTGGCCAGGCACGAGCTCCCCGCGCACATCCTGCCGCTCGACCGGCTCCCCAAGAACCAGTCGGGCAAAATTCTCAAGACCGAACTACGCGGCCTGCTCGGGAAGCCGCGCGAGGAGAACGATTGACATGTCCTCGTCGCTGATCTGGGAGCAGGCCTCCCCCGCACAGCACGGCATGTGGGTCACCGACCGGCTGGGGGGCGACCCGCGCGCCCACCACATGCCGCTGCTGATCCGGCTCACCGGTGAACTCGACCAGGACGCCCTCGCGTCCGCCTGCGCCGCCGTGGTCGCCCGCCACCCGCTCCTGGCCAAAGCCCTCTCCGACCAGGACGGCGTAGTCGGCCTCACCCCCGCCCTCACCCCTCCCTCCCTCGAACAGGGCCCCGCCGACGTCACCTTCGACCTCTCCACCGGCCCTCTGGTCCGCTTCATCCTCACCTCCGCCGGCACCGACCACGAACTCCTCATCGTCGCCCACCACGCCATCTTCGACGGCATGTCCAAAGACCTCCTGGTCCGCGACCTCTCCCACGCCTACACCGGCACCCCGCTTCCACCCCCATCCCCCGCGCCCGAAACCAGCTCAGCGCTCCCCCAGGCGGACTTCTCCGGAACCGCCTCAGCTTCTCCCTTCGCAGATGCCTCCGGAACTCTCGCGGAAGCCGCTTCCGGAATCGCCCGAGAGCCTGCCGACCATGCCGAGGACATCGCCGAGGCCGCCGACTTCTGGCGCCCCCGCTGGCGCGACCCCGTGCAGCTGGCCCTCCCCGGCCTGACCGCGCTCTCCCTGCGCGCCACCCCCGCCGACGCCGTCGACCTCAAACTCGACCCCGAACTCGGCCACCTGGCCGAGTCGCTCGGCCTCACCCGCTTCGAAGCCCTGGTCGCCCTCCTCCACACCCTCCTGTACGGCTACCGTCCCGGCCCCCAGACCGTCGCCGTGGACCTGTCCACGAGAACCCCCGCCGACCAGGACACCATCGGCCTCTACGCCAACGAACTCCCCGTCTTCACCGACCCGGCCCCCGCCGACACCTTCGCCCAGTTCGCCCGCACCGTACGCGCCGAGCTCCGCGACATCTACCGCCACCGCCGCGTCCCGATCGCCCGCGCCCTCACCGGCATCACCCCCCGCGCGGCCCTGGCCCCGGTCTCCCTCAGTTACCGCCGGCGCTCGACCCCGGACCCCGGCTTCCCCGGCCTGACCAGCTCCGTCGAGTGGATGACCCCCAACGGCGCCATCAGGAACACCCTCCACATCCAGGTCGTCGACGGCGCCGGCGCCCGCCTCTCGTACGACCCCGCCTGCCTCACCCGCGCCTCCGCCGACCTCATCGCCACCGACCTGACCACCCTCCTGGCCGCCCTCTCCGCGACGCCGTACAAACGCCTCCGCGACCTCCCCCCAACCCACCCCGCCACCCTGATCGACCTGACCACCCCCCACCCCGGCACCCCGAACACCCCGGCCGCCCCCGCCGACAACGAAATCCTCGCCATCATGACCACCATCTGGTGCGAGGTCCTCGGCGTCGAAGAGGTCCACCCCGACGACGACCTCTTCGACCTGGGCGGCCACTCCCTCACCATCACCCAGATCATCGCCCGCGTGGACAAACGCCTGGGCGTCGAACTGACCCTCGACACCTTCTTCGAAACCCCCACCCTCGCCGAACTCGTCTCCCAGGTAGCAGCAGCCCGCCCCACCCCCTGACCCACCAAGGAATCCGCCCCGGGACCGAGAGCCCACCCCTCGGCCCCGGACGATTTCCTCACCCGGCGCATGGCATCCCGCTCAAGGCCGACGGGAAAGAACCCCCACCACCCGGCTATGCCGCTCGACCATCTGAGCCAGCCCGACATCGATATAGGCCAGGCACTCCAGGACCCGATCGTGGTCAACCGTCAGATGCCGGTGATGAATCGGAGCATGATGTGCGATCTTGTTACGCAGAACCCGCAGGTAATCGAGCTTCTGATGCAGGTCGCGACGCCGGCCCCGCCAGCCCGGAAACGCCCGGTACAGCGCCGGCCGCCAGAGATGCTGGTCATAGTTGTTACCTGATCCGAGCAGCGAAACCCAGAAGCCGAACGACAGTTCCTCCACGACACGATCCGGAGACGCTGACAGGCCAGCGCGCGTGACCTGCCTCGCGGCGTCAGCGATCTTGTTCTGTGCTACGTACGTCAGATTCGCCCCGGGATCGTCCCACCAGTCGCCACGGCCCAGATGGGCACTGAGCCGCTCCGTCATGACGCTCCGCATGGCGACCTCCAGGTACTGCAAGGGTCCGTAGAAGGCCTCCGAGATCTCAGTGTTCCAGCAGTGCAAGCGCAGCGCGGCCACGAAATCCCCACCGCACTGCTGCAGATAGCCGGCCATGCGCGTGGCCGACAGCACCCCATGCAGCCGCGTGGCCTCCCCGACTTGCACCCTGCCTCCTTCTCAACGGCGTGCTAGAGTCTTCTACATAAGCCCCGGTGTTGCCTCTGCCTAGCATGCATCCGGGGCACAGCCTTTTCTGCGGGTACCTTCTATCACGGCCCGCTGCCCCAGCCGCTCTATCCACCCGAGCTTTTGATCCTTACGAGCGCACGGTCCCCTCGACAGCGGCAGGCGTAGATTACGGCCTCAGCAACACCGTCATAATGTCTTCACCGGTGTCGCCATCAACCGGGAGGCCATGATGATCATGGCAGCCGCAGTATTCGCGAATCCCGAAGATATCTTCGGGATTTGCGAATGGTCGGGCTGAGGGCCAGAGGCCCATCGGTGTGGGTGCGATGGGCCTCTGGGGAGGTCAGTGGCGGGCGCTGAGGGGGCGCATGTCGGTCCAGACCTCTTCTATGTGGGCCAGGCAGGCTTCTTTTTCGCCGGAGAAGCCTTCGGCGCGCCAGCCGTCGGGGATGGGGCGGTCGGCGGCCCAGATGGAGTACTGCTCCTCGTGGTTCAGTACGACCAGGTACTCGCTCACACTTTCTCCTTCTTCTTAAAGGACCGGTTCTTCAGGGTCTCGAAGCCGATCACGTCATCGGGCAGGGCGTCGGGGACCAGGTCGTCGAAGCGCCACAGGCCCCTGATCCAGCGGGCGACGAAGACGGCCGAGGCCATGATCAGGGCGAACAGGATGTACATGAAGGCGATGCCGCGGCCTTCGCCGGTCCCGATGAGGAGGCCGACGCTGTCGGCGAGGAGGCCGCCGGGGGCGAACATGGGCTCGAAGAGGGCGGTGCCGTACGGGGCGACGAGGCCGTAGCCGAGGGGCAGGGTGGAGAAGGCGATCAGCTGGTTGAGGGCGAAGACGCGGCCGTGGAAACGCTGCGGGACCTTGACCTGGATGATCGTGGCGTAGATGCCGTTGAGGACGGTCAGGGACAGGAACATGCCGAACACGCCGGCGGAGATGACCAGCAGGTGTTCGTGGGAGCCGACCACGACGGCGCCGGCGGAGAGGGCCACGGTGGACCAGAGCTGGCCGCGCAGGCGCAGACGCCGGGGACCGCCCCAGATGGTCATGATGAGGCCGCCGAGGAACACGCCGAGCCCGCCGAAGAAGGTGACCCGGCCGACGTCGTTGAGTTCGGCGAAGGAGAGCACGAGCGGCGAGATCAGCAGGAACAGCGGGGACATGAAGAGGTTGACGACCGCGAAGAACAGGAGCATGCGGCGGATGCCGTGGTTGCCCCAGGTGTACTTGAAGCCGTTGACCAGTTCGGCGAGCATCGACTCGCGGCGCCGCCAGGCCATGGTCTTGGGGAAGCGGACCAGGAGCACGGTCGTGATGGCGACGGTGTAGCTGACCACGTCGATGATGAGGATGCCGCCGAGGCCGATGACCGCCATCAGGCCGGCCGCGACCAGCGGCACCACCAGCAGGGCGATGCCGTTGACCATGCCCATGAGGCCGTTGGCGTGCCCGAGGAACCGTTTCGGCACCAGCTGCGGGATGGCCGAGCCGTACGCGATGCGCTGGAAGGTGAGGGCGATCGAGAGGCTGACCAGCAGCGGGTAGATGTGCCAGACCTGGAGGTTGCCCGTCCAGGTGAGGATGCCGAGGATCAGCTGGGTGCCGCCGGCCGCGACGTCGCTGAACAGGATGACGCGGCGGCGGTCGAAGCGGTCCGCGACCGTGCCGGCCAGGGGGGCGACGAGCATGCCGGGCACCAGGGCCAGGACGGAGAAGAGGGCGAAGTTCGCGAGGGAGCCGGTGGTGAGCAGGATCCAGAGGGGCAGCGCGAACTCGGTGAGCGCGGAGCCGGTGATGGAGACGAGCTGTCCGGCGGCGAGGGCGGCGAAGCGGCGCATGCTCGGCTTGGGGCCGACCTGCACGCCCTGCTCGGCCCCCCGCCGGGAGACGCCCTGCAACCACCAGGTCTCCTCACCGGTGACACGTTCGAGATGCCCGGTGTCCTCGGCGAGTACGGCCCGGTGGGTCCCGGTCACGATGTCCGCCAACTCCTCCGCCCGATATTTCATGAAGTAGTGGGCGGCTTCGTCGAGGACGACGCAGGCGGTGGTGTCGGCCACGCAGTGCCATTCGCGGAAACGTTCCTGGTAGAACTCGACCGCGGGATCACGCTCGCCGACCACGGCGATGACCGGCGAACTCAGCGGCCGGAGCTCCTGCTCGAAGATCTGCGTGAAGTACCGCTCCGCCTCGCGGGTCCCCACCCGCCGGTTCTTCACGATCAGCCGGAGCTCCTCCTGGTCGAACTCGGCGACGTCCAGCCCGGCCGCGCTGAGCGCGTTGATCCGGCCCTGGTCCCCGCCGAGCTCGTCCCACCACTCCCCGAACCGGGCCATCGGGCCGCGCGGCCGGGCGAACGGGAACACGCCGCCCAGGTAGACGGCCTCCGGAGGGCGTCCGGCCGCGTCCAGGATGCGCGCGGCCTTGGTGGTGATCATCACGCCGAGGCCGCAGTGGCCGTACATGACGACCGGGCCTGTGACGTTGTCCAGGATCTCCTGGGCGTAGGCGGCGGCCACCTCGTCGATGGGCTTGGGCTCCTCGCCCAGCTCGTTGCCGGGGACGGCGAGCGAGTAGAGCGCCCAGTCGTCCGGCATCACGTCGGCGAGGGGTTTGTAGATGACGGCGCTGCCGCCGCCGTACGGGGCGCAGACGAGGGTGGCGGAGGCCGTACGGGCGGGGGTGAGGCGGTGGAGGAGCCGGTCGGGGCCCTTGACCGTGTCCGGGTCGAGCAGGTGGGCCAGTTCGCGTACGGTCGGGTGCTTGAACAGGTCGAGCAGGGTGGCCGTGTGCCCGGCCTTGCGGAGCCGGGCGACGACCTGCATGGCGAGCAGCGAGTGGCCGCCGAGGTCGAAGAAGTCGTCGAGCACGCTGACCCGCTCCAGGCCGAGCACGGCGGCCCAGACGGCGGCGACGGTCTCCTCGATGGGGGTCGCCGGATCGGTGAACTCGGCGCCGAGGTCGGGACCGCCGGCCGGATCGGGCAATGCGGCACGATCCACCTTGCCGTGCGACTTGAGCGGCAGCCGCTCCAGCCACACATACCGGGCGGGCACCATGTAGTCGGGCAGGCGCTCCTTCAGCCAGGCCCGCAGCTCACCCGTATCGCCCGGTTCCTCCCCCACCAGGTACGCGACGAGCCGCTGCCCCCGCAGATCCACGACCGCCTGCGCGACCCCCGGGTACGTCCCGAGCACGGTCTCGATCTCACCCAGTTCGACCCGGTAACCGCGCACCTTGACCTGGAGGTCCCGGCGGCCGAGGAACTGCAGCTCGCCACCGGGCAGCCAGCGGCCGAGGTCCCCGGTGCGGTACATGCGCGCCCCGGGACCGCCGTACGGGTCGGGCACGAACTTCTCGGCGGTGAGGCCGGGCCGGTTCAGGTAGCCGCGGGCGAGGCGGTCGCCGCCCAGGTTGATCTCGCCCGGCACGCCCACGGGGACGGGCCGGCCGTGCGTGTCCAGCAGGCGGACCAGCGCGCCCGGGAGCGGCCGCCCGATGGGCAGCAGGCCGGGACCGGCGGTGACCTCGTGGGTGGTGACGCCGACCGTGGCCTCGGTCGGGCCGTAGTGGTTGACGACGCGGACCCGGGTGGCCAGTTCGGCGGCCCGTTCGGCGGGGGCGGCCTCGCCGCCGAGGATGAGGAGCTTGCGCGGCAGGATCTCGGCCGGCTCCGCCTCGGCCAGCAGCGCGGCCAGGTGCGATGGAGTGATCTTGAGATAGTCGGCAGGACGTGACCGGAAATATTCGGACAGGTCGGGGGCGGCGGTCCGGGACGGCAGCAGGTGCAGGCAGCCGCCGGTCATCAGCGACAGGTAGAACACGGTCACGCCGAAGTCGAACGCCAGCGACTGGAGCAGCGCGAACGAGGACCCCGGCTCGACCCGGAACCGTTCGTGCACGCCCGCCAGGTAGACGAGCACCTCCCGGTGCTGGACGGCCACGCCCTTGGGCCGCCCGGTGGTACCCGACGTGAAGATCACGTACGCGAGGTCACCCGGGGTCACCCCGCTGTCCACGGGAGTGTCCGGTCCGTCCCGGTCGTCCGCGTACACGGGCACGAGCCCGGCGGGAAGCAGCTCGTCGGTGGTCACCGCGATGGCGATCCCGGCGTCCGCCACCATGTACGCCACCCGCTCGGCGGGCAGCTCCGGGTCGATCGGCACATAGGCCGCACCCGATTTGAGCACCCCGACGATGGCCACCGCGAGTTCCGCGGACTGCTCCAGGCAGACCGCCACCCGGTCCCCCGGCCGTACGCCCTGGTCCCTGAGGCGGTGGGCGAGCCGGTTGGCGCGCCGGTCGAGCTCCCGGAAGGTGAGCGTGTCCGGGCCGAAGACCACGGCGGGCGCGTCGGGGGTGCGCTCGGCCGCGGCGGCGACCAGGTCGTGCAGCAGGTCCCGGTCGAGCGGCCGGGCCGGCTCCGAGGTGCCGAGGGCGAGCACGCGCTCGGGTTCGCCGGCGGGCATCAGGTCCAGTTCGGAGACGCGGGCGTCCGGGTTGGCGACGATCGAGCGCAGCAGGGCGTCCAGGGAGGCGGCCATCCTGGCGACGGTGTCCTCGGTGAACAGGTCGGTGCTGTAGATGATCGCGCCGCCCATGCCCTGGTGGCCCTCGTACAGGTAGAAGGCGAGGTCGAAGCGGCTGACCTGGACGTCGGCGGCGAAGCCGC
Organism: Acrocarpospora phusangensis; assembly: GCF_016862995.1. Classification (GTDB taxonomy): domain Bacteria; phylum Actinomycetota; class Actinomycetes; order Streptosporangiales; family Streptosporangiaceae; genus Acrocarpospora; species Acrocarpospora phusangensis. Next base: position 10,637 of record NZ_BOOA01000125.1, read on the forward strand.
TCACCCGGACCGGGCCCGGCGCGGACGACGGGCCGCTGGCGTAGTTCTGCAGCGCGAACATGACCTGGAAGATCGGCGTCCGGCTCACGTCGCGTTCGACGTTCAGCTCGTTGACCAGCTGGTCGAAGGGCAGCTCCTGGTGGGAGAAGGCGTCCAGGGCCGCCTCCTTGACCCGGCCGAGCAGCTCCACGAAGGTGGGGTCGCCGTCCAGGTCGGCGCGCATGGCCAGGGTGTTGACGAACATGCCGACCAGGCCGTCCAGCTCGGGCAGGCCGCGCCCGCTGACCGGGCTGCCCACCGCGAAGTCGTCCTGCCCGGACCAGCGCGACAGCAGCACCTGCAGCGCCGCCATGAAGGTCATGTACGGCGTCGCCCCGTGCGCTGTGGCCAGCGCGCCCACGGCGGCTTCGAGGCCGGCGTCGACGCCGAAGCCGTACCCGGCGCCGGCGGAGCCCTGTTCGGCGGGGCGGGGCCGGTCGGTCGGAAGCTCCAGCGGGGGCACCCCGTCGAGGCGTTCCCGCCAGTAGGTGACGTCGGCCTGGTAGGCGGGGGTGCCGGTGCGTTCGCGCTGCCAGGCGGCGTAGTCGCCGTACTGGACGGGCAGGGCGGTGAGCGGGCGGCCGTCGAGGCAGGCCAGCAGGTCGCCGAGGAGCACGTCGCCGGACCAGCCGTCGGTGACGGCGTGGTGGGCGGCCAGCTGGAGCACGTGCTGATCCCCGTCCAGGCTCACCAGCGTGGTGCGCAGCAGCGGCCCGGCGGCCAGGTCGAACGGCCTCGCCAGGTCGGCGGAGATCAGCGCCCTGGCCTCCTCGGCCGACTCGGCCGTCAGCACGGTCAGGTCCACCACGGGCTCGTCGGAGATCACGACGGCGGGCAGGCCGTCCTCGGAGGTGACGAAGCTGGTGCGCAGCGTCTCGTGCCGTTCGGTGACCCGCGTGAGCGCCTCCCGCAGGTCCTCCGGGTCGAGCGGGCCGTCCAGCCAGACCGCGAACGGCACCAGGTAGGAGGCCGTCCCCGGCCGGTACTGCTCCAGGAACCAGAGGCGTTCCTGCGCGTGCGACAGCGGCGGCGCGGTCCCCTCCGGGCGCGGCGTGATCGAGGCCGCGGCGGTACGGCGGCGCAGCCGCTGCTTCAGCAGGGCCTGCTTGGCCAGGGACAGGTCAGGCGAACTGGTCAAGGGGACTCCATCAGGCGCAGGGCTTCCTCGTCGGACAGGTCGTCCAGCTCGGCGAGCAGGATGTCCTCGACGGTCGCCGCCAGGTCGGCGACGGTGGTGCGGGTGAACATGGTGCGGATCGGCACGTCCACGCCGACGACCGCCTTGAGCCGCGCGGCCACCCGTACGGCGAGCAGGGAGTGGCCACCGAGCAGGAAGAAGTCGTCGAACGCGCCGATGCCCTCCAGGCCGAGCAGCTCGCTCCACACGTCGGCGACCAGGGCCTCCGCGTCGGTCCTGGGCGCGACGAACGCCTCTTCCCTGGCGGGCTCGGGTTCGGGCAGGGCGAGCCGGTCGAGCTTGCCGTTCGGGGTGAGCGGCAGCGCGTCCAGCCGGACGTACGCGCTGGGGATGTGCGAGGCGGGCAGGCGCTCGATCAGCCGCTCGCGCAGCCCGGCCACGTCGCCGACCACGTACGCGACGAGGTTGTCCGCCCGGACGGCGACGGCGGCTCCGCGTACGCCGGGCAGGCTCTCCAGGACCGACTCGATCTCGCCGGGCTCGATCCGGTGGCCGCGCAGCTTGACCTGGTCGTCGTTGCGGCCGAGGAATTCCAGGGTGCCGTCCCAGCGCCAGCGCACCAGGTCGCCGGTGCGGTAGAGCCTGGTCCCGCCGGGTCCGGGGACGAACCGCTCCGCCGTGAGCGCCGGGCGGCCGAGGTAGCCGTGGGCCAGGCCGAGGCCGCCGATGAGCAGTTCGCCGGGCGCGCGGGGCGGGACCGGGCGGAGATGCTCGTCGACGACGGCGATCTGGGTGTTGCCGATCGGGCGGCCGATGGTGATCTCGCCGGGATCGGCGGGGACCTCCCAGGCGGTGGACCAGATGGTGGTCTCGGTGGGGCCGTACACGTTGAACAGGCGGGTGACGCGGGCGCGCAGGTCGGCGGCGAGCCCGGACGGCAGCGCCTCGCCGCCGACGAGGGCCGTGACCCGCGGGAAGCCGGCGGTCATGAGCACGCGCCAGCCGGAGGGAGTCGCCTGGACGTGGGTGACGCCCTGCTCGGCGATGAGCCGGGCGAGCGCCTCGCCGTCCAGCGCGGTTCCGGCCATGACGACGCGCCCGCCGGTGATCAGCGGCAGGTAGAGCTCCAGGCCGGAGATGTCGAAGGAGAGCGAGGTCAGGGCGAGCCAGACGTCGTCGGGGCCCGCGCCGAGCAGGTCGCGCATCGAGACCAGGAAGTTGAGCAGCGCGCGGTGCGGGACCACGACGCCCTTGGGTTTCCCGGTCGAGCCGGAGGTGTACAGCACGTAGGCGGGATCCTCGGGGTGGATTTCGACACCGAGTTCGCCGTCCTCGTCGATCGGCTCCCCGAGCCGGACGACCGGCCCGTCCCACTCCACTTCCACGTCGGTGAGCAGAGCGCGGGGTTTCGCGTCGTCGAGCACGAACGCGATCCGCGCCGCCGGATAGTCGGGGTCCAGCGGCAGGTAGGCAGCGCCCGCCTTGAGCACGGCCAGCATGCCGGTCAGCGACGCCACCGAACGTTCCGCCAGCACCCCGACGACGTCGCCGCGCCCGACGCCCAGCTTCCGCAGCCGCAGCGCGAGCCGCCGCGCCGCGTCGTCGAGCCCGGCGTACGTCAGGCCGTCCACCGCGATCCGGTCCCGGTCCTGGCTCTCGAACAGGGTGAGCATCGTCGGCGCGGGCAGCTCCGGCCGCGGGCCACGGGACCACTCGGCCAGCGCGGCGTCGTCCTCCAGGGTGCGCATGGACAGCAGGGACAAGGGGGTGGCGGGGTCCGCGGCGATGTCGTACAGGCACTCGACGAAGCGGGCCGCCAGCCGCTGGACGGTACGGGCGTCGAACAGGCACGCGTCGTAGTCGAAGACCAGGTCGAGCCCGTCGGCGATCGGCCAGGCGGTCAGCGTCAGGTCGAACGCCGTCTTGATCGCCCCCGCGTCGTACGGCTCGTGCCGCAACCCCGCGAACGTGGCCGGCAGGTTGCCCTCGGCCGTCTGGCTATGCAGGATCAGCATCGTCTGGAACAGCGCCGTCTGCCCCAGGTCGCGGCGGACGCCGAGGACGGACTTGAGCCGCTCGACCGGCACCTCCTGGTGGGCGAGCGCGTCCACCAGGGTCGCCCAGGTCCGGCGCAGCAGCTCGTGGAACGGCGGGTCGCCCGTCAGGTCGGCGCGGAGCACGAGCGTGTGCGCCAGATACCCGACCACCGACTCCAGTTCCACCCGCCCCCGGGCCGCCGTCGGCGAGCCGATCGCGAAGTCCGGGCGGCCGGTGTGGCGGGCGAGCAGCGCCTGGTAGGCCGCCAGCAGGACCATGAACAGGGTGACGCCGCTCTCCCGGCCGGCCGCCTCCAGCCCGGCCACCAGGTCGGCCGGTATGCGCTCGTTGCAGACCGCGCCCTCCCTGGCCACGACCAGCGGGCGCGGCCGGTCCAGCGGCAGCTCCAGCACCGGGAGTCCGGCCAGCTTCTCCTTCCAGTGCGCCAGCGCGGCCTCGCCCTCGTCGAGGGCCTCCCGCCGCAGCTGCCAGAGGGACACGTCACCGGCCTGGACCGGCAGCGGCGGCAGGTCCGCGCCCTCGTACAGGGCGGCCAGCTCGGTGAACATCACGTTGACGGACCAGCCGTCGGCGATGATGTGGTGCAGCGCCACGCAGAGCACGTGGTCGTCCGGGCCGACGCGGATCAGCGACACCCGGATCGGCGGGGCGGCGGCCAGGTCGAACGGGGTGTTGACGCGCTCGGCGCAGTACGCGCGGGCCTCCCGCTCCGGCAGCTCCAGCCATTCGACCTCGACCTCGCGCGGCGGCTCGACGACCACGACCGGGCGGCCGTCGTCGTCGGGGAAGCGGGTGCGCAGTGACTCGTGCCGGGCGACCAGGGCGGTCAGCGCGGCGGTGAGACGGTTCCGGTCGAGCGGGCCGTACAGGCGCCTGGCCAGGTACATGTTGCTGGAGGCGTCGCCCGGGGAGAAGTGGTCCATGAACCAGAGCCGCTCCTGGGCGGCCGACAGCGGCACCGGCGTGCCCGGCGCGCGCGGTTCGAGCGGGATCACGCCGGGGTCGGCGCCGATGGCGGCGGCCAGACCGGCGACGGTCGGGTGCGCGAACAGGGCGCGGACCGGCACCGGCACGCCGAACGCCTTCGCCAGCAGGCCGGCGGCGCGCGGGGCCAGCAGGGAGCGGCCGCCGAGCGCGAAGAAGTCGTCGTCCGCGCCGACGCCGTCCACGCCGACGACCTCGCCGAACACGCGCGCGATGAGGCGCTCCGCCGGGCTGCCGGGCGGGCGACCCGTGCGCTGGACGGGGGCGGGTTCGGCCCGCACCACCGCGGGCGCGGCCAGACCTTCCGCCCGCCAGGCCGCGCCGCCGAGCGTGACGCCGGGGAAGAGCAGGTCGGCGAGGGGCCGTTCCGGGTCGGCGGCGACGGCGTCCAGCAGCGCGGTGAACCGGGCCGCCAGGGCCTCGATCCTGGCCTCGTCGAACAGGGTCGCGTCGTAGGTGAACACCAGGGACAGCGCGCTCCCGTCCCGCCACGCCTCCAGGGACAGGTCGAAACGGGCGGGCACCTGGTCGAGGTCGAACGGCACGCACGAGGCGCCCGCGACCTGGACCGGCTCCGGCAGCGTGTCCAGGGCCAGCATGGTCTGGTAGAGCGGGGTCTGGCCGGTGTCCCTGGCCAGGTCCAGCTCGGCCAGCAGGCGCTCGACCGGGATCTCCTCGTGCGCCATCGCGTCCAGCACGGTGGACCTGGCCCGCGCGAGCAGATCCGCGTACGACGGGTCGCCGGACAGGTCGGCCCGCAGCACCAGCACGTTGCCCAGGCGCCCGGCCACCGGCTCCAGCTCCACCCGCCCCCGGCCCGCGGTGGGCGCGCCGACCGCGAAGTCGTGCTGCCCGGTCTCCGCCGACAGCACGGCCTCGTACGCGGCGAGCAGCACGCTGAACAGAGTCGTCCCGTACCGCTGCGCCAGCCCTTCCAGCGGCCCGGCCTGGACGGGCGAACGGACCGACCGGCCGCGCCGCGAGGCCACCGGCGGACGCGGCCGGTCGGTGGCCAGGCGCAGCACCGGCAGACCGGCCAGGCGTTCCCGCCAGTACGCGAGCGCGTCCGCCCCCGCGCCCAGGGCCTCCCGGCCGAGCTGCCAGGCCACCACGTCGCCGTGCTGCACGGCCAGGGGTTCGCGCCGCGGCTGGGCCAGATCCTCCACCAGGACGTCCAGGGACCACTCGTCCCCCGCGATGGCGTGGAACACGACGCAGAGCACGTGGTCGCCGGAGGCCAGCCGGACCAGCGTGATCCGTACGGGCGGGGCCGCGGCCAGGTCGAACGGCGCGTTGACGCGGGCGGACAGCAGCGCGCGGGCGTCCGCCTCGGTGGTCGCGGCGAGGTGCTCGACCGTGACGTCCGCGGACGCCTCGACCACGGCGACCGGGCGGCCGTCCACGTCGGGGAAGCGGGTGCGCAGCGCCTCGTGCCGGGCCAGCAGCGCGGCGCAGCCGTCGGTCAGGGCGGCCACGTCGAGCGGGCCGCGCAGCAGCCGGGTCAGGTGCATGTTGGAGGAGGCGTCGCCCGGGTCGAAGCGGTGCAGGAACCAGAGACGCTCCTGCGCGGGCGACAGCGGTACGGGCGTGCCGGGCGGGCGCGGCTCCAGCGGCACCGACAGCGTGTCCAGGCCGTCCAGGACGGCGGCGAGACCGGCCACCGTGGGGGCCGCGAACAGCTCCCTGACCGGGATCTCCACGCCGAGCCGCCGGGTCAGCCGGGCGGTCACCTTGGTCGCCAGCAGCGAGTGCCCGCCGGCGGCGAAGAAGTCCGCCTCCGCGCCGACCCGCTCCAGGCCGAGCACCTCCGCGAAGACCTCCGCCACCACCCGCTCCGACTCGGTGCGCGGCTCGATCTCCCCGGCCCCGGTCACCGGCGCGGGCAGCGCCCGCCGGTCCACCTTGCCGTTCGGCGTCAGCGGCATCGCCGCCACCGGCACCACGATCGATGGCACCATGTACGGCGGCAGCCGGTCGGCCAGCGCCTCCCTCGGGTCCGCGCCGTCCCCGACGACGTACGCGACGAGGACCTCCTTG
>NZ_BOOA01000126.1 GCF_016862995.1 Acrocarpospora phusangensis
AAGTACCAGCTAGAAGGCCACTTCCGTCCTACGGAGGTGGCCATCGGCCTTTCTAGAGTGTCTTACTGCGCGACTACCCTTCTCGTAGCCAGCCGCAGCGCTCACACATCTGCCCCGGCCGGGAATGAGGGACCAGTCCTCATCGAGAGGCGGCCCGTCATGCGTCCGACGATGATGCCTCCCGTCCACCACTGGCCGGCCCGATAGTGAGAGACGTCAGTGCGAGTGCGCCATTAGGTCTAAAGAGGGCCGGGCGGTTCTGGACACGGTTTCAACGGCCGAGCATGAAGTCGCGAAGGGCGGTGGCCAGCCGGTGCTCGGCTTCGAGCGCGAGGCTGTGGCCGCACTGATCGAAGACATGGCTGCGTTCGACGCCCGCGGACACCTTACGCATTTGGTCGGCGACAAGAGGGCCGAAGAATTCCGTTGCGCTCACCGTCATGATCGGCAGCGTCAGTTTGGTCTGCTTGAGGTCGCGGTTGATGTGTGCGTTTCTGAGGCCGGCGCGATAGCTCTCAAGACAACCGCGCAGACCGCCTGGTGCCTTGAGGCAGCTGATCCACTCGGAGATCGCTTCCTCGGAGATGGCGTACGGGTTGTAGGTTTCGGCTTTGATCCAGTATTCCCAGAATTCTCGCTCGTGCCCGGTGATCAGCATCTCCGGGATGTGCGGCATCCAGAAGAACGGGATATGCCACAGCCAGATACCTTGACGCTGATACTGGGCAGAAATGTGGTCCGGCGTGAAGTTCGACCACTTCTCGAGGCCTTCACCGGAGAGTAGCATCTCGCCGAACGAAAGCGTTCTGACGTGCTCGGGTCGCGTGGCGGCAAGTACGTACCCATACTCCGCGCCCCGGTCCTCCCCATGGACGTGGTAGCTCGCGTGACCGAGCTGATGCATCAGCTCGGCCAGATCGGTTGTACTGGTTAGGCTGTCGTAGCCTTCCTCGGCCGGCGGCTTGTCGCTGTAGCCGAAACCACGGAGATCGGGCGCAACGATCGTGAATTGTTCGGTCAGCAGCGGAATTAGCTTGTACCAGTAGAAATGATTTTTTGGCGTTCCGTGTAGCAGAAGCAGCGGTTCACCCTGCCCGGCGGTCACGTAATGCATACGGATGCCGTTGACGTGCGCCCGGCCATGCGTGACCGGATTTCCTAGATGGTCGTAAATCTCAGTCATCAACCGTCCTTCCGCGAATCGTCGAGGCGATCGCATCTACTGCGGCGTGCCGGCCGGGAACGACTCGGCGCTGCACCCCCACACGGCACCTCACAGCATCAGCCGGGCGATCGACCTCCCGGTTACCGTGTGCCATAAACGCGCTCCTGAATGTTACGAGTGAGGACATGGAGGGATGTGGAGGCCCGCCGCGTGCGACTGGGGCTAGTACTACGGGGAAGGGGCGAGAGGCGGCCAGGGGTTAGGTCAGCGGTGGTCGACCTCGACATCGCGGTTCCCGACTGGCAGCGCCTGGCTCGGGCGCGGCGCAGATCGCTAGTCGGGGACGGATCTGGCGCGGAGGTGGACGCGTTCGCCCTGGCGGCCGAAGAGGACGAGGACTTCGACGGGGGTGGGGTCGGAGTTGCCGAACCAGTGGGGGATTCGGGTGTCGAATTCGGCGGCTTCGCCGGGGGTGATGAGGAGGTCCTGGTCGCCCAGGAGGAGGCGGAGACGGCCGTTGAGGACGTAGATCCACTCGTAGCCTTCGTGGGTTTTCTGCTCGGGGGCGTTCCGGGTGGGCGGGATGATCAGTTTGTAGGCCTGGACGCCTCCGGCGCGGCGGGTGAGGGGGATCATCGTCAGCCCGTTGTAGGTGACCGGGCGGAGGTGGACGCGGGGGTCGCCGGTCAGGGGGGCGCCGACCAGTTCGTCGAGTTGCACGCCGTACGCGCGGGCGAGGAGCAGGAGGAGCTCCAGGGTGGGGCGGCGCTGGCCGGATTCCAGGCGGGACAGGGTGGAGACCGAGATGCCGGTGGTGGTGGACAGGTCGGTCAGGGTGGTTTCGCGTTGGCGGCGGAGGGCGCGCAGGCGAGGGCCGACGGAGGCCAGCACACTGTCCAGATTGTCGTCCATGGGGGCAGTTTGCCATAACGGCAAGGAAGTTTGCGGAGTCTGAACCGGCGGTTGCATGGTGCTGGGTGGAGGTGGTCGTGATGACCAAGGAACCAGCGGATCGGCTGGCGGAGAGATTCGATGTGGCGGTGATCGGTGGCGGAGCCGCCGGGTTGAGCGGGGCGGTGATGCTCGGGAGGGTCCGGCGCTCGGTGGTCGTGATCGATGCGGGGTCGCCGCGGAACGCGCCCGCGTCGGGGGTGCACGGGTTCCTGACCCGGGACGGCATGAAGCCGGCCGAGTTGGTCGAGACCGGGCGTAAGGAGGTCGCCCACTACGGCGGGCTTCTGGTCTCGGGCGAGGCGACGACGGTACGCCAGAGCGCGGACGGGTTCGAGGTGGAACTCGGCGACGGGAGGGTCGTCACCGCGCGGCGGGTGCTGGTGACCACGGGGCTGGTCGACGAACTGCCCGAGGTCGCCGGGGTACGGGAGCGGTGGGGGCGAGACGTGGTGCACTGCCCGTACTGCCATGGGTGGGAGGTTCGCGACCAGGCGATCGGTGTGCTCGGGACCGGACCGGTCGCGGTGCATCAGGCGTTGCTGTTCCGGCAACTGACGTCCGATCTCGTGCTGTTCACGAATACCGCGCCGCCGCTGACCGACGAGCAGGCCGAGCAGCTGGCCGCCCTCGGCGTCCGGATCGTCACCGGTCCGGTGGACTCCCTCGTCGTCACCGACGACCGCATCACCGGGGTGCGGATGGCCGACGGGACCGTCATAGCCCGCCAGGCGGTGACCGTCGCCCCCCGGTTCGTGTCGTCCTCGCGGGTGCTGGCGGACCTCGGCCTGCACCCCACCGCGCACCCGACCGGCCAGGGCGAGTTCATCGCCGCCGACCCCACCGGACTCACCGAGGTCCCGGGCGTCTGGGTGGCCGGCAATGTCACCGACCTCATGGCCCAGGTCGTCACCTCGGCCGCCGCCGGCACCTTCGCGGCCGCCGCCATCAACGCCGACCTGATCGCCGAAGACACCCGCCTCGCCGTCACGGCCTACGGGAGCACATCTGCGAACGGAATTGAGAACCCCATGACCCGGCAGGGAGACGCTCCCGACCCGATCGCCGCGACCACGGCCGAGAGCCACGCCACCAGCACGGCGAGCGCCGCCGGCCACGGCCATACCCACGATCAGGACATGGACGTCAGTGCGCTCTTCACTCAGCAGTTCTGGGACGAACGCTACGGCTCCGCCGACAGGATCTGGAGCGGCAACCCCAACCCGCGACTCGTCTCCACCGCCACCGATCTCGCCCCGGGCAGCGCGCTGGACGTCGGCTGCGGTGAAGGAGCCGACGTGATCTGGCTGGCCTCGCGCGGCTGGCAGGTCACCGGGGCCGACGTGTCCCAGGTGGCGCTGGACCGCGCCGCCAAGCAGGCCGCCGAAGCCGGCGCCGAGATCGCGAACCGGATCACCTGGGAGCACGCCGACGTCCTGACCTGGGACCCCGCACCGCGACAGTTCGACCTGGTTTCGGCGCAGTTCATCCACCTCCCCCGCCCGGAGCTCCAGGCCCTCCACCGGCGCCTGGCCGCGGCCGTACGCCCCGGGGGAACGCTTCTCGTCGTCGGCCACCACCCGAAGGACCTGGAGACCACGATGGGCCGCCCCCACTTCCCCGACCTCATGTTCACCGCGGAGCAGATCGCGGCCACCCTGGACCCGGACGAGTGGGACATCACGGCCTCCTCGCCCGGACGCCCGGCCGTCGACCCCGAAGGCCGATCGATCACCGTCTTCGACGCCGTCCTCCGGGCCGTACGGCGCCGCTGAACCACTCCGGGACTTTCGGCCCTACCACGAAGGGGGCTTTCGGGTCGAAGGTAAAGAGGGAGGTCTACGTGCTTGCCGGTTTGCGACGTGCGAGTTGGGGCGGCATCTCGGGTGGTCCGTACGGCGAGCTGAACATCGTCGGGGCCGCATCCCTCGGGGGAGAGCACGGGAAGATCATGGCTAGTTCCGATATGGACGACCACGTCGAGGAAGTCGAGGTGAACGCCGGGCGGGTACGGCTGGGCGGCCAGTTCGCCGTCCCGGCGCACGCGACCGGAGTCGTGGTCTTCGTGCACGGCAGCGGCAGCAGCCGGCAGAGCCCGCGCAACCGGTACGTGGCCTCCGCGCTCAACCGTGCCGGCCTGGCGACGCTCCTGTTCGACCTGCTCACCCGGGAGGAGGAGGTCAACCGGCGCAACGTGTTCGACATCGAGCTGCTGGCCGCGCGACTCATGCGGGTGACCGACTGGCTGGTCGAGCAGCCCCGGGCCACCGGGCTGCCGATGGGCTACTTCGGGGCCAGCACCGGGGCCGCGGCCGCGCTCTGGGCGACGGCGGAGCTGGGCGACCAGGTGAACGCGGTCGTGTCCCGGGGCGGGCGGCCCGACCTGGCCGCGCCCAAGCTCCCCGCCGTACGGGCGGCGACCCTGCTGATCGTGGGCGGGGACGACAAGGTGGTGATCGATCTCAACCGGGCGGCGCAGGTGCGGATGCGCTGTGAGAACCGCCTGCAGATCGTCCCCGGCGCGGGCCACCTGTTCGAGGAGCCCGGAGCGCTCGAAACGGTCGCGGAACTGGCCCGCGACTGGTTCGCCGGTCACTTCGTCCACGGAACCGTCCGTCCCTGACCGGGCCGAACGGCGGCGATCGCAGGTATGGGGAAGGCGGTGAGGGTCATGTCACCCACAGGAGTACACAGTCTCGAACGCACCATTCACACCACCAACCGCTGGTTGGCGGACCTCGGCAACTCCATCGGCACCGAGGACCGGGAGTTCGTCTACCACGTGCTGCGGCGCTGGCTGCACTCCGTCAGGGACGGCCTGACCGTGGAAGGCGCGGCCCACCTGGCCGCCCAGCTGCCCGACCTCCTGCGCGGCATCTACTACAACGGCTGGAACCCCAGCGCCGTCCCGATCCGCCGGGACCGCCAGGAGTTCATCGAACACTTCGCCCAGTCGGGCCGCATCGCCCGCACGGACGTCCCCAAACTCGCCCCGATCGTCACCGCCGCCCTACGCGATGAAATGTCCCCCGCCCCCGTCGAACACGCCCTCAGCCAACTCCCCCAAGACATCCGCGAACTCCTGCAACCCCCCGAATCCTCGTGACGGTGGGAGAGGTCCCGGGCCTTCGGAGGATTCGGGTTGAGCTTATTTCCGGGCCTAGAAGCCCAATTTTAAGGGACGCCAATTCCTTGCTGGAGGAAAGTCCCTTATGTTGCAGTTGTTCGATGGCCTAAAACGGTCAGAGTGTGGCTTGGGAGGATATTTCTGGTTTCGGTTGTGGTGAGGGGTGATTGGCAATTGGCAACCTTAGTTTTGGTTGGAATCTTGATGTCTGGGATGGGGGGTGATAGGTAGAGGGCGATGGGACGCGGGGGTCCTTGGTGGCGGGGTTGGAACGGTTTAAGGGCTGAGGGCGTCCGGTGGGGTCGTTTGAGGATGTTTGGGTGGGGGTTCAGGGGGAGGTAGCCGCCTATTGTCGGCGGGTTACCTGGCAGCGGACGGATGCTGATGATCTTTTTCAGCGGATAGCGGTTCGGGCTTGGCGGGGGCATTCGAGTTTTCGCGGGGAATCGCAGTATGTGACCTGGGTGATGGCCATCGCGGCGCGAGAGGCCGCGCGCTTCGGTATGGAACGATCCAAGCAAGCCGGCCGAGAGGTTGTCCTCGATCAGCAGCTCGAAAAGGACGAGCGCGGAGGCCAGGCTTCGGGTCCGGATGCCGGTGATCAACCGGGGTGGTTGGGCGAGGCGCTGGAAGGGGCGTTTCGGAAGGGTGCCGTCAATCGGCTGGAGTTCGACGTCGTACGGCAGCGGTTGGCCCAGCCCGGGATCACCTGGGCCGGGATATCCGAGTTACTCGGGGTACGGCCGGAGGCGTGTGCGGTCGCGCATTGCCGGGCCGTACCCAAGTTGAGGGTGTTCCTGTTCACCGAGCATGCGGAGGACATCGGCGGGCTGGAGGCGCTGGAGCAGGGGTTCGGGCGGGCCGGGGCGGCGCGGCGGGAGCGGCTCAGTGCGAGTGAGGCGGAGGCGTTCCGGCTGGTGGTGCTGGAGAAGCGGGCGTATCGCCGCCGGGGATGGCAGGGCGCGTTAAGGGCCGCATGCACGAAGGTCGCGCGATATCTCCCCGATCCCTGGGAAATTCCGGCAATCGGTAAAGATGCCCCGACCCCCCGGGTCTATCAGGTGAACGTTCGTTCTCACCCGCCCGGAGGCGCCGAATGAGCTACGACACACCTGGAGATCTCGCCCCAGACGTCCCCCCACCGATCGATCTCGGCATGGTGGATGTCCCCTACAGCCTGGACGTGCTCCCCGACGGAAGGGAGTCCCTCGTCCTCGGGGACGTCTCCGGCCTCGCCGAGTACAACCACCTCCAGGGCACGAACCCCGACTTCCAAGGCACCTGCGGCCTCTGCTCCGACATGAATCAGCTCCGCCGATTCGGGGTGGACGTCACCGAGGCCGAACTCGTCGACTACGCCGTCCAGAACGGCTTATGCAACGTCTCCGACGACCCCACCAAATCCGGCGGAACCACCCCGTTCGAACAAGCCAAGATTCTGTCCGACTTCGGCGTTCCCGCCCATGTGGAAACCGGCGATTCCCTGGAGGATCTGGCCGCCAACGTCGAACAAGGGCGCGGCGTCATCATCGAGGCCAACGCGGGTGAACTCTGGCAGGACGCGAACTACCTCGAATCCGGTCAGTACAACCACGCCGTCAGTGTGACCGGCGTCGCGCGAAACCCATCAAATGGCGAAATCCAAGGCTTCTTCATCAACGACAGTGGAACCGGCGAATCCGGCAAGTTCGTGGATGCCGCCACCATGGACGCCGCCTGGCTGCAGGCCGGAGGCTTCAGCGTGGTGACCGACATCGCGAACTCGGGGAGGACAATATGACGGAATTCATCGCGTACGAGCAGATTCGCAAGAAGATTGCGACCCACCCGCTCCGGCAGAGCGAGATCCCGGCCGAACACTACGTCTCCGCGCCCCTGCCCACGCTGCGCTGGACGACCCCGGCGTACGCCGTGTTCGCCGCCCCGGCCGCCCGCGCCCCGGGCCGCCCGCTCCGGCTGAGCCCGCCCGACCGCTGGTGGGCCATGTCCGCGCGACGGCGCCAGGTGCTCGTGTACGCGCACCAGAGCGTCACGCCGTACGGACAGATCCCCACGGAAGCGGTCACCGTCACGCCGACCGGACGGACGTTCGCCCAGGCCAAGGAGGACCTGCGGCTGTTCGACGAGCTGATCGGCGAGGCCGCGCCGCACTTCTTCCGCGGCGAGACAGGTCCCGAACCGATCAGGGCCGACGTCGGCGAGATCCTGCACGCGGTGCTCCCCCGCGAGGGCCTCCCCTGGTTCCGGGCCCTGACCCCCGACTTCTTCGACTGGCTGGAGCGGTGATGGAGCACCAGAGGATCCTCGCGGACACGGCGGCGCTCGCCCGCGCGCGGGGATGGGCCACGGTCACCGCGTTCACCGGCTCCCTCCAGGACCCGGCCGACCGCACCCTCACGCTGTACGCCTCCGCCGGCACCGACAGCACACCCCTGCGCGCCTGGCTCGAATCCGCCGGGCACCCGGTGACCACCGGCGACCTGGAGAGCGCGCCCACGCTCACCGCCAACCGCGTCATCGTGGCGCTCCAGTGCGGTCAGCTGCTGACGCCCGAGGCGGTGGAGGCGGCCACGGCGATGCTGGCCAGGCCGTCCCCGACGGTGCGGGTCGTGATGGTCGGCGCCGAGGCGCTGGCCGGACCCGGCGATCTCCAGGTCGTGGAGCGCAGCGCCTGGCGGCTGCTGGTGGGCGACCCGGACGAGGAGTGGGCGGGGCAGAACCTGGCCGAACGCGGCTGCCTGCTGTGGAGCGGCACCGCCCTGACCCCTCGGGTGGAACGGGATCGTGAACTGCTGACCGCCTGGGCGAACACGCCGGGCGAGGATCTGATCGGCGGCGCGCGGGCCGCGTACGCGCTGGCGCTGGCCGATCGGGAGCACGCCGATCAGCAGGCCGCCGCCTCGACCCGCGAACAGCGGCACCTCGCCTCCACCCGTACGACCGTGGCCGAGGCCGGTCAGCGGCTGCTGCGCCGGTTGGACTCCGACCTGCTCACGTACGAGCGGCAGGTGGCCGCCTCGCTGCAGATGCTGGAGCAGGACCTGGTCAACGGGCTGGAGGCGTACCTGTCCCGGCATCGCCAGCAGTTGTCGGACAGCGGCGCGGTGGCGGTCGTCAACCGCTACTACGAGCAGGGGGTGCAGCGCTGGCGGCGGACCAACGCGGCGGCGTTCTCGGCGCGGGTCGCGCAAATCAACAGCGAGACGGCGGACCTGCTCGACGACGTGGACTGGGACCTGGTGAACCGGGTCGCGCCGCACGCGTCGGGCCGGACCTACCCGGGCGTGCTGGCGGACGGCGTCCAGCTGACGCCCGACACCGACACCTCCGATCCCCGGATGGCGGCCTCCTGGCGGCCGCCGGAGAAGTCGTCCGAACTGCCGATGACCCTGGTGGGCGGCGCGCTCACCGGAGCGGTCGCGCTCACCTTCGGCGTCGGCCTGCTGCCCGCCGCCGCCCTCGGCACGCTGGGCGCGACCGGCACCCATCTGGTCGGCCGCTACCTGCGGGGTGGCCAGGCCGAGCAGGAGATCGCCGTCCAGGCGCGGGGCGCCATCGTCGCGTCCGTCGCCACGGTCCGGCAAACGGCGGCGGAACGTATCAAAAGGTCGCTAGCCGCCTCTAAACGACAGATGGCCTGGCATTTCGACCGCCTCGACCAAGCCCTCGACCAAGCCTCCCCAGAGCCGGACGACACAGCCGGCGACCAGCTCCGCGCGTTACGGCAGCGGCTGTAGCCCCCTCAAAGCCCCTAAGCCCCTCAAGGCCCCCTCAAAGCCCCCTCAAGGAAGGAAGCACGGTGGCGAACACCGAGAACGTCTCCGAGCTCGCGGAGCGGATCAAGGCCGGGGTGGACCAGGCCAAGTCATCCGCGACGCGGGCTATCGACGACCTGGCCGGCATCGCCGAGTCCCTCGCCATGCGGGAGACCTCCGACCGGCTGCGCGAGACCGGGCGGCAGCTGCGGTCCGACACGTTCAACATCATCGTCATGGGCCGCTTCAAGAACGGCAAGTCGACCCTGCTCAACGCGCTGATGGGCGGCACCACGGTGCCGGTGGACCTGCAGGGCCACAAGGGGCCGATGGTGGTCGACGACCTGCCCGCCACCGCCATCCTGACCGGCGTGCAGTACGCGGACCCGCCGTTCGTGAAGGCGTGGGGTTTCGATTCCAAGGCCGAGGAGTGGACGTTCTCCCGCTACCTGCAGGAATCCTCGCTCTATTACGACGAGGAGGAGAACATCAAGCGGTTCGCCCACATCCGCCAGTTCGAGATGGGCTTCCCCGCGACCCTCTGCCAGGCCGGCGTCATCGTGTACGACTCACCCGGCCTGGACGAGAACCCCACCAGGAGCGCGGTCACCCGGGACGCCACCGGCCGCTGCGACGCCGCCATCGTGGTCTACCGCAGCGACTCCCCCATGGGCATGAGCGAACTCGACGAGGTCTCCCGGGTGGTCGCGGACGGCACCCGCGTCTTCAGCGTCGTCAACCTGATGCACGGCAAGAAGGCCGACGAGAAGCTGAAGGGCTTCTTCTGGAACAAGTACGTCCGCGACCACCAGCAGGGCCCCTCCTGGACCGGCCAGGACCTGGCCACCCGCGGGATCTACTTCGTGGACGCCAACCAGGCCAGGGACGGCCGCTACACCGGCGACCAGCGGATGATCGAGGCGTCGGGGCTGCTGGAGTTCGAGAAGCGCCTGGCCGCCTTCCTCAACGAGGAGCGCCTGCACGAGCACCTGAAGAAGTACGCCACCCAGGCCAGCACCATGGCCGCCACGGTCGAGCAGCAGATCGCGCAGCGCCGGCAGGCCACGCAGGCCGATCAGGCCAGGCTGCGGGAGGCGTACACGAGCATCCTGCCGAGCCTGACGGCCATCAAGGACCGGCCGGCGAAGATCCCGCGCCTGTTCAAGCGGCACCGGGCGCGGGCGGAGAGCGAGCTGATCGCCAGTTTCACGGCGCTGGTATCCCGGATCAGGGCCGAGCTGGCGGGCCACCTGGAGTCGGTGGAGATCTCCAGGTCGCTGATCGCGGTGCTGCGCCAGGAGAAGATGAAGCGCGAGGTCTCCGACGCGATCAACCTGTTCGTGGCCGCCCGGATCGAGGAGTGGGGCAGGACCGAGGCGGGCGCGATCCTGCGTTCGGTCCTGGAGGAGCTGGGCGAGGACCTGGAGAACGAGATCGCCACGATCGGGCGGCAGTTCGACGAGATCCACCTGGAGCTGACCGGCTGGAAGGTGGAGGCCGGGTCCGGCTCGATCGTGGGCACCACCGACCGGGTGCTGGGCGCGGTGGCCGGGCTGCTGTTCGGCAACGTGGGCGCGGTGGTCGGCGGCGGCGCGGGCGGCTGGCGCGGCGCGCTGGGCGGCGCGGTCGGCGCGGCCGGGGCCTGGCTGGCGATCGGCGCGCTCGGCGTCACCGCGGCCCCCGTGGTGATCACCGTGGTGCTGCTCTCGGCCGCGGTGGCGAGCATCGTCGGCGGCAACCTCGGCCTCGCCGAGCGGGCCAAACGCGCGGTACGGAAGGTCGCCGACGACCAGCTCCGCCTGATGCCCGAGGAGAAGAGCGCCGCCATCGCCCGCGAGCTGGCCGAACGATTCGACGCCATGGAGGCCACGGCCACCAGCGAGATCTCCGCGCTCATCGACGAGGAGGAGCGCAACATCCAGGAGATCGTCAGCATCAACCAGCGCGAGCAGGGCGAGAAGGACCAGATCCTGGCCGATCTGGACCGGAGCGCGACCGCGCTGGCGGCCTGCCAGCTGGAGCTCAAGCGGGCCCTGACCATCGCGCAGCAGAGGTGAGCCACGATGCTGGAGGAGATCACGCGACGCGCTGACCAGCTGTTACCGGAGTGCGCCGGGAACGGTGTGCGGGACAGCTTCCAGGCGGCGGTCGAGCCGCTGCGCCGGACCGAGGCCACGATCGTGTTCGGCGGCCGGTTCAGCTCCGGCAAGTCCAGCCTGATCAACGCCCTGATCGGCCGGGCGCTGCTGCCGACGGACGACTATCCCGAGACGGGTGTGCCCTGCTGGATCCAGTCGGGCTCCCGGGATCAGGCGTTCTCCTACAACGGCAGGAAGCGCAGGCTGCTGGCCTTCAGCACGTCGGCCATCGCCCGGCAGGTCTCCCTGGTGGACTCCTCCGGCGACTACCGGGATGAGGTGCACCGGGTCGAGCGCATCCTGCTGACCCTGGCCAGCAGCTCGATCCCGCCGGACGTGACCTGGGTGGACTCGCCGGGCATCGACGACACCGCGGCGATGAACGCGCGCGCCACGGAGGCCGCCTCGGCGGCGGATCTGCTGGTCTGGGTGGTGAACTCGCGGCAGCCGATGTCGGAGACCGAACAGGCCTTCCTCAACGACCACATGGCGCAGTTCGGCACGAGCAAGGTGCTCTTCGTGGTCAACGTCTTCCTGGGCCAGGACACCCCCGAGTACTGGCGGCGTTTCCTCGCCGAACGCGCCGAACCCATCCGGACCCGGATCACCTCCGTGTTCGGCCACCGCCCCCAGGTGGTGTTCGTGTCCGCGCGGGCCTGCGCCGGCGATCCGGCGGCGTACGGCGGGCCGCAGGCCCGTCACCTGCTGGACTCGCTCAGCCCGCGCGTGCTGACGGCTCGGCTGGAACACGCCGCCTTCGGGGTCCGCGGCGTCGCCGAGGAGATGGAGGACCGCGTACGCCGGCACCAGTCCGCCCTCGAACATCGGCGCGACCAGATCGCCCGCGAGCGCGCCAAGTTCAACGAACGCGAACGCGGCTTCCGCAGGGCCCTCAACCAGGCCGTGTCCGCCTGCTTCGCCCGCCACCGGGAGGAGATCGAACGCTGCGGCCCGCAGATCGAGGCCCAGATCGAGAGCAACTTCCTCTACAACACCGCGTACGGCTCGCTGCTCACCGGCAAGCTGCGCGACGCCGCCGACCGCCTGGCCGACGACCTGGTCGCCGCCGCGAACGAGTGCGCCCGCGAGAACAAGTACCGTGCCCTCCCGGCCGCCGCCGTCAAGCGGCTGAAGGACAGCCTCCGGCCCCCGGACGTGACCGTCCCGGTGAGCAACACCGATGTCCGGCTGGGCAAGGGCGGCGCCGGCGCGGCGATCGGCGCCACCGTCGGAACGTTCCTTTTTCCCGGCGTGGGCACGGTCGTCGGCGGTGTGCTCGGCGGCCTGATCGGCGGCGGCAAGGGCATCAACGACTCCATCCGCGTCGACCGGGAGGCGACCAAGGCCAGCGCGCGCACGGCCGGACGGGACGCGGCCGCCCGCCTGATGGCCCGCCAGGAGGAGGTCAGGCAGCTGATCCTGGCCTCCTGTACGCCTTCGGGCCAGGCGCCCGCCGACCCGGACGAGACCCCGCTGCTGTCGGCCAGGACACTGCGCTTCAAACTCCACGAACTGGCCCGCGACTGCCTGGCCGAGGCGGAACGGCGCATGGTCTCATGACCGCCGCGATCGGCGTAGACCCGCAGCGTTCCCGCAGCTCGATCGTGCTGCGGGAGTCTTCCGGGCTGGGCACCCAGATCTCCGTGGTCGGGGACGGCCGCCGCCGGTTGATCCCCAACGCGTGGGGCGGCGGCGCCACCGAGGATCCGTGGGACCCGGAGTTCCTGCGGGGGATTCGGGGGAGGCTGAGCCAGTATCTGGGGGTTGACGCGGGGTACCGGATCACGCTGGCCGTACCGCTGGAGAAGCGGGTGCTGGAGGTGTGCGCCGCGGCCGGGCTGACCGGGGTCGGGTGCGTGGATCCGGCGGACGCGCTCCTGTGCCGGTGGCTGTCGGAGCCGGTGGACGGCGCCTGGCGGGGACGGGTCTCGGTGGCCGTAGTCGGGGAGACCCGCACATGGCTGGCCTCCTACCAGGTGAACGCCGACCAGTCGCAGGTACGGCGGCTGCCGGGGGCCCGGTCGGTTCCGTACGGGTCGGGGGCGTGGTGTGCGGAGTTGCGGCGGATGGTGCTCGATCGGTGCGGGGAGGGGGCGGTCGATCCGGTGGCCGTACTGGACGGGGTGTACGAGTTCGGGGCCGCGCTGGATCCGGTGCAGCCCACCCAGTGGCGGGGGCCGCTGGCCGAGCGCATGTTCACGCCGCTGCGGCTCTCCCGCGCGGAGATGCTGGCCTGGCCGAGCGTGCGCGAGGTGACCGGCGCGTTGCGGGAACTGGAGGGGCAGGTGGTCGTCGGCGGGGTGGGGGCGATCTGGCCGTTCTACGACCGGGCCTGGCGGAGCGACGCGCCCGAGCACGATCTGGCCGTGGGGGCGGCGTGGTGGCCGGAGCTGGCGCCGTACTTCAGCGGGCTACCGGTGCCGGCGGCCGAGCCGGCGACTTTCACTGGCCAGGACGAGGGGACAGCGCCATGGCTGCGGTCGAGCTGAGCCGGCACGCGGGCGAGAACGTGCCCCGGCTGCTGATGTCGCTGCTGGAGCGGCGCTACCTGGCCGACTTCCAGCCGTCGTACTGGCGGTCGGATCTGAGCGAGGACAGTGTGCCCATGCTCGGCGAGGTCCGCAGGCTGGGCCGCCCCCGGCAGGGCGAGGACACCACGGCCGCCATGGCGCACGCGCTGACGGCCGGCCACTGGCACGGCCACGCGATGATCATGGCCTTGCACGGCACCGGCTCCCGGCACCGCATCCACCTGGGCGGACGCCGCCTGGCAGGGGTCTCGCGCGGCTCCACCGGCGACTTCCTCCAGGCGCAGGCGAGCGTGCTCCGCGCGCACCTGAGCGGTCTCGAACTCGGCGGGACCGGCCCGCTCGGCCAGGGCGACACGAGCGAACTGTCGGCCTTCCTGCGGTCCGCCCCCGCGCTCGCCCTCATCACCGGCATCCCGTCGCCCCGCGCCGGCTCGACCGCATTCCAGAGCCTCGACCGCCTGGTCAACGCCGTCGGCGACCGCAACTACGCCGTCGTCGTGGTGGCCGAACCCCTCGACCTCGCCACCACCGACGCGACCCTCGACCTCTGCCGAAGCCTCAAACGCGACATCCACTCCTATGTACGGCAAAGCCTCACCGAAGCTCACGGCGACAGCGACTCCACCACCACCTCCAGGACCGAGACCGACAACCGGCTCTCCCCGCTGACCGCCTCGCTCGCCGGGCTGGCCGCGTTCGCCACCGTGATCGGGATGTTCACCGAGAAGATGGGCGGCCTGGCCCAGCCCGCGTTCATCCTGGCCGGGCTGGCCAACGCGCAGCGCAGCACCACGGTGAGCACCGGCAGGACCGAGACGACCACCCGATCCGTCGGGATCGAGGTGCTGGACGCCGAGGCGGAGGCCGCGGAACGGCTGCTCCAGCGGCACATCGACCGGATCGAGCAGGCCAGGAGCGCGGGCTGGTGGCGCACCTCCGTGTATCTGGCCGCCGACAGCGACGGCACGCTGGACGCGGTGGCGAGCGCGCTGCGCGGCATCTGCGCGGGCGACGCGACCGCGCTGGAGCCGCTGCGGGTGATCAGGCCCGCGCCCTGGCTGGTACGCGGGGCCGCGCTGGGCGGGCGGACGCTGTCGCTCACGCCCGCCCTCGGGAAGCAGGGCCACCCGCTCGGGCCCGCCTTCGAGTCGCTGGGCACCTGCGTGACCTCCGACGAACTCGCGGTCCTGATGAACCTGCCGACGCGGGAGATCCCGGGGCTGCCGATGCGCGACATCGGCGAGTTCGCGCAGTCCGCTCCCTCGCCGACCGGGCGGACGGTGGAACTCGGACGGCTGCTGGATCCGCTCGGGCGGGAACTGCAACCGGTCACGCTCACCGCGGACGCGCTCAACCGGCACGTCTTCATCTCCGGCATGACCGGGTACGGCAAGACGACCACGGCGATGAACCTGCTCACGCAGGCGTACACGGAGTTCGGGGTGCCGTTCCTGGTGATCGAGCCGGTGAAGGCCGAGTACCGGGAGCTGGCTCGGCATCCGGCGTTGCGCGGGCGGCTGCGGGTCTACTCGATCGGGGCGGACGCCGCGTTGCCGTTGCGGCTCAATCCGTTCACTCCGGTGCCGGGGGTGCCGCTGGCTCGGCACATCGATCTGCTGAAGGCCGTGTTCAACGCGGCTTTCCCGATGTACGCGGGCATGCCGTACGTGCTCGAAGAGGCGATGCTGGAGCTCTACACCGAGCGTGGGTGGGATCTGGACACGTCCTTCAACGATTCGCTCGGCTCGCCCGAGGATCTGAGTGCGCTCACGCCGACCCTGGGTGATCTTTACGACAAGATCGAGGTCGTGCTGGACCGGCGGCAGTACGCGCGGGAGGTCCACCAGAACATGGGTGCGGCCCTGCGGTCCCGGCTGCGCAGCCTGATGCTGGGCGGCAAGGGCATGGCGCTGAACACCAACCGCTCGGTCGCGCTGGACGAGCTGTTCAGCCGGCCCTGCGTGGTCGAGTTGCGCAACCTCGGCGACGACGAGGAGAAGGCGTTCATCATGGCCCTGCTCCTCAGCCTCCTGTACGAGTACGCCGAGACCCGGACCGGCAAGGGATTACGCCACCTCACGCTCATCGAGGAGGCGCACCGGCTGCTCCGGCCCGCCCGGGGACCCGCCAGTTCCGAGAACGCCGACTCCCAGGCCAAGGCCGTCACGATGTTCACCGACATGCTCGCCGAGATGCGCGCGTACGGCGAAGGCTTCGTGATCGCCGACCAGATCCCGACCAAGCTCGCACCGGAGATCGTCAAGAACTCCAACGTCAAGATCCTGCACCGCCTGGTCTCCCTTGACGACCGCGCCGTCGTCGCCGGTACGGTCAACCTCACGGACGCCCAGTCACGCCATCTGGCCACGCTGCCGCCGGGGGAGGCGGTGGTGCATGATTCCCGGATCGGGTCCGCCGTACTGGTGCGCATGCACGAGCCGGCCACCGCCGGAGAGGCCGCGCCGCTCGTCGGGCACGACCTGACCTACCTGCACCGGGACGGCGGCTGCCGCCAGTGCCCTTCCCCCTGCACCGCGTTCGGCACCGCGGAACGCCAGTCCGTGACCACCGACGCCGCACTCTCCGCCTTCTTCGCCGGCCTTCTCACCGCCACCGCTGAAGATCTCTGGCCGCTCTGGAAACGCTGGCGCGACACCGCCGGCGACGCCGCGTACTGCATGGCGACACGCTCCGCCCACCGCTGGCTCACCACGATCGTCGAAGCCCGCGCCCTCGCCGTCGGCTCTCCCGATCTTCCGCCCGCCGAACGCCTCCGCAGAGACCGCGCCGCCCGCCAGTTCGCCCGCCTCTGCGCGATCTGGTGCGACTCCCCCGAACTCACTCCAAAAGCCGCCACCCGCTACACGGACGTCCAGGCCGCCCTCAACCAACTCCTCACCCAGGACCCGCCCCGCGAGCTCCCCGGCTGCGCCACCTGCCCGTCCCGCTGCCACGCCCTCCCGTTGATCGCCCCGCACCTCGCCTCTCTCGGCCCCACCATCGCGTCCCGCGCCACCAGCGCCATGTCCCCCGCCGCCCGAGCCCGCGGCATCGCCAAAGCCGCCGAAAACGTCCTGCCCCTCTCCTCCGGCGCCCTCCACTGCCTGGTCGTCAACGCCACCGCCGACCTCCCAGTGGACCTAACCGACCTCCTGCCCGAACTAAAAACGGCTGGAATGGCCTAGACGCCGGATTTATCCG
>NZ_BOOA01000127.1 GCF_016862995.1 Acrocarpospora phusangensis
CACGTGCTCCAGGCGCACGTCCTCGATGCTGACACCGACCTGCTCGGCCACCTGGAACAGCCGGGCCAGCTCGCCGGGACGGTCGCCGATGACCACG
The DNA here is from genome assembly GCF_016862995.1 of Acrocarpospora phusangensis. GTDB lineage: Bacteria > Actinomycetota > Actinomycetes > Streptosporangiales > Streptosporangiaceae > Acrocarpospora > Acrocarpospora phusangensis. The sequence goes on from NZ_BOOA01000127.1 coordinate 98, forward strand.
CCGACCACCGCGTACGTGCGGGCCGGGCCGCCGTGCTTGCCGGGGATGCGGCCGGTGCCGGCCGCCCCGCGCCGCAGCAGCTCGGTCACGCCGGAGATCTCGGTGCCCTCCGCGGCGAACTCGCGCAGCGCCCTGGCCGCGGCGGCCAGGTCGTCCGCGACCGCCTCCAGGACCGCCGCCACCGGGGCGGCGTTGCCGGACAGGATGCCCGTCCACAGTCCCGGGTCACTGGCCGCGATCCTGGTCACGTCCCGTACGCCCTGGCCGGACAGGCCGAGCGCCGTCTCGGACGCCACCGCCAGCCGCGCCGCCACCGCCGAGGCGGCCACGTGCGGCGCGTGCGAGACCACCGCCACCGCCTCGTCGTGCTCCCGCGCGTCCACCACGACCGCGTTCGCCCCGCACAGCCCGACCAGCTCCCGCATGGCCCGTACGGCCTCCGGCGCCGCCTCGGGCGTCGGGCACAGCGCCCACGGGCGCCCCAGGAACAGGTCCGCCCGCGCCGCGCCGGGACCCGACCGCTCCCGGCCGGCCAGCGGATGCCCGGCCACGTAGCTGCGCAGGTCGCAGCCGAGCCGGGCGGCCTCCGCCAGCGGCAGCGCCTTCACGCTCGCCACGTCGGTGTAGAACCGGGCCACGTCCCCCTTCTGCAGGTCGAGCAGCTGCTGCGCGACGAACTGCGGGGGCACCGCGAGGATGGCCAGGTCCGCCCGCTCGGCGCCCGGGTGCCACTCCTCCCCCGCGCCGAGCTCCCGCGCCAGCCGTACGGCGCGGGGGTCGCGGTCGGCGAGGAGGACCCGCACTCCGCGCTGGCGCAGGGCGAGGGCCGCGGAGGTGCCGATGAGGCCGGTTCCGACGATGACGGCGCTGGTGATCTCGCCGCCCGGGCTGGGGGTCATGGTGGGTGGTTCCCTTGCTTACCGTGCTCGTGCCTGCGCGGGAACGTCCAGATCGACACCCGCGCACCCACTATGCGCTGCCGCGGCACCGCTCCACGGTTATTTCGGACAGGTGGCTATTTACTGACTGTCTACTGACTCACTACTGGACGGGTAATCCTCACTGGGCGATGTCCACCCGCAGGGCCACCGCGCCGCGCAGATAGACGTGCTGGATGTCCTGGCGCGGGCGGTCCGTGGCCACGTGGGCCATCAGCCGGACCACCCGCGGCAGCGCGCCGGGCACGTCGATCTCGCTCGCGCAGAGCAGGGGCACGTCGTGGAAGCCCAGCTTGCGCGCGGCCAGGGCGGGGAACTCGGCGGTCAGGTCGGGCGTGGCCGTGAAGAACACGCTGATGACCTCGTCGGTGGTGAGCCGGTTGCGCTCCATCACCTCGGAGACCAGCTCCGTCGTGCCGGCGATGATCGCGTCACGGTCGTTGCCGTCCACCTGGATGGCCCCACGGATCGCCCGAACCATAATGTCCCCTTAAGTGAATATTCGTCGGGAAAGGCTACAGCTTGACCGCCGCGTACAGCTCTCCCACTTCCTGGAGCGACAGCGCGCGTACCGTACCCGGCTTGAGGCGGCCCAGCTTGACCGGGCCGAACTCGATCCTGGCCAGGTCGATCACCCGGTGGCCGGACTCCTCCAGCAGGCGGCGCACGATGTGCTTGCGGCCCTCGTGCAGGACGACCTCCACCAGCGCCTGCTGGCCGTGCTCCTGGACGATGTGGAACTCGTCCACCTTGGCCAGGCCGTCCTCCAGCTCGATGCCCTTGCGCAGCACCCGGTGCAGGTCGCGGGAGACCGGTCCCGGCACCTTGGCCCAGTACTTCTTCTGCACGCCGAAGCTCGGGTGGGTGAGGCGGTGGGCCAGCTCGCCGTCGTTGGTGAGCAGCAGCAGGCCCTCGGTCTCGGTGTCCAGGCGGCCCACGTGGAACAGGCGGGGGGCCAGCTCCTGGACGTAGTCCCGCAGGCACGGGCGGCCCTCCGGGTCCTCCATCGTGCTGACCACGCCGATCGGCTTGTTCAGCGCGTAGTAGACCAGGTCGGGCGCGGTCGGGATGCGCTTGCCGTCGACGTGGATGATCTGCTTGGCGGGGTCCACCCGGGCGCCGAAGCGGCGCACGACCTGGCCGTCCACGGTGACCCGGCCCTCGCCGATCAGCTCCTCGCAGGCGCGGCGGCTGGCCACGCCCGCCTGGGCGAGCACCTTCTGCAGCCGCTCGCCGCCCGGCACCTCGGTGGTGTCGCGCTCGTCGACGTAGTCGCGGTCGTAGAAGTCGGGGTCCCGCAGGGGCTGCCTGGCCGACTTGAACGGGTTCTCGGGTGTGGCCTGCTTGCGGGGGGCCTGGTCGCGGGCGCCGCGCGCGCCGGCGCGGAAGGCGCTGCGGGAGCTGTCGCGGCCGAAGCGGCCGCGGCCGCCGCCGAGGGTCTGCACGTCGTCACGGCGCGAACCACCGCGATCGCCGCGATCGCCGCGATCGCCGCGGAAACCGCCCCGGTCACCCCGGTCACCATGGTCGCCGCGCGGAGCGGAGCCGCGGGAGTCGCGGTCGAAACCTCGGGAGCCGTCACGCTCCGGGCGCCGCTCGAAACCACGGGAATCGTCGCGTGCGGGCCGCCGTTCGGAACCGGTCGAGCCGTCGCGGCCGTAGCCGGACCCGCCGTCACGGGAGTAGCCCGACGCGCGGTCGCGGCCGGAGCCGGAGCCGCCGTCGCGGCCATAGCTGGACCCACCGTCGCGGCCGGGCGAACGGACGCCGTCACGGCCTTCGGAGCGGGCTGCGGAGCGCCCCTCGGAGCGGTCGTAGCCGTCGCGGCCGGGGCGGGAGTCACTTCGCGGTGCGTAGCCGCGCGAACCCCGGTCGCCTTCCGGGCGGCCGTAGCGGGCGCGGGTGCCGCCGGCCGGGCGGGACGAGCCGCGATCGTCGGAGCGTCCGAAGGAGCCCCGGGAGTCGCCGCGATCCTCGCGGGAGGAGCCGTAAGCCCGGTCGTCGCGGGAGTAGCCGGTGCCGCGGTCGTCGCGGAGGGAGCCACGGTCGTCGCGGCTGTACCCGCCGCGGTCGTCGCGGGCGTATCCGCCGCGGTCGTCGCCGGAGCGCGGGTACGGCCGGTCGCGGCTCTCAGGGCGGCCGTAGCCGTCCCTGTCGCGCCTGGGGAAGCCGCCGCCCTGGGACCGGCCGTCGCGGGAGTCGGGGCGGCCGTAGCGGTCGCCGGAGGGACGGGACCCGCCGTCACGGGAGTCCCGGAAGTCGCGGGAACCGCCCTCGCGGAACGGGCGGGAGCCACCCTCACGGAAGTCGCGGGAGCCGCTGGAACCGCCCTCGCGGAAGGGGCGGGAGCCACCGTCACGGGAGCCGCTGGAGCCGCCGTCGCGGAAGGGGCGGGAGCCGGTGGAACCGGTGGAGCCGCCGTCGCGGCCCCGGAATGCGCCGGGGCGGCCGTAGCCGCGGGAGTCCTGCTTGCCGTACCCGCCGCGGGAGCCGTCCCGGTCGGCGCGGAAGGATGAGCGGTCGGGGCGTCCGCCGCCGCCTCGGGGGTTGCCGTCCCGGCTTCGACCGCGTCCATCACCGGACGGGGTGCTGCGCTTGTTCACTTCGGTTGCTCCTCTAGGTTTTCCACGTCATCGGGGAGGAACGGGGCGAGCGCGGGAAGCTCGTCGAGGTCCCGCAGGCCCAGTCGCTCCAGGAAGTAGCTTGTCGTCCGGTAGAGCACGGCCTGGCTCTCCGGATCCGTGCCGGCCTCTTCGACGAGGCCGCGCGCGGCGAGCGTGCGCATCACGCCGTCGCTGTTGACGCCGCGGATGGCCGCCACCTTGGCCCGGCTGACCGGCTGCCGGTAGGCCACCACCGACAGGGTCTCCAGCGCCGCCTGGGTGAGCCGCGCCTGCTGCCCGTCGCGGACGAACCGCTCGACCAGCGCCGCGCACTCGGCCCGGGTGTAGAGCCGCCAGCCGCCGGCCACCTCTCTCAGGTCAAACCCGCGCCCGGCGGCGGTGTATTCCCCCGACAGCTCACGCAGCGTGCTCGCGATCTCGCTCGTCGGCCGTTCCAGCACCTGCGCGAGCGTGATCTCGGCCGCCGGCTCGTCCACGACGAGCAGGATGGCCTCCAGGGCGGCCCGCAGGCCGGGCTCCCCGTTCTCGGGCGCGGACGGCTCGTCGAGGCTCGTCCCGTCCAGTTCAGCCATCGGCCGTTTCCCCATCCACCGCGGCCTCGGGCTGCTTCTTCCGCTCGGCCGTCTCGTCGTAGTCGTCGCCCACGGACACGTCGCCGTCCGTGCTGCCGGTCCAGGTCACGTACAGATCCCCGAGCGGTTCGAGCTGCTCGAAGGAGACCGCGGCCTCCCGGAACAGCTCCAGGACGGCCAGGAATCGCGCCACCACCTCGAAGGTGCCCGCGCAGTCGGCGGTCAGCGACCGGAAAGTGGCCCGTCCGGACCGCCGCAGCCGCTCCACCAGGATAGCCGCCTGCTCCCGCACGCTGGCGAGCGGTTGGTACATGTGCGTGACCGAAACCGACGGCGGCGCCTTCGGTGTGAACACCTTCATGGCGATCCGCGCCAGCTGCTCGGGCCCGATGCCCAGGATCAGCTCGGGCAGCAGGTTGGCGAACGCGGGCTCCATCGGCACCAGCCGCGGGTAGCGCAGGGCCTCCTCCGCCATGCGCCCCGAGAAGATCTTCGCCACCTCCTTGTACGCCCGGTACTGCAGCAGCCGGGCGAACAGCAGGTCCCGCGCCTCCAGCAGCGCCAGGTCCTCCTCGTCCTCGACCTCGCCGGTCGGCAGCAGCCGGGCCGCCTTGAGGTCCAGCAGGGTGGCGGCGACGAGCAGGAAGTGGCTGGTCTGGTCGAGGTCCCATTCCGGCCCCCGGGACCGGATGTAGGCGATGAACTCGTCGGTGACCTTGTGCAGCGAGACCTCGGTGATGTCCAGCTTGTGCTTGGAGATCAGCCCGAGCAGCAGGTCGAACGGCCCCTGGAAGACCTCCAGGTGCACGTGGAAGCCCTCTTGGCTAGGGGCGGAGGTCTCCTGCTCGCTCACTCACCTATTGTGGCCCACCCCTAGATTCGCGCGGGCCAGCGGGCGAGAAGCTCCCTGGCCAGTTCGCGGTACGCGGTGGCGCCCATGGAGCTCGGGTCGAACTGGGTGATGGGCTCGCCGGCGAGGGTCGCGTCGGGGAAACGCACGGTGCGGTTGATGACCGTGTGGAAGACCTTGTCGCCGAAGCCCTGCATGATCGTCTGCAGCACCTCGCGGGCGTGCAGGGTACGGGGGTCGTACATGGTGGCCAGCAGGCCGTCGATCTCGAGGTTCTTGTTGAGGCGCTCCTGGACCTTGCCGATGGACTCCATCAGCAGGGCGACGCCGCGTAACGCGAAGAACTCGCACTCCAGCGGGATCATGACGCTGTGCGCGCAGGTCAGCGCGTTGACGGTGAGCAGGCCCAGGGACGGCTGGCAGTCGATGAGGCAGATGTCGTAGTCGGGCAGCAGCGGTTCGAGGGAGCGCTGCAGCGCGTACTCCCTGGCCACCTCGTTGACCAGCCGGATCTCCGCGCCGGACAGGAAGATGTTGCTGGGCAGCAGGTCCATGCCCTCGACGCTGGTGCCGAGCAGCACGTCCTCGGGGCCGACGTCGGGCTCCTCCATGAGGAGGTCGTAGACCGTGGCCTCCAGCGGGCGGGGGTCGATGCCCAGGCCGACGGAGAGCGCGCCCTGCGGGTCGAAGTCGACCAGCAGCACCCGCTGGCCGCACTCGGCGAGCGCGGCGCCCAGGTTGATGGTGGTCGTCGTCTTGCCGACGCCGCCCTTCTGGTTGACCATCGCGACGATCCGGGCCGGGCCGTGGCTCTCGGGGACGACGGGCTCGGGAAAGACGGGTCGCGGGCGGCCGGTCGGCCCCAACGAGACGCCGGGGGTCCCCGCGGTCCACGTCGCATCAGTGGTCGCAGTCAATTGATGAACCTCCCTGACGGTCCCGAACCGGACTGAATCTAGAGGGTAGGCACGTATGCGGCAAGGCGACGCGCCACAGAGACGGAGATTACGGACAAGCAGTTCGATCTCACCGCTGGGCTCGGGGATGGGCCGCGGCGTAAACCTCGCGAAGCCTATCGACCGTGACCAAGGTGTACACCTGGGTGGTGGTCACCGAGGCATGGCCGAGCAGCTCCTGCACAACCCTAACGTCAGCGCCGCCGTCCAGGAGATGGGTTGCGAACGAATGGCGCAACATGTGCGGGGACACGCCGGAGAGCCCGGCCCGTTCCGCGGCGGACTGGAGCACCTCCCAGGCGCCCTGGCGGGTCAGCCGGCCGCCGCGGGCGTTCAGGAAGAGGGCGTGCGTGCCGCGGCCGTGGGCGGCGATGAGGGGCCGGGCGCGGACCAGATAGGCGTCCAGGGCGGCGCGCGCGTACCGGCCGAGGGGCACGATCCTGGCCCGGCCGCCCTTGCCGCGCAGGCGCGCCTCCCCGCCGTCGGTGGTCTCGTAGCGGGTGACGTCGTCCACGGAGAGGCCGACGGCTTCGGAGATGCGGGCGCCGGTGCCGTACAGGACCTCGAGGAGGGCGCGGTTGCGCAGGGTGAGAGGGCTGTCGCCGGGGCCGGAGGCGGCGATGAGGCGTTCCACCTCCTCGACGGTGATCGCCTTGGGGAGGCGGCGGAGCTGGCGCGGCGGCCGCACCTCGTGGGCGGGGTCGTGGCCGGACACGCCCTCCCGCAGGGCGAACCGGTGCAGGCCGCGTACGGCCGAGACCGCCCGCGCGGCCGAGCTGGCCACCAGGGCGGGGTGCTCCTCGTCGCCCTCCCGCAGCGAGGCCAGGAAGGCGACCACGTCGGACTCGGCCACCTGGGCCATCGAGGCCAGCCCGCGCGCGCTCAGATGGTCCACATAGCGGCGCAGGTCGCGCCGGTAGGAGGCGAGGGTGTTGGCGGCCAGGCCGCGCTCCACGGTGAGGTGGGCGAGGTAGCTGGACAGCACGGCTTCCGGCTCGTTCAGCGTCCCTCCCCACGTCAGGCCCCGGTCGTCGTCACGCCTCCGGGGCGTCGGCGGCCCGCAGGCCGCGGTAGCCGTCGCCGGATGCGGCGTACGCGGCGAGAATACCGGCGATGGCCGGGGAATTGTGGATCATTCCACCCAGCGCCTTCTCGACCGCTTCGTCCAGACGTACCCACTCCACGAGCATGTCGATCTCCTCGTGGCGATGCACGAAGGAGTTCTCTGAGGCGGGGATGGGCGTGAGGCCCCTGGCCAGGAAGATCCGGATGCGCTCGTCGCTCATGCCCGGCGAGGTGAACATGTCGATCAGGGTGTGCCAGGTCGCGGCGCGGTAGCCGGCCTCCTCGGCCAGCTCCCTGGCGGCGCACTCGGCCAGCGGCTCGTCCGGCTTGTCCCGCAGCCCCGCGGGCAGCTCCCAGAGCAGCCGGCGCACCGGGTGCCGGTACTGCCGCAGCAGCAGCACCCGCCCGTCCCGGATCGCCACCACGGCCACCGAGCCGGGGTGCGCGACGTAGTCGCGGTCGGCCCTGTCGTCGTCCGGCATCCGGACGGTGTCGGTCACGACGGAGACCACCCGGCCCTCGAAGCGCACCTCGGAGGCGACGACGGGCCATTCCTCGTGCCGGTCTTCAATGATCACTTAGTCTTCGCAATCTTGGCGGTCGTACGGCTCTCCGCGAAGCCGAGGGCCGCGCCGACGAGGCCCTTGAACAGCGGATGGGCCCGGGTGGGGCGGGAACGGAACTCGGGGTGGGCCTGGGTGCCGATGAAGAACGGGTGGGTCTCCACGGCCAGCTCGGTGTACTCCACCAGGCGGCCGTCGGGCGACAGGCCGGAGAAGACGACGCCGACGCGCTCCAGCTGCTCGCGGTAGGAGTTGTTCACCTCGTACCGGTGGCGGTGGCGTTCGTCGGCCTTGGCCTTGCCGTACAGCTGGCGGGCGAGGGTGCCCTCGCCGAGCTTGGCGGTGTAGAGGCCGAGGCGCATGGTGCCGCCCATGTCGCGGTCGCCGGCCACCACGTCCTCCTGGTCGGCCATGGTGGAGATGACGGGGTGCTTGGCGTCGGCGTCGAACTCGGCGCTGTTGGCGCCGTCCAGGCCGGCCAGGTTGCGGGCGGCCTCGATGACCATGCCCTGCATGCCCAAGCAGATGCCGAGCAGCGGGATCTTGCCCTCGCGGGCGTGGCGGATCGCGCCGATCTTGCCCTCGATGCCGCGCACGCCGAAGCCGCCGGGGATGAGCACGCCGTCCACGCCGTCCAGCTCGCGGGCCGCGGCCTCGGGGGTGGCGCAGTCGTCGCTGGTCACCCAGCGGATGTTGACGCGGGCGTCGTTGGCGAAGCCGCCGGCGCGCAGCGCCTCGGTGACCGACAGGTACGCGTCAGGGAGGTCGATGTACTTCCCCACGAGGGCGATGGTGACCTCTTTGGCGGGCTTGTGCACGCGGCGCAGGAGCTGGTCCCACTCCTTCCAGTCCACGTCGCGGAAGGGCAGGCCCAGCCGCCGTACGACATAGGCGTCCAGGCCCTCGGTGTGCAGGACCTTGGGGATGTCGTAGATGGAGGGGGCGTCGATGGCGGAGACCACCGCGTCCTCGTCCACGTCGCACATCAGGCTGATCTTACGCTTGAGGGAGCTGGTGATCGGCCGGTCGGAGCGGCAGACGATCGCGTCGGGCTGGATGCCGATGCTGCGCAGCGCGGCCACCGAGTGCTGGGTCGGCTTGGTCTTCAGCTCCCCGCTCGGCCCGATGTACGGCAGCAGCGACACGTGCAGGAAGAACACGTTGTCGCGGCCCACCTCGTGCCGGACCTGCCGGACGGCCTCCAGGAACGGCAGCGACTCGATGTCGCCCACGGTGCCGCCCACCTCGGTGATCACCACGTCCACGCCGGGCCCGGCCATGCTCCGGATCCGGTCCTTGATCTCGTTGGTGATGTGCGGGATGACCTGGACGGTGTCCCCCAGGTACTCCCCCCGGCGCTCCTTGGCGATCACGTTGGAGTACACCTGGCCGGTGGTGACGTTGGCCGAGCCGTGCAGCTCGGTGTCGAGGAAGCGCTCGTAGTGGCCGACGTCCAGGTCGGTCTCCGCGCCGTCGTCTGTGACGAAGACCTCACCGTGCTGGAACGGGTTCATCGTCCCGGGGTCGACATTGAGGTACGGATCGAGCTTCTGCATCGTGACCCGCAGGCCGCGAAGCTTGAGCAGCCGCCCCAGGCTGGAGGCTGTGAGCCCCTTGCCGAGACTTGAGGCGACGCCGCCGGTGACGAACAGATGCTTGGTGTGTACGGCGTTGCGCAAGGGGTCTCCCGTGGTCTGAAGTAGTGGCGACGCGACTGGATCCAGACGGCAGCCATGCCCACGGGCTCTCAGAATATCAAATCCTTGCCCCGAACGTGCCGCTACGTGCGCGAACCCGCTGTGGCCATGGTTCGTACGTGAGAGTAACTTGGGCGGTTATGTCGATCCTGAGACGGGCCGCCGGGCGTCTGGTGCACCGGGGCTGGGGCATGGTCAAAACGCTGGGGGCGGTGAGCCCGCGCAATCCGGCGGGATACCGGTTCCGGCGCCTGGGCGAGGGCGCCTGCCTGTCGTTCCCGGTCGGCGCGATCTTCGGGGAGCAGTGGATCGAGATCGGCGCGCACACCCTGGTGGGCGAGCGGGTCTCCATCTCGGCCGGCATGGGGCCTGGCGTGGACCTCGGCCCCGACGCGATCGTGCGCATCGGGGGCGGGTGCTCGATCGGGCGCGGGTCGCACATCGTCGGCCACCAGTCCATCGTGATCGGCTCCGACGTGTTCACCGGCCCGTACGTGTACATCACCGACCAGAACCACGTGTACGACGATCCCGAGGTGCCGATCGGCCGGCAGTGGCCGCGGAACAACCCGGTGGAGATCGGCGACGGATGCTGGCTCGGGACCGGGGCGATCATCCTGCCGGGGACCCGGATCGGGCGTCAGTCCGTGGTGGCCGGGGGCGCGGTCGTGCGGGGCGAGTTCCCCGACCACTGCGTGATCGCCGGCGTGCCCGCGAAGATCGTGCGCACGTTCACGCCGGAGGAGGGCTGGCGGGCCCCCGACGTGCTCCGCATCTCGAAGACGGCGTCCTGACAACCCTGGCCGACGCTCGCAGTCATGCCTTCGCCCGATAAATCTGGGTATTCCGCAACTTTGGGTGCGGGGTCGGCCGTTGAGCCGGGCAGGAGGTGTGGATGTTCGCGACGCTGACAGGGTTGGGGCTTTCGACGGCGGCCGGGCTCAACGCGTATATCCCGCTGATGGTGGTCGGTCTCGCGGCCAACGTCACGGACGCGGTACGGCTGCCGCCGGAGTACGCGTGGCTGTCCAACGGCTGGGTCCTGACGATCATCGGGGTGCTGCTGGCCGCCGAGTTCGTCCTGGACAAGGTGCCGGTGGTCGACCACGTCAACGACATCATCCAGACCGCGGTGCGCCCCGCGGCCGGCGGCGTGGTGTTCAGCGCGACCACGGCCGCCGCGGAGCTGGACAACTCCGCGTGGATGGCCGAGCACCCGGCGGTGGGCTGGGCGCTCGGCATCGTGACCGCGCTGATCGTGCACGTCGTCAAGTCCGGCGTCCGGCCGGTGGTCAACGCGAGCACGGCCGGCGTCGGCGCGCCGGTGGTCAGCACCGTGGAGGACGCGGGCTCGCTCGGCATGAGCCTGATCGCGATCTTCCTGCCGGTGCTCGTGATAGTCGCCCTGGCCGCGCTCGGAGCGCTCGGCTGGCTGGCCGTCCGCCGCATCCGCCGCCACAGAGCGGCCCGCCACGCACGCCGGGCCAGGCGCGCGTCACCCGTGTGACGGCCACCGGGAATCGACCGCACCGCCACACGGGCCAAGCCCAGCGGAGACCGGCCGCCACGCGCCAAGCCCGGCGGGGCCGGCCGCGACGACCACGCGTGCCAGGCCAACGAGGATCACCCGTGTGACGACCGCGCGGAACCGGCCGCGACGCGACGTCTCGGCCGGATGGAGCTCCGTCAGCTGACGCCCGCCGTGCGCATGTCGCGGACCTCCCGCTTGAGCTCCTTGATCTCGTCGCGGAGGCGGGCGGCGACCTCGAACTGCAGGTCGGCGGCGGCGGCGTGCATCTGCTCGGTCAGCGACTCGACCAGGGACTCCAGCTGGGCCCTGGGCATCTCGCCGACGATGGCCTTGGCGTGCTGGCCGGTCTGGCGGGAGGACAGGCCGGGCACCGGGGCCTTGCCGCGGGACTGCTGCCGCCCGCCGCCGCCCAGCAGCTCGGCGGTGTCGGCGTCCTCGCGGTTGAGCGAGTCCAGGATGTCGGCGATCTTCTTGCGGAGCGGGGTCGGGTCGATGCCGTTGGCCTCGTTGTAGGCGACCTGCTTGGCCCGGCGGCGGTTGGTCTCGTCGATGGCCGATTCCATGCTGGGGGTGACGCGGTCCGCGTACATGTGGACCTGGCCGGAGACGTTACGGGCGGCGCGGCCGATGGTCTGGATGAGCGAGGTGCCGGAGCGCAGGAAGCCCTCCTTGTCGGCGTCCAGGATCGCCACCAGGGAGACCTCGGGCAGGTCGAGGCCCTCGCGGAGCAGGTTGATGCCCACGAGCACGTCGAACTCGCCGGAGCGCAGCTCGCGCAGGAGCTCGATCCGGCGCAGCGTGTCGACCTCGCTGTGCAGGTAGCGCACCCGGATGCCGTTCTCCAGCAGGTAGTCGGTGAGGTCCTCGGCCATCTTCTTGGTGAGGGTGGTGACCAGGACGCGTTCGTCCCGCTCCGCCCTGGCCCTGATCTCCTCCATCAGGTCGTCGATCTGGCCCTTGGTGGGCTTGACGACGATCTCCGGGTCCACCAGGCCGGTGGGGCGGATGACCTGCTCGACCACGTCGCCGCCGGACCGGCCCAGCTCGAAGGGGCCCGGGGTGGCCGACAGGTAGACGGTCTGGCCGATCCGCTCCAGGAACTCCTCCCACTTGAGCGGCCGGTTGTCCAGCGCCGACGGCAGCCGGAAGCCGTGCTCCACCAGGGTGCGCTTGCGGGACGCGTCCCCCTCGTACATGGCGCCGATCTGCGGCACGGTCTGGTGGGACTCGTCCAGCACGAGCAGGAAGTCCTCGGGGAAGTAGTCCAGCAGCGTGTTCGGCGCGGACCCGCGCTCCCGCCCGTCGATGTGCAGCGAGTAGTTCTCGATCCCGGCGCAGGTGCCGACCTGGCGCATCATCTCGATGTCGTAGGTGGTGCGCATGCGCAGCCGCTGCGCCTCCAGCAGCTTGCCCTGCTGCTCCAGCGTGGCCAGGCGCCCGGCCAGCTCCGCCTCGATGCCGTTGATGGCCCGCTCCATGCGCTCCGGGCCCGCCACGTAGTGGGAGGCCGGGAAGATGTAGAGCTCCTGGTCCTCGGTCACCACCTCGCCGGTCAGCGGATGCAGGGTGGCCAGCTTCTCGATCTCGTCGCCGAACATCTCGATCCGGACGGCGAGCTCCTCGTACATCGGGATGATCTCGATGGTGTCGCCGCGGACCCGGAAGGTGCCCCGGGTGAAGGCCAGGTCGTTGCGCGCGTACTGCATGTCGACCAGGCGGCGGAGCAGGCGGTCGCGCTCGATCTCCTGGCCCACCTTCAGGCGGAGCATGCGGTCCACATACTCCTGCGGAGTGCCGAGACCGTAGATGCAGGACACCGAGGCCACCACGACGGTGTCGCGGCGGGTCAGCAGCGAGTTGGTGGCCGAGTGGCGGAGCCGCTCGACCTCCTCGTTGATCGAGGAGTCCTTCTCGATGTAGGTGTCGCTCTGCGGGACGTAGGCCTCGGGCTGGTAGTAGTCGTAGTACGAGACGAAGTACTCGACCGCGTTGTTGGGCAGCATCTCGCGCAGCTCGTTGGCGAACTGGGCGGCCAGCGTCTTGTTGGGCTGCATGACCAGGGCGGGGCGCTGCAGCCGCTCGATCAGCCAGGCCACCGTCGCCGTCTTGCCCGTGCCCGTGGCGCCCAGCAGGACGTTGTCCTTGCTCTCGGCCCTGACCCGCCGTTCCAGCTCCGCGATCGCGGCGGGCTGGTCCCCGGACGGCGTCATCTCCGTGATCACCTCGAAAGGCGCCACCTTGCGCTGCAAATCTGTAACCGGCCTCACGATTGCATAACCTACGCGGCCCCACCGACATTTCCGCGGCCCATTGCAAGCGATCATCAAGTCTGCCCGGATAGCGTCCGGTCCCAGACTGATTTCAAAGCTTGGGTAAAAATCGAGGAGCGTGATGTCGAGTCCCTATCAGGGTGCCGCCCAGAAGGTCCTGACGGTGGCGCAGACGGTGGTGGCGGGCGGCGACCCGCGCCAGACCGTGCTGAACGCGGCCGGTGAGTACGCCGAATCGTCCGCGTTCCGTCTGGATCCGCGTGACTTCCTCGACGCCCGGCTGGAGAACGTCGCCGCCGGCACCTCGCTCGAGGCCCGCAGCGCCCAGCTGAGCGAGGCCGGCGAGATCGTCAACCGCAGCTTCCAGGGCCAGGCCCCCGGCGGCGGCGCGACGCACGTGATCTCCCCCGTGGTCATCCCGAAGACCGGCACCGGCTGGCTGGTGTTCCAGCTCCTGGGTCTGGCCGGGCTGGCCGCCCTCGGCCTGGGCGGAGTCGGGCTGGGCGAGCTCGGCCTCGACCTGGACGGCGTGTTCGGGCCGCACTACTGGGCGGTCCTGCTGCTGGCGCTGCTGTTCCTGTGGTGGCGGCGGAGCGTGGTCATGGTCCCCGAGGGCTGCCGGGCGCTCATCACCAAGTTCGGCAAGCTCGTGCAGATCGCCGAACCCGGCCGGGTGACCCTGTTCAGCCCGTGGAAGCGGGTCAGCTACATCGTCAACACCACCAGGGAATACCCGTTCAACGCGCCCATCAGGGAGGCGCCCACCCAGCAGGGCGTCAAAGCCTCGGTAGATCTCTTCCTGCAGTTCCGGATCGAGGACCCGGCCGAGTTCATCTTCGTGCTCGGCTCGGTCGGCGGCTTCCAGTCCAAACTCCAGAACGCGATCAGCGAGGTCACCCGCAGCCTCATCTACTCCCAGCGGGCCGAGGACATCTACGACCTGGTCGGCGAGAGCACCCAGGGCATGCTGGACAGCCTCAACCAGCAGTTCCTGCCCGCCGTACGGATGACCGACGTCAACATCACGCACGCCGAGCCGTCCAGCCAGGAGTACCGGATGGACCTGGCCGCCCCCGAGATGGTCCGGGTGGCCAAGGAGGCCTACACCTACGAGTACGAGCTCCAGCTGCGCAAGGAGCAGAACGAGGGCGATCTGACCAGGGAGCTGGCCGGGCTCCAGGAGACGCTGTCCGCCATCCACGCCGAGATCGCCACGTACCAGGCCCAGATGGACACCGCGCTGGAACGCGAGTCGCACCGCGCGACCGCGCAGGCGCGGCAACGGCTGATCGAGGCGGAGAGCACCGCCAAGGCCACCGCGGCCCTGCTGGAGGCCCAGGCTCTCGACATCAGGGCGCTGAGCAGCGCCGAGGCGCCGGAGATCCTCGACTACCGCTATCAGCAGGACGTGCTGGACAAGCTGGAGTCGGTGGCCGAGCGGCTGCCGCAGGTCGTGCAGATCGGCGACGCGCAGGCGATCAACTTCCTGGCGCTCGCCGCCGACCTGGTCGGCACCGGCGAGGCCACCCTGTTCACCGAGTCCGACATGGCCGACATCCAGGCCAGGCTCGCCGCCATCCAGGCGCGCGTGGACGGCCGCCAGGCCGAGATCGAAGGGCTGAAGCGATGAGCCGCGAAACCTCCAAGATCAAGGAGTCGCTGGCGTCCTGGTCGGAGATCCGGCAGCTGCTGCGCGGCGGCGAGCGCGGCCAGCTGGTCCCCGTGGTCATCCCCAAGGACCGCCGCGGCTACGGCTGGGCGGGCCTGCTCCTGCTCGCCCTCTATTTGGCCGGTACGGCCGTGCTGGGCGGCGACACCCTGCGCCCGCCGGCCGGGGGCGCCGCCCTCGTGGTCCTGGTCGTCGCCCTGGTGTGGCTGTGGCGGCGGGCCATCATCGAGATCGAGGAGGGCACCACCGGGGTGCGCAGCCGGTGGGGCGCCGTCTCCGGCAACCTCCCGCCGGGGCGGCACTACCTGTGGCTGCCGTGGGACCGGGTGGACGCGGTGGTGGACACCTCCACCGAGATCCCGTACTCGGCGCCGATCATCGCCTGCCCGACGGCCGAGAACGTGCCGCTGAAGTCGATCGAGTTCTTCCTGAAGTTCCGGATCGTGGACCCGGTCGCGTTCGTCCGTACGATCGGGGCGGGGAACTTCGACCTGGTGCTCAGCAGTGCCGTACAGGACGCGATCCGGCAGCGGTCGCGGCGGGTCACCACCGAGCGGGCCTACGACCTGCGCGGCTCCGACGTCGGCGACATGCAGGAGGCCCTCAACCGCCAGCTCGGCCGGTACGGCGTGCGCGTCACCGGCGCCAACATCCCCGACGTGCAACTCCCCGACACCTACCAGCAGCACCTGGCGACCCGGGAGAAGGTGGCCAAGGAACTCTCCGCGTACGAGCGGGAGTGGGAGCTCACCAGGAAGCGCCGCATCGACACGCTGCTGATGGAGATCGAGCGGGCCAAGAAGACCCGCGACGCCCGGCTGGTCGAGGTCAAAGCCGCCCAGAACACCGCGCGCAAGGACGTCGCCCGCATGCTCGAAGAGCAGGAGACCGAGGCCCAGCGGGTGCGCTGGGAGATCGAGGCGCGCGGGCGGGCCGAACTGACCGCCGCCGAGAACGAGGCCACGGCGCTGCGGCGGCTGGCCGAGTCCTACCGCGACAACCGGGCCGTGCTCCGCTACGAACTCGCCCGGCGGCGGCTCGACGTCGGTGCCAAACTGGCGGAGAACGCCCCGACGCCGCTCGTCATCCGCACCTCGGAGGGCGGCGACCCGGCGTCCGCGCTCCTGCTCGCCCAGTTGCTTCCCCGGCTCGGACTGGGGAACCCCCCGGCCTGACCAGCCGTTTACCAACCGACGTCCCCCTTCAAGGAGCCTCAGAATGGTCTTCCGCAAGCTCATGGCCGCGTTCGGCGCCGGTGTCGAAGTCGACACCGTCCTGCACTCCTCCACCGTCCGGCCTGGTGAGACCCTCACCGGCACCGTCAACTTCAAGGGCGGCGCCAGCGACTACAAGGTCGAAGGCATCTTCATCGACTTCACCGCCGTCGTCGAGGTCGAGAGCGGCGACAGCGAATACCGGCAGACCCACAGCTTCCTCCGCCAGCAGGTGGCCGGCCCGTTCCACCTCCAGCCGAACGCCGCCCACGCCCAGCCCTTCCAGATCCCGGTGCCGTGGGAGACACCCATCAGCGCCATCGGCGGCCACCCGCTGCGCGGCATGACGCTCGGCGTCGCCACCGAACTGTCCCTGGCCGGCGCCCTCGACAAGGGCGACCTCGACCCCCTCTTCGTCAACCCGCTCCCCATCCAGGAGCACCTCATCACCGCCCTCGACCGGATGGGCTTCCGCTTCAGCAAGGCCGACCTCGAGCGGGGCACCCTGCAGGGCTCGCGCATGCCCTTCTACCAGGAGATCGAGTACTACGCGGGCCCCCAGTGGAGCCGCCACTTCCAGGCCCTCGAACTCACCTTCATCACCGGCCCCCACTCCATGGACGTCATCCTCGAAGCCGACAAGCGCGGCGGCTTCCTCTCCTCCGGCCACGACGTCTACAACCGCTTCACCGTCCCCCTCAACGGCAACCCCGCCGCCGCCGAACAGGCCCTCGCCGCCGGCCTCCAGTCCATGGCCCAACGCCGCGGCTGGTTCTAGTTCCGTC
>NZ_BOOA01000128.1 GCF_016862995.1 Acrocarpospora phusangensis
CGGCCCGGTGCTGTCGATCGTCCGGGTCGCCTCGTACGAGGAGGGCCTGCACCTGATCAACACGGGCGAGTACGGCAACGGCACGGCGATCTTCACCAACGACGGCGGCGCGGCCCGGCGCTTCCAGAACGAGGTGGAGGTCGGCATGGTCGGCGTCAACGTGCCGATCCCGGTGCCGATGGCGTTCTACAGCTTCGGCGGCTGGAAGTCCTCCCTGTTCGGCGACACCCACGTGCACGGCGTGGAGGGGGTGCACTTCTACACCCGGGGCAAGGTCGTCACCTCCCGCTGGCTGGACCCGTCCCACGGCGGGGTCAACCTGGGGTTCCCGACGAACCGCTGAACGAGCCCGCTCCCCGGGGCAGCACGACCAGCACGACGGCCACCGTGATCGCCATCAGGCCCGCGCCGACCAGGAACGCCGCACTGGACCCCTGGAGGGGTGTGGCCTGGGTGGCCGCCACGGTGGCCAGCGCGGCCAGGCCGAGCGCGCCGCCGACCGTCCGGGCGGCGGTGAGCAGCCCGGACACCAGGCCCGAGTCGGAGCGCGTGATCCCGGACGTGCCGACCAGCGTGATCGGCGGATACGACACGCCCGCGCCCGCGCACATGAGCACGCCCGGGATGAAGACGCCGGTGAGGTAGCCGTCGGCCATCTGGGCCTGCCAGACCATGCCGCCCAGGCCGACCAGCGCGCCGGCGATGATCAGCGTGCGGTTCCCCATGCGGTGCAGCAACCACGGCGCGGCCCGCGAGGCGATGATCAGGGTCAGCGCGTGGGGCAGGAAGCCGACGCCGGCCTGGAGGGGCGTGTAGCCCATCTCTCCCTGCATGTGCAGGGACAGGAAGTACCACATGGACATGAAGATCGCGCCCATCAGGAACATCGCCATGCTGCTCCCGGCCACCAGCCGGTTCCGCAGCAGGCCGAGCGGCACCAGCGGCTGAGCCGTCCGCGACTGCACCAGCAGGAAGGCCGCCAGGCAGACCACCCCCGCCCCCAGCGGCAGTAGCGCCTCGGCCGACAGCCAGCCGAACTCGTGCGTCCGCACCGTGCCGAACGCCACGGCGGTGAGGCCGGTGGTGACCAGGATCGTGCCGAGCACGTCCAGCCGCCTGCCCTCCGCGTAGCGCTCGCGGGTGATCACGATCAGCGCGGTGACCACCAGGGCGACGCCGATCGGCACGTTGACCAGGAGCGTCCAGCGCCAGGACAGGTACTGGGTGAGCATGCCGCCGAGGGTGCCCCCGATCGCGCCGCCCGCCGCGCCGACGGCGGTCCAGCTGGCGATGGCCCTGGTCTGGCCCGGGCCCTTCGGGAACGTGGTGGTCAGGATGGTGAGCGTGGTCGGGGCGAGCACGGCCGCGCCCAGACCCTGCACGGCCCTGGCCGCGATCAGCTGGCCGGGCGTGGTGGCGATCCCGCCCAGCAGGCTGGCCAGCGTGAACAGGGACGCGCCCGTGACGAAGACCCGCCGCTCCCCGTAGATGTCCGAGGCCCGGCCGCCGAGCAGCAGCAGCCCGGCGAACGCCAGCACGTAGGCGTTGACCACCCACTGCAGGCCGGTGGGGGTGAGGCCGAGTTCCACGCCCATGGCGGGCAGTGCCACGTTCACGATCGACACGTCCAGCACCACCACGAGCTGGCCCAGGCAGGCCAGGACGAGGACGACCGTCGCCTTCCGTTCCAGTCGGCCGGGCGAGCCGGGGGAGAGCGAGGACGGCGGCGTCTGGGCGGTCATGCCGCTGACTTTACGCAGCCCCGCCGACAATCCGCCGCTCCGTTTTTGGGCCACGGGCGCGCCGAGTAGGCTCGGGGCGTCTAACTCAGGGAGGGGAGCCGTGCGGATCGCGCGCCTGATGGTTGCCGCGGTGCTGCTCGCCACGGGTTGCGGCCAGGCGGGGACGGCCTCCGCCCCGATCTCGGCCCGCCCGTCATCGAGCCTCAGCCCGAGCCCGACCCCCACTCCCAGCCCCACCCCGAGCCTCAGTCCGAGTCTGAGTCCGAGTCCGAGTCCCGTGGGCACCGGCGAAGGCGCGCTCGTCGTGCTCGCGCCGCGCGGCCACGTCGAATGGGGCGGCACCGACCCGCAGGTCAACTGGGTGGCCCCCTTCGAGTCCGCCACCGGCTGCAAGGTCAACTACCGCCCCTTCGCGTACGACCCGGCCGCCGACCAGAGCGAGGCCCTGGACCCCGAGGCGTTCGACGTGCTCGCGGCTCCGCCCGACCTGGCCGGCCGGATGGCCGCCGAGCAGCGGGTGGCCGTGATCGACACCCGCCGGGTGGAGGGCTACCACGACATCCCCAAACGGCTGCGCGACGCCGCCGGCGGCCACGCGGTGCCGTACCTGTGGGACCGGAACGCGCTGCTCTACGACAGCGACAAGGTGAGCCCGCGCGACGCCGAGGCCGCGTACGGGGACGAGGGGCCGGTGCTGATCCGGGACACGCCGCTGAGCATCGCGGACGCGGCGCTCCGGCAGGGCGCCGAGGATCCGTTCGCGCTGACCCCCGAGCAGCTCGACGCCGCGGTGGAGCTGCTGGCGCGGGAGGGCGAGCGCGTCTACTGGCGAGATCCGCTGCGGGTGGTCTCCGGGTTCGCGGCCGGGACGGCCAGGTACGGGCAGGGCACGCCGTATCTGCTGAACGCGCTGGAGCGGGCCGGGAAGCCGGTCGGGGCGGTCGCGGAGAAGCGGGTCACCGGGTGGCAGGACGCCTGGCAGGTGTCGGCGGAGGCGGCCCACCCCGAGTGCGCCTACCAGTGGCTGAGCTGGGTGACCTCGGTGGAGACGCAGCGCAAGGCCGCCGCCTGGACCGGCATGGCCCCGGCCAACGCCGAGGTGTGCGAGGAGGCGGCGCCCGAGGAGGTGGAGGCGTCGGTGCGGGAGCGCGCCGAACGGGTCTGCGGCCTCTACGGAGTCGGCACCTCGCAGGCGTTCAAGGGAGTTTCCTTTGCCGATTACCCGACGAAGGATTGCCCGGGCGAGGACGGGGAATGCACTGACTACGCGCAGTGGGTCGACCGCTGGAAGCAGCTGGTGAACTAGCCGCGCGGTCCTCAATACGGCTGTCCGGAGAGCCTGAGCCCAGGCTCCCGCCCAGGGCTGCGAGCGCGCCCGTCCCCCGCGGGGAGGCGCTTGCCTAACAGGGGCGTTTCGAGTGCTCCCCCCGACCTCGGAACGCCCCGCCGTATGTCCAGACCCGGTCCAGGGCCCCCCGCCTGCGGATTTCGTTGATTGAACGACCAGTCGAAACGGCTTCCTTTATTGAATGGTCAGTCAGTCAACTGATACCGTCTTTCGCATGCGAATCCTGCTTGTCGGCGCAGGTGGCGTGGGCTCCGCCGTGGTCCCCATCGCCGCGCGCCGTGACTTCTTCGAGCACATCGTCGTCGCCGACTACGAGAAGGACCGGGCGGCCGCCGTAGTCGACAAGGTGGTCGACAAGGTGGGAGACCAGCGGTTCAGCGCGATCGCGCTGGACGCCTCCGACGCCGACGCCGTCGAGGCCGCCCTGCGCGACCACCGCTGCGACGTGCTGTTCAACGCCGTCGATCCGCGCTTCGACATGCCCCTGTTCCGAGCCGCCCTGAACGCGGGCGCGCACTACCTGGACATGGCCATGTCGTTGTCGGTGCGCCACCCCGCCAGGCCGTACGAGCTGCCGGGGGTGAAGCTGGGGGACGAGCAGTTCGCGCTGGCCGACCAGTGGCGGGCCAAGGACCGGCTGGCGCTGGTCGGGATGGGCGTGGAGCCCGGACTGGCCGACGTGTTCGCCCGGTACGCGGCCGACCACCTGTTCCAGAGCATCGACGAGATCGGGGTGCGCGACGGCGGCAACCTCACCGTCGACGGCTACGACTTCGCGCCCACCTTCTCCATCTGGACCACCATCGAGGAGTGCCTCAACCCGCCCATCGTCTGGGAGAACGGCGACTGGCACACGACCGAGCCGTTCAGCGAGCCGGAGGTCTTCGAGTTCCCCGACGGCATCGGCCCGGTGGAGTGCGTCAACGTCGAGCACGAGGAGGTGCTGCTGGTGCCGCGCTGGGTGGACGCCAAGCGGGTCACCTTCAAGTACGGCCTCGGCGCCGAGTTCATCGACGTCCTCAAGACGCTCCGCAAACTCGGCCTGGACTCCACCGACACGCTCTCCGTGAAGGGCGTACGGGTCTCCCCGCGGGACGTGGTCGCCGCCAGCCTGCCCGACCCCGCCACCCTGGGCGCCCGGATGACCGGCAAGACCTGCGCGGGCACCTGGGTCAAGGGTGTCGGCAAGGACGGCACGCCGCGCGAGGTGTACCTGTACCACGTGGTCGACAACGAGTGGTCCATGCGGGAGTACGGCTGCCAGGCCGTGGTCTGGCAGACGGCCGTGCATCCGGTGGTGGCGCTGGAACTGGTGGCCACCGGGGTCTGGCGGGGAACCGGGGTGCTGGGCCCGGAGGCCTTCGACTCGGTGCCCTTCCTTGAGCTGCTCAACGCGTACGGGTCGCCGTGGAGCATGCGCGACCAGTAGGGGTTCATGAGAACGCGCGGGAGTGGCGCGGGACGGGGACCGGGCCCTCCTGCGGCGGCAGCAGCGCCTCGGCGCAGTCGTCGCAGGCGTGGACGGGGGCGGAGTTGGGCAGCCGGCCCACCACCACGCGGGGCCTGGGCCACTTCTTGTGGCAGACCACGCACGCGTCGCCGTCGCGCTGAACCGAGGTGAGCCCGACGGGATCGAAAGTCAACATGGTCCGCCCGCTTCCCGGTCCATCGGATCCAGCGAGGGGACCGCGGGGTTCACCCGGCAGGGGAATCGCTTCCCGGATACGGTTCTGGTGTTCGAAACGGGCAGGGCTTGTCCGTCGCCTGCCCCGACTGGGGAAAGCGAGAAGCCGCTTCCTTCAGGGAGCGGAGGAGTCACACGCATCCATCCCTTCGGTCGTATACGGGAACCGTTATAACGCGGTTACTGCGCGTGATCGACTAGGTCGATGTCAAGGTGCGGTTAAATGACGGAAACGCGGAACAACAAAAAGGGCACCCGACCGCAAGCCGGGTGCCCTTGGGGTGGAGCTCAGATCTCCGCGACCACCTTTTCGAGGATGGTGAGCCCCTCCTCCAGCAGGTGCTCGGGGATGACCAGCGGCGGGAGGAAGCGCAGCACGTTGCCGTAGGTCCCCGCGGTCAGGACGATCAGGCCCTCCGCGTGGCAGCGCCTGGCGATCTCGGCCGCGGCGGTCGGGTGCGGGTCCTTGGTGCCGGGCGTGACCAGCTCGATCGCGGTCATCGCGCCCCGGCCGCGGACGTCGCCGACGATCTCGAAGCGTTCCTGGAGCGAGCGCAGCCGGGGCAGCATGATCTCGCCGATCCTGGCGGCCCGCTCGACCAGGGCCTCCTCCTCGATGGCGGTCAGCACGCCCAGCGCCGCCTCGCAGGCCAGCGGGTTGCCGCCGTAGGTGCCGCCGAGCCCGCCGACGTGCACGGCGTCGAGCAGGTCGGCCCGGCCGGTCACCGCGGCCAGCGGCAGGCCGCCCGCGATGCCCTTCGCCGTGGTGATGATGTCGGGCACGATGCCCTCGTCCTCGCAGGCGAACAGATTGCCGGTCCTGGCGAAGCCGGTCTGCACCTCGTCCGCGATGAAGACGATCCCGTTGGCCCTGCAGAACTCCTGGATCTTCGGCAGGAAGCCGCGCGCGGGCACGATGAACCCGCCCTCGCCCGCGATCGGCTCGATCACCACGGCGGCCACGTTGCCGGCCCCGATCTGCTTGTTGATCATGTCGATGGCCTGGGCGGCGGCCTCCTCCGCGCAGTTCTCGGGCCCGGAGGGCCAGCGGTACGGGTAGGCCAGCGGCACCCGGTAGACCTCCGGCGCGAACGGCCCGAAGCCCTGCTTGTACGGCATGTTCTTGGCGGTCAGCGTCATGGTCAGCAGGGTGCGCCCGTGGTAGCCGTGGTCGAACACCACGACGGCGGGGCGGCCGGTGGCGTGCCTGGCCACCTTGACCGCGTTCTCCACGGCCTCGGCGCCGCTGTTCACCAGGAACGTGCGCTTCTCGTGGTCGCCGGGGGTGAGCGCGTTGAGCTTCTCGCAGACCGCGACGTACGACTCGTACGGGGTGATCATGAAGCAGGTGTGGGTGAAGTCGCCGACCTGCCTGCGCACCCGCTCGACCACGTGCGGCGCGGCGTTGCCGACGTTGGTCACCGCGATGCCGGAGCCGAAGTCGATGAGTGAGTTGCCGTCGGCGTCCACCACCACGCCACCGCCGGCGCGGGTCACGAAGACCGGCAGCGTGGTGCCGATGCCCGGGGGCACGGCGGCCTGCTTGCGGGCGAGCAGCTCCCGCGAGCGCGGGCCGGGGATCTCGGTGACGAGGCGGCGCTCCTGCGGCAGCGCGGGGCCGCCCTCAGCTGTGGTGGTCATACTTCCGACGTTACGACTCCCGCTCCCCGCTGCCGATGCTCCGGCATGGAACAATTGACACTCCCGGCTTGGCCGGAATGCACAATCACGGCTTGGCCGCGCCGGTGTCTGGACTGAGGAACGCAGGGTCGCGGAGCGGCCCGGAGAGACGAAGGAAGACACCGGCTGCGAAGCGGCCGAGCCCGCCGAGCCGGAGGCTCGGCCATGTAACGGAGGGTTAGTGGCGCCTAGTTTGCGCAGGGTGGCGGCGCTGGACGCGCTGCGGCTGCGGCTGCTCGCGGGGGCAAGGGCGCTGGAACGGCCGGTGCGGTGGGTCGCGGTGAGCGAGCTGGAGGATCCTACGCCGTTCCTGGAGGGCGACGAGCTGGTGCTGACCACGGGCATGCGGCTGGGCTCGCAGGACGCGAAGGCGTACGTGTCGCGGCTGGTGGCGCGGGGGGCGGCCGGGCTCGGGTTCGGGGTGGGGCTGACCCACGAGGAGATCCCCGACGGGTTCGTGCGGGCGGCCGAGGAGGCCGGGCTGCCGCTGGTGGAGGTGCCCAGGGACACGCCGTTCATCGCCATCGGCAAGGCGGTCAGCGAGCTGATCGCGGCCGAACGGTATGAGGAGATCCGGGGGGCTTTCGCCGCGCAGGGCCGGCTGACCAGGGCGGCGCTCCAGCCGGAGGGCGTGGAGGCGGTCGTGGACCGGCTGTCCCGCGAGATCGGCGGCTGGGTCCTGCTCCTCGACGAAGCCGGAAATATCAGACATGCGGCTGGGGAGCCCACAAGGCCGTTCGAGGATCGGGCAGCCGCGCTGGCGCCCGAGGTGGCCCGGCTGCGCGCGGCCGGCGCGCCCGCGAGCGTGGCGCTGGCCACTCCCGGCGAGCACGTGGTCGTGCAGCCGCTCGGCCGGCGCGGCTTCGTCGCGGTCGGCTGCGCCCGGCCCTTCACCGCCATCGGCCACACCATCGTCAACGCCGCCGCGTCCCTGCTGACCCTCGGCCTGGAGCAGGGCAGTGGTCCGCGGGAGGGCGGGCGGCGGGTCCGGGCCGCCGTCCTGCGCCTGCTGCTGGCCGGGGAGGTCCAGGGCGCGGCCGAGACGCTCGCAGAACTCGGCGCGGAACTTCCGGCCACCCCGTTCGCCGTGCTCGCCTGCGACACCCCCGACCCGGACGCGCTGGTCGCCCGCCTGCCCTGCTTCACCGCGCCGTACGGCCAGACGACCGTCGCGCTGGCTCCCGCGTCGGAGGCCGACGCCCTGGCCGCGCTGGCCGCCGCGCACGGGCGGGTCGGCGTCAGCAACCCCGGGGACGATCTGCGCACCGCCATCGACCAGGCGGAACAGGCGCTCGTCACGGCGAACCCGGTGGCCCGCTTCGCCGACCTGGCCGGTCAGGGGCTGCTCTCCCTGGTCGATCCGCAGGCCGCCCGCGCCTTCGCCGCCGCCCTGCTCGCCCCCCTGCACGCGTACGGCTCCCGCGCCGACCTGGTGACCTCGCTCCACGCGTACCTGGCCTGCAACGGGCACTGGGACGCGGCCGCGCAGCGCCTCAGCGTGCACCGCCACACGCTGCGTTACCGGATGCGCAGGGTCAGCGAGCTGCTCGGCAGGGATCTGGACGACCCGGCGGTCCGCGCCGAGCTCTGGATCGCCCTGGCGTTCAACGTCTGATGCGCGTCAGCGTCTGACGAGGAAGTGAGTGATCACCGCGGTGGTGACCATGTCGTAGGTGCCGCTGTCGGACAGGTGCCCGGCACGTTCCAGACTGATGGCGCCCTGCGCCGCCGCCCACAGCGCGTCCGCGACCTTCCGGGGCTGGGTGGGGGTCATGTACCCCGCCGAGATGCAGTCCGCGATCACCCGGTCGATGATGTTGAGCGCCGCCCTGGCCAGCGTCCTGGCCCGCTCGCTCGGCACGAATCCCGGGATGGCCCGCTCGAACATGAGGCTGTAGTAGCCGGGCTCCGCCAGCGCCGCCTCGCGGTAGACCGGCTGGAGCGCCAGGAGGTACTCGTACGGGTCGGCCCGGTGCGTGACCGCCGCCAGCCGCCGCCGGAACCGCTCGAAGCCTTCCAGGTAGAGCGCCTCGGCCAGGCCTTCCTTGCTGCCGAACATGGTGTAGATGACGGTGGTGGCGCAGCCTGCCTCGGCGGCGATGCGGCGGACGGTGAGACTCTCCGGACCTGACGCCATCAGCAGCTCGCTGGCCACATCGAGAAGCCGGGTGCGGACCTCGTCGTATCCGCTGCGCTCGCCGAGGGCGTAGGCACCTTGAAGACCGAGCGGCGCCGGGGTACCCATGAGCCACGAGCCCTTCTCGTCGAGTGGGCCCTGGCGTGGACCCGCGTCTTGACTTAACCACGCCACGAACGCTTCAAACCGCCCCGCAACGGAAAACATCCCGAAATTGCTGCGCATCCGTGACATCGCTCTGAAACATGAGTAGTTGTCCAGCGTGGCGGGTCGGACGGATGAGATTGTGCGACCCGGAGTAAGGCCCTGTCAGGCGGGCTGGCATAGCGTGAAAATATGACTACCTCGCCGGGAAATCCCCTTCGTCCCTTCTGGCTGGCCGGCCGTCCCGCGACCGGCGAGACCGAGCTGACCATCACCAACTCCCATGACGGACGGGTGGTGGGGGTGCATGCCGTACCCACGGACGAGCAGGTGGAGGAGGCGGTGGCCGCGGCGCACGCGGTGCGCGGGCAGGCGGCGGCGCTGCCGATCCACGTGCGGGCCGAGGCGCTCGCGCACGTCTCGCGCCGGATCGCCGAACGGGCGGACGAGATCGCCCGGCTGATCAGCGGCGAGAACGGGAAGCCGATCTTCTGGGCGCGCGGCGAGGTGAACCGCGCGGTGGCCACCTTCCGGTTCGCCGCCGAGGAGACCCGCAGGTTCAGCGGCGAGGTGCAGCGGCTGGACACCGAGCCGGCCGCGCAGGGCCGCCTGGCCTATGTCACGCGCGTGCCATACGGCCCGGTGCTGGCGATCACGCCGTTCAACTTCCCGCTCAACCTGGTCGCGCACAAGGTGGCCCCCGCCATCGCCGTCGGCGCGCCGGTCGTGGTCAAGCCGGCCCCGGCGACCCCGCTGTCCTCGCTGGTCCTGGGCGAGATCCTGGCCGAGACCGACCTCCCCGAGGGCATGTTCTCGATCCTCCCCGTGCCCAACGACCGCGCCGGCGCGCTGGTGGAGGACCCGCGCCTGCCCGTCGTCTCCTTCACCGGCTCAGGCCCGGTCGGGTACGCCATCGCCGACCGGGTGCCGCGCAAGCACGTGACCCTGGAGCTCGGCGGCAACGCGGCCGCGGTCGTGCTGGCCGACGCCGACCTGGACTGGGCGGCCGGCCGGATCGCGCTGTTCTCCAACTACCAGGCCGGGCAGAGCTGCATCGCGGTGCAGCGCGTGATCGTCGAGGACGCGGTCGCCGACGAGTTCGCCGGCAAGCTGGTCGCCGCCGTCGGCGGCCTCGTCACCGGCGACCCCGGCGACGAGAAGACGCAGGTCGGTCCGCTGGTCTCGGTCAAGGCCGCGGAACGTGTGGAGTCCTGGGTGGCCGAGGCCGTGGACGCCGGGGCCCGCGTGCTGGCCGGCGGGACCAGGGACGGCGCGACCGTCGCCCCCACCGTCCTGGCCGACGTGCCCGCCGACGCCAAGGTCGTCGACGAGGAGGTCTTCGGGCCGGTCCTGGTGCTCCAGCGGGTGGCCGGCGTGGACGAGGCCTTCGCCGCCGTCAACGACTCCCGCTACGGGCTGCAGGCCGGGGTGTTCACCCGCAGCCTGGACACCGCCTTCCGGGCCAACCGGGAGCTGGAGGTGGGCGGCGTGATCATCGGTGACGTGCCGTCGTACCGGGCCGACCAGATGCCGTACGGCGGGGTCAAGGAATCCGGCGTGGGACGGGAGGGACTGCGTTCCGCGATGGCCGATTTCACCTATGAAAAGGTCATGGTCATCACTGGACTATCCCTATGATTCTGGGCGTTTACCCAGGTGTGCGATCCTGGTCAAATGACCCCGAATTCGGATGAAGTAGTGGTGGACCTTCTCGACCACACTCCTGGGCTCTGGGTCGACGACGACGATGACGACGACCCGATCCTGGTCCGGGCGGACGGCCGGCCGGTGGACACCTGGCGCGAGCACTACCCGTACGACGAGCGCATGGACCGGCCGCGCTACGACCGGGAGAAGCGGCTGCTCCAGATCGAGCTGCTGAAGCTCCAGTACTGGATCAAGAGCTCGCGCAGCCGGGTGGTCATCATCTTCGAGGGCCGGGACGCGGCCGGCAAAGGCGGCACCATCAAGCGGTTCATGGAGCACCTCAACCCGCGCGGCGCCACCGTCGTCGCGCTGGAGAAGCCCAGCGAGCGCGAGAGCACGCAGTGGTACTTCCAGCGCTACACCGCCCACCTCCCGGCCGCCGGGGAACTGGTGATGTTCGACCGCTCCTGGTACAACCGCGCCGGAGTCGAGCGCGTCATGGGCTTCTGCACCCAGGCCGAGTACGAGGAGTTCATGTTCCAGGCCCCGCTGTTCGAGCGCATGCTCGTCCGCGACGGCATCCACCTGGTCAAGTTCTGGTTCTCCGTCTCCCGCACCGAGCAGCGCACCCGGTTCATCATCCGCCAGGTCGATCCGGTACGGCGCTGGAAGCTGTCGCCGATGGACATCGCCTCCCTGGACCGCTGGGACGACTACACGGCGGCCAAGGAGGACGTCTTCCTCAACACCAGCACGGACATCGCGCCGTGGACGGTGATCAAGAGCAATGACAAGAAACGCGCCCGGCTCGAGGCCATGCGCCACGTGCTGTCCCTGTTCGACTACGACGACAAGGACAAGCACGTGGTCGGCACGCCCGACCCCCAGATCGTGCTCTCCGCCGCCGAGAGCATGGAAGAGGACCACAGCGGCCACGCGTACGAACTGTGACGCGTCACAGCGGCTTCTCGAAGCAGGCGCTCTGGGTGTTCCCGACGTACGGGCCGAACAGCGGGATCGGGACGAAGCCCGCGCCGGTGTAGAGGGCGATCACGTCGTCGAAGGTCCGGCCGGTCTCCAGCCGGAGGGCGGTCACGCCGCCGGCCGCCGCCATCGTCTCGATCTCGGCCAGCATCGCGCGGGCCACGCCCCGGCCGCGCTCGGCGGGCTTGACGTACATGCGCTTGAGCTCGCCCACGCCCGGCTCCAGGGGCTGGAGGGCGGCGCAGCCGATCGCCTCGCCCGCCGACCAGGCGACCACGAAGGAGATACGCGGGTCGAGGACCTTGGGGGAGTCGTCGAAGGCGACCCGGTCCCGTTCGGCCAGTTCGGCCTGCTGCGCCAAGCAGAGGGTGACCACGGCGGGATGAGTCGGGGCTTCCCGGGTG
The DNA here is from genome assembly GCF_016862995.1 of Acrocarpospora phusangensis. Classification (GTDB taxonomy): domain Bacteria; phylum Actinomycetota; class Actinomycetes; order Streptosporangiales; family Streptosporangiaceae; genus Acrocarpospora; species Acrocarpospora phusangensis. The sequence continues at coordinate 11,771 of NZ_BOOA01000128.1, forward strand.
ATTTCCATGCGGGCACCGTACGTTACGCGCGCTCGGCCGTCTGGTAGAGGGTCTTGGCGGCGCTGCCGAAGTACGGGCCGTACATGGTGCCGTGGTCGTTGCTGTACTTGAAGCTGCTCACCGAGGTGACCGTGCCCCTGCCGGTGGCCTGGTCGAAGCCGGAGAGCCAGGGGCCGCCGCTGGCCCCGGCGGTGAGGTCGCAGCGCAGGCCCTGGTCGTAGGTCTGGTCGTGCGGGTCGGGCTTGGTGTCGCCGGCGCAGTACATGAGCTTCTCGCCGTCGTACGGCGGGTCGGCGGGGAAGCCGAAGCCGTGGGCGGGCCGGCCGCGCGGCGTGTTGAAGCCGATCTCCTGGGCCCCGATCACGTCGGCCAGGTGCTTGCCGTTCTGCCTGGCCACCGCCACCATGCCGACGTCGTAGCTGTCGTCGCCACTGCGCGACCAGGGCCCCGCCACGAACATCCGCCGCGCCGCGAACGACCCGTACGGCTTGCGCCCGGCGTCGTACCCCGGGACGAAGGTCCAGTTCTCCGCCCACGAGCCGGTGCCGTCCTTGACGCAGTGCCCCGCGGTGACCACCAGGTCCTTGTTGGCCCCCCGGATCGACCCCGCCGAGCAGACGAAGTCGACGCCGTCCATGGTCAGGAACACCCGCCCGGTGGTCCTGGCCACCGCGCCCCCCGCGCTCCACCGCGCCCCGCTGGTGGCCACCGCCGCCGCCCGCTGGTGCTCCTGCCGGCTCCCGGCCGGCAGCACCGCCCCGGCGACCCGGCCCAGGACCGGCAGCAGGCCGAGCGGGCGGGCCGCGGCCATGCGTTCCGCCGTCCAGTACCGGGCGGGGGCCACGGCCGCCGTGTGCTCGGCGACGTGCTCCGCCACGTCGGGGACTCTGGCCGGGCCGGACGGCCCGAGGAGTGCGAGCGCGGCGGTAAGCAGGGGGATGCTCGGGGTCATGGCATCCGAGTTTGGACCACGAAACGTGGTCCAGTGGCTACTTTCGGTAAATCATGTGAGTGAAGTCCGCTGCGCGGCGTTGTACAGCGCCTGCGCCTCGGCACCGAAGTAGGGGCCGAACATCCAGTAGTTGGCGAAGTTGTACTTGAAGCTGTTCACCGAGTTGAGCAGCCCGAGCCCGGTGTTCTCGTTGAAGGCGATGAACCACGGCCCGCCGCTGGACCCGCCGGTCATGTCACAGTTCAGCCCGACATCTTCCGACATCAGGAAGTCGTCGAAGGCCCGCCCGCTGCAGTAGATCAACCGCGACCCGTTGTACGGCGACGCCGCCGGATACCCGAAGGCGTACATCTGGCGTCCCCGGCTCTGGTTGAACGCGATGCCCTGCCCGCCCACGGCCTCGGTGAGCAGCTTGCCGTTGAGCGGGGCGACCACGGCCGCGGCCAGGTCGAAGTTCATGTCCTCGCTGGAGTTCCACTGCGGCGTGGTGAGCAGGCTGGTGGCCACCCAGGTGCCGTGCGGCCGGTTGCCCTGGTCGTAGCCGGGCACGAAGACCCAGTTGCTGTGGAACGATCCGCCGATCTTCACGCAGTGCCCCGCGGTGATCACCACGCTGCGGTTGGCGCTGGTCACGGCGTTCCCGGAGCAGGAGGCGTTGCGCCCGGCGCTGGAGCCCGAGGTGACGGTGAAGAAGACCCGGCCGACGGTGTCGACGATGGCGCCGTCGGAGGTCCAGCGCTCGCCGGTGCTGCGCGGAGAGGCCGCGCCGGCCTCGGCGGCGGTGAGGCTCAGCGTGGGCTTGATCGTGGCGGGCTTGCCGTCCGGCAGGTCCAGCAGGGCGGAGCTGACGAACCGGCGCGCGGAGGCGGCGGGCGCGTCCAGCGGCTTGGCCGCCTCCATCCGGGCCTCGGTCCAGTAATTGGCCACCGAGCGCTGCTCGGTCCTGGTGTCGGCGGCCTCGAAGGTGATCGGCTTGGGCGCCGCCGTGACGCGCTGGGCGGCCGGCGAACTGTACGCGGGGGAGGCGGGCAGCAGGGCAACGGCGAGGGCGGGTAAAGCGAGCAGGGGAGCCAGGCGGGCGAAGTGGCGACGCGCCGAGCGGTGCATTGCGTACCTCCGTTATCGGATGTCCTGACGCGCGAAATTAGCGAGCGCTATCCCGCTTTTCTCTTCGTATGCAGATACGGATATGGCAGGACTCGGGCACAGATGTTGTGGTTTCTCACGCGTCTCAGTGGTGGGGGTTCCGGGTGGGTGCGTGAGAATGGGCGGGTGGATTCCGAAACCCCGCGCTCCGAAACCCCGCGCTCCGTCGTCCTGCTCGGCTCGACCGGCTCGATCGGCACTCAGGCGCTCGATGTCATGGCCCGCAACCGGTTCCGGGTGGCCGCGCTGGCCGCCGGGGGAGGGCGGGTGGACCTGCTGGCGCGGCAGGCCGCCGAGTTCGGGGTGGCGGTGGTGGCGGTGGCCGATCCGCGTGCCGTACCGGCGCTGAAGGAGGCGCTGGCCGGGCTGGGGGCGGATCCGGTGGTGCTGGCCGGGCCCGAGGGGGTCGCCGAGGTGGCGGCCTGGCCGTGCGACGTGGTGCTCAACGGGATCACCGGGGCGCTGGGGCTGACCTCCACGCTGGCCGCGCTGGAGGCGGGCCGGGTGCTGGCGCTGGCCAACAAGGAGTCGCTGATCATCGGCGGGCCGCTGGTCAAGCGGCTGGCCAAGCCCGGACAGTTGCTGCCGGTGGACTCCGAGCACTCGGCGCTGGCCCAGTGCCTGTGGGCGTCGGGGCCGTCCGGCCCGGACCTGCGGGTGGTGCGGCGGCTGGTGGTGACCGCCAGCGGTGGCCCGTTCCGCGGCCGGAGCAGGGCGGACCTGGGCGAGGTGACCCCGGAGATGGCGCTCAACCACCCCACCTGGTCGATGGGCCCGGTGATCACCATCAACTCGGCCACCCTGGTCAACAAGGGCCTGGAGGTGATCGAGGCGCACCTGCTGTTCGACATCCCCTTCGACCGCATCGAGGTGGTCGTGCACCCGCAGTCGATCATCCACTCCATGGTCGAGTTCGTGGACGGCTCGACCGTCGCCCAGGCCAGCCCGCCCGACATGCGCCTGCCGATCGCGCTGGCCCTGGGCCACCCGGGCCGCCTCCCGGAGGTCTCCCCGCCGGTCGACTGGACCAGGGCGCACACCTGGACCTTCGAGCCCCTCGACGACGACGCGTTCCCGTCGGTCGCCCTGGCCCGCCAGGTGGGCGAGCAGGGCGGCACGGCCCCCGCGGTCTACAACGCGGCCAACGAGGTCTGCGTGGACGCCTTCATGAAGGGCGGCCTGCCCTTCCTCGGGATCGTGGACACGGTCGCCAAGGTGGTCGGCGAGCACTCCCCGGGCCGGGCGGAGTCCGTGGCCGAGGTGCTGGGCGCGGACGAGTGGGCAAGGGCGAGGGCCCTGGAGCTGACCGCGTAGGGCGTTCGACGGCTGACGGGCCGGTGCCTAGCGGGATAATTCCGTACGAACAGGGAAGGGGCTCCAACCTTCGGCCGGGTAGGGTCGGAGTGGAAGCTGGAGTGACTGGTGGGCGCGCGGGTTGGCGTGTTCATGGCACTGCCTAGACTTGCACTGTCGGGAACGTGCCATGAGCGCAAGGTGCTGAAATGACTGTTGATCTTGGGATTCCCTCGATTCCGCTGAAGCCGATCGCCACGCGGCGGGTCTCTCGGCAGATCCACGTGGGTTCTGTGCCGGTGGGCGGCGACGCCCCGGTTTCGGTCCAGTCCATGACGACCACCTTGACCTCCGACGTGAACGCGACACTCCAGCAGATCGCGGAGCTGACGGCGTCCGGTTGCCAGATCGTGCGGGTGGCGGTGCCGTCCCAGGACGACGCCGACGCGTTGCCGATGATCGCCAGGAAGTCCCAGATCCCCGTGATCGCGGACATCCACTTCCAGCCCAAGTACGTCTTCGCCGCCATCGAGGCCGGCTGCGCGGCCGTCCGGGTCAACCCCGGCAACATCAAGAAGTTCGACGACAAGGTGGGCGAGATCGCGCGGGCCGCCAAGGACCACGGCGTGCCCATCCGGATCGGCGTCAACGCCGGCTCGCTCGACCCCCGGCTGCTCCAGAAGTACGGCAAGGCCACCCCCGAGGCGCTGGTCGAGTCGGCCCTGTGGGAGTGCTCGCTGTTCGAGGAGCACGACTTCAGGGACATCAAGATCTCGGTCAAGCACAACGACCCGGTGGTCATGATCAAGGCGTACCGGCTGCTGGCGCAGAAGTGCGACTACCCGCTGCACCTGGGCGTGACCGAGGCGGGCCCGGCCTTCCAGGGCACGATCAAGTCCGCGGTGGCCTTCGGCTCGCTGCTGGCCGACGGCATCGGCGACACCATCCGGGTCTCGCTGTCCGCCCCGCCGGTGGAGGAGATCAAGGTCGGCATCCAGATCCTGGAGTCCCTCAACCTGCGCAAGCGCGGCCTGGAGATCGTCTCCTGCCCGTCCTGCGGGCGCGCCCAGGTGGACGTGTACACGCTGGCCGAGCAGGTGCACGCGGGTCTGGACGGTCTGAAGGTCCCGCTCCGCGTCGCCGTCATGGGCTGCGTCGTCAACGGCCCCGGCGAGGCCCGCGAGGCCGACCTGGGCGTCGCCTCCGGCAACGGCAAGGGCCAGATCTTCGTGAAGGGCCAGGTCATCAAGACCGTGCCCGAGTCCCAGATCGTCGAGACCCTGATCGAGGAGGCCCTCCGCCTCGCCGAGGAGATGGGCATCGACGTCGACCTGGACGACGACGACGCCCCCGGCCCCCAGGTGATCGTCAGCTAGCCGACGGCTTCGACTTCTCCGGAGGTCCCGG
>NZ_BOOA01000129.1 GCF_016862995.1 Acrocarpospora phusangensis
GGGGCTTGATCTGAGGCGGGAATCGCCCGCCGCGAACTTCTGTGCCGGGCGTGGTCCGAGGTGGAAATCGCCTGGTGGGAACCCTCGACGAAGGATTGGGCGAAGGTGCTCTTTCCGCTGCCGGAAGGACCGATGGTGACGATCAGGCGGGGGAAGTCGCCGGAGAGGCGGTTCCAGCTTCGGGCGAGGCCCTCGTCGGCGGTGCTGATACGGCCCAGGGCGTAAGCCTCGCGGGTTTCGGCCCAGCACAGGTCGGCGATGTCACCTTTTCCTCCGACTTTTTCTCGCAGGGCCGTACGCAACGGTTCGAAGGGGTGCTCGACCAGGAGGTTGGCCTCTTCGGCGTGGAGTTCTGACCATTCGACCTGGTCGCGGGCCTCGGGGGTGGTTGCGAGGGCGGCGGAGACCGCGTGGAGGATGCCGAGGTCGGTGGAGAAAGCCAGGCGTGTCAGGCCGGAGCGGCGGGATTCGTCGGGGAGGGGGTCGTGGAGTTTGGTGTGGAGGCCGGCGAGGTCGGCGACGCGGCGGGCCAGGGGCATGCCGAGTGGGGACACCAGGTGGGGGGCGAGCCAGGAGCGGCGGGTGCTGTGGAAGAGCGTCGCGAGGACGCCGGACAGGCGCGCGTCACCGGTGCGGCCGAGCAGGTCGAGCCGGGTGGCGACGTCGGTGAGCGGCGGTTCGGCGGAGTCGAGCCGGGTGGCGCTGGCGAGAGTGGGCGGTTCAGTGAGGTTGATACCGGTCGCGGTGAGCAGGGCGGATGCGTCTGGGATGCCGCCGGATCGCACGTCCCATAGAGCCGCGGAAGGGCCTAAGCCGTTGGGGATGACCGGGGCGAGCATCCAGTGTTCGTCTGTGGTGACGTGGGCGGGGCGTACCCATTTGGCGACGCGGTGGGGGAAGTCGGCTCGGGGGAAGCCGTCGGTTGCGCGTACGACGTAGCCTTCGACGCGCGCCGGGTCGAGACGGAGAGATCGCAGCGCCCGCTCGTCGAAGAGGCCGCGCCAGAGCACCCGGGGGACAGGGACGCCCAGTTTCCGGGTGAAACGTGTGGTCTGGTCCCAGTCGAGGCAGTGGTCGCCGTTCCAGACGGAGAAGGCGTAGAACCAGCTGTCCAGGTCCTCATACGCGATCGAATGCCGGGCGAAGAGGTTCTCTCCGCACAGACGCCAGCTTTCCGGGATGGATCTGGCAATCCGGGCGTGCAAGCCCTTGATCCAGGTACGGGAGGGGTGGTGCGCCGAATCCAGCGACCGCGCGTGCAACCCGTCCGCGTACATGGTCGTGTTCTCGCCGTCGAGTTTCTCGGTGACCACGACCTCGCGCCCGGCGAAGCCCGCAAGGCCGCCGACGCGTACGTCATCCGCCGACGCTCCCGGAGACCAGGGCAGATGCGGTGTCCGGGGATAGTGGATTCGCATGACCATTCCTGCGCGTACCGTAAATGACTGGATACCGAGCGGGATGGGTGCGAGGCAGAGAAGAACCCCGGGCGCGCTCTCCGTCGTGGTGGTTGCGACCTGTCGACGGGGGTCGGCTGGACCAATGGCGGAGGATCCTGTCCTCAGCCGCCGACTGCCCGGGGTTCCGGTGTCTGTCTGGATTTACGCTACGTGGCGCAATCCGGAGCTGGTCCGGTTCGCCAGTCCTAGCGGACAGCCACCTCGCTAGCCCAACTATGATCAACCATTGTTCGGACCACCTCCTCTCTGCGTGATTCGTACGCTATGCGAGCCATCCGGAGTCGGGCAAGCGAATAAAATCGCGACTATGACCGACACGTGGCACGAAGAATTGCGGGCTAAGGGCTACCGGGTTACGCCGCAGCGCCAACTCGTGCTGGAGGCGGTCAGCGCGCTCGGTCACGCCACCCCTGAGGACATCTGCAGCAAAGTCCAGCAGACCGCGCGGGGCGTGAACATCTCGACCGTCTATCGCACGCTCGAACTCCTGGAAGAACTCGGCCTGGTCACGCACACCCACCTGAGCCACGGGGCCCCCACCTATCACCTGGCCGCCGATGCCGATCATGTGCATCTGGTCTGCCGTGGCTGTGGCGAGATCGTCGAAGCTCCGCCGGTTCTCGTTCAGAGCATGGTCGACGAGCTCCGTACCCGGCTCGGCTTCAACACCGACGTGCACCACCTCACGATCTTCGGGCGTTGTAAGAACTGCGAATGATGGGGGCTACGGTGCGTTGGGATCGGCGGGTGGACATAGCCTTGGGGTATGCGCAGTCCGTTGCTTGATACGCCCGGGGCCGTGGCCGCTCAGGGTCCTGATGAGTCGGTGGCCGCTCACTACGGTGACCCTTATGGGGAACAGCGTGCCCTGGTCGAGGGGGTCGCGCTGGTCGACCGGAGCAACCGCGAGGTGGTCCGGATCTCGGGCCACGATCGGCTGACCTGGCTGAACGACCTCAGCTCGCAGAAAGTCGACACGCTCGCGCCGGGCACGGCGACGGAGACGCTGATCCTCGATCCGCAGGGCCGGGTCGAGCACCACCTGAGCCTGGTCGACGACGGTGCGGCGACGTGGATTCACGTCGAACCGGGCACCGCCGGTGACCTGCTGACCTATCTCGTGAAGATGCGCTTCATGCTGCGGGTCGAGGTCGCTGACCTGACCGCCGAGTACGCTGTCGTCTCCACCGCTCCGGCACCCGCGAGCACGGCCGAGGTCGCGGGCGCCAAGGGCGCGGGGGCCGATCTCCAGGCCATCGCTGAGGCGACTCCCGGCGCGGTCGTCGTCGGCACCGATCTTCTCGTGCCCCGCGCGGCCCTCACCACGGTGATCACCCGCCCGGCCGGCCTCTGGGCGTACGACGCGCTGCGCATCGAAGCCCACCGGCCCCGCCTCGGCTTCGACACCGACCACAAGACGATCCCGCACGAGGTCGGCTGGATCGAAGCCGCCGTCCACCTCTCCAAGGGCTGCTACCGGGGCCAGGAGACGGTGGCCCGCGTCCACAACCTCGGCCACCCCCCGCGCAGGCTCGTCTTCCTCCACCTGGACGGCAGCGTCGACACCCTCCCGCCGCACGGCACCCCCGTCACCCTCGGCGTCAGCACCCCCGCCGAAGGCGACCCCACCGCCTCCATCGAAGGCGCGACCGAAGGCACCGCCACCCCCGGCCAGATCGGCTTCATCGGCTCCTCCGCCCGCCACCACGAACTCGGCCCCATCGCCCTCGCCGTCGTGAAACGCACCATCCCCGTAGACATCCCCCTACTCGCCGGCCACGTCGCCGCCACCCAGGAGGTCATCGTCCCCCCCGACGCCGGCCGCAACGTCACCATCGACCCGGCCCTCCGCCGCCGCCTCCGCTGAAACAGCTGATCGGAACGGCCTAACCCCGGGTCCGTTGAAACAGCTGATCGGAAGGACCTAGCACCGGTCCTCGCCGTTATCCGGCGCCGTCAACGCAGGCGACGCTCCTCGCCGCACCGGCGCCGAGAGCAGCAGATCCGGCCGCGTCTTTAAGGTCTTTTCTGCTAGAGGCTTTAAGTCCTCGCAGAATGCGCGGGTCGGTCTTGGTGCGGGGGTTGCCTGCGGTGGGGTTAGACGTCGATTACCAGGGTGATGGGGCCGTCGTTGGTGAGGGTGACCTTCATGTCGGCGCCGAATTTGCCGGTTTCGACGTGGGCGCCGAGGGTGCGGAGGGCGGATACGACCGCTTCGACCAGGGGTTCGGCGATGGGGCCGGGGGCGGCGGCCTGCCAGGTGGGGCGGCGGCCCTTGTTGGTGTCGGCGTACAGGGTGAACTGGCTGATGACGAGGAGGGGGGCGGCGGTGTCCGAGCAGGACTTCTCGCCGTCGAGAATGCGGAGGTTCCAGAGTTTGGCGGCCAGTTTGGCGGCCTGGGCGGGGGTGTCGGTGTGGGTGACGCCGACGAGGACGAGCAGGCCGGGGGAGGTGATGGCCCCGACCGTGCTGCCGTCGACCGTCACCGAAGCTGAGCTGACTCGTTGCACCACCGCACGCATGGGCTGGATTCTGTCATGACCGAGCGGGTTCGTAGACTCGCAGACATGTCCGAATTGATCGTCGAGGTGGTCCGTTCCGGGTTCGTCGAATCGACGCACCGGGCCCGGATGATCGCCGTGGGCGGCGATGGCAAGCCGGTCCGGGTGCACGGTGAAGTGCAGACCCCGGCCTCCCCTCGTTCCTCCATGAAGCCCCTGCAAGCGCTCGGCATGCTCTCCGCCGGGCTGAACCTCAATCATGAACTGCTCGCGCTGGCCTGTGGCAGCCACGCCGGCGAGCCCTTCCACGTCGAAGGCGCGCGGAAGATCCTCACGGATGCCGGCCTGGACGAGAGCGTCCTGCGCTGCCCCGAGGACTTCCCCGAGGACCGCGCGGTCCAGGAGCGCGCCCGCGTGTACATGAACTGCTCCGGCAAGCACGCCGCCATGCTCGCGACCTGCGCCGCCAACGACTGGCCGCTGGACGACTACCGCGACCCGTCCCACCCGCTGCAGAAGACGATCAGGGCCACCGTGGAGGAGTTCACCTCCGAGCGGGTGCCGGCGACCGGTGTGGACGGCTGCGGCGCGCCGCTGTTCTTCTGCTCCATGACCGGCCTGGCCCGGGCGTTCCGCCGCATCGTGCAGGCCAGCCCGGGCAGCCTGGAGCGCCGGGTAGCGGACGCGATGCGCGCCCACCCCGAGTACACCAGCGGCACCCACCGCCCCGAGGCCAAGCTGATGCGCGCCATCCCGGGCCTGATGCTCAAGGCCGGAGCCGAGGCGTTCGACGCCTTCGCCCACGAGGACGGCCGCGCCGCCGTCATCAAGATCGTGGACGGTGGCCAGCGCGCCCGAGTCCCGGTCACGATCGCCGCCCTGCGCGCCCTCGGCTTCGACGCACCGGAACTCGACGAACTGGCCGTGCCGGTGCTCGGCGGCGGTCAGCCTGTGGGGGAGATCTGCGTCAGAACGTCCTGATCTGAGGGAGCGCCGCTGTGGCGGCGCTCCCGTTTGTCAGAAGGTTCTGAACTGGCGGGATGAGGAGATCGCGCCGGAGGTGGTCATGGTGAAGGTGCGCATGGAGTCGGCGAACTTGGAGAGGTCCCATTCGGCGGGGCCGTGGTACCAGTACAGGTTGTCGCCTTCGTTTTTGATGGAGGCGACCACCCGGGCCCAGCGGTCCACGCTGTCGAAGATCACCGCATAGGGCAGGTAGCGCGAGAACAGTTCGGCGCGTTCTCCGGGCGGCACGTCGCCGATGTCACCGGCGGCCAGGTACTCACGGAAGCCGAGCGTGTGTGCCAACGCCGTGGCGCCGCTCGCGGTCTTGGCCGGCATGTACTGCCCGCCCACGGTCACCGCCGCCCCCAGCACGATCACCGCCAGCCCCACCAGCCCGTACGTCGTGTACATCGCCAGCGCCACCGTGCCCGCCAACCCCAGTACGGTCACCAGGATGCCGATGACCGTCCACCGCGACCGCACCGAATCGGGCCGCCGCGCGAACCACCCCTGGTTGACGACATCCCGGTAGAGCGCGTCCCGTACCCGCCCGAGACCGGTGGTGAAGCCGCCGTGCAGCTGCGACAGCAGCACCTCGTCCCGCAGGTCGAAGATCGCGTCGAACAGCGCCCGCTCGTACGGCAACAGGCTCGCCACCGGCGCTTTCGGCAGCTTCACCAGCAGCCAGTCCGGCGCGTCGTAGGTCTGCCGCGGCTGCTCGTCGATCCGCAGATACCCGCGCACCGCCAGGTCCACGATGGTCGCGGTCACGTCGATCACGTCGGCCTGTTCGTCGATGAGCGTGCCGATCTGCCCGGGCCGCACCCCGTCCGGCGGCGCGAACCGCCCGTTGTCGTACGCGCCGCGCGCCCCCGACTCGGCTCCGATCACCCGGGCGTCCCGCCCGCGCGTCCAGTAGACCAGCCAGAACCCGCCGAGCAGCAGCACCAGCAGGAGCACCAGCGACCCGCCGGTGATCGCGTTCACGGTGAACGCGGCGCTCAGGCTGAACCGGTGCTCCAGCGCCGGCTCGGCCCCGGTGGCGCCGGCCGGGTACCCGACGACGACGGTCAGCAGCTGCCCGGCGCCGAGCTCCTGCTGCTCGAACTCGGCGGTCAGCCCGGTCTCGTTCATGGCGGCCGTGGTGCAGCCCATGGCCGCGCCCAGGTCGCCGGTGAAGCAGGCCAGGTGCTGGATCTGCCCGGGCCCGGTCACTTTGACGGTGACCTGGTCGAGCGGCCCGGACGCCACGTACCACCGCAGCTCCTCGCCGCCCGCCACGGGGGCGACCGCGCCGGTCACGTCGTACTCGACCGTGCCGCTCGCGGGGATCGCGAACTCGGCGCCGTCGAAGGTGGCGCCCGTCACGTTGGTGATCCGGTAGACGCGGTCGCTGCTGTCGTCGTGCCGCGTCCTGAGCACCGGCGCGCGGGTGATCGCGCCGCCGGTGAGGACGACGTCCTCCTTGACGTGCAGCACGCCGTCCTTGCGCAGCTCCAGCGTGAGCGTGCTCTGGTCGGCGTGAGCAGGGCCGGCTAGGACGGCGGACAGGACCAGGGACGTCACCGTGGCGGCGACCGCCGGCCCGAGCCGGCGCACGAGACTGACCATGAGCCGCCACGATAGCGGTCCGACTTGTCCTGTGCGTGCCGGAGTACGCTGGTGCGATGGCCCAGAGCGCCCCGGCGTACACCCGCCTCTACCGGCACGGAAAGCTGGTGTCGGAAGGCTTCCCGATCGCCGAGGTCTCCGACCACCTGCACGAGGAGGGCGCGGTCGTCTGGTTCGACCTGTGCAGCCCCTCGGAGAAGGACCTGGACGCCATCAGCGAGGAGCTGGGCCTGCACGAGCTCGCCATCAGGAGCGCCCTCACCCCCAACCAGCGCCCCAAGCTGGACATGTTCGACTCGCACATGTTCCTCAACGTCTACGCGGCCCACTACGACGGCGACACCGGCGACCTGGAGCTGACCGAGGCGTCCGCGTTCATCACGCCGAGCGCCCTGGTCACCGTCCGCACCTCGGACCGTTTCGACGTCCAGGAGATCATCCACCGCTGGGACACCTCCCTGGCCCAGGCCGAGCACGGCGTCGCCTTCCTGCTGCACGGCCTGCTCGACTACGTCGTGGACACCCACTTCGAGGTCGTCCAGGCCATGGACGAGCAGATCGAGGGCCTGGAGGACCGCCTGTTCGGCGAGCAGATCCCGGACCGCGCCGAGCAGCGCCGCACCTTCGAACTCCGGCAGAACCTGGTCACCTTCCGCCGCGTGGTCACCCCCATGCGGGACATGGTCAACGCCCTGTTCCGCCGCAACGACGTGATCAGGGACAGCTCGATCACCCCCTACTTCCAGGACGTGTACGACCACGTGCTGCGCGCGGCCGAATGGACGGACTCCCTGCGCGACCTGGTCGGCAACATCCGCGAGGCCCACATGACCATGCAGGGCAACCGGATGAACCTGATCATGAAGCGGGTGACCAGCTGGGCGGCGATCATCGCGGTGCCCACCGCGATCACCGGCTTCTACGGCCAGAACGTGCCCTACCCCGGATCCGATCAGATGTGGGGATTCTGGACCTCCACCGGCCTGTGGTCCATCGCCGCACTGATCCTGTACTGGCAGTTCCGTAAACGTGACTGGCTGTAATCGATAGACTTCCGGCCTGCGCTTGGAGACCGGAGGTGGCATGCGCGCGCCGAAGCTGGTGTCGTGGTTGTCGATCTGCGGGCTGGTCACCGGATGCGCGAGCGCCGTCGGGGAGGCAGCCGCCGTCCCGGCTCCGCTCGTCCCGCCCGCGGCCCCCGTGGTGATGTTCGTCGGCGACAGTTTCGCCGTGGGCTCAGGGCCGGTGCGCTCCTGGGAGACCTACTCGGCGGAGACGGCGCGGCTGCTCGGCTGGCAGCTGATCACGGCGGGCGGGCGCGGCGCCGGTTTCGTGGCGCGCGGCAAGATCCACCGCACCTTCGGCGAATCGTTCACGCGGGAGCTGGCCTGGCGGCCGGAGCCGAACCTGGTGGTGCTGGCCGGCGGCCACAACGACCGCAGGGCGGCCCCGAAAGTGCGGACGGCCGCCACCCGGCTGATCAGCAGGGTCAAGGAGCGCTGGCCGAGGGCGCGGATCGTGGTGGTCGGCCCGATCTGGCTGAAGAAACCACCGAAGGCGGCGTACAAGGTGCGGGACGCGGTCGCCAAGGCGGCCTGGCTGGCCGGGGTGCCGTTCGCCGACCCGCTGACCCAGAAGTGGGCCAGGACCGACGTGCTGCCCGACGGCACCCATCCGACCGCGGCCGGCCACGACCGGCTGGCCCGCTGGCTGGTGACGACCCTGCGGTCCCGCGGCGTCGCCCCGGAACGCGGGGGGCCGAAACCGCTGCAGGGTCCCTACCAGGGGCCGTAGGGGCCCTGGTTGCTGCCGCCGCCGCGGTACTCGTTGACGGCCGGCTTCACGTCGGCCAGGTAGATGCCGGACGCGATGACCGAGGCGATGGTGAAGATGTTCAGCATCTGGAAGCCGAAGCCGAGGTAGCCGCTGGCGGAGGCCAGGGTGAAGACGGTGGCCAGGCCGGTGAAGACGAGCCAGAGGTTCTTGGACAGCTTCCCGGCCGCGGAGAACGCCTTCGCCGGTGTCCTGACTGCGTGGATCAGCGCCCACACGGACATGCCGAACGCCGCGATGGCGAGGCCCCAGAAAATGTAGTCCAGCAGGCCGTAGAGCATCGTCACTCCAGCGTGGTCTAGGACGGACGCCCACCAGCCTAATGCGTGAGCGGGAGCCGTACAGAAGCAGAAAGCGGCCCACGTTCACCGTGGGCCGCTTTCGCGGGTGTCTAGGCCACTCAGGCCTTGGCCTTGGGGCGCGCGGTGACGGGCTTGCGGGCCGGAGCCCGGCGGGCGCCCGCCGACTGCGCGACCTCCTCCAGCTCGGTCGCGGCGCCGCCGCTGACCTTCCTGACGACCTTGCGGCCGCGCTTGGCGAGGTCGTCGTAGACCTCGTTCAGCCGGGCGGTGACGGTCTCCGCGTACTCCCTGGTCTTGCCGGGCAGTTCGCGGGCGTAGTTCTCGGCCCGGTCCTGGACGCGCTCCGCGTACTTGCGGGCGGGGCCCTGGCGGTCCTGCAGCTTGGCGAGCTGATCCGGCAGCTCGCGCAGCTTCTCCATGGCGAAGTCGCCGGCGCCGGTGAGGGCGTAGAACGGCTTCGACTCGGTGAGCTTCTTAACCTCGGTGGCGAGGGTCATGATGGGCGTTACCCTTCTGGTGTGGCGTGACCGTTTTGCGAGTTGACCGCCCCCTGAGGCTCAGCCGGTGTCGTCGGCTGGGCCTCGTCGGTTGTTGCCGCACGGTTCTCGCGCCGGAACGATTCGTAGATGTCGATCAGCACCTGGCGTTGCCGCCCGCTGAGGGTGACATCGGCCCGGATCGCGGTCAGGACGTCACTGTCCGGCTCGCGCTCCTCGATCAGCCCGGCCTGCACGTAGAGCGCCTGAGCGGAGATCTGCAGACCCTTGGCGATCTGGTTGAGGATCTCCGCGCTGGGCTTGCGCACCCCGCGCTCCACCTGGCTCAGGTAGGGGAAGGAGACCCCCGCCTGAGCGGCGAGCTGGCGCAGCGAGATCTTCGCCTGCTGCCGTTGCTCGCGGATGTACGAGCCGATCTTGGGCAGTTCCATGTCCCCAGTCTGCCAAACCGTGTATGCATTTGCAAACGCGCTGGATAACGCTGGCTAACTCAGCCGGGCAGCAGCCAGAGCAGCGGCGCCGACGCCGTGAGCAGCGCCGACCCGGCCACGATAGCGAAACGGGCATGCGCCGGAAGCTCGGCACGCGGCTTGACCAGGCGATTCACCCTGGCCATCACATTCTCGCCCGTACTCGCGCCGAGCGCTCCGTAGGGGGTGGCGTACGCGGCGGCCGTACCGAATCGGAGCAGGGCGGTGGCCAGGCGCTTCGGCGAGCACTGGCGGCGGGCCCGGTCGTCGGCGGCCATCTCGATCAGCAGCGCCACCGAGGCGTGGGCCTCGTGCACCGTCTTGGACCACGGCAGGATCCGGCTCAGCGCCGCGAACGGCAGCAGCACCAGATCGTGGCGCTCCCGCACGTGCGCGGACTCGTGCGCGAGCACGGCCGTCAGCTCGTCCGGGCTGAGCAGCCGCAGCGTGCCCGCGCTGATCACGACCTGGGAGCGCAGCCCCGGCACGCAGTACGCGGCCGCGCCCGGATGGTCGAGCACCCGCACTCCGGGCACCCCCGGTTCTTCCCGCGCGATCAGGGCCAGCAGCATCCGATGCCGCCGCCGCGCCCGCAGCGTCTCCACGCCGGCCCACATCAGCACCGTCGACAGCGCCGCCAGCAGCGCCAGCCCGGCCACCAGCGACACGATCCGCGGCAGGTCGTGCGGCTCCCGCCAGTGATGCCCGATGTACGCCAGGCCGTGCACGATCCCCCGCCCGAACGGCTGGAGGGCGAACGCCAGCAGCGCCCCCACGCTGGCCAGGCCCCAGGTCACGCCGAGGGACTGCCACAGCAGGATCGCCGCCCGCGGGGCCCGCCAGGTCCAGCGGTGCGAAGTGAGCCGCCAGGCGCCGACGGCACAGACGGTGGCAAGCGCCGCGAGGGTCGCCGCCGCGATCATTACTCCTCCAGCTCGGTGAGCGCGCGGCGGAGGATCTCGGCTTCCGAGCCGGAGACAGCCTGGGCGAAACGCTGCAACGCGGCGCTGCGGTCACCGGTCAGGTCCAGGGCTTCCAGCATGAGCTCGGCCACGTACGCGTCGCGGCTGGCGGCGGGTTCGTAACGCCAGGCGCGGCCGTCCCGGGTACGGGTGAGGAAGCCCTTGCGGGTGAGCCGGTCCAGGACGGTCATCACCGTGGTGGGAGCCAGGTCGCGATCCGCGATCAACCGGCCCACCTCGCGCGCGGTCAACGGTCCGCGCTCCGCCCAGAGGATGTCCATGATGCTGCGTTCAAGCTCGCCAAGACCCTTCACGACATCAGCCTACCTGGCGTAGTACTACGTCCCGTAGAGGGGTACTACTTCCGCTCGGCCTCCTATCGGCACAGCCAGCGGCCAGCTTAGGACACGGCCGGCCAAGGGAGGGTAAGTTCGCCCAGCCGCCATCGAGCCGGTCCCCCGAAGGGGGGTGTGGTGTGGACGGGCCAGGTCTGGGCGAGAAGTTCGGCGGTACGGATCCAGCGCTGGCGGGTGCCGTACGCGACGAAGGGGGCGCAGGTCGCCCACGCCCGGTCCCAATCGGCAAAGAAACGATTTATCGGGTGGCCGGGGATATTTCGGTGGATGAGGGTTTTCGGGAGGCGTTCGGCGAGGTCGGAGGGCCGGTCGATGCCCCCGAACCGCGCCGCAAAAGTAATGATTTTTGGGCTTTTTTCGTCCAATGTTGCCCAGACCGCGCGGTGGCCGACCTCCGAGCAGGTCCCCTCGACGAGCACGCCCCTGGGATGAAGTTTTTGCCGCAACATGTCCCAGTACTGCCAGGCGTCCGGCTCGCCGTACTGGCGCAGGACGTTGAAGGCCCGCACCAGGATCGGCGGGCGGCCCACCGGCAGCTCGAAACCGCCCCGGATGAAGGTCAGGCCCGGCCGTTCGAAGGGCTTGGCGGCGGCCACCCGGGCCGGGTCGATCTCGACGCCGACCACCTGCACGTCCCTGGCCACCCGCCGCAGCCGGGTGAAAAGCTCATATGTCGTGATGTGGGAGGCGCCGTAGCCGAGGTCCACCACCAGCGGTTCCGGCACCGACCGCAGCAGCCCGCCGTATCCGGCGGCGATCCACCGGTCGGCGCGCCGCAGCCGGTTGTGGCCGGTCGTGCCGCGGGTGATCTCCCCGACCGGCCGCCTCACACCCGATGGACCTTGTGCTGGGCCGCCTGCGCCCGCGGCCGGATCACCAGCCGGTCGATGTTCACGTGGGCGGGCCTGGTCACCGCGAACGCGATCGCGTCGGCCACGTCGTCGGCGGTCAGCGGGCCGGGCACCCCTTCGTACACCTTCGCCGCCGCGTCCGCGTCGCCCCGGAACCGGGTCAGCGAGAACTCCTCGGTGCGCACCATGCCGGGCGCGATCTCGATGATCCGCACCGGCTCGCCGCACAGCTCCAGCCGCAGCGTCTCGGTCATGGACGTCTGCGCGTGCTTGGCCGCGCAGTAACCCCCGCCCCCCTCGTACGAGACGAGCCCCGCCACCGACGTCAGCATCAGCAGCACCCCGTCCCCCGACTCGATGAGCTTGGGGAGCAGCGCCCGGGTCATCCGCAGCGAGCCGAGCACGTTCACCTCGTACATGCGCTGCCAGTCCTCGACCCGGCCGGTCGCCACCGGCTCCAGGCCGATCGCCCCGCCCGCGTTGTTGATCAGCACGTCGCAGCGGTCGAGCGAGCCCACCAGAGCGTCCACCGACTCGGCGGACGTCACGTCCAGGGTGGCCGGGCGGATGGCGGGCACCTCGGCCGCGAGCCGGTCCAGCCGGTCCCGCCGGCGGGCCGCCGCGACCACGTCGTACCCCTCGGCCGCGAGCCTGCGCGCGGTCGCCTCGCCGATCCCGCTGCTCGCCCCTGTCACCACAGCTGTCCTCGCCATGGGGGCCATCTTAGAGGCGGGAATCTGTCGTAGTTATTCGTGGTTAATACCCGCTTGGAGGTGGTGAGGGTGACGCTCGGACGGCGCCGACTGAACCGGGTCGCGACGATCAGCATGCACACGTCCCCGTTAGATCAGCCGGGGACCGGCGACGCGGGCGGTATGAACGTCTACATCGTGGAGGTGGCCAAACGCCTGGCCGCGCTCGGGGTCGAGGTGGAGATCTTCACCCGGCAGACCGCGCGTGATCTGCCTCCCGTGGCGGAGATCGTCCCGGGCGTTTCGGTGCGGCATGTCACCGCGGGGCCGTACGAGGAGCTGGACCGCAGCGACCTCCCCGGCCAGATGTGCGCCTTCCTCTCCGGCGTGCTGCGCACCGAAGCCATGTACGACCCCGGCAGATACGACGTCATCCACTCCCACTACTGGCTTTCCGGGCAGGTCGGCTGGCTGGCCAAGGAACGCTGGGGCCTCCCGCTGGTGCACACGATGCACACCATGGCCAAGGTCAAGAACCTGCTGCTGGCCGAGGGCGACCGCCCCGAGCCGCCCGTCCGGGTGATGGGCGAGGAGCAGGTGGTGGACATCGCCGACCAGCTGGTCGCCAACACCACCGCCGAGGCCGAGGAGCTCATCTCCCTCTACTGCGCGCCCCCCGAGAAGGTCTCGGTGGTCAACCCCGGCGTCAACCTGACCGTCTTCCAGCCCGCCTCCCAGGGCGCGGCCCGGCATCGCCTCGGCCTCCCGCAGGACGCCGTCGTCCTGCTCTTCGTCGGCCGTATCCAGCCCCTCAAAGCCCCCGACGTGCTGCTCAAGGCCGCCGCCCGGATGCTCGCCGCCGAACCCGCGCTCCGCGACCGCCTGGTCATCGCCTGCGTCGGCGGCCCCAGCGGCAACGGCCTGGCCCGCCCGTCCCTGCTCACCGACCTCGCCGCCGAACTCGGCATCTCCGACGTGGTACGGCTCGCGCCCCCCGCCCCCCAGCACGAGCTGGCCGACTGGTACCGCGCGGCCGACCTCACCGTGGTGCCCTCCCACAACGAGTCCTTCGGCCTGGTCGCCCTGGAGTCCCAGGCCTGCGGCACGCCCGTCGTCGCCGCGTCGGTCGGCGGCCTCAGGACCGCGGTCAAGGACGGCGTCTCCGGCGTGCTGGTGGACGGCCACGACCCGCAGATCTGGGCGAACACCCTGCTGGGACTGGTCGGCAAGCCCGCCTGGCGGGACTTCCTGGCCGAGAACGCCCCCCGCCACGCCACCGCCTTCGGGTGGTCCGCCACCGCCGCCCGGCTGGTGGAGGTGTATACCGGAACCATGGTCAAGCTGCATCGTGTGCCCATGGCGGTCAACCTGTGAGCGCCGCCGTCGAGGAGGCGCTGAAAGCCGCGGACTTGTCGTACGAGCAGCCGCGGCCCGGCGCCTTTCTCGTCAAGCTGCCGGGACAGCACAAGCTCGCCACCATGACGTGGCTGATCGTCGGCGACCAGGCCCTGCACGTGGAGGCCTTCTTCTGCCGCCGCCCCGACGAGAACCACGCCGACTTCTACCGCTGGCTCCTCACCAAGAACGGCTCCATGTACGGCGTGCACTTCGCCATCGACCCGATCGGCGACGTGTACCTGGTGGGCCGGCTGCCCCTGTCGGCCATCTCCGAGGAGGAGATCGACCGCGTCCTCGGCTGCGTGCTCACCTACGCCGACGAGTGGTTCGACCGGGCGCTGGAGCTGGGTTTCGCCTCCTCGATCAGGCGCGAGTGGGAGTGGCGCCTCAAACGGGGCGAATCCACGGCCAACCTCGCCGCTTTCGCGCGTTTCGCCGATCCTGGGCGGGAATCCGCGTAGCGGCGGCGCGGTCGAGTCGGCATGGCCGTACCCCGTTAGGATTGCGGCCATGGCGACTTTGGTGCTGCTGCGGCACGGCGAGAGCGAATGGAACATCAAGGGCCTGTTCACCGGGTGGGTGGACGTCACCCTCTCGGCGACCGGTGAGGCCGAGGCCCGCCGCGGCGGGCACATGCTGGTCGAGGCCGGGGTGCGGCCCGACGTGGTGCACACGTCCCTGCTGACCCGGGCGATCCGCACGGCCAACCTCGCCCTGGAGGCGGCCGACCTGCTCTGGCTGCCGGTGCAGCGCTCCTGGCGGCTGAACGAGCGCCACTACGGCGCGCTGCAGGGCAAGGACAAGGCCCAGACCCGCGCCGAGTTCGGCGACGAGCAGTTCATGCTGTGGCGCCGGTCGTACGACACGCCGCCCCCGCCGCTCGCGGACGACGACGAGTTCTCCCAGGCGGGCGACCCCCGTTACGCGCTGCTCCCGCCGGAGCTGATGCCGCGCACGGAGTGCCTGAAGGACGTCGTGGACCGCATGCTGCCGTACTGGTACGACCAGATCGTCCCGGATCTGGCGGCGGGCAAGACCGTCCTCGTGGTCGCCCACGGCAACTCGCTCCGCGCCCTGGTCAAGCACCTGGACGGCATCAGCGACGCGGACATCGCCGGGCTGAACATCCCCACCGGCATCCCGCTCCGCTACGAGCTGGACGCCGAGTTCAAGCCGGTCAGCTCGGGCTACCTGGACCCGGAGGCCGCCAAAGCCGCCATCGAGGCTGTGGCAAACCAGGGCAAATAGGCCAAACAAGAATGGCGACGGTTTGACGCGCAGGTCAGGTTAGCTCGCTGAGCCTGGGCATGGATCCGGATCGAGGCCGCTCGAAAGAGAGGACGAGATCAGATGAAAGCCGTCGTATGGCATGACGTCGGGAAGATCGCGCTCGATCAGATGCCCGACCCGCGGATCCAGCATCCGGAGGACGCGATCATCCGGATCACCGCGAGCGCGATCTGCGGCACCGACCTGCACTTCGTCCGGGGAACCGTGCCCCACATGCGTCCGGGCACGATCCTCGGCCACGAGGCGGTCGGCCTCGTGATGGAGCTCGGGCCGGGGGTCCGCAACTTCAACCCGGGCGACCGCGTCGTGGTGTGCTCGACCATCGGCTGCGGACGCTGCTCCTACTGCCGCGAGGGGTACTACGCCCAGTGCGACGTGGCCAATCCCAAGGGCTCCGCCGCCGGCACGTGCTTCTTCGGCGGTCCCGAGGAGACCGGTCCCGTCGACGGACTCCAGGCCGAGTACGCCCGGATCCCGTACGCGCACACCGTCATGGTGCCCGTCCCGCCCGGCGTGACCGACGAGCAGGCGCTCATGGTCAGCGACATCTTCCCCACCGGCTGGTTCGGCGGGCGGCTGGCCCAGGTCGGCAACGGCGACGTGGTCGTCGTGCTCGGCGCGGGACCGGTCGGGCAGCTCTCCGCGCTGTCGGCCCGCATGCAGGGCGCCGGCCGCGTGATGATCGTGGACGGCAACGCCGACCGGCTGCAGACCGCCCGGCTGCAGAACGCCGAGACCATCGACTTCAACAGCGAGGACCCGGTGGCGGCGGTGCTGGAGTGCACCGGCGGCATCGGCGCCGACCGGGTGATCGACGCGGTGGGCGTCGACGCGGAACGCCCGTCCAGGGGACCCGCGGCCACGGGCGCCCCCCACGAGGAGCACCTGTGGAGCCCCGGCGACGCGCCCGACCAGGCGCTCGACTGGGCGGTGGACATGGTCGCCAAGGCCGGCACCGTGGGCGTCATCGGCGTCTACCCGATGGACCACCACGGCTTCCCGCTGGGCAAGGCCATGAACCGCAACCTGACCGTGCAGATGGGCAACTGCAACCACCGCAAGTACGCCCCCGGCCTGCTGAGCAAGATCGCGGCAGGGCACGCGGACCCCGGTCAGGTGGTCACCCAGGAGGAGGGCCTGACCTCGGTCATCGAGGCGTACCAGCTGTTCGACCGCCGTTCGCCCGGCTGGACCAAGGTCGCCATCGAGCTTCCCTGAGGGGGTCGCGCGACCCCCCGGCCCCCCGAGGACCGGGGGGTCGCGCGCGCTC
>NZ_BOOA01000130.1 GCF_016862995.1 Acrocarpospora phusangensis
ACCGGCTCCCCAGCGGCCAAGCCCGCCGATCCGAAGGATCGGCCATAGACACAGCGCGTCCAAGTCGAGCAATACGGTGGTGAGGGCGGTAGGTTGCAGGGGAGCGGCCCCCCACAGAACTCGGCGGCCGACAGGGCGAGGAGGAACGTGACCGACGCAACTGATGTCACAGGGGATCTGGCCGGGATCAGGGACGCGGTGAGCGTCCGGCTGCCCGCGGCCAGCGCCTATCTGTCCGTGCTGCGGACGGCTACGGCCGGTCTCGCCGCGCGGCTCGATTTCACGCTGGACGAGATCGAGGACCTGCGGATCGCGGTGGACGAGGCGTGCGCCATGCTGCTCAGGCAGGCCGTGCCCGGCACCGATTTGACGGCTGAATTCGAGCTGACCGGGCAGGAGATGTCGATCCGGGTCGAAGTCAGCACGGTCGGGATCGCTGAGCCCAAACGCGATGACTTCGCCTGGATGGTGCTCACCGCGCTCGCCGACGACGTCGACGCCGTGTCCGACTCCCCCGATCACATGGCGATCGTGCTGCGCAAGCGGCGAGGCGCGGCGAGGCCGGCGTGACGGAAAGGACCCGTGCCATGGCCTCCAGCGACTCCAGCGTCCCGGATCGGGTGCGCGCGCGCACGCTCTTCGGCGAGCTGGCGGAGCTGCCGTCCGACGACCCGCGCCGCCAGCGCATCCGTGACGAGCTCGTCGAGCTTCACCTGCCGCTGGTGGAGTACCTGGCCCGCAGGTTCCGCAACCGCGGTGAGTGGCTCGACGACCTGACCCAGGTGGCCACGATCGGTCTGATCAAGTCGATCGACCGGTTCGACCTGGCCCGGGGCGTGGAGTTCTCGACGTACGCGACGCCCACCATCGTGGGTGAGATCAAGCGGCACTTCCGCGACAAGGGCTGGGCGGTCCGGGTGCCGCGCCGCCTGCAGGAGCTCAAGCTGTCGCTGACGAAGGCGATCAGCGAGCTCTCCCAGCGGGAGGGCCGCGCGCCCACCGTGGCCGAGCTGGCCGCGCACCTGCAGATGACCGAGGAAGAGGTGCTGGAGGGCCTGGAGTCGGCGAACGCCTACTCGACGGTGTCCCTGGACGCGCCCGACTCGGGCGACGACGACGCGCCCGCCGTGTCCGACTCGCTGGGCATCGTGGACGAGTCGCTGGAGGGCGTGGAGTACCGCGAGTCGCTGAAGCCGCTGCTCGAACGGCTGCCGCCGCGCGAGAAGCGCATCCTGTTGCTGCGTTTCTTCGGCAACATGACCCAGTCCCAGATCGCCACAGAACTGGGCATCTCACAGATGCATGTCTCCCGGCTGCTGGCCCGCACGCTCACCCAGCTCCGCGAGGGCCTGACCGCTGAGGACTGAGACCGCGCGCACGCGAGGTGCGCGCGGCCGGTCATGGCCTTCCCGCTAGTTCGGGCTGCGCTCCTGGGTCAGCAGGGCGCTCAGCCGCTCCACCGCCGGGCGCGACTCGATGTGCAGCCGGGTGACGTCCAGGCCCTCGTCCGCCAGCACCGCGAGCAGCGCGACCTGACCCACCGCGTAGACGACGATGTAGCCGCCGCGGCACCGGATCACCACCTCCCGCAGTTCGCCCATGCCGACCTCGTGCCCCGTGCGTTTGCCCAGTCCGAGGGTGGCCGCCGCGAGGGCGGACACCACCTCCGGCTGGACGCCGTCGGTGTCGGCGACGACCAGCAGCCCGTCGACGGTGGCGACGGCGGACTCCATCACCCCCGTGACCTGGTCGCGTAGCGAGTGCAACTCGGAAAGTAACGCGTTGTGCGCCATGTTCTGACCTTCTATTTCTTTGGTGCGGGAGTGCGGTGCGGGGCCGTCCTCGTGCGGCCGGGAGGGTGTCAGCTTTCCTGGTCGGGCTCGGGGCGTACGGCGAGGTCAGGTGGAATGCGCGGCCCCAGCAGCGGACGGTTGGACGATGGGGGCAGCACGTGGCCGACCTTGCTGGCGCCCCGGCGTCGCTGCGGCAGCCCCGGCGGCCCCGATGCCTTTGACGGATCTTCGGCCGACACGGTCCCGGCCTGCTTCCTGCTTCCCTCGTTCGGTTCCAGGAGCCCGGACTCCGCCAGGGAGGCGATCTCCTGCATGATCACGTACAGGCCCTGGCCGAGGGCGAAGGCGATGTCGCGGGGGGTTCTGCGGCCGTTGCACTTCTGCAGCACGTCGTGGCGGATCTTCTCGGCGGGCAGCAGCGGCTCGCTGAGCTGCCGCAGCGCCACCG
Organism: Acrocarpospora phusangensis; assembly: GCF_016862995.1. GTDB lineage: Bacteria > Actinomycetota > Actinomycetes > Streptosporangiales > Streptosporangiaceae > Acrocarpospora > Acrocarpospora phusangensis. The sequence continues at coordinate 2,242 of NZ_BOOA01000130.1, forward strand.
GGCGGCACTGGGGGTAGACGCCGATCTGCTGCCAGGCCGCGGTCATGGCCATCCGGCGGCTCAGGTCCCTGACCAGGCGGTCGGCGTCGATCCCGGGCAGCACGGGCAGCGGCGGGAGCAGGCCCTGCGGGCCGGTGTTCTCCGGTTCGCCGTCCTCCACGCCGAACAGCTCCATCGCGTACACCGCGTCGAAGATGGCCGACAGGCAGACGATCTCCAGGCCGGCGGCGCCGATGGCGCTCTGCGCGATCAGTTCGGCGGCCAGGTGGCCGGAGGGGGCGCCGGCCGTGAAGGCCAGGTTCCAGGCCTCCTCGCTGACCCGGCCCGACCGCAGCAGCAGCGATTCCGGGCCCGGCGACGCGGGGGTGGAGGCGGCGACGATCAGGCCGTCCCGGAGGAAGACGGTTCCGCCGGGGCTGCCGCTGATGCGCAGCACGCCGGAGAGCCGGGCCCGGCCGTGTTCGCGCAGCATGCGCCCCACGGGGCCGAGGTCGTCGAGCGAGTCGGTGGAAGGGGTGGAGAGGCCGGTGGGGTGTTGCCCGTTCACGTTTGACGTCCTGCGTGATGGTGCCGGTCGGGGGGTTGGAGGTGATTCAGGGGCTCTTAACCGGATGGGTTGTCACTCTGCACACTATGTCCCCTTCACTATCCGAGGCCGCAAGAGTACTTTATGTCCCTACAACTGCAAGAGCGTGTGACAACAACCCCGGTTTTTCCGGAGAATCTGCCAGATCATGCGCTGAGTCGAAAGAGCTCTATGAACATCGAAACCGCACTGAAGGAAGCCATGGCCATCGACGGCGCGCAGGGCGCGGCGCTGGTGGACTACGGGAGCGGCATGTCGCTCGGCACCATCGGCGGTGGCCGGGCCCTCGACCTGGAGGTGGCGGCCGCCGGCAACACGGAGGTGGTCAGGGCCAAGCTGCGGACCATGGCCTCGCTGGCGCTCGACGACACGATCGAGGACATGCTCATCACGCTGAACAAGCAGTACCACATCATCCGCCTGCTGGCCGCGCCCGGCGGGCAGCTCTTCCTCTACCTGGTCCTGGACCGCGACCGCGCCAACCTGGCGCTGGCCCGCCACCACCTCAGGCGCATCGAGAGCGAACTGTCGCTCTGATCCCACCCGCCCAGCTGGGCAGTGCCGGTCCTCATGACGACCGGCGGGGGCTGCCCGGCCGGGCCCTTACTCGTCCATCAGGGCGTGGGTGGACTGCGGAGCCAGCAGCGTGACCAGCGTGATCGCCGCGGCGGCCACCAGCGGCACACCCCAGATGTACTGCCCGGCCTGGATCAGCGTGATCGCGAGCGGCACCAGGAAGATCTGGGCCACCACGGCCGGACCCCGGCTCCACCGCATCGCGTGCAGCACCGCCCGGGCCACCCAGCCGAACCCGGCGCCCACCGCGACGCCGATCCCGGCCAGCGCCAGCGCGCTCGGCACGTCCTCGGCCGCGCCGATCACGATCTCGTAGCCGACGTACCCCCCCAGCACCAGGGCGGTCAGGCCCTCCAGGGCCAGTACGGCGGCTGCCACGGTCAAGGTCACCGGACGATTCGACACAGTTGCCGACCCTATCGCTGGTCTAACCTTCAGGCATGCGGGCTCTTCTCCTGGTCAATCCCAAGGCGACCTCCACCAACCGGCGCTCCCGCGACGTACTGATCCGGGCGCTCGGCGCGGCGGTGGACCTCACCGTCGAGGAGACCCGCTACCGGGGGCACGCCGCAGTCCTGGCCGGTACGGCCGCGGCCAAGGGTTTCGACGCGGTAGCCGTACTGGGCGGGGACGGAACGGTCAACGAGGTGGCCAACGGGCTCATGGCCGGAGAGGTACGGCCCAGCCTCATCATCATCCCGGGGGGCAGCGCGAACGTGCTGGCCCGGGCCCTGGGTCTGCCGAACCACCCGATCGAGGCCACCGGAGCCGTGCTGGAGGCCCTGCGCGACGGCCGGCACCGGACGATCAGCCTCGGCCAGGCGATCTGGGATCTGGACGAGACGCTGGGAGACGGCGGCGTTCTCGGGGCCCCGGACGTTAGTCCCGCGGCGGCGGGGGCAGGGGGCGGATCTCGCTACTTTACATTCTGTGCCGGTCTCGGCTACGACGCCGAGGTCATCAGGGCGGTGGAAGGCCTGCGGAGCGCGGGGTACCGGGCTTCGCCGACCCTCTACGTCAACACCGCGCTGCGGCACTACTTCATGACCGACCGCCGCAATCCCGCGATGACCCTGCGCCGCCCGCGCCTGGCGGACGAGCGGGGGATCTTCATGGCGATCGTCTCCAACACCGCGCCGTGGACGTATGTGGGGAACCGTCCGGTCAACCCGACGCCGTGGGCGGGATTCGACACGGGATTGGACCTGATCGGCCTGCGGCGCATGGGCTTGCCTGCCATGCTTGGTCTCGTCCGGCAGATCGTCGGGGAACGCTCCGGGTTGCCGACGGGTAAACACCTCGTGCAAGCGCATGACGAGGCGGAGTTCACCTTGTCAGCGGAACGTCCGGTCGCTTTCCAGCTTGACGGCGATTACCTGGGTGAACGGGAACGGGTGATTTTTCGCTCTATCCCAGACGCGTTACAAGTTCTGGTCTAGCCCGTTACAAGCGGTCATAGTGTGACGCATCCGACAGCCATAACCGGCAAAACGTTCTCCCAAACCTCTTGTGTGCGCTAGGCGTGCCTGAAAGGCTGAACGCGACGTCGGAACGTAGGACCTTTGCGGGAGCCACCGCTACCCGAGGGGTCCCCGGCGATCAATCGCGGACACGGGCCCCGACTCTGGGGGGCACGCGTTCGCCACAGTTAGTGAAAGAGTTCACAAAGGTGCAGGAGCCGCGGAGGCTCCACTTACGAAGGAGTGGAACGCATGGACTGGCGCCACCGCGCTGCCTGCCGTGACGTGGACCCCGAGCTGTTCTTCCCGATCGGCAACACCGGGCCCGCGCTGATGCAGATCGAAGAGGCCAAGCAGGTCTGCCGTGCGTGCTCGGTCAGTGAGCACTGTCTCAAGTGGGCGCTCGAGTCCGGCCAGGACGCCGGCGTCTGGGGCGGCCTCAGCGAGGACGAACGCCGCGCCGTCAAGCGCCGGGTCGCCCGCGCGCGTGCCCGCGCCACCGCCTGACTTTTATTTATCGTCCGCAGGGTCACGCGGCTTAGTCCGCGTCAATTCCGGTGAATGTCATTTGCCATAGGGCAATCGGCGGCATTCACCGGCGGGTGTCTCAACAGGCTCACGCCGGGGTTACCGGAATGCTGAGCGAAACCTCGGTACCACCCCCCGGGCGGGGGGCGATTCCCAGCCGCCCCGACAGTTCCCCGACGACCAGCGTCCGCACGATCTGCAAGCCCAGGTTGGCGTTGACCTCCAGGTCGAAATCCTCCGGCAGGCCGCGCCCCGCGTCCGCGACGACGACCTCCAGCAGATCCTGGTCGCGCGAGACGAGCACCTCCACCCGGCCGGTCTGGTGCTCGAAGCCGTGCTCTACCGCGTTCTGCAGCAGTTCGGTGAGGACCATCGCGATCGGTGTGGCCACCGCCGCGGGCAGGATGCCGAAGGAACCCACCCGCCGGACCATGGCGGGCGTGACCGACACCTCGGCGGTCATCTGGATGACCCGGTCCGCGATGTCGTCGAACTCCACCATCTCCTCCGGCATCTGGGCCAGCGTCTCGTGCACGATCGCGATCGAGCCGACCCGCCGTACCGCCTCCTCCAGTGCCTCGCGGCCCTCCGGGATCCGGATCCGGCGCGCCTGGAGCCGCAGCAGCGCCGCCACCGTCTGCAGGTTGTTCTTCACCCGGTGGTGGATCTCCCGGATGGTGGCGTCCTTGGTGAGCAGCTCGCGCTCCCGGCGCCGCAGCTCGGTCACGTCCCTGACCAGGACCAGCGCGCCGATCCTGCCGCCGCCCACGATCAGTGGGATGGCCCGCAGCTGGACGACCGTGCCGCCGCGCTCCACCTCGGTCTCCCGGGGGGCCTTGCCGCTGGCGACCAGCATCAGGTCCTCGTTGATGGGCTCGTCCCGGTAGCAGAGGTCCGCCGTCGTCTTGCCCAGCTCGGAACCGACCAGGTCGGCGTGGAGTCCCAGCCGCCGGTAGGCCGACAGCGCGTTCGGCGACGCGTACGTCACCCGCCCCGCCCGGTCAAGCCGCAGCAGCCCGTCACCCACCCGGGGCGACCTGACCAGCATGGGCTCGGCCTCCGCGAACGGGAACCTGCCCTCCGCCACCATCTGCGCCAGGTCCGAGGCGCTCTGCAGGTAGGTCAGCTCCAGCCGCGACGGCGTACGCGCCGACGACAGGTTCGTGGAGCGCTGGATGACCGCGATGAAGTCGCCCTCCAGCGACCGCCGCACCGGGATGGTCTCCTCGCGCACCGGCACCCCGGTCGACCAGTCGGGGTCGCCCTCCCGGCAGATCCGCCGCTCGTGCCAGGCGGTCTCGATCAGCGGCCGCTCCCCCTTGGCCACCACCGTGCCGACGACGTCGTCGTGGTAGACGGTGGGCCCGGTGGTCGGGCGCATCTGGGCGACCGCGATCCAGCCCTCCCGGCTGGGGATCCACAGGATCAGATCGGCGAAGGAGAGGTCGGCGAGCAGCTGCCAGTCGGAGACCAGCGAGTGCATCCATTCGAGGTCGGCCGCGTCGAGCGCGCTGTGTTTGACGACCAGATCGCTAAGGGTGGGCACCTGTGCATGATGCGTGCTACCCCGGGCCGAAAGCGAATCGACCCACGCGACCTGGCAAGATGCCTCCATGGAACCCCTGGAACAGTTACGTGCGGATACGGCGGCGCGCGAGCGGGCCGGGCTGCGCCGGATCCTGCGGCCCCGCGACCCCGACCACGGCGGGCTGCTCGACCTCGCCTCCAACGACTATCTGGGGCTGTCCAGGGATCCACGCCTGATCGAGGCCGCCGTCCGGGCGACCCGGGAGTGGGGCACGGGTTCCACCGGGTCCCGCCTGGTCACGGGAAGCACCCGCCTCCACGCCGAGCTGGAGGAACGGCTGGCCGCGTTCACCGGAGCCGCGGGAGCGCTGGTGTTCTCCTCCGGCTACCTGGCCAACCTGGCGGCGGTGGCGACGCTGGGGCGCGGCGGCCTGGTGGTGTCGGACGCGGGCAACCACGCCTCCCTCGTGGACGCCTGCCGCCTCGCCAGGGCCAGGGTCGTGGTCACCCCGCACGGGGACGTGGCCGCCGTCGAGCGGGCGCTGCGGGAGCGGTCCGAGGAGCGCGCGGTCGTGGTGACCGACTCGGTGTTCTCGGTGGACGGGGACCTGGCGCCGCTGCCGGGGTTGCACGCGGCAGCCGTACGGCATGGCGCGCTGCTGGTGGTGGACGAGGCGCACGCGCTCGGCGTGGTCGGGGAATGGGGCCGCGGCGCGGTGCACGAAGCCGGGCTCGCGGGGAATCCTTCCATTGTGAGAACCGTCACGTTGTCGAAGTCGCTGGGCTCGCAGGGCGGCGCCGTGCTGGGCGCGCCCGAGGTCATCGACACGCTGATCGACACCGGCCGGTCGTTCATCTTCGACACCGGTCTCGCCCCGGCCTGCGCCGGCGCCGCGCTCGCCGCGCTGGCCATCCTGGAAGAGGGCTCTGACCTGCCGGAACTCGCGCGTACGCGGGCGCGGGAGCTGGCCGGTCTGGCCGGTGAGCTGGGGTTGGAGAGCGCGGCTCCGGCCGCCGCCGTGGTGCCCGTCGTGCTGGGGACGCCGCAGGCCGCGCTGGCCGCCGCCGCCCTGTGCGCGGAGCATGGGGTTCGGGTCGGATGTTTCCGGCCGCCCTCGGTTCCAGAAGGTCGCTCTTGTCTAAGGTTGACCGCTCGGGCCAATCTGGGGTGCGATGATCTCGCGGTGATCGGGCGCGCGCTCGCCGCCGTGGCCGGAACGAAGGTGACCGCGTGACAGAAGACACTCCCCGGGTGCCGAAGTACTACGACGTCAAGCGAAGCCTGCTGGAACTGACCAAGAGCCTGTCGGCGGGCAGCGCGCTCCCGCCTGAGCGCACGCTGGCCGTGCGCTTCGAGACCTCCCGCACCACGGTCCGCCAGGCGCTGACCGAGCTGGTGGTGGAGGGGCGTCTGCTCCGCATCCAGGGCAAGGGCACGTTCGTGGCGCAGCCGAAGGTGGCGCAGGTGCTCCAGCTCACCTCGTACATCCAGGATCTGCGGACGGTCGGGCTGGAGCCGGACACGAAGATCCTCGACATCAGTTACATCACCGCCGACGAGGCGCTCGGGCGGCGGCTGGCCATCAACCCCGGGGGCCGGGTGCTGCGCATCCACCGGCTCCGGCTGGCCAACGGGGAGCCGATGTCCATCGACACCACGCACCTGTCGGCGCGGCGTTTCCCCCGGCTCCGGCGTGAGCTGGAAGGGCATCCCTCGCTGTACGAGACGCTGCACAACGCGTACAGCGTGCGGCTCACCGACGCCGAGGAGATCATCGAGACGGTGCTGGCCACGCCGTACGACGCGCAGGTGCTCGGGGTCGACGTGGGGCTGCCCATGCTGCTGCTGACCCGGCACGCCTTCGACGCGGACGGCAACCCGGTCGAGTGGGCCCAGTCCCTCTACCGCGGCGACCGCTACAAGTTCGTCACCCGGCTGCGCCGTCCCTGATCGAAAGTCCCTGATCGAAAGTCTCTGATCGAAAGTCTCTGATCGAAAGTCTCTGATCGAAAGTCTCTGATCGAAAGTCCCTGATCAGACGATCGCGGACCTGGTCCTGCGCACGCTCTGGAGGAGGCCGACGGCGGCCATGCAGGCGATAGTGGCCGAGCCGCCGAAGGAGACGAAGGGCAGCGGCAGGCCGGTGATGGGCATCAGCCCGACGGTCATCCCGATGTTCACGAACGCCTGGAACGCCAGCCAGCTCACGACCGCCCCGGCCACCACCCGCCCGTACGGCGAGGCGCTGGCCGCGGCGATCCGCAAGCCGCGCCAGAGCAGCGCCGTGAGCAGCAGCAGGATCGCGGCGCACCCGGCGAACCCCAGCTCCTCACCGGCCACGGTGAAGATGAAGTCGGTGTGCTGCTCGGGCACGAACCCCCCGGCCGTCTGCTCGCCCTGGAACAGCCCCCGGCCGAGCAGCCCACCGGAACCGATCGCGATCTTCGCCTGCGTGGCCGTGTACCCGCTGCCCCCCGGATCCCCGGCCGGATCGAACAACACCGCCAGCCGCTCGATCTGGTACGGCCTCGCCACCATGACCAGCCACGCCACCGCCCCGGCCGAGGCGAGCGCCAGCGCCGCGATCAGTCGTTTACCCGCCCCCGACACCAGCACCGCGCCGGCCGTGGTCGCGGTGAACACCAGCGCCGTGCCGAGATCCGGCTGGAGCATGATCAACCCGATCGGCAGCCCGGCCAGCCCGAGCGCCGCCAGCACGCTCCGCGCCCTCGGCCCGCTCTCCCCGTGGGCCACCGTCCCGAGCGGCACGGCCACCACGAGCACCAGAACGACCTTGGCCAGTTCCGACGGCTGGAACCGCAACCCCAGGTCCAGCCAGGACCGCGCGCCGTTGACCCGGTCCCCCAGCGACAGCACCGCGGCCAGCAGCACGACCGCCAGCAGGTAGAACACCGCCCCGAGCGACCGCAGCACCCGCAGGTCGAGCCGCGCCAGGACCGCCATGGCCACCAGGCCGAGCCCGACGGCCACCGCCTGCCGCCGCGCCAGCTCCGCGCCCCCCGACGACCAGACCAGCAGCAGCCCGATCACGGACAGGAGCACGGCGATCCCGGCCAGCGGCCAGTCCACGCCGCCCCGCTCGGGCGCCCACCCCCGCCGCTCCGGAGCCCAGGGCCGCCGTACGCCCAGGGGGGAAGGTCTCATCGGCCGGACGATCGTCATAACGCCATGCCCTCCCAGACCACTCGCGCGGCGGGGGCCGCGGTCTCCGCTCCGGTGCCGCCCTGGGAGACGACCACGACCACCACGTGTTCCTGGTCGAACGAGGCGAACCAGGACGTGTCGGCGCGGCCGGCCACCTCGGCGGTGCCGGTCTTGCCGGCGATGGGCTGGCGGAAGCCGGTGAAGGCGGCGGCTGCCGTACCGGTCCGGGGGACGTCGGTGAGGGCGTCGCGGATGAAGGCCAGGACGGCGGGCGGGACCGGGACGCGTTCGGACCTGGGGGTGATCGTGCGGATGACCTCGCCGCCGGGGCGTACGACGGCCTTGGCCACGCGGGGAGTGAAAAGCGTGCCGCCGTTGGCGATGGCGGCGTAGGCGCGGGCCAGTTGCAGCGGCGTGACCAGGACGTCTCCCTGGCCGATGGAGAAGTTGGCCGCGTGTCCCGGCAGGTCGCCGGTGCCGGGCACCGCGCCCTTCGCCTCGCTCGGCAGGTCGACGCCGGTCCTGGCGCCGAAGCCGAACCCCTTGGCCACCTCGCCCAGGACGTCGTCGTCGCGGCCGGTCCAGAGCTCGTCGGCGATCCGGTAGAAGATCGTGTCGCAGGACTTCACCAGGGCCTCGCGCAGGTCCATCCGGCCGAGCGCGATCCCGCCGAAGTTGCGGAACGACCGGTCACCCACCCGGTAGCTGCCGGGACAGTCGTAGCTCGCGGACAGGTCGTATCCGGCTTTCGCGGCGGCGGCCACGGAGGCGACCTTCCACGTCGAGCCGGGCGGCCACTGGCCGAGGACGGCTCTGGAGGCGAGCGGCAGTTCCTCGAACTCGCGCTGGGAGATGCCGCCGGTCCACACCTCCGGGTTGTAGGCGGGGTTGGCCGCCAGGGCGGTCACCCGGCCGGTCTTCGCCTCCAGCACGACGACGGCGCCCGAGTCCGCGGGCAGTCCCCGGCGGCGGGCGGCGGCGATGGCGTCCGCGAGCGCGCGTTCGCTGACCTGCTGGATGCGCGCGTCGATGCTGGTCACGAGGTCGGCGCCGGGGGCCGGCGGGACCTCGCGCAGGACGTGCGCCACCTCACCGGTGCTGCTCACGACCACGTCCCTGCGGCCGGGCCTGCCCGCCAGGTCGCGCTCGTACGCGGCCTCCAGGCCGTCCTGCCCGATCCCGGCCTGGACGTACCCGAGGGTGTGCACGGCGGCGGCTTTGAGGGGATACGTGCGGACCGGCTGGAGTTCGGTGCTGACGCCGGGGAACTCCTCCTGCCGCTCGGTGATCTGCAGCGCGGTCGGCACGTCCACGTCGCCGGCCACCGGAATCGGCTGGTAGGGCGACCCCGGCCAGCAGGGCCGCCGCACGTCCCCGCCGCACAGCCGCACCCGTTCCGCCACCCGCGCGTACGGCTCCCGCAGCACCTCGGCCAGCCGCGCCAGCACCGCCCTGCCGCCGTCGGCCTGGTGGGTGAGGGCCATGTAGTCCACCGCCACGACCGGCACCGTACGGTTGGCCACCAGCGGCAGGCCGGTCACGTCCAGGATTCTGCCCCGCACGGGTGCCAGGGCCACCGTCCTGACCCGCGTCTCGGCCGCCGCCCGTACGTAGGCCGCGCCGTCGGCCACCTGCAGATACCAGAGCCGCCCGAGCGAGACCACCAGCATGGCCCCGATGACCACGTGCAGCGCGAACAGCCGCGCCGGCCTAGGCATACCGCCTCCGCAGCACGGCCCGCCCGGCCACCTGCCGCCGCCGCGACAGCCGCGCCGCCACGGCGGCCACCACGACCACCGCCACCAGGTTCCACCCGGTCAGCCAGGCGAGATCGCCCAAGGCGACCGGCTCGCCGGCCACCGCGAGATCGAGCCCCGCCCGCGCCCACGTGGCCGCCACCGCGACCACGGCGAGCATGCCCACCCACGAGGCCGCGGACCGCTCGGCCGCCGACCGCTCGCCGAAGACCGGACGCTCCCGGCCGGAGCTCAGCCGCCCGGCGAAGTACCCCGCGAAGGTGAGGACCAGGGTGCCGATCCCGATCGTGTGCTCCGCCGGTGGCGCGACATCCGCCGCCAGCCCCGCCACGAACCCGAGCACCGCCCCCGTCCCCGCCGTACGCGCCAGCACCACGACGGCCACCAGCGCCAGTTCGGGCCCACCCCACCGGCCGACCGCCACCAGCTGGACGACCGGCAGGAGCAGCACCAGCACAACGGCCTTCACGGGAGCACCACCGTCACCAGATCGACGGCCGTGAGCGCCGCGTACGGCCGGACCACGGCGGTCTGGGTGGACTCGCCCGGACTGGGGTTGACCTGGACCACCTCGCCGATGGGCACGCCGGGCACGTAGGGCCGGTGGTTGTCGGAGCCGAGGGTGGTGACCTTGTCTCCGGGTGCCAGGGCGGCCTGGGGGTTGAGCAGGCGCAGCAGGAGCCGGCCGTCGTGGCCGGTGATCGTGCCCACCTCGCCCGAGGGCACCCGCGCGCCGATCGAGGAGGCGCGGTCGGTGAGCAGGGAGACCGTGGCGGTACTGGGTCCCGCCCAGGTGACACGGCCGATCAGGCCGTCGGCGTTGAGGACGGTGAGATCCCGGGTGACGCCGTCGCCGGTGCCGATGTCGATGGTGATGCTCCCGGGCGCGAAGCCGACGGCGTGCGCCGGCAGGGCGCGGTAGGCGGGATCCGGCAGGGTTGTCGCCGTCTGGGTCTGCCGCCGGGTGAGGTTGTCGGCGCGCAGGGCGGCGTTCTCGTGTTCCAGGGCGCGTAATCGGTCCGCGTCGCCGCCGAGCCTGGTGGCGGAGGCGATGAGGGAGGCGGCCGTGCCGTACACCAGGGAACCGGCGCGGCGGAGCGGGTCCAGGGCGGTCCAGCGGTCCAGGGCGATGAGCAGGAGGGAGACGGCGGCGAGCAGCACGAGCACGCGGGCCGGGCGGCTTCTCATCGGCGGGGTCCTAGCGGCGGGATTCGGGCAGGAAGACCTCGCGCAGCGCGTCGAACCGCTCCACGCACTGGCCCGCGCCGAGCGCCACCGAGTAGAGCGGCCGCTCGACGAGATGGATCGGCATGCCGGTGGCCTTGCCCAGCCGATGCGCCAGGCCGCGCAGCAGCGCGCCGCCCCCGGTGAGCACGATCCCGTTGTCCAGCAGGTCGCCGGCCAGTTCGGCGGGGCACTGGTCGAGTGTGCTCTGCACCGCGTCGATGATCGTCTGGACCTGGCCCTCGATGGCCTCGCTGATCTCGGCGCGGCTGATCTCGGCGGTCTTCGGCAGGCCGGTGACGAGGTCCCGCCCCCGGATCGTCATCGTCGTCATCTCGGGCTCGGCCACCACCTCCTGCGGCGGGATCTGCGACGGCTGGTCGGCACGCCGGAACAGGCTCCACCCGCGAGCGGCGGGAACGGGCTCCTCGGGCGTTTCCTCTTCCGTCTCGTCGGCCACCGGTTCCGCCGGCAGGCCGGTCCGATGCCGGCCTTTGGGCGTCTCGGCCACGCGCTCGTCCTGTACGGCCCCGATCGTGATCTTGATTCGTTCCGCCGTGTGCTCCCCGAGCAGGAGGGCGTGCTCCTTCTTGACGAAGGCGATGATCGCCTCGTCCAGTTCGTCGCCGCCGACCCGGAGCGACTTGGCCACCACGGTCCCGCCCAGCGACACGATGGCCACCTCGGTGGTGCCACCGCCGATGTCCACGACCATGCTCCCGGTCGCGTCGCTGACCCGCAGCCCCGACCCGATCGCGGCGGCCATGGCCTCCTCGACGATGTGCACCCGCCGGGCGCCCGCCTCGTAGGCGGCCTCCTTGACCGCCCGCTGCTCGATCCCGGTCGTGCCGCTCGGCACCGCCACCACGACCCGGGGCCGGGACAGGAATCCGCTGCGGTGCGCCTTCCTGATGAAGTACCGCAGCATGCGCTCGGCCGTGTCCAGGTCGGCGATGACGCCGTCCTTGAGCGGCCGGATGGTGGCGATGTGCGGTGGGGTTCGGCCGATCATCCTCTTCGCCGCCTTGCCGACGGCGACGATGCGATCGGTGTGCAGGTTGATCGCCACGACGGAGGGTTCGTTCAGGACGATCCCCTTGCGGCGGACGTAGACCAAAGTGTTGGCGGTACCCAGATCGACCGCGATGTCCCGGCCGAACAGACCCCACGCAATGCCCATCGCTACCAGCCTTAAGACGGGGAACCCCGTCTGCCCTGGAAGAGAGGGGTTAAACCCGTTTCCGCACACGACGCTTCGGCGCGCATCAGCCGCTGGAACGGAAACCGGCGCCGACCGTAATCCGTGCCGATCGTGCCTGCCGATCGTGCCTGCCGATCGCGCGTGGTGATCGCGCGTGGTGATCGCGCGTGTTGATCGTGCGTGGTGATCGTGGTGATCGTGCGTGGTGATCGTGCGGAAAATCAAGGGTGAACGGCCGCGCCCGCAAACCCTCGCGGCATCGTACGCCCGCGCCCTCGCGTGATCGTGCGTCGTCCGGCCGGGCCTGCCCGCACACCCCTAAAGTGAGCCGGATGAGTGTGCTGGTGGTGACGGGGACCGACACGGGAGTCGGGAAGACGGTGGTCACGGCCGCCATCGCGGCGCTGGCGCTGGCCAGGGGGTCGGCCGTGGCGGTGGTGAAACCCGCCCAGACCGGGGTCGGGCCCGGCGAACCCGGAGATCTGGACGACGTGGTCCGCCTCGCGGGCGTGACGACGACCTTCGAGTTCGCCCGCTACCCGGACCCGCTCTCCCCGGCCGCCGCCGCCCGCGTCCGCGGCCTGCCCCCGCTGTCACTCGCCTCCACCGCGGCGCGCATCGGCGAGCTGGCCGAATCGCACCGGCTGGTCCTCGTCGAGGGCGCCGGCGGCCTGCTCGTGCGCTTCGACGAGGAGGGCGGCACGATGGCCGACCTCGCCCACGCCCTCAACGCCCCGGTCCTGGTGGTGGCCCGCTCCGGCCTGGGCACGCTGAACCACACCGCCCTGACCCTGGAGGCCCTGGCCAATCACGGCCTGGACCTGGCCGGTCTGGTCATCGGCTCCTGGCCGCGCGACCCCGGCCTCGCCGACCGCTGCAACGTCCCCGACCTGGAGATGCTGGCCGCCCGGCCGCTCTCAGGCGCCCTGCCGGAAGGGGCGGGCGGCCTCTCCCGGGACGCCTTCCGCGAACTGGCGTGCCACGCCCTCGCCCCCAGCCTCGGCGGCGCGTTCGACGCCCCGGCCTTCCGTTCGACCCTCTCCCCGCCAGGCTGACGCGCACGCCACGTCCCGGCCTTCGTTCGGCCCTCCCCCGGCCGGGCTGACACGCACACTGCACCCCGCCCTTCCGTACGACCATCCCCCCGCCAAGCCGACGCGCAAGCTGCCCCCCGG
>NZ_BOOA01000131.1 GCF_016862995.1 Acrocarpospora phusangensis
GACCCCCCGGCCCCCCGAGGACCGGGGGGTCGCGCGCGCTCGGGTCAGCCCTCCTGGCGGGAGCCGGTCACCAGGTACACGACGTCGTGCGCGACGCGGACCGCGTGGTCGGCGTACCGCTCGTAGTAGCGGCCGGCCAGGGTGATGTCGATGGCGGCCTCCACGCCGTACTTCCAGTCGGGGGAGAGCAGGACGCGGAAGAGACGGCGGTGCAGCCGGTCCATCGCGTCGTCGTCGGCCTCCAGCTCCTTGGAGAGCTCGACGTCCCTGGTGGCGATGCAGGTGCCGGTCTTGGTGATCAGGCGCTCGGCGATCTGGCCCATCTCCACGATGGTGTCCCGCAGCGACGGGGGGATCGCCGAGTCGGGGTGGCGCAGCCGGGCGATCTTGGCGATGTGCTCGGCCAGGTCGCCCATGCGCTCCAGGTCGGCGGCCATCCGCAGGGCGCTGATCACGGTCCGCAGGTCCACCGCGACCGGCTGCTGGGTGGCCATGACCTCGTAGATGGAGGTCTCCACCTCCGCGTAGAGCCGGTTGACCTCCTCGTCCTGGGAGATCACGCTCTCCGCCAGGTGGAGGTCGGAGTCGAGCAGCGAGGTGGTCGCCCGTGACATGGCCGACCGGACCAGGCGGGTCATCTCCACCAGGCGGTCGGTGAGGGTGTCCAGCTCTTCGTGATAGGCGTCGCGCATGCCGTCACCGTACGCGCGCCACTGTGAACGAACTTCGACCGGGAAGTGAACTTTTCCGGAAAGGCCATGGTCATGCCCTATCAGGCAGGCGGGCCTATCACGATTCCCACCTAGCATCGTAAGCGTGAACGAGTTGCTGGCGAGTTTCGCGGCGATGGGCGGCTTCCTGGTGGGCACCCTCGTCATGATGGCGATCCGGCGGCAGTCGGAGCCGGACCGGGAGCCGGAACCGGTCGAGGACAGTCTGTCCCCCGGGGTGGCCTCGGTGCTGGCCGTGCTGCCGTCCTCGGCGGTGGTGCTCGACCGGGAGGACCGCGTGCTCCGGGCCAGCTCGGCCGCGAGGGCGTACGGACTGGTCAGGGGCGACGCCCTGATGGCGGCGGAACTGCTCGCGCTGGCCCGCAAGGTGCGGCGCGACGGCGAGATCAGGGAAGGCGAGATCGAGGTGCCCGGCCGCAAGTTCGGCCAGGAGTCCACCACGTTCGCGGTCCGGGTCGCGCCGCTCGGCAGCAGCGGCCAGGTGCTCGTCCTCGCCGAGGACCAGACCGAACGGCTCAGGGTCGAGGCGGTGCGGCGGGATTTCGTGGCCAACGTCAGCCACGAGCTCAAGACCCCGGTCGGCGCGCTCAGCCTGCTGGCCGAGACCATCCAGGACGCCGCCGACGACCCCGAGGCGGTCACCCGGTTCGCCGGGCGCATGCAGCACGAGGCCGCCCGTCTCACCTACCTGGTCCAGGACCTGATCACGCTCTCCCGGATCCAGGGCGCGGAGGCCATCCCGACCCCAGGCCCCGTGCCGGTGGACGAGGCCGTGCACGAGGCCATCGACCGGTGCAACACCAAGGCGGCCTCCAAGGACATCACCCTCGTGGCCGGCGGCACCGAGGGCCTCAACATCTGGGGCGACGACGAGCTGCTGGTCACCGCGCTGCGCAATCTGATCGACAACGCGGTTGCGTACAGTCCCGAGCACACCAGGGTCGTGGTGAGCGCCCGCCCGGCCGGTGACGCGGTCGAGGTCAGCGTCAGCGACCAGGGCATCGGCATTCCCGAGGGCGCGCAGGAGCGCATCTTCGAAAGGTTCTTCCGGGTCGACGCGGCCCGGTCGAGGGCGACGGGCGGCACCGGTCTGGGGCTGGCCATCGTCAAACACGTCGCCGTCGCGCACGGCGGCGAGGTCACGGTGTGGAGCAAAGAGGGCTCCGGATCGACCTTCACCCTCCGTCTCCCCGCCTTCGGCGGCGTGGCGGTGGCGGTACCACGCACCACGTCAACCCCCATGGAGGCGGCCACATGACCCGGGTACTCGTCGTGGAGGACGAGGAGTCGTTCTCCGACGCCCTGTCCTACATGCTTCGCAAGGAAGGCTTCGAGGTGGCCGTGGCGGCCACCGGGCCCGAGGCACTGGAGACCTTCGACCGCAACGGCGCCGACCTGGTGCTGCTCGACCTGATGCTGCCGGGACTGCCGGGCACGGAGGTCTGCCGATCCCTGCGGCAGCGCTCCAAGGTCCCCGTGATCATGCTGACCGCCAAGGACAGTGAGATCGACAAGGTGGTCGGCCTGGAGCTGGGCGCCGACGACTACGTGACCAAGCCGTTCTCCTCGCGTGAGCTGGTGGCCCGCATCCGGGCGGTGCTGCGCCGGCAGGGCGACGTGGAGGAACTGGAGTCCGCCATCCTGGCCGCCGGCCCGGTGCGGATGGACGTGGACCGGCACATCGTCGCCGTGCGCGGCCAGCAGGTCCAGCTGCCCCTGAAGGAGTTCGAGCTGCTGGAGGTGCTGCTCCGCAACGCGGGCCGCGTGCTCACCCGCGGGCAGCTGATCGACCGCGTCTGGGGGGCCGACTACGTGGGCGACACCAAGACCCTGGACGTGCACGTCAAGCGCCTGCGCGCCAAGGTCGAGTCCGACCCCGCCAACCCCCGTTGCATCCTGACCGTCCGCGGCCTCGGCTACAAGTTCGACCCGGTCGTGGAGGACTAGAGCCCTTCACACGACGATCGCCCCTGTCCCTCGGCTGGGACAGGGGCGATTTTCCGTGCTGTACGGCTACCCGGTCAGTGGCCGGTCGCCGCGGTGGGGGAGGCGGCGGCGGTGGGGCTCGGGGCCGGGAGGGCGCCGGGGACCGCGGGCAGCGTGGCGAACTCGCGGCTGCGGGTGATCACCGGGACGTCCAGGGTGACGTCGCCCGCGGACTGGAACTTGAGCGTCAGGGTGAGGGTCTCGCCGCCGCGCAGGGCGTTCTTGAGGCCTTCGACGGTCAGCTGCGGCGTCGGCTGGCCGGTGTTCACCAGGGTGTTCGGCGGGACCTGGATGGGGGAGGCGACCTTCACCGAGGTGGCCTGGTCCGGGAGGGCGGTCACGCCGACCAGGCTGTCGGGGGCCTGGTTCTGGTTGGTGAGAATCAGGTAGAGCGGAGCGGCGCCGCCGGCCGGAAGCTGGCCGCCGGAGTCGGGGCCGAGGACGAAGGCCTGGCTGACGCGCATGCCCTTCTCGCCGTAGGCGCCGTCCTTCACGTGGACCTGGGCCTCGGTGGGCGCGTACGGCATATTGGTGTTGGCGTTGTCGCCGGCGCCGCACGCGGCCAGCGCAGGGGCGGCGGCGAGGAGCGCGGCAACGGCGATCACCCTGCGGCGGCTGGTGCTGGTCACGGCTCGGGTCTCCTTGATTACGCGACTAGATAGAGCTGGGGATCACCCTACCGAGCAGGAGGGCCCCTCCCCGCACCGGCCCGGTTTCCCCTGATTTGGCAGGTCATCCGGTATGCCAGAGTTGCTGATTCACAGAGTCGACTGCTTGTCAAGTCCCAAAATGAGGCTTTGACCTGCAGTTATGGTGATTTCACTGTTCCGGGAGGCTGTTGACGCGTGGTACCCTGGAGTACAGCGGAAGGGGTACTTGTCACATGACTTTCCAGGTCGGCGACACGGTCGTCTACCCCCATCACGGGGCTGCTCGGATCGAAGCCATCACCACTCGGACCATAAAGGGTGAGGAAAAGACCTACCTGGTGCTCAAGGTCGACAAGGGCGACCTTACCGTCCAGGTGCCAGCGGAGAACGCCGAACTTGTCGGTGTGCGCGATGTCGTCGGCCAAGAAGGCCTAGAGCGCGTCTTCGACGTGCTGCGCATGCCGCACACCGAGGAACCAACCAACTGGTCCCGCCGCTACAAGGCCAACCTTGAGAAACTGGCGTCCGGCGACGTCAACAAGGTGGCCGAGGTCGTTCGCGACCTGTGGCGTCGTGACCGGGAGCGTGGTCTTTCGGCAGGTGAGAAGCGGATGCTCGCCAAGGCTCGGCAGATTCTGGTCAGTGAGCTCGCTCTGGCGGAGAAGACCAACGAGGACAAGGCAGAGGCACTGCTCGACGAGGTGCTGAACTCCTGAACACGTTTCTTCCAAGGGTGGGCGTCGGAGTCGACGTCCACCCTTTTGCTTCCGGTCGTGAGCTCCATCTGGCGGGTCTGCACTGGCCAGACCAAATGGGTCTGGCCGGGCACTCCGACGGTGACGCGGCAGCTCACGCGTGCTGCGACGCGTTACTCTCCGCCGCCGGCCTGGGCGATCTCGGCGGCCTGTTCGGCACCGCCGACCCGCGCTGGGCGGGCGCGTCCGGCGCGACCCTGCTCACCGAGACCGCCCGGCGCGTACGGGCGGCGGGTTTCGAGATCGGCAACGTGGCCGTGCAGGTCATCGGGAACCGGCCCAAGCTGGCGCCCCGCCGTACCGAGGCGGAGAAGGCGCTGAGCGCGGCGATCGACGCGCCGGTGAGCGTGAGCGCGACCACGACCGACGGCCTGGGCCTCACCGGGCGCGGCGAAGGCGTCGCGGCGATGGCCACCGCGCTGGTTCTTGGCCCGTTCCATCAGGATTCGAACACGTCGCCAACCTGATCGCGGATCCACGCGTCTCACATGCAGGCGGCGGCAACCTGTGACCAGGCGCGGTAACAGGTTGCCGCTGTGCATTTATGCCGAGGCTCACGATGTGTCATGCGTCGTCCGCCTATAGGTCAATTCATCAACAAAAACGATTCAACATTGAACAGAGCGTAGCGGGATGGGCGGGCGAACTGGGCTAATTTGGAGGGAAAGCGACGCGGAAGGATAAAACGGTCGTGGCGACTGTTGATGGAGCGATCATCGCTTCCCTCTCCGCTGCCCGTGAGCGCTTCTTCGCCGGGGAACGTGTCGAAAGCGGTGTCCGCGAACGAGTGCTGACGTCCTGGCAGCGATCCAGGGACGTGGGCGTCGCGCCCGATCGTGTGCCCACGGTGTACCACCCGGACATCGACCTGGACAGCAGGCTTGTCCGCGCGGCCGGGCCCGTGCTCGACGATCTCCAATGCCAGATCTCCGGCATCAACGTGAGCTCGATGCTCTGCGACAACCGGGTGACGGTCCTGCAGCGCATCGTCGGCGAACCGGCGCTCGAACGGTGGCTGGACAGCCTGCCGGTGCTGCCCGGGATGGCCTTCTCCGAGCAGGTCGTCGGCACCAACGCCCTCGGCACCGCCCTCATCGAGCGGCGCCCCGTCTGCATCTGGGGCCCCGAGCACTTCGCCGAGGCCATGCACATGCTCTCCTGCGTGGCCGCCCCGATCCGCGACCCGATCAGCGGCCGCATCCAGGGCGTGATCAACCTGGTCTGCCTCAACCGGTACGCCGACACGGCCATGCTCGGCCTGGTCACCGACTCGGTCAGCAGCATCGAACAATCCCTGTTCGAGCAGACCTGCGAACGGGAGAAGGCCCTGTACCGGGCGTTCCTCGACGCCAGACGCCGCGCCCACGGCCTGGGCGTGCACCTCGGCGAACAGCCGCTGATCACCCGCGTGCTGTCCCCGCAGGACCGGCTCCGCCTCCTGGAGAAGGCCACCGAGCTGATCTCCGCCGACCAGGTGGGCGTCGCGATCGTACGCCTCTCGGGAGACCGCACCGCCACGCTCCACAGCCGCCCGGTCGACGACGCCGCCGGCAAGCACGGCATCGCGGTGGAGGCCGTCCTGAGCGACGACACCGCCTGGCCCCTGGCCACCTCGGTCGGCCCGCACGCCGGGACGAGGGCAGGCAATGGAGCCTTCGCGCCGCCCCGGACGGGCAACGGGCATCGCGCCCCGGCGCACGCTCTGACGCCCCCGCTCCGCCCGCCGGAGCCCACGGTCGCCCCCACCGAGGGGTGGCTGCTCGCCGTGAGCGAGCCCGGCATCGGGCAGCTGGCCGTACGGGCCCGCGAACGGCTCAGCCTGCTGTGCGAGGCCGGCGCGCACATCGGCACCACCCTCGACGTGACCAGGACCGCCGAGGAAGTGTCCGAGGTCGCCGTCCCGCGCTTCGCCGACTACGTGGCCGTGGACGTGCCCGACTGCGTCCTGCGCGGCCAGGAACCCACCTGCAGGGACACCGGCATCCGCCGCATCGCCCTGGCCGCCATCAAGGAAGGCTCCTGGCTGTACCACGTCGGCGCCCTCATCCAGCCGCTGCCGTGCACCCCGCAGGCCCGCAGCCTCGCCTCCGGGCAGCCGGTCCTCGAACCCCGGCTCAGCAGGACGCTCGGATGGGTGGCACAGGACCCCGAACGCGCCCAGAAGATCTGCGCGCAGGGCATCCGCTCGCTGGTGACGGTGCCGATGCGGGCGCGGGGGGTCACGCTCGGGGTGGTGTCCTTCTATCGGGCGAGCCATCGGGGGGCGTTCGAGGAGGACGATGTGTGCCTGGCCGAGGAACTGGTCAGCCGGGCGGCGGTGTGTGTGGACAATGCCCGTCGGTACACCAACGAACGCAACATCTCGGCTGAGCTGGAGCGGGTGACGACGTCTTTGAAGCAGTCGCTCGATCGTCAGCAGCGGTTCACCACTGACGCGTCTCACGAGCTGCGTACGCCGCTGGCCGGGTTGCGGACTCAGCTGGAGGAAGCGCAGCTGCATCCGGGGGAGACCGACCTGCCCGATCTGCTTGGGCACGCGCTGTCGGATGTGGACCGGCTGCAGGCGATCATCACCGATCTGCTTCTGCTGGCCCGGATCGAGGCTTCGCCGGTTGCGCGGAGGAAGATCGATCTGGCTGATCTCGCCAAGACCGAGGTGACTCGGCGGGCGTGTGACCGGCTGCCTGTTCAGCTGGATCTGGCTGATGGGGTGCTGGTCGAGGTTGTGCCGATGCAGATCGCTCGGGTGCTGCACAATCTGGTCGATAACGCGCAGCGGCATGCGGTGGAGAGTGTCGTGGTCGCGGTTCGGTGCGAGGGGGGTTGGGCTGAGCTCAGCGTCACCGATGACGGGCCCGGGGTTCCTGAGACGGAACGGGATCGGATCTTCCAGAGGTTCGCGCGGCTGGACACTGCGCGGAGCCGGAATCACGGTGGTACGGGGCTGGGGTTGGCCATCGCGCGGGATATCGCGCAGACGCATCGCGGGACGTTGCATGTGGATGATGTGTCGCCACATGGGGCGAGGTTCGTGCTCCGGCTGCCGGTGGGGAGCTGCTGAGCGGCTTGCTGCCAGCCGCTGACGAGCAGGGTGGGTGGGAGAACCACCGCGAGCAATGTCGGGCATGTCGGCGAGTGCCGGAAGGGGGGCAGAGCGCCAGTTCGAGGAGAACCACTCCAGCAACTATCCGTACCGACACAATAACGGGTTGCGATGGAAGGGATGGGGTATTTGTCCCCTTAAGGGGGGAATATCATGATCGGATCCATCATCAGCGCCTTGATCATCGGGGCGATCATCGGGGCGCTGGCCCGGCTGATCCTGCCCGGCCGCCAACACATCAGCTGGGGCCTGACGATCATCGTGGGCATCGTCGCCGCCCTCATCGGAACCCTCATCGCGTACTGGCTGGGCTTCGCCAACACCCGAGGCATCGACTGGTGGGAGCACATCCTCCAGCTGGTCCTCGCCATCATCGGCGTAGGCGCCGTCGCCGCCCGCCGCCCCACCAACGGCTGACACGAAATTACGGGCGAAAGGACTATTTCTCCGCCAGTGGGTATTTGCCGTCCCTTGAGGGTGCAAGTGACACCCTCAAGCGGAGGTCGATATGTCCATCGAGACCATTCTCGGCGCCATCGTCATCGGGGCGATCATCGGCGCTCTGGGACGGCTGTTCCTGCCCGGTCGCCAGCCCATCGGCTGGATCCTGACCGTCGTCGTCGGCATCATCGCGGCGCTGATCGGCACCGCGATCGCACAGGCCCTCGGTGTCGCCACCACCGACGGCATCGACTGGATCGAGATCGTCATGCAGGTCGTGCTGGCCGTCATCGGCGTGGCAGCCGTCGCCGCCCTGCGCGGACGAACGCGCGTATAACCGGGCTCACGGCGAGCGCACGGTTCCCGTGACCTCGCCCAGCCCGATTCCGAGGGCGGACTTCGCGGTGATCCGTACCGTGTCGCCGTCCTCGAGGAAGACCCGCTCGGCCCCCTTGGGGAGCCGCAGCGGGTTCTTCCCGTTCCAGGTCATCTCCAGCAGAGTCGCCGGATCCTCCGGCCCCGAGATCGGCCCCGAGGTCAGCAGATCCCCGGTCCGCAACTGCGCCCCGCTCACCGTCGTGTGGGTGAGCAGCTGCGGGCCCGTCCAGTAGTGCAGGCCGTACGGCGGGCGAGAGATCACCTCGTCGTTGAGCGACACTTCGAGCGCCAGATCCAGCCCCCAGGGCTCGGCCACCGTCAGATACCCCGGCGGCGGAGGCTGCTGCGGCGGCTGCGTCGTCCGGGCATGCTCAAGAGCCGCCAACGGCACCACCCACGGCGAAATCGACGTCGCGAATGCGCGCCCGGTGAACGGCCCCAGGTCCTGGTGCTCCCACGCCAGCAGATCCTGCGCCCGCCAGGTGTTCACCAGCACCACCCCGAAGACATGGTCCCGGAACGCCCTGGTCCCGACCGGATGGTTGGCCGGCATGCCGACGACATAACCGACCTCGGGCCCGATATCCAGCTTCCTGGACGGCCCGACGTCCGCGTCCCCCCGCTGCCCGCACGGCCGCGGAATCGGCGTCCCCGACACCACCACGGTCCCCGCGCGCCCATGATGCGCCACCGGCATCTGCCGCCAGTTCTTCCGGACCGGATCCATGGTCGGCGGCCGGAACATCCGCCCCATGTTCGTCGTGTGGTCCAACGACCCCTGAAAGCACGACAGATCCGCCACCGCGAACGGCAGATGCAGCAACACCTCGTTCATCGGCACCAGCGCCGGCAGTACGGCCGGCCGATGGCTGGCGTCGCTCAGCAGATCGATCAACCGCTCGCGGGTGGACCGCCAGGCCTCGGGCCCCGCCGCCAGGAACCAGTTCAGCGTGCCCGCCGCGAACCAGTGCGCCTCGGGCATCACCCCGGAGGCCCGCAGCAGGTCGAGATCGAGCACGTGGTCGCCGATGGCCACCCCGACGCGCGGCAGCTCGCCCCGCCGGGAGAAAACACCGTAGGGCAGATTCCAGAGCGGAAAGTCGCTGCCCTCGGGAACCCCGGCCCAGGACGTGATCGCCATGGCTGCCTCCTTCCCGCCTTCGGGTCAGGAGGCCATGCGCATCAGGTCAAATTTGCTTAATCACCCGGCGGAAGGGGAGTACTCCGCATCCGTCCCGACGGCGGCGCCGGCACATCCGCCCCGTACGGCTGCCGCCGCGCCGCCAGATCCAGCTCCTCCGCGTCGGCGGCGTCCACCCCGTGCTCCGGGTCGGGAGACTCCCGCACCTTGCGGATGGGCTGCGTGTCGACACCCTCCTCGACGACTTCAGAAGAGGTGACAGCTGTTTCGGAAGGGCCGGAGGAGACAGGGCTGGAGATGACAGCTGTTTCGGAAGGGCCGGAGATGGTGCCCGATTCCTCCGCGGCCTTTTCGGGGGAACCGGAGAAACGTGCGGCGATCTGCGCGGCGGCTTCGTCGTAGCGGCGGGAAAGCGCTTCGGACGCGGCGTCGTCGGACGCGAGCACCGGGACGGCTCGCGGGGTTTCCGCATCGTCCGGAATGGTCTGGTGGGGCTGGGTGTCCTCCAGTTCCTCGTCCGCGGACTTCGAAGGGGTCTGCGCGGAAGCCGCTTCCTCGTTGGGCGTTTCCGAGGCGGGCGGCGGAACGTGGTCCGGAGTGCTCGCCCAGTACGTGGCATCCGCTTGGTCGTCCGCGGAGTGGCTTGCGGTGGTTTCCGAGCGCTCCCCCGTACGAGCGGGATCGTCCTGGTTGGCGTAGTCGGCGAAGGCCGGGTCGTCCGGTGTGGGTTCGGGCTCTTCGTCCGCGTCGGCCGGCGGGGTCGCCCGGCGGGGGTGGACGAGGACGTCCCCCACGTTGGGACGGATGAGGTCACCCCAGCGGGTGGGACGGCGCGGAGGCTCCGGCTCGTCCGGTTCGTCCGGCACCGGCTTCTCGGCCACCGGGGGCAGCGGCGGAGCCAGTTCGGGTGGCGCGACCGTCTCGGCGACCGGGCTGACCGGCACCGGGGGCGCGTAGTCGGGCGGGGCCGCCGCTTCCGCGGATATGTGGGCGTCGGGAGGCGTATGCCGTACAGGCGAGATGACCGGGGAGGGAACGGTGTCGGCCTGGGGGACCGTAATCGGGCGGGAATCATCCTTGTCGAAGGGGACGAGCTCGTCGTCCTCGTTGTCGCCGTTGAGATCCTCCCGCCGGGCCTGGGTGTGTTTGACCAGCACCAACAACAGCCACAGACCGATCACCAGCATGACCCAGGGCACCAGCGCGACCGTGATCGCGACCTGCCGCGGCTCGAAGGTGGTGCCCGTCGCCGTGGCCACCGTGGCCGTCGCCGCGACCGCCAGCAGCAGGACGAGGATCGCGCTGACCTGGATACGCACCAGAATCCGGCCGGAACGCAGCAGCGGCACGCTGATCAGCGCGACGATCAGCAGTGCGTCGAACCCGGCCGGGTAGAGGTAGGCGAACCGCGGCTCGGCCCGCCCCTGGAGGGCCAGTTCACGCAGGTCGTCGAAGGACAGCACGCAGGCGGCCCCCGCGAGGATGGCGAGCGCCAGCCCGGCCAGACCGATGGCCAGCCGGCGCAGCACCTGAGGGATCACGGCCGGGCGGTACGCCGGGGCCGAACGGGTCGATAACGCGCGGGAGGCCTGGCCTGCCGTCGCGGGGGGAGTCGCGTCCATGGCTTTTCGAGCCTACCGACTCGTCCCCCGCCGATTGATTTATGACACGGGCGAAATGGCATGATCGACGCATGAGTAATGCAGCATTGCCGCCGCGGGTCCGCGACCTGTTCGACGGTCTCAACTTCGCCACCGTCTCCAGCGTGAACCAGGACGGCAGCCCGCAGACCTCCGTCGTGTGGGTACGCACCGACGGCGACGACATCCTGTTCTCCACGGTCAAAGGCCGCCGCAAGCACCTCAACCTGGAGCGCGACCCGCGCACCTCGATCCTGGTCGTCGACCCCTCGGACCCGTACGTGTACGCCGAGGTCCGCGGCCGGGTGACCCTCACCGACGACCCCAGCGGAGCCCTGATCCAGGAGCTTTCCCAGAAGTACTACAAAAGGGCCTTTGTCGAGGCCAACCCCGACAATGAACGCGTGATAGCGCGCATCACCCCGGAGAAGGTGTATCTCCGGGGTTAGTCTGACGTGCGCCGCGGCCGAATTGACGGGGTTCACGCACCGGTAAGTCGGCCTGTGCTGGCGTGGAAGGCGTTAGCCTTGCTTTCGTGAGCCTGAACCTCTATGACACCAGCACACGTACGGTCCGTGAATTCGTGCCGATCGAGCCCGGCCGCGTCTCGATCTACCTGTGTGGTGCGACCGTTCAAGCTCCTCCCCATATCGGCCATATCCGCTCCGGCGTCAACTTCGACGTGCTCCGCCGCTGGCTCTCCCGCCAGGGGTATGACGTGACGTTCTGCCGCAACGTCACCGACCTGGACGACAAGATCATCCGGGTCGCCGCCGACGAGGGCGTGCCCTGGTTCGTCGTGGCCGAGCGTAACCAGCGCGCCTTCACCTGGGCGTATGACCAGCTGGGCTGCCTGCCCCCGACGGTCGAGCCGCGCGCCATGGGCCACGTGCCCGAGATGATCGAACTCATGCACCGCCTGATCGACAAGGGCCATGCGTACGCGTCGGGCGGCGACGTCTACTTCGACGTCCGCACCTACGCCGATCGGTACGGCAAGCTCTCCAACCAGAAGCTGGAGAACATGCTCGCCGCGGCCGACACCGACGCCGACTCCGCCAAGCGCGACCCCCGCGACTTCGCCCTGTGGAAGGGCGAGAAGCCCGGCGAGCCGACGTGGCCGACCCCGTGGGGCCGCGGCAGGCCCGGCTGGCACCTCGAATGCTCCGCCATGGCCACCAAATACCTGGGCGGCACCTTCGACATCCACGGCGGCGGCGTCGACCTGATCTTCCCGCACCACGAGAACGAGATCGCCCAGTCCCAGGCGGCCGGCGACGGCTTCGCCCGCTACTGGATGCACAACGGCATGCTGCAGCTCGGCGGCACCAAGATGAGCAAGTCGCTCGGCAACTCGCTCCTCATCCCCGAAATGCTCCGCAAGGTGCGCCCGGTCGAACTGCGCTACTACCTGATCGCCGCCCACTACCGGTCCTCGATCGACTACTCCGACGAGTCCCTCCAGGAATCGGCCGCCGGCTACCGCCGCCTCGAAGGCTTCGTCTCCCGGGCCGCCGAGGTCATCCACGACGTGGACGCCACCGCGCCCCTGCCCCAGGCCTTCGTGGACGCCCTCAACGACGACCTCAACGTGTCCCAGGCCCTCGCGGTCGTGCACGAGGTCGTGCGCGAGGGCAACGTCGCGCTGGCCCAGGGCAACAAGGAGCAGGTCGCCCGCCATCTCGCCGAGACCCAGACCATGCTCGACGTGCTCGGCCTCGACCCGCGCTCCGAGCAGTGGCGCAACACCGGCGACTCCGGTCTCCGCGAGGTCGTCGACGCGCTGATCGCCGTGGCCCTCGAACAGCGCCAGGCCGCCCGGGCCCGCAAGGACTACGCCGCGGCCGACGCCATCCGCGAGCAACTGGCCGCGGCAGGCGTCGTCGTCGAGGACACCCCCCAGGGTCCCCGCTGGGAACTCGCCCGCTGAGAGACCACGGAGCCGGTTGATCATCCGGTCGGCCGGCTCCAGGGCTCATCCTCCGCGGCGGGCAAACGCCGCTGGACCTTGTCTCGCACTTGCCGACGCAGACTCTTGTTCAGGAGTGGGTCCAGGCCCTCGGCCCTCATTGTGGCGTCCGTGAAGGCGTCCACGCTCAAGAGCGGCGCTACCAGCAGTCGCCGCTGCTCACTGACCGGGAGACAGAACCCCAGTTCCACGCATAACTCATCCAAGAGGTACTGGATTTCGGCGGACTCCTCCACAACTCCGAGTATGGTCCGCTGTCGCTCCGGGCGAGAAGGCTCCGCACATGCGGCTACCCTTGTCGTCATGGGTGCTGGGGGACGGGCTTCGGGAAAGCCCGCAAAGAAGCAGGGCGCGACCAGGGGCACCGGCGGCAAGGTCCGGCGATCTCTTGAAGGCAGGGGCGCGACGCCGCCTGCCGAGATGCGTCACTGGTACAAGGACAAGGCGCGCGCCGAGCGGCTGGCCCGCGAGGAGCGCGGCGGCACTTCCGGCCGTCGTCCCGCGCCGCGCACCCGCAAGAGCGAGGACGCCCCCGAGTACATCGGCGGCCGCAACCCCGTCGTCGAGGCCCTCCGCTCAGGCGTGCCCGCCTCCGCGCTGTACGTCGGCCAGCGCCTCGACAACGACGACCGCGTCAAAGAGGCCATCAAAATCGCGGCCGACAAGGGCATCGCCCTCCTCGAGGCCTCCCGCGAGAAGCTGGACCGCCTCACCGAAGGCACCGTGCACCAAGGCATGGCGCTCCAGGTCCCGGCGTACGAGTACCACCACCCGAAGGACCTGATCGGCTACGCCCAGGACGCCGGCGAAGTCCCCCTCATCGTCGCCCTGGACAGCGTCACCGACCCCCGCAACCTCGGTGCCATCGCCCGCTCCGCCACCGCTTTCGGCGCCCACGGCCTCCTCATCCCGGCCCGCCGCTCGGCCGGCGTCACCGCGGGCGCCTGGAAGACCTCCGCGGGCACCCTCGCCAACCTTCCCGTGGCCCGCGCCAGCAACCTCACCCAGACCCTCCAGGCGTACCGGGAATCCGGCCTGTTCATCATCGGCCTCGACGGCGACTCCCCCCAGGACATCGCCGACACCGCCTTCGCCCCCGACCCCCTCGTCATCGTGGTCGGCTCCGAAGGCAAAGGCCTCTCCCGCCTCGTCCGCGAGGCCTGCGACCAAACCGTCAGCATCCCCATGAACACCGCCGCCGAATCCCTCAACGCCGGCGTCGCCGCAGGCATCGCCCTCTACGAGATCTCCCGCCTGCGCCGTCGGTGACGCACGATCGCCCAGCCCGGTAGACTTGTCGGGCTTGACACGCCGCCTTAGCTCAATCGGCAGAGCATCTGTCTTGTAAACAGAAGGTCTGGGGTTCGATTCCCCAAGGCGGCTCCCATACGAAAGCCCCTGACCACCTCAGATATGGCCAGGGGCTCTCTATTTGTCCGGACAATGTCCCGATCTTGCTAACAGTTCGGGCCGCCTTGATCGCGTTTGTCGGCCGCGCTTTCCTTAGCGATCAGCTCGTTCACCAGCTGTCTCGCCCATCCGCCCAGTCCTGAAGCCACTCCGCCAAGGACGGCACAGTAAGGAGGATGCCGGCCTCTATCGGATGCTCCCATTCATTCCACCCGGCCTCGTCCCATAGGCAGACGGGGTTGTCCTGCTTGGTGAGTGAGACAAGCCAGTACAGCTGACATCCGCCATAGGCCACGGGGAAGCCCAACCGCCGGCTGACGGCGGGGAACGCCTCGTACACTTCAGCAGCTGTCCCTCCCCCTTCTCGATGCCCAGTTGGCGTGATCCCAAGGATTCCGTAGTCGGGCCCGAATCCGCCGTTCGCAATCTCCGTATAGACGCGCCTGAGCAGTTCGGGGAGTCGGCATCCGATTCGCGCTTCGGACGCGAGCAGATCAGCAGGGGGGACAGGCGGATACGGAGGCTGCCGAGGTGCCTCGCGGAAAAACGCGACCGCTTCCGATGCGCCAGCGTGCAGCGCCGCTTCGTAGTCGAGCGAATATGGGTCGGCGCTGACATTCCCTCGCAGGTGTTGGACGCGCTCGCTGGCCTCTTGCCCGTACTCTCGCACGAGCCAGCGCAAGGGAACATACACCGTACGCAAGCGCTGAGCCGGATCATACGCACGGAGCCGAACCTGCCCAATCAAATCGTCGTGCGGCATACGGGACAGCATGGCACCGGATCTCCCTAGAAGGTCACGGGGCGCGTATCAGGTCAGCGATCGGATAGAAGCGACGCGCGTACTCAGTGACGACCGAGCGCATTCCATGCAGATCAGGCTGGCCGAGGTGGAAGTGTGACCGGTCAGCGTCGTGGTCTCGAAGCTGCATTCCTCGACGAGCAGTGCCCACCTTGGCGACGATCTCCCTCGGATGTCACGCCCTGGCAGTTCCCAAACAGGCGGAGGCTCCCGCCGGGAGCCAGCCAGCGCCGCAGTTCTCTCGCCGGGGAACGCGTCCAGAACCAGCTAAGCATCGAACTCAGCGCTGGCTTTCTCTGCTTTGGAGGGATCCGCTGTTCTT
>NZ_BOOA01000132.1 GCF_016862995.1 Acrocarpospora phusangensis
ACCGGCTACGGAGCGGCCAAGCCCGCCGCGCCGGAGGCGCGGCCAATATTACGGCGTGTAGCCGGAGCGGAGCAGGCCGTACGTGACGGCCTGTTCCAGGGCCTGCCAGGAGGCTTCGATGATGTTCTCGTCCACGCCTACCGTGGCCCACTCGCCGGTGTCGTCGCTGGAGGTGATCAGGACCCGGGTGACGGCGTCGGTGCCGTGCGCGCCCTCCAGGATGCGGACCTTGAAGTCGATCAGCTCGACCGCGGTCAGCTCCGGGTAGAGGCCCTCCAGGGCGGTCCTGACCGCCCGGTCCAGCGCGTTGACCGGGCCGTTGCCCTCGCCGGTGGCGACGATGCGCTCGCCCTTGGCGTGCAGCTTGACGGTGGCCTCGGAGGCCACCTCGCCGGACGGGCGGCGCTCCACGATGACCCGCCACGACTCGACGGCGAAGTGCCGGCGCCGCTCGCCGTGCACGCTGTCGCGCAGCAGCAGTTCGAAGGAGGCGTCGGCGGCCTCGAACGTGTAGCCCCGGGACTCCATCTCCTTGACCCGGTCGACCAGCTCGCGCGCCTGGTCGCCGGTGAGCTGGTAGCCCAGCTCGCGGCCCTTGAGCTCGACCGAGGCCCGGCCGGCCATGTCCGAGACCAGCATGCGCATGTCGTTGCCGACCTCGGCCGGGTCGATGTGCTGGTAGAGGTTGGGGTCCACCTTGATGGCGGAGGCGTGCAGCCCGGCCTTGTGCGCGAACGCCGAGGTCCCCACGTACGGCTGGTGCGAGTTCGGGGTGACGTTGGTCACCTCGGTGATGGCGTGCGCGATTCTGGTCATGTCCCGCAGCGACTGCGGCGGCACCAGTTCGTACCCGCGCTTGAGCTGGAGGTTGGCGACCACGGTGAACAGGTTGGCGTTGCCGGAGCGCTCGCCGTAGCCGTTGGCGCAGCCCTGCACGTGGGTGGCGCCGGCCCGGACGGCGGCCAGGGTGTTGGCGACCGCGCAGCCGGTGTCGTCGTGGCAGTGGATGCCGATCCTGGCCGCGGTGCCGACGGCGGCGTTGACCACGTCGGCCAGCTCGTCGGGGAGCATGCCGCCGTTGGTGTCGCACAGCGCGATCACCGAGGCGCCGGCCTCGGCGGCGGTGCGGATGACCTCCAGCGCGTACGCCGGGTTGGACTTGTAGCCGTCGAAGAAGTGCTCGGCGTCCAGGAAGACCCGCTGGCCCTCCGCACGCAGGTGCGAGACCGTGTCGCGGATCATCGCGAGGTTCTCGTCCAGGGTGGTGCGGAGGGCCAGTTCCACGTGCCGGTCGTGACTCTTGGCGACAAGCGTCACGACCGGCGCGCCGGATTCGCGCAGAGCGGCGACCAGTGGGTCGTCGGCCGCCTTCACCCCGGCTCGGCGGGTCGCGCCGAACGCGGCGAGCTGCGCGTGCTTCAGGTCGAGCTCGGTCTGAGCCCGCCGGAAGAATTCGGTGTCCTTGGGATTGGCCCCCGGCCAGCCGCCTTCGATGAAACCGACGCCGAGGCCGTCCAGGTGGCGCGCGATGACCAGCTTGTCGGCGACCGAGAGGTTGAGGCCCTCCTGCTGGGCTCCATCGCGCAGGGTGGTGTCGTATACGTGGAAAGCGTCGTCAGCCATTTGGGTTCCGTCTCCTTGGGAGGTCCTGCCCGCACGCTCAGTTCGGTCTCAAACAAAAAGACCCCTCACGGGCGTGAGAGGTCTGCGCGCTGGCGGTGTCCTGTGTCAGCCAGCGCGCCTGCCGATAATGAGCAGACTGAAAGTCATGATGCTACGGAGTGTGCCACACGCTCCGCGATTCGGCACATCGATCTCAGGATTCGAGACGCGGACATGATCTAGGGTGGTCCCATGAAGGCGTCCTACCAAGATCCGTCGATCCCCGGTTACGTACGGGCGCACGCCACCCAGCCCGACCAGCTGCTGCGTGAACTGGCCGCGGAGACGGTGGCCCTGACCGGCGGAAACGCGGGAATGCAGATCAGTCCCGAGCAGGGCACGCTGCTCACCATGCTGGTCCGGCTGAGCGGCGCGCGGCTGGCCGTCGAGGTGGGCACCTTCACCGGCTACTCCGCGATCTGCATCGCGCGCGGGCTGGTGCCCGGCGGCAAGCTGATCGCCTGCGACGTGAGCGAGGAGTGGACGGCCGTGGCCCGGCGCTACTGGGAGAAGGCCGGGCTCGCCGACCGGATCGAGCTGCGGCTCGGCCCCGCCCAGCGCACGCTGGAGGCGCTGCCGGAGGACGAGCCGATCGACTTCGCGTTCATCGACGCGGACAAGCCCGGATACGCCGGGTACTACCACGAGCTGGTGGACCGGCTCGCGCCCGGCGGGCTCATCTGCGCCGACAACACGCTCCAGGGCGGCCGGATCGCCGACGCGGGGGCGGGCGGCAACGTGCCCGCCATGCGCGCCTTCAACGACCTGGTCAACGCCGACCCGCAGGTCGACTCGGTGCTCCTCCCGATCGCCGACGGGCTGACGCTGATCCGCAAGCACCAGCCCTGAATTTTCGCGCATGACCGAGTCCCCGAGATGGGCATGATGCGCGAAACACCGGGCTAGCAGATCTTGTGCACCCAGCCGTGGTTGTCGGGGCGGGTGCCGTACTGGATGCCCATCAGTTCCTCGCGGATGCGCATCGTGACCGGGCCGGGCGTGCCGTCGCCGATCGTCCAGGAGCGGTCGGCGCCCTTCACCGAGCCGACCGGGGTGACCACGGCGGCGGTGCCGCAGGCGAAGACCTCGGTGAGCTCGCCGGAGGCGCAGCCCTTCTGCCACTCCTCGATCGAGATGCGGCCCTCCTCGACGGTGAGGCCGAGGTCGCCGGCGAAGGTGAGGATGGAGTCGCGGGTGATGCCCGGCAGGAGGGTGCCGGTCAGCGCCGGGGTGAGCAGGCGGTCGCCGAAGACGAAGAACAGGTTCATCCCGCCCATCTCCTCCACGAACCTGTGCTCGTTCGCGTCCAGCCAGACCACCTGGTCGCAGCCCTGCTCGACGGCCTGCCGCTGCGCCACGAACGCGGCCGCGTAGTTGCCGCCGCACTTGGCCGCGCCGGTCCCGCCGGGGGCGGCCCGGGTGTACTCGGTGGACAGCCACACCTTGACCGGCTTGACCCCGCCCGCGAAGTACGACGCCGCCGGCGACGCGATCGCCATGTACCGGTAGCTCTTGGACGGGTAGTTCACGCCCAGCCCCACCTGGGTGGCGATGATGAACGGCCGCAGGTAGAGGCTGTGGCCCTCGGTCGTCGGCACCCAGTCCTTGTCGATCTGGACGAGCTGTTCGAGCGACTCCACGAACACCTCCTCCGGCAGCTCCGGCATGGCCATCCGGACGGCGGACCGGTTGAACCTGGCCGCGTTGGCGAACGGCCGGAACGCCACGATCGCCCCGCTGGCCTGCCGGTACGCCTTGAGCCCTTCGAACAGCTCCTGCGCGTAGTGGAACACCGACGTGGCCGGGTCCAGCACCAGCGGCCCGTACGGCTCGACCCGGGCGTCGTGCCAGCCCTGGCCCTCGGTGAAGTCGACCGACACCATGTGGTCGGTGAAGCTCTGCCCGAAGCCGGGGTTCGCCAGAATCCGCTCGCGCTCCTCCCGCCCTCGGGCGTCGGGGTTGCGCCGCAGATCGAAGCTGAGCTGGCTGGTCATGGCGAGGTTCCTTCTCTCTACTCTGCTAATGGCAACTTAGGGCATTTCTCGGGGAACAAAAAAGCGCATGGCGGCCCTGACCGGGCCACCATGCGCTCTGCTGCGCTCAGGATGTGTGGCCGGCGTCAGCCGGCTACTCGGGCGGCGATGTCGTCGCCGATCTCGCGGGTCCGGCGGGCCGCCCACGCGCCCTGCCGTTCGACCAGGTCGTCGGCGACGGCCTGCTCGACCCGGGCCGCGGCGTCGCCCAAGCCGAGGTGGTCCAGGAGCATCGCCACGGACAGGACGGTCGCGGTGGGGTCGGCCTTGTGCTGGCCGGCGATGTCCGGCGCGGAGCCGTGCACCGGCTCGAACATGCTGGGGGCGGTCCGGTCAGGGTTGACGTTGCCGCTGGCGGCCAGGCCGATGCCGCCCGCGATGGCGGCGCCGATGTCGGTGAGGATGTCGCCGAACAGGTTGTCGGTGACGATCACGTCGAACCGCTGCGGCTGCGACACGAAGAACATGGAGGCCGCGTCGACGTGGCAGTAGTCGGCGGTCACCTGCGGGAACTCGGCGGCGACCCGGTTGACGGTGCGCTGCCAGAGGTCACCGGCGAAGGTGAGCACGTTGGTCTTGTGGACCAGGGTGAGCTTGCGCCGCTCCCGGCTCGCGGCCTTGGCGAACGCGTAGCGCACGACCCGCTCGACGCCGTGGGCCGTGTTCACCG
The DNA here is from genome assembly GCF_016862995.1 of Acrocarpospora phusangensis. Lineage (GTDB taxonomy): Bacteria > Actinomycetota > Actinomycetes > Streptosporangiales > Streptosporangiaceae > Acrocarpospora > Acrocarpospora phusangensis. The sequence continues at coordinate 4,366 of NZ_BOOA01000132.1, forward strand.
AGTCCTGCGTGGCGATCTCCTGCGGGGTGCCCTTGCGCAGCACGCCGCCGGCCCCCGCATACGGCCCCTCGGTGCCCTCGCGGACGACGATCATGTCGATCTCGCCGGGCTGCACCTTGCCGAGCGGGGTCTCCACGCCGGGGAAGAGCTTCACCGGGCGCAGGTTGACGTAGTGGTCGAGCTCGAAGCGGAGCTTGAGCAGCAGGTCGCGCTCCAGCACGCCGGGCGGCACGCTCGGGTCGCCGACCGCGCCGAGCAGGATCGCGTCGAAGCCGCGCAGCTCGTCGAGGACGGAGTCGGGCAGGGTCTCACCGGTCGCGTGGTACCGCTTGGCGCCCAGGTCGTAGTGGGTCGCGTCGACCTTCACGCCCGCCGCGTCCAGCACCTTCAGGCCCTCGGCCACGACCTCGGTCCCGATCCCGTCGCCGGGGATCACCGCCAGCCGGATGTTGCTCGAATCCATGCGCGTACCCTACTAGCCCATCTCGTAGATCGAGAAACCATCTCATCATCCGAGCGTGACGGTGCGCTCGAACACCTGGTCCCTGGCCGCGGCCAGGCCCACGGCGAGCGCGCCCAGCAGCACGGCGTCCCGGCCCACGGAGGAGACCTCGATCCGCGGCGGGCGCAGCGCCACCAGGGCGTGCAGCCGCTCGGCGACCGGGCCGGCCAGCAGGTCGCCCGCCTGCGCGCCGATACCGCCGCCCAGCACCACCAGTTCGGGGTCGAGCACGGCGGTCACCCCGGCCAGCGCGTGCGCGATGTGGTCCACCTCGGCGTCCACCACCCGGGCCGCCACCGGATCCCCGGCCCTGGCGGCGTCGAACACGTCCTTGGCGGTGCCGGCCGGGCAGCCGAGCCGCCGCGCCAGCGCCACCACGCCGTCGGCGGACGCCACCGACTCGAACATGCCGCGCCCCGCGTTGACGCGCGGGTCGCCCTCCCCCACCGGCAGGTACGAGATCTCCCCCGCCGCGCCCCGGGAGCCCCGGTAGAGCTTGCCGTCGATGACGACGCCCATGCCGATGCCGGTGCCGATGGACACGAAGACGAAATGCGAGACGCCCTGGCCCAGGCCGTACGCGCCCTCGCCGACGGCGGCCAGATCCACGTCGTTCTCCAGCACGTACGGCGCCGCGGCCACCTCGGCGAGGCGTTCGACGGAGCCGGGCAGGTCCCAGCCGGGCAGATTGGGCGCCAGGCGTAACGCGCCGGTCTCCTTGTCGTGGATGCCGGGCGTGCCGAACACCGACAGCGTGATGTCCACGGCGGTCAGCCCCGCAGCGGCCAGCAGCGCGTCCACGATGCCGGCGAGCTGCGCGATCAGGTCCTGCGGGCGGTCGGCTCTGGCCGGTTCGTCCCTGCGGGCCACGATGTCGCCCACCAGGTCGGCCAGCGCCACCCGGACGTAGTTGCGCCCGACGTCCACCGCGAGCACCCACCCGGCCTGCGGGCGGATCTCGTACAGCAGCGCCGCCCGGCCCGCGTTGCCGGTGCGCAGACCGACCGCGCGGACCAGTTTGGCGCGCTCCAAATCGGCGAGGGCGACCGAGATCGTCGGCTTGGACAGGCCGGTGGCCTGGGCGAGCTCGGGGCGGGAGACCCGTCCCATCCGGAAGATCTCACCGAAGACCGCCCGCTCGTTCATGACGCGGAGCAGGCTCGTCGTGTTCGCGGTTGCGCCGCCGATGCTCACCACATCCCAAGGTTGGCACATCCCCCGCCGCGGCGAAGGAGCAGTTGATCACGGCGGTGCGGCGGTTGTGTCAACGACAGCCGGTGACGGCCGACCGGAGCGGGTTTCAGTCCCGCTGCGGGGATCCGCCGTTGTCGCGGCGGTCGAGCGCGGTCTGGATCGCGTCCTTGGCCTCGTCACGGCCCTCTTCGGGGCGGTTCCAGGGATACATGTCATACATGGCAGACCTCCAATCTTGCGGAGGTCTGCCAGATTACCCCAGCTATCTCAGTTGATGGCTTTCTATCTCACCATCTGAGAAGTCGTCAGTCCTCCAGGTCCACCGTGCGGCCGCTGTCCGAGCCGATCTCGGCGGCGATCTGCTCGACCACGTCGTCCGGGATGGCCGAGTCCACGGTCAGCGCGATCAGCGCCTTGCCGCCCTTCTCGCCCCGGGCCACCTGCATGGAGGCGATGTTGACCCGGTGCTCGCCGAGCAGCCGGCCGACGATGCCGACGATGCCGGGCCGGTCGGTGTAGGTGAAGAAGGCCAGGTGGTCGGTGGGCTCGATCTCCATGGCGAAGCCGTTGACCTCGACCAGCTTCATGATCTGCCGGGGGCCGGAGAGCGTCCCGGAGACCGAGACGGTCCGCCCGTCGGCGAGCACGCCGCGCACGGTGATCACGTTCCGCCAGTCGGGGCTCTCCGAGCTGGTCACCAGCTCCACGACGGTGCCCCGGTCCTTGGCCAGCAGCGGGGCGTTCACGTACGTCACCGCGTCGGTGACCACGTCGGTGAAGACGCCCTTGAGCGCGGCCAGTTCCAGCACCCGCACGTCCTGGGAGGCGATCTCGCCGCGCACCTCGACGTCCAGGCGGGTGGCGACCTCGCCGGCCAGCGCCGTGAAGATGCGGCCGAGACGCTCGGTCAGCGGCAGGCCGGGCTTGACGTCCTCGGCCACCGCGCCGCCCTGCACGTTCACCGCGTCCGGCACGAACTCGCCGGCCAGGGCCAGCTTGACGCTGCGGGCCACCTGGGTGCCCGCCTTCTCCTGGGCCTCGTGGGTGGAGGCGCCCAGGTGCGGGGTGACGACGACCTGGTCCAGCTCGAACAGCGGGCTGTCGGTGACCGGCTCCTTCGGGAACACGTCGATGCCGGCGCCGGCGACCCGGCCCTCCTTGATCGCGGAGTAGAGCGCGTTCTCGTCGATGATGCCGCCGCGGGCCACGTTGATCAGCCGGACCGTCGGCTTGACCTGGTGCATCTCCCGCTCGCCGATGAGGCCGATGGTCTCCTTGGACTTGGGCAGGTGCACGGTGATGAAGTCGGCCTGCTGGAGCACCTCCTCCAGCGTGACCAGGCGCACGCCCATCGCCGCCGCCCTGGCGGGCTGCAGGTAGGGGTCGTACGCGATGATCTCCACGCCGAACGGCTGCAGGCGCTGCGCGACCAGCTGCCCGATCTTGCCGAGGCCGAGGATGCCGACGACCTTCTCGTCCAGCTCCACGCCGGTGTACTTGGAACGTTTCCACTCGCCGTTCTTGAGCGCGCCGTGCGCCTGGGCGACGTTCCGCGCCGAGGCCAGGATCAGCGCGATGGTGTGCTCGGCGGCGCTGGTGATGTTCGAGGTCGGCGCGTTCACCACCATGACGCCGGCCTTGGTGGCGGCCTCGACGTCGACGTTGTCGAGACCGACGCCGGCCCGGGCGACCACGCGCAGCTTGGGCGCGTGGGCGATGGCCTCGGCGTCCACCTGGGTGGCGCTGCGGACGATCAGAGCGTCCACGTCGGCGAGTGCGGGGAGGAACTGGGACCGGTCGGCTCCATCGGTGTGACGGACCTCGAAGTCCGCACCGAGCACGGCCAGACCGGCGTCGGACAGCTCCTCTGCGACCAGGACGACTGGCTTGTTCACTGATTTGTCCTTCGAGATGTGACGGGCGCGCTCGGCGCCGAACTTGCCGGGACTCGGACGGCCCCGAGTCTATCCGCGCGGGTGAAAGGGCCTGTGGAGGATCCGCCATGCGAGACGGCTGTGACGGAGGGGAATCGTGAGGTTCCTTCACGTACAGGGCCGAACGACCGGCATACCCAGATTGGACCGTGCCCATCCACAGAGCCGCCAGCTTGGTATTGATCGCACCTATTCTTCGCGATTAGCCTGCTAAACCGTGGTTCGGTACCTATGGTTTCGTATATGAGCATCGGGAACCCCGCTCTCGGCGAAGTGCTCGCCCAGCACGGCAGCCCGCACCGCCTCCTGGCGGCGCTGGCCGAATGGGGAATCCTGGTGGCGGTCAGACCTGATCGATCGGTCGTGCTCGGCACGACGCAGGGCGGGGAACGTGTCCTGCTCGGCTACACCAGCCCCGCCACGTACGCGCGCCACCGCGGCAGCCACTCGCTGTCGGCGTGCGACGCGGACACGATCCTGGACATCCAGCGGGTGACCGGGGTCCGGGAGATCGTCATCGACGCGGCCGGACCGGCCGCCGCGGCCGTCCCCATCGAGGATCTCCAGCGGTACCTCCAGTCCAACCGGAGCGGCCCGTCGCCCGTGCTGGCCGCGTCCGCGCCCAACGCGTACGCGACGGGGAGCATGGCGAAGATCACCAAGCCGCCGGTCAGGACCATGCCCGCGGCCGCTCCGACGCCGGTCTCCTCCTCGTCGTGGGTCCCGCAGCCGCGGCAGCACCTGTCCGGCGCGATGACTGTCGTGGACCCCGGATACCAGCGGACCAACCACCCCATCCTGCCCGCGCTGCGGGTGGCCATCGCCGAGTTACTCCGTGACTACGCGGTCGTCCACCACGTGTGGATCTCGGAGGCCCGGACCGTGTCCGGCGCGTCGGGGATCATGCTGCACGTCAAGGTGCACACCCCGTCCGCCGAGGACATCGTGCGCGACCTGCACCGCGGGGTGCGGGCCCGGCTGCCGCAGCTGGCGGCCAGCGAGGCGCCGGTGCTGATGGCCCGGGTGGCGGACGCGCACACCGAGCGCCGGATGATCGAACTGGGCGCGCACGTGGTCTGCGCGGACGTCCGCGAGTAGCCCTTCCACGAAGCGAGCTTTGCGCCGGAATTTCGGGGTTTGCGTCGTCTATAACACCTTGTTGGGCAATCTAGATCCATGTCTAGTCGGTCGGGCGCTTGGTGGGTTTAATGACGCCATGATTCCCGCGACGTCCGGCCGGGTCCCCACCGGAGTGCGCCTCGGCTACGCCGTCGGCTCGTTCTGCACGGCGAACTTCGCCGCCATCCCCGGGCTGCTCCTGCTGATCTACATGACCAACGTGCTCGCCGTCGACCCGCTGCTGGCCGGCGTCGTGGTGTTCCTGCCCAAGGCGTGGGACCTGATCGCCAACACCCTGATCGGCCAGTGGTCGGACCGCACGGTCTCGCGCTGGGGCCCGCGGCGGCCGTGGATGCTGGCCGGCACCGCCGTGCTGCCGGTGGCGTTCGCGGTCATGTTCATCGGGCCGCCGCTGAAGGGCGTGCCCGCCGCGATCTTCGTGGGGCTGGCCTTCCTGGTCGCGGCCACCGGGTACGCGCTGTACGAGGTGCCGTACAAGGCCATGCCGGCCGAGATGACGCACGACTACCACGAGCGGACCTCGCTGCTCCAGTGGCGCATGGTGTTCATCGCGATCGCCATCGCCATGAGCGGCGTGCTGGCGCCGATGCTGGCCGGGGACACCCTGGAGGGCTACCGGCTGATGGGCATCGTGTTCGCGGTGATCCTGCTGGTCGCCATGATCGGCTCGTTCTTCGGGACCGCGAAGGCGCCGTACACCGGGCAGCAGGAGTCGGAGGGGTCGCTGCGGGTGCAGCTGGCGGCGGCGCGGGACTCCAAGCCGTTCCTGTGGCTGCTCGGGCTGTGCAGCGCGCAGACGCTGGCGGCGGGGGTGATGCTGGCGGGCGCGCCGTACTTCGCGGCGTACACGCTGGGCGATCCGGACGCGACCACGACGCTGTTCGCCGCGCTGGTCGGGCCGATGCTGATCACCATGCCGATCTGGGTGTGGCTGGCCCGGGTGCTGGACAAGCGCGGCGCGATGATCCTCTCCGGCCTGCTGTTCATGTCGGGCGCGATCCTGGCCTCGGCCAGCCCGTGGTTCGGCCCGCTCTACGCGCACCTCGCCATCGTGGTCGTCGGCGTCGGGTACGCCGGGCTCCAGCTCCTGCAGTTCTCCATGCTGGCCGACGTCATCGCGTACGACGGCCAGGTGAGCGGCAAGCGCAGGGGCGGCGTCTTCACCGGCCTGTGGACGGCGGTGGAGAGCGCGGTGGCCGCGTTCGGCGCCACCATCTACGGCGCGGCCCTGTCCTTCGGCGGCTTCCTGGAGTCCGACCCCGCCAACCCGGTCACCCAGCCCGACTCGGCGGTCACGGCCGTCCTGGTCGGCATCACCGTCATCCCCGCGCTGATCATCCTCTCCGGCGTGCTGATGACCCTCAAGTACGACCTCAGCGCGGACAAACTGGCCCCCGCGGTCACGTGAGCCGCCGCACCGGCCGGATCCCGGTCCGGGTGAACGTCCCGGTGATCAGGGCGGCCAGCAGCGGCAGCGCGATCGCCGTGCCAATGAGCAGCGTCCAGGGCACGGCCACGACCGGCGTCGGGATGACCAGCGGGCTGGTGGCGGTGTCCGCGCCGTAGTGGGCGCCGCCGCCGGGCGCGCCGGTGACCGCCCAGGCGGCCAGCGCGCCCGGGGCCAGCCCGGCGGCCACGCCGACCACGGTGCCGAGCCCGGCGATGAACGCGCCCTGGCCGGCGACGGTGAGGCGGCGGGTCCACGGGGAGGCGCCGACGGCGGCCATCGTGTCCAGGTCGGGCCGGGCGTCGGCGGCGGCCAGCGCGGTGGCGACCACGGTCGCGACCAGCACCAGCAGCCCCGCCACCAGAGTGATCACGGCCAGCGTCAGGTCCCCCTCCCGCGCCTGCGAGGCGCGGACGACCTCCAGGCCTGCCTGGTCGCTCACCGCCGCCACGCGCGCGCCGACCCGGCGCTCCTGCTCGGCGGTCAGCCGCAGCTCGGCGGGGTCGACGAGCAGCGCGGTGGTCCGCGCGGTCAGCCGGGGATCGTCCAGCAGCCCGGCCGGCACGACCACGCCGACCGCGGGCGGCCGGTCGGCGCGCACCGCGACGGCCGGCACGGTCTCGTCCCGCCCGGCCGCGGTGATCCGGGCCTTCCCGTCGCGTACGCCGTTGGCGTCGAAGACCACGGCCTTCCCCGCCGCCAGCGCGGCGGCCGCGGCCGGATCGTCCCTGCCGAGTATGTAGCGGACCAGGCCGGGACCGCCCTCGGTCACGTCGCCGAGCATGCTGGTCGCGTAACCGCACCCGGTGCAGGAGCGGACCAGACTGGCCCGCCGCTCCAGCGGGGGCAGATCGTCCCCGGCCGCACCCACGGTCTTGACCTCGATGAGCGGGACGCCGGGCAGCTCCGCCGCCATCGCCGACCGCACGGCCGCCCATCGGTCGGCGGCGAGGTCCTCGGCGAACACCATGGCCGTGCCCGGCTGCTGGAGGGTCGGGGAGTTCTCCCGCCGGTCGGCGTCCTGGCTGGACAGCAGGACCGCGATGGTGGTCAGCCCGGTCATCGCGGCCGTCACGGCGGCCACCGCGGGCGCGGTGCGGCCCCGGTTGCGGGCGGCGTCCCTGGCGGCGAGCCGGAGCGGCAGCGGCAGCCGGGAGCGGGTCAGCCCGGCGGCCCTGACCAGGAGCGGGGTCAGCGCGACCAGCCCGAGCACCAGCAGCAGCACCCCGAAGACGACGGCCAGGAGCGCGAGCGAGGGAGACCGCATGAGCGGCCCGGCAACGGCGCAGCAGGCGGTTCCGGCCAGCACCAGGACCACACCGAGCACGGGCAGGCCCTTCCGGTCCCGCGCCCGTTCCGCGCGCCCGGCCAGCACGGCGGCCACGTCGGCGCGACCGGCCAGGACCGCCGGGGCCAGCGCCGCCAGCAGGCCGCTGACCAGGGCCAGGGCCGCCACTCCCGCCAGTTCCCAGCCGGGCACGTCGAACGGCCCGTAGACCGGCACCGGCCGGTTGGCGAGCCGTACGGTCAGGGCGGCGAGTCCGATGCCGAGCGGCACCCCGGCCAGCCCGGCCAGGCCGCCGAGCACGAGCCCGTCGGCCAGCATCAGGCGTCGCAGGTGCCCCGCCTCCGCGCCCTGCGCGGCCAGCAGACCGAGTTCACGCCGGCGGCGGCGCAGGCCCACCGCGAACGCGGGCCCGGCCAGCAGCACCACCTCCAGCACGATCAGGAGGACGCCGAGCAGGACGCCCATCGCCTCGCTGCCGGACACCTCCTCCCGGGGAGGAAGAGCGCCCGGTTCCGGCGAGGCGGCGGCCACGGCGCGGGACCGCACCACCAGCCCTTCCCCGTTCATGCGCTTGACTTCCGCCCAGCCGACCGGATCGGGCGCGTCCACCAGCCAGTACACCTCCCGGACCGGCCGCACGGTCGTGCCCGGGAGGGCGCCGTCCGCGGGCTCCGGCACCAGCGACGGTCCCTGCGACGGTTCCTGGGCCGCGCCGGTGGAGCCGGACAGCGTGATCAGCGCCTCCGGCGGCGACATGGTCCTGGCCGGCTCGGCCACGCCGACCACGCGGACCGAGGTGTCCGTCCGGGGCAGCCGGAGGGTGGAGCCGACCGGCGCGCGCCCGGCCAGCGCGCGGGTGACCGCCGTCTCCCCCTCCCTGGCCGGCATGCGCCCGGAGACCAGGACGTAGGTGCCCCCGGTGAGCGGATCGCGGGAGTCGATCTCGTACGCGTAGATCCACCTTTTGGCCCCGGCGATCTCCACGACCTGCTCGCCCGCGGCGATCCGGCTGACCCGGCCGCCGGCCGCCGCCGCGATCTGCTCGTCGGTCCAGGACCGCTTCGCCGACTCCGGCACTCGCCCGCCGACCACGATCCACCGGTCGCCGAAGGGGTCCTGCTCGATCGGCCGGTCGTATCCGATGGCGCGCACCTGGGCGTCGGCCCGGGATCCGAGTTCGGCCGGGATCATCTCGGCGCCGTCGACGGCGGCTGTCGAGTAGAGCACGAGCAGGTGGCTCACCAGGGCCACCGGCACGGCGATCATCAGGAAGATCAGCGCGCTGCGGCCCTTGGCGTGCCACAGGCCGCGGCGGGACAGGCGCGCGATGGCCCGCAGATCGCTCATCGGCTGCCCAGCGGCCTAGCGACGGCGGCGATCACGCCGATCTCGTTGAACACATACTCAGTATGCATACCGCGTATGTTTCAAGGGGCCAGTGTGACGAGGATCACACTTGCGCGGATGGAACGTGGCCATCAGGGCTGACGGCGCTGCCGATCTTCCGATCCGCGACAAAAGGGCCGATTCCTCGGAATTCCGGGATGGAGGGGGACCATAATTCTGATTTCCATCCAGCGTCTATCCCCTCCCACCTGGAAGGAAGCATGAACAAACCCCTGCGAGCGCTCCTCTGCCTGACCGCGCTGATCGCCGTCGGCTGCGGCACGACCCCCCTTCCCGCCGCCCCGGTCGCCGCCACGGCCGGCCTTTCGGACGCCTCGGCCGCGTCCACCGGGTCCACCGGGTCCAGCGCCCGGTCCTCGGCGGGAACCACCACCGGGTCGTCTGCCGTGTCGTCACCGCTGGCGCGCTGTCGGGTGGCGGCGGCGAAGCCGTCCCTGACCACGGCCGGACGCCTCCGCGCGAGCGTGTCCCGAGCCGGATGCGCCAAGGAGGCCCGCCTCCGCATCCGGATCAAGAAGTCCGTCCTCGGTCCGGACCGCGTCGTCAAGAGCGGCTCGCGGGTCGTCCGCAACGCGCGGCTGACCATGACCACCACCGGCCGCTGCGTCTCCGGCGTGTACTACACCACCGCCACCGACGCCGCCGGGCACGTGGCCGTCTCCCGCAAGGCCCGGATCAAGTGCCCGGCCGTGCCCAAGCCCTCCCCCACCCCCGACCCCACCCCGTCGGAGAACCCGGGCGGCGGGACCGGCGGCGCCGTCGGCACCTCGGTCGAGAACGAGGTCGTACGGCTGACCAACGTCGAGCGGGAGAAGGCCGGCTGCAAGCCGCTCGTCCACGAGGCGCGGCTGCACACCGCCGCCCGCAACCACTCGGCTGACATGTCCGCGAAGAACTACTTCAGCCACGACTCCCAGGACGGCCGCTCGTTCGTGGACCGGATCAAGGCCACGGGCTACTCGTTCTCCTCCATCGGCGAGAACATCGCCAAGGGCCAGTCCTCGGCCGCCGAGGTGGTCCGGGGCTGGATGAACAGCCAGGGTCACCGCGAGAACATCCTGAACTGCAGCTACACCCAGATCGGCGTCGGCTACGTGGCCGCCGGCGGCCCCTACTGGACGCAGGACTTCGGCAGGCCGTAATCCGCTTCTACCGGCCCGCGTGGCAGCGCGGGCCGGTAGAGTCCTGTTTTGATCAACCGCGCCCACGCGCGGCAATGTCACAACAATCTGGACACCAGAGTTCCGGAAAGCGGATACTCCAGACATGAGCTCGCAGCAACCCGTACGCGCCTCCGACGGAGATCGCGATCGTGCGCTCAACGAGCTTCGCGACCGGGCGGCCGAGGGCCGTCTGTCGATGGAGACCTTCGTCGGGCGGGTGGATCAGGCGCTGCGCGCCCGCAGCCGGGACGAGCTGGACGAACTCATCGCGGACCTGCCCCACCGGGGCCGCTGGCGCCGCCGCATCACCGAGGCCGTGTCCTCCGCGTCCGACTTCACCTCCCGGCTCCAGAACGCCTGGCGCCGCCCGCGCCTGCCCCGTCTGGCCCTCCCCCCGGACAGCCGCATCCGCTACGTGGTCGGCCGCGGCTCCTCCTGCGACCTCGTCCTGTCCGACCTGACGGTCTCCCGCGTACACGCCGAGCTGCGCCGCGAGGAGGACTACTGGCTCCTGGTGGACCTGGGCTCCCTCAACGGCACCCGCCTGAACGGCTGGCGCCTGGTCGGCCCGGCCCGCGTCCGCACCGGCGACGAGATCGCCTTCGGCGACTGCGCCTTCCTCGTCTCCGCCCCCGCGTAAAAGCTCACGCGTAAACGAAAGCGGCGCCACCCCCGAAGGGAGTGACGCCGCGATCAACCTTCAGCTGCCCTCGTCATACGTCCCGGCGTGCGCTTGCG
>NZ_BOOA01000133.1 GCF_016862995.1 Acrocarpospora phusangensis
CCTCGCGCTGGCCGTCGACCACTGCTTCTTCACCACCGGTCTGCACCGGCTGGAGGCGAACATCCGCCCCGAGAACCACGCCAGCCGCCGGGTGGTCGAGAAGCTCGGCTTCCGCGAGGAGGGTGTGCGCCGGCGCCAGCTCCACATCGACGGCGCCTGGCGCGACCACATCTGCTACGCGCTGACGGTGGAGGACGCCCCCCGAGGGCTGCTCGTGCAGTGGCGGCGGACGCGTGACGCCGCGGCCGCCCGCCGTACGGAAGCCCAGTGAGCGCGTTCTAGTCACAGTTTGACGCGCCGATTTACATGAACAGCTTTGACGATCTCGCGACACACCGCACCGAATGCTCGTCAATCAGTGACACGCCGTCTTACGGTGCGTGACGTGAGCACATCTGCGCGACGACCCGTCCCCAGATGTCTCCAGGCAGCCCAGAGAAGGAGGAGCGCATGAGCAGCGTCCTCCTTTACCTTGCGATCGTTGCGATGTGGCTGGGCGTCCTCGTTCCGATGTGGCTCCGCCGCGACCGGTACGTGTACGTGGACGACGAGAAGTTCACTGTTGAAGGAGACACCCTCACCGAGCCGCTTCCGACGCCACACGAGTCACAGAACTCCGACTCGTCGGACGTGCCCGCCGTTCCGGAGCCGGCTGGTGACTCCGAGAGCTTGCCCCGATCCGAAGGGCGTACGGGCGATGGGAATGCGCCGGTTCCCGCAGAGGCCGCATCCGGGCCGGTTGATCCTCGCCGGGCCGAATGGCGGCGTCGTGCGCGGATCACCGCTCGGCGTCGCAGGCGGCTCCTGTGGAGCATCCTGCTGTTCCTGGCGTCGGTTGTGACGGCGGCTGTGCAGATCGTGCCGTGGTGGGGGATTACGCCCTCCGCTCTGGTGCTGGTCGGGTATCTGGCCGTGCTTCGCGTTGCCGTACGGATCGACGGGGAGCAGCGGGTACTCGCCGCCAGAGCTCAGGCTGCCCGCGCCCGGCACGCCCGGGAACTGCGCCGCCGCCTGGAGGAGGCCGCGCGCGAGGCCGAGATCATCGAGATCGAGGCCCGCCGCCGGGTTCAGGTCTTCGATCAGTACGCGGATCATCGTCGCGCGGTCGGCGACTGACCGGATCTCGGTCAGTACGCCGGCCCCGCCGCACTGCCGGCGAGCGACCATCTGGCGCGAACACCCCTGGAAGTTTGCTAATCTAATCGAGTCCAAGGGGCTATAGCGCAGTCCGGTAGCGCACTTCGTTCGCATCGAAGGGGTCTGGGGTTCAAATCCCCATAGCTCCACCCAGGACAAGGCCGGTTCCGCTCAGCGGACCCGGCCTTTCTGATCTTCTGGGTGACTGTCGCTCGCAGGAGCGTCACGACACCAGGGCGCGAACCCACAGCTGCTCATACTCCTCGATGTACTCGGCGTCACTCAGCCACGCGTCACCATGACCCTCATCCCACAACCTCGTCCACGGCTGAGCACCGTCGATGGCTTGTTGCCTCAGGAAATCGTGCATCGCACGGGTACGCCGGCTCAGCAGCGGCACCAACTGATGACGCTGAGCCTCATCCAGGCCGTACGCGTCGGCGAAGATCCGCAGCCGCATCGCGGCGTCGGTGCGTTGCCACGCCGGATGCGCCGACAGCGGGACGAATCCGTGAAGGGCGTAGGCGACGTCCCACAAGCGGGTCCCGGGCCCCGCTCCGTCCCAATCGATGAACACCCAGCCGTGATCACCATCCGCGACCAGATTCCATGGGGCCAGATCGTGATGGGCGATGATGTCGGCTCCGTCCGCTGGGATGAACACCCGCCAGCTAGCTTCTGCCGGGGGAACGAAGCCCTGCACCGCGTCATGGAAATCTCGGATCAGACGCGCGACGCGCCCAAGCCGATGAACAGGATCCAGCAGGGCGAAATGATCCGGCCATACGACCGTGCCAGGCGCGAAGGTCAGCACCTCGCGGCCTTGATCGTCGATACCGAGAGGGCGGGGAGCACCTGCGAATCCCACTTCGTGCAGATGGGTGAGCAAGGCGTGCACGGCCGGCGTCCAAGGCCCGGCGGGACGACGCACCGTATCTCCCACTCGGACAACGCCGGTACTGACATTTCCTCCGAAGAGAGGCTCTTCGTCAGGCTGCATGTCGCTCATTGTCCAGCAATGGACGCCCTCGGCCCGGCCACCCGGGAGCGCGGGCGGTCGTCGGCACGATGGCGGCGCGATTCGGTGGAAGACGAACTGTGCCTATCCTTCTCCCGTGGCACTGTGGTTCGAGACTCGTGCGTCCGACTCGCCCTGGGTCGACACTGTGTGGACCTGTACGAGCGAGCGGGTCGCGGAGATGACCTCAGTGGCGGCGGTGTGCTGGGGCCTGGTGTTCTGGGAGCTTGAGGGCAGGGCGTACGCGAGCATCTCCGGCCCTGAGACCAGGACCGGCACCGCGCCGGTGCCGGAGGGCGCGACCTTCGTCGGCATCGAGTTCGCGGTGGGCAGCCAACTCCGGGCCGTGCCCACGTCGGCCCTGGTCGACCGTGGCGTCGAACTCCCCGACGCCACGCACAGGACCTTCCGGCTGGACGGTCTCCGTTGGGAGACGCCCGGCCCCGACGACGCCGAGGCCCTGGTCGACCGCCTGGTGCGCGCCGGAGCCGTGGTCCGTGACCCGCTCGTCGCCGAGGTCCGCCGAGGCCACCGTCCAGTGGTCTCGGAACGCACGGTCGAACGCCGGTTCCGCGCGGCGACCGGGCTCACCCAGGGCGCCGTACGGCAGATCGAACGCGTCCGCAAGGCCTCGGCGTTGCTGGCCGCCGGCACCCCGGTCGCCGACGTCGTCTGCGGGCTCGAGTACTTCGACGAGCCGCACCTGGCCCATGCGCTGCGCCGGTATGTCGGGCGTACGGCGCGAGAACTCCGCGAGGGCACCGGCGGTGCGATCGCCCTGGCTCTGGATCAGCCGACGACGTCGTAGATCAACTTGACGACACCGTTCGGGTAGGCCGCGGACGCCCGGAGACTCAGTGCCTGCTTGTCCTTGTCGGCTCTGCTGAACAGGCTCTTCCCGGCTCCGAGCAGCACCGGGAAGACGAGCAGGTTGTACCGGTCGACCAGGCCCGCGTCCGACAGGCGTCGAGCGAGCTCCGCACTCCCATGGATGAAGATCGCGCCACCTTCGCTCTGCTTGAGCTCGGCGACGTCCTCGGTGGAGCGCAGGATCCTCGTCGGACCCCAACCCTCGACGAGGGCGTCGTCGGGCAGCGTGGTCGAGACCACGTACTTGGGCAGATCCTTGTAGGCGGCGTGGTCCTCCGAGTCGCGCCAGAGCGGTGCGAACACCTCGTAGCTGCGGCGGCCGAACATCAACGCCGTCGTGTCCTCGAGTTCCTCGCCCTTGAGTGAGAACGCCTCGGGCAGGAACTCGATGTCCTTGACCACCCAGCCACCGCTGCGGTGGTCTTCGCCCGGACCACCGCCCGGGGAGTCCACAACGCCGTCAAGCGAAACGAACGCGGTATAGATCAGATCACGCATGTGCTGTTCTCCTCATAGCCGGACGACCAGGCCGCCAGGTAGATCGACAAGCGGATGGTAGTGCCACGCCTTCGCGCCGCAGCGGAATGCCCATGCTAGGAAGCGCCACTACGGCCGTCTTGTACGGAAACGACGGCCCAAGCAGCAGATCAGCCGCAGATCTGCCATGAGCAGGCCATCACCTTGCGCCGACCGCTCGTTGTCACGCGGCGGTGGCAGGACGCGGGACTTGGCCACCGGATGGGCGGTCCGTTGCCGGGGGCCGTCAGGTCGACCGGGGCGGGTGGGCCCGTGGCCACGACCGACGACGCACAAGACGCTCGGAGGGCCGCGCGGGGGAGTGACCCTGACCAACCGCGCGGACCTCGCCACACATCGCACCCTTCTGTCGCGGAAGTCGTGACTTTCGTCGATTTGTGGCAAAAGAGTATGGGCAAGTGGCAAATCTCGCTCTATATTACGACGCAGATCAGCGTTACTCCTGCCGTGTTACAGCTAATGAAAGCCCCGGTCGGGCCATATCAGCGGTGCCGTAACCCCCACGCCGCGCCGACCGCGGCACCTGCACCGAGATGGGACTGGCATGCGGAAATTACCCCTCTTATCCGTCGTACTGCTCACCTCACTCTCCTGGCTCGTCGTACCCGCCCAAGCACGCGCGGCGGTGCCGCCGCAAGTGCCGGGCGTCACCCTGCGCACCTACGACGTCCAAGTCGAACTGTCCAAGATCTGTACGCTCAAGCCCGGTCAGACACCCAACGTGGACAAGCTGATGCCCACGATCGACTGGATCTCCGACGCCGACTTCGGCCTGACCGACATGTTCGTCACCGAGGCCCTCGGCAACATCTCCATCGCCGCCGCGGGCACGTACGAGTTCCGGCTCACCAGCGACGACGGCTCCCGGCTGCGCATCGACGACACCGTCGTGATCACCAACGAGGGGCGGCACGGGCCGATCGCCGTGGACGGCGCGATCACCCTGACCACCGGCTACCACGCGCTGCGCGTCGACCACTTCGAGCACCTGTACGGCCAGCAGCTCAAGCTGGAGTGGAAACCACCCGGATCCTCCGGGTTCACCCTCGTGCCGAACTCGGTGCTGAGCACGGACGCGGACGTGGTGCGGGTCACCGCCCCCGGGCGCAAGGAGTGCGAGAGCGGCGCCGACTCTCCGGGCGACGGGCTGCCGCTGGAGTCGGTACACCCTGACTTCACGCTCACCGACCTGCGACCGGACGGTTTCGAGCCGCAGGTGACCGCGATGGACTGGCTGCCCGACAACCGGTTGGCGATCGCCACGTGGGGTGGCTCGGAAAACAAGCTCGGCGAGGTCTACCTGCTCGACAACGTCACCGGCGACACCTCACCCGCGCAGGTGACCACCAAGAAGATCGCCAGCGGTCTTCAGGAGCCCATGGGCATCAAGTACGTGGACGGCAAGCTCTACGTGTCGGAGAAGTCCCGGCTGGTGGAGCTGAACGACACCAACGGAGACGAGGTCGCCGACAACCTCAGGACCGTGGCGACCTGGCCGTTCGGCGGCAATTTCCACGAGTTCGCGTTCGGGATGCTCTACCGGGACGGCCACTTCTACATCAACCTCTCCGTCGCCATCAACTACGGCGGCGCCACCACCGACCCGCAGCCGGCGCCGGACAGGGGCACGACCATCAAGGTCGACAAGGCCACCGGCGCGATCGAGTACATCGCCGGCGGCCTGCGTACGCCCAACGGGCTCGGCTGGGGTCCGAACGATGACCTGTTCGTCATGGACAACCAGGGCGGCTGGCTGCCCGCCTCGAAACTCGTCCACATCAAGAAGGACCGGTTCTTCAACCACTACACCAACCCCGACGGCCGGTTCGACAACAACCTGGTGAGCGCGCCCGTGCTCTGGCTGCCGCACAACGAGATCGCCAATTCGCCCAGCACGCCGCTGCTCCTGAAGCAGGGCAGGTTCGCGGGGCAGATGCTGTTCGGCGACGTCACCTACGGCGGGATCCAGCGCGGGTACCTCGAGAAGGTCAACGGCGAGTACCAGGGCGCGGTCTTCCGCCTCACCCAGGGCCTTGAGGCGGGGGTCAACCGGATCAGCCTGGGGCCTGACGGCGCCATCTACGCCGGAGGTCTCGGCGCCGGCGGAAACTGGGGCCAGCCGGGCAAGCTCACCTACGGACTGCAGAAGCTGACCCCCGGCGACAACAAGGCCTTCGACATCCTGAGGATGCGCGCGATCGAGGGCGGCTTCGAGCTGGAGTACACCCAGCCGCTGTCGGCCGAGACCGCCGCGTCGCTGGCGGCCAAGTACCAGATCACCCAGTGGCGGTACGCCGCGGCCTCCACCTACGGTGGCCCCAAGGTGGACGAGGAACCGCTGACCGTCACCTCCGCCGACCTGTCCTCCGACGGCAAGAAGGTCACGCTGAAGATCGCGGGTCTCAAGCCGGGACGCGTGGTGTACCTGCGGTCGCCGCGCCCCTTCAGTTCGGCGTCGGGGCAGCCGCTGTGGAGCACCGAGGCCTGGTACACACTCAACACGATGGTCGACGGCCCGGAGACCGACACCGTGTACGAGGCGGAGAGCGCCTCGCACAGCGGCGGCGCGAAGCTGAACACCGACCATCTGAGCTACTCGGGCAGCGGCTTCGCCGACGGCTACTGGAACGTGGGAGCGGCCACGCAGTTCGCCGTACACGCGCCCAGGACCGGCACCTACCACGTCGGCCTGCGCTACTCCAACGGCCCGAACCCCGCGCGCGGCACCAAATCCCTGAGCGTGTACGTCAACGGGACCAAGATCAGGCAGGTGCCGCTGCCCACCACGGAGACCTGGGACCTGTGGGCCACCCGGGTCGAACCGCTCGCGTTGAACGAAGGCGCCAACACCATCACCTACAGGTACGACAGCGGCGACGCGGGCAACGTCAACCTCGACTCCCTCACCGTGGCCGCCCAACGGGTGTTCGAGGCGGAGAACGCCTCGCTGAGCGGCGGCGCGAAGGCGAACAAGGACCACCAGGGCTACACCTACAAGGGCTTCGTCGACGGCTACTGGAACGAGGGCGCGAGCACGTCGTTCTCCGTGTGGTCCGACTCCACCGGCACGCACAACGTGGGGCTCCGCTACGCGGCCGACGCCGGCAGGTCGGTGAGCGTGTACGTCAACGGCGAGAAGGTCAGGCGGGTGCGGCTGGCCGCCACCGGCGGCTGGGACTCCTGGGCCGTCCAGACGGAGGCGCTCGACCTGAACCGGGGCACGAACACGATCGCCTACAAGTACGACTCCGGCGACGCGGGCAACGTCAACCTCGACCACATCACCGTGTCGAAGGCGCAGCGGATCACGCTGTTCGACGGGTCCAGCCTGGCGGCGTGGGAGAAACGGGCCGGCGGGTCGGCCACGTGGCCGATCGCGAACGGCTCCGTGGAGTCCCTCGGCGGCGACATCCGTACCCGGCAGACGTTCGGCGACTTCAAGCTCCACGTCGAGTGGTACGAGCCGGACTACCCGCCGGACGTGACCGGGCAGCAGCGCGGCAACAGCGGCGTCTACCTCCAGGAACGCTACGAGGTCCAGGTTCTGGAGTCGTCCGGTGACCCCACGGCGCTTGTCAACGGGGCGGGCGCGATCTACAACAAGCGCGCGCCCGACAGCAACATGGCCACCGCTCCGGGGACGTGGCAGACCTACGACATCACCTTCCGCGCCGCCCGCTACACCAGCGCGGGAGTGAAGGTCGACAACGCGCGGGTCACGGTCGTCTGGAACGGCGTGGTGGTGCACAACGACGTGGCCATCGACGGCGGCACGGGCGACAACATCCCGGAGAGCGCGGCGTCGGGCGGGATCCGCCTCCAGGACCACGGCGACCCTGGCCAGAATCCCCGCTTCCGCAACGTGTGGATCGAACCGGTCACCTGACCTGATCCAGCCGGCAGACCGTCACGGCCCACTGCGCGTGGTCGGTCTGCCCGCGCAGCTGTGATGCGAGAGGGGGCGGGCGACCCGTCCCCTCTCGATTCGTCCTGGTGGGAGTGGCGCGATCGGGTCGGTCGGGGCCCGGTTCAGCCTCTCAGCGGTGGACGAGGGTCATGCGTAGAGGAAGAAGTAGCGGTACCGGCCCTCCCACTCGCACTCATAGTCGTTCCACCAGTCCTGGTTGACACCCTGAGTGCCGACCCGCTCGCAGTCCGGCTCGTACCTGAAGATGCCGGCCACCCTCTCGCCATCGGCCTGAGCCGGGGTGGCGCCGATGGTCAGCGACGTCCCGAGAACCACGACGGCCGTGACGAGAACAGCGCGTACCTTTCGCATTCGTCCTCCTGCGACTGTGGAGATCATGAAGGTGGACGCTATCACTCATCACGCGTCAGGAAAATTGTCACGGATGAAAGTTTCATAGAGGGCGACGGCGAGTTCGCGGATATTCACCGTCGGTAAAACCGGTATCACTTTCCAGTCGCCTGTGTCCGCTGTCCAATTCCGGACCTGGCGGCCTTGGAGGACCCCGCAGGTGCGTATCCGACTACCTGTACGGGCCATGCATGATCTGTACTTCTTCGCGCCGTGTTGATCTATGGGGTCCGATTCGTGCCCATTTTCCCGTTCAGTTAAAACGATGTAAAGAAACCTTTGACCATCGTCACATACGTGTCATATCGTCTCCCCGCCCATATCGATGTAAGCCGCGACACCCGAGCAGGACGTCGTTCTCGCAGGCGCTACGGTCGGCATGCTGACCGCGGCCGTCCGGGCGCGGGAGGACACGGACGGTCACCAGGGAAGCGGCGATCATCCGACCGACCGGAGTCGCACAAATGCAAGCTCGAATCCGTATGCCCATGGTTGCCGGCATGGTGATGACCCTGCTGGCGGCCGTCGGCGTGTCAGCGACCTTCACGCCGCCGGCCCACGCCACGGTGATCACTGACATCGCTTACGCGCCCGCACAACCGGCCGGTAGCAGGGGACATCTGCTGGATCTCCACCTGCCGTCCACCGGCATCACGCCCCGGCCGCTGATCATCTGGCACAGCGGCTCGGCGTGGACGAGCGACAACGGCAAGGAGGGCCCGGACGCGGACGCGGTCGCGGCCATCTTCAACCCCCTGGGCTTCGCGGTGGCCGGCGTCAGCGTCCGCTCCAGCAGCCAGGCGGTCTTCCCGGCCCAGGTGCACGACGTCAAGGCGGCCATCCGCTGGCTGCGCGCGAACGCCGCCACCTACCAGCTCGACCCCAATCGCTTCGCGATCATGGGCGACTCGTCGGGCGGCTGGCTGACGGAGATGGCCGTCTTCTCCGGCGGCGTGGCCGCGCTGGAGGGCACCATCGGCACGACCGGCGTCTCCAGCGCCGTGCAGGTGGGGCTCGCCTTCTACGCCCCGACCGACTTCCTGCAGATGAACGCGCAGAGCCTGCCGCCCGGCGTGATCGACCACGACTCCCCCGGCTCCCCGGAATCCCTCCTGATCGGCTGCCCGATCCAGACCTGCCCGGCGGCGACCGCCCTGGCCAATCCGATGAACTACGTCGACGCCAACGACCCACCCCTGCTGTTCATGCACGGCCAGGCCGACTTCCTGGTGCCGCACGGGCAGAGCGTCCTGCTCTACAACAAGATCAAGGCCCAGTGCGGCGACGCCATCTTCATCTCGGTACCCGGCGCGGACCACATGAAGGACGAGATCATGGATCCCGCCCAGTTCGCGAACCACACCGTACGCACCACCACCGACTGCACCGAGACCGTCGGGACCGGCACGTTCCACACCACCTGGGACAACTTCGCGACGTTCCTGCGCGGTGGGCTCAAGATGGGCACCTCCTGCGAGGTCACCTACGCCACCGGCGGCTGGCCGGGCGCCTTCAACGGCAGCGTGACCGTCCGGAACACCGGCACGACCCCCATCGAGAAGTGGGCCCTGACGTGGACCTGGGCGGGCAACCAGCAGGTCACGGCCTACTGGAACAGCGTGATCACCCAGGTCGGCACCGCGGTCACAGCCCGTGACGCCGGCCACAACTCCTACATCGGTCCCGGTTCCAGTCAGAATGCCAGCTTCACGGCGTCCGTCACCGGGACGAACGCCATTCCGGCCCAGTTCAAGCTCAACAACATCGTCTGCCCGAGAGTGCCCTGATCAACGTGCCGGGCCCGAGCTGAATGGCGACGGCCCGGCACCGTTTACATTCGGAAAAACCGAGATGTGAAGCGGAAGACGCATTTGTAAAATTCAACACGTTCCGTTGGATGCCGATCACGGAATGTGGTCGGCATTCATATTGCTTTATCCGACGGTCCACCCCTATTCTTGCCCCTGGCGGCTCGCCAGCCTATTTACCGTTGTTTTCATTGACCGGCCGGGGTCGCTCGATATCCCCCGGGGCCCGAGATTAATCGGATGAGCCGCCTTCTACCTCCTGAGAGGTCGTTTCCGAGATCGTCGATGAGTTAGGGGACGCGTTGCGTACATCCAACATGTTCGTCAGGAGTCTCGGCGTCTACGTGCCGGAAAGCGTGAGCGTCGAGCAGGCGGTCCGTGAAGGCTGGTACCCGGCCGAGGAGGCCGAGAAGTTCCGGCAGATCGGTGCGGCGGTGGCCGGCGACATGCCCGCGCCGGAGATGGCGCGGCTCGCGGTCCTGGACGCCTACGACCGCTGGGGTGAGTCCTCCCCGCGAGATCTCGACCTGCTGCTCTACCCGTCGGTGTGGCACCAGGGCCCGAACGGCTGGCAGCCGCAGCACTACCTGCAGAAGCACCTCCTCGGCGGGAATGTGCCGGCGTTCGAGATCCGGAGTGGCTGCGTGGGGATGATCAGCTCGCTCGAGCTGGCGGCGAGTTACCTGCAGGCGGTCCCGGACCGGGAGACAGCCATGGTCGTCTCCTCGGACAACCACGGCACCCCGCTGGTGGACCGCTGGCGGATGACCCCCGGCGCGCTGATCGGCGACGCCGCGGCGGCGCTCATCCTCGGCAAGGGGCACGGCATGGCCGAACTCCTGTCGGTGAACGCCACGGTGATCCCGGAGGCCGACGCGGTCAACGACGGCGCCTACCCGCTGTTCCCCCCGGACGCCACCATCGGCATCGGGCTGAGCTTCGGAGACCGGCACGAGGAATTCCGCCAGCGACTGCTCAAAGCTCAGGGAACCGGGATCCACCTGACGATCCAGAAAACGATGATGCAGCAGGTCGAACAGACCCTGGACGAGGCCGGGATCGAGCTCTCCGACATCACGCGGGTGGCGTTGCCGCACGGCCGCCGCGAAGACCTGGACGGCCAGATGTCCTGGCTGGGCATCGACGAGGACCAGACCACCTGGGACTACGGGAGGCGGGTGGGCCACTGCGGCGCGGTGGACCAGTTCATCGCCTTCGAGCATCTGCTCGCCACCGGCGGGCTCGTGGCCGGCGATCACCTGCTCATGGTCGGGTTCGGCTCCGGCACGTCCTGCGCCGCGGCGGTGTTCAGGGTCCTCTCCACCTCTCCCGTCACGACAGGGGCACGCGCATGACCGAGCTCACCCGAAGGCTGGTCGACTTCATCCAGGAGAACCTCGTCCAGGACGGCGACGACATCACGGTCGACGAGACGACCCCGCTTCTCACGTCGGGCCTCCTGGACTCCCTGCGTACGGCGCGGCTGCTGAACTTCCTCCGCAAGGACGTCGGCGTCCCGGTCCCCGCCGCGAAGCTCGAATCCGAGAACTTCCAGGACGTCACGACCATCGTGGCGCTGGTCAGAGAACTCGAATCCGTCTAGCCGGGGCGAGGACAGAGCCATGCGGTACGCGGACACGTACATCAGCGGAGTGGGAGCCTTCCTTCCCCGGACCGTCATCAGCGTCGAGAAGGCCGTCGCCAAAGGCTGGTACCCGGCGGAAGAGGCCGAGCTGCACAACCTGGCCGGGGCGGTGGTGGCCGGTGATCTGCCGGCTCCGGAGATGGCCCTGCACGCGGCGCAGAGCGCGCTCAAGCGCAGCGGCCGGGCGCCCGCCGACCTCGATCTCCTCCTGTACGCCTCGACGTGGCACCAGGGACCGGACGGCTGGCCCCCGCACTCCCACCTGCAGCGTCAGCTCGTCGGCGGGGACGTCCTGGCCACCGAGATCCGGCAGGGCTGCAACGGGATGTTCATCGCCCTGGAACTGGCGGCCGGCCACCTGGACGCCGCTCCCGGCCGGCGGGCCGCCCTGCTGGTCGCCGCCGACAACTACGGCACCCCGCTGATGGACCGGTGGCGGATGGGCCCCGGATACATCGGCGGAGACGCCGCCAGCGCGCTCGTCCTCACCAAGGAGACGGGTTTCGCCCGCCTGATGTCGGTGTGCACGACGACGGTGACCGAGGCCGAGGAACTGCACCGGGGCAGCGAGCCCCTGTTCCCGCCGGGTGTCACGGTCGGGCGCCGGATGAGCTTCGCGGCCAGGAACGACCAGTTCCGGCAGCAGGTCATGGCCAAGGGCGAGGCCACCGCGGCGCTGTTCAAGATCCAGCGGGCGTTGATGGAGGTCGCCGAGCGCGCGCTGGCCGAGAGCGGGATCGAGGCCGGCGCGCTCACCCGGGTGGCGTTCATGAACTACTCGGAAGAGATCGTCGAACAGCGGTGCATGGCCATGCTCGACCTGCCCATGTCCCGCTCGACCTGGGACTACGGCCGCACCATCGGCCACTGCGGGGCGAGCGACCAGGTGCTTTCCCTCGACCACCTGCTCATGACCGGGCAACTGGGTCCGGGCGATTCCATGCTGATGCTCGGCACCGGACCGGGAGTGACCGTCTCCAGCGCCGTGATCAAGATCATTGACAATCCTCCATGGGTCTGAACCGAAGGGAACGAACGCAGATGGCCGACAGTCCGCGTGGAGTCCAGGTGGAACCAGTCGCGGTGATCGGGATCGGATGCCGCCTGCCCGGTGACGTCCACTCACCGGACGAGTTCTGGGATCTGCTGAGCGCCGGCCGGAACACGACCCGGCCGCTGCCCGCCGAACGCTGGCGCCGGGACGAGAACCGCAGCCCCGAATACGCCGCCGCACTGCGCGACGCCGTACGTCACGGGAGTTTCTTGAGCGACATCGAGGGCTTCGACGCGGAGTTCTTCGGCCTGTCGCCCCGCGAGGCCGAGCTGATGGACCCGCAGCAGCGGATCCTGATGGAGACCGCGTGGGAGGCCCTGGAGCACGCCGGCCTGCCGCCGCACGAACTGGCCGGCACCGACGCCGGAGTGTTCGTCGGGGTCTGCACCGGCGACTACGGAAGCCGCCTCCTGGAGGACCTGCCCCAGATCGAGGCGTGGACCGGGATCGGCGCCGCGACCTGCGCCGTCGCGAACCGCATCTCCTACTCGCTGGACCTGCGCGGCCCCAGCATGGCGATCGACACCGCCTGCTCGGCGTCGCTGGTCGCGCTGCACCTGGCCGCGCAGAGCCTGCGCCTCGGGGAGAACGACGTCGCTCTCGCCGGCGGCGTCAACCTGCTGGTCACTCCGGGCCAGACCCTCACGCTCGGCACGGCCGGAGCCCTGGCCCCCGACGGGCGGTCCAAGTCCTTCGACGCGTCGGCCGACGGATACGGACGCGGCGAGGGCGTCGGCGTGGTCGTGCTCAAGCGGCTGTCGGACGCGCGGCGCGACGGTGACCGCGTCCTCGCGCTCGTCATCGGCAGCGCCGTGAACCAGGACGGACACACCAACGGCATCATGGCGCCGTGCGGCGAGGCCCAGGAACACGTGATGACCCGGGCCTGCCGGCAGGCCGGCGTCGCGCCGTCCACCGTCGACTACATCGAGGCGCACGGCACCGGCACCCGGCTCGGCGACCCGCTCGAGGCGGGGGCGCTCTCCTCCGTCTACGGCATCGGGCGGCCTCCGGGCGACCCGTGCCTCATCGGCTCGGTCAAGTCCAACATCGGCCACCTCGAAGGCGCCGCCGGCATCGCCGGCGTCATCAAGGCGGTGCTCGCCCTCCACCGCGGCGAGATCCCCCCGAGCGTGCTGACCAGCCTCAACCCGTCCATCCCGTGGGAGACCTCGGGCCTGCGCGTGGTGACGGAACGATCGGACTGGCCGGCCCGCGACCACCCCCGCCGGGCGGGCGTCTCCAGCTTCGGGTACGGCGGTACGGTCGCGCACATCGTGCTCGAACAGGCCCCTCCGGTCCCGGAGGCGGCCCGTGGCGAGGAGACGGGGGAGCGGCTGTTCCCGTTGTCGGCCGCGTCGGAGCGGGCGCTGCGGCAGTACGCGGGCAGGCTCGCCGATCACCTCGACAAGGGGCTCGATGTGGCGTCGGCGGGGCACACGCTGGCGCTCCGGCGTACCCATCTGGCGCGTCGCGCTGTCGTGATCGGGGCGGATCGGGATGAACTGGCGGCCAGCCTGCGTCGGCTCGCCGACGACGTGCCGGCCGAGGCCGTCCTCACCGGTGACGTGCTGCCCGAGCTCGGTCCCGGGCCGGTCTGGGTCTTCTCCGGGCAGGGCTGCCAGTGGCGCGGGATGGGGCGGGAGCTGCTCGCCGTACCGGAGTTCGCGGCTCTGGTCGACGAGGTGGAGCCGATCTTCGTCGAGGAGATCGGTTTCTCTCCCCGGCAGGTCCTGGCCGACGGCGATCTCGACACCATCGACCGCGTGCAGACCATGATCTTCGTGATGCAGCTGGGCCTCGCCAGGCTCTGGAACGCGTACGGGGTCGTTCCGAAGGCCGTCATCGGCCACTCCGTCGGCGAGATCGCGGCGGCGGTGACGGCCGGCGCGATGTCCGTCGCCGACGGCGCCCGCCTGATCTGCCGCCGCTCCGTACTGCTGCGCCAGGCCGAGGGCAAGGGGGCCATGGTGATGGTCGACCTGTCCTTCGAGGAGGCGGCGGCGAGGCTGGCCGGCCGTACCGACCTGGTGGCCGCGATCTCGTCGGCGCCCGGCTCCACCGTGCTGTCCGGCGACGTCGCCGCGGTCGAGGCGGTGGTGAACGAGTGGCCGGTCGAAGGCGTCGTGGCTCGGCGGGTGGCGTCGGACGTCGCCTTCCACAGCCCGCAGATGGAGCCTCTGGCCGTCGAACTGGCGGCCCGGACCACCGACCTCTCGTTCGGGGCGCCCCGCATCCCGATGTACTCGACCGCGCTGGCCGACCCCCGGTCGACTCCCGTCCTGGACGGCGCGTACTGGGCGGCGAACCTCCGGGACCCGGTACGGCTGGCCGCGGCCACCACGGCCGCGGCGCAGGACGGCTACCGCGTGTTCCTGGAGATCTCGCCCCACCCGGTGGTCGCGCACTCGGTCACCGAGACGCTCTCGGAGAACGGGTTCGAGGACGTGTTCGTCGGCACGACGCTGCGCCGGAACCAGCCGGAGCGGCAGGCCTTCCTCGTCGCGGCAGGCACGGCGCACTGTCACGGCGTCGAGGTGGACTGGAGTCGGCTGCAGCCCTCCGGGGGCCTGGCCGATCTGCCGCCGTACGCCTGGCAGCATCGCCGTCACTGGCGGGAGGCGTACC
>NZ_BOOA01000134.1 GCF_016862995.1 Acrocarpospora phusangensis
ACCGGCTACGGAGCGGCCAAGCCCGCCGAGCCGGAGGCTCGGCCAGTGTTACTGCTCTCGAAGCGTTCGCGGGCGCGCTCAAGCGTCTGCGGGTCGAAGTAGTTGCTGAACGCCGACTCCAGGAAGTACGGCGGGATCAGTTCGCGCACGTGCTCCGGGTAGCCCTCGCCGGCGAGAGGGAGCTCCACGACGGGCTCCTTCCCGGTAAGGGTGACGGCGAGCGGCCCGGCCACGCGGATGGACTTGGCCCACGGGTCGCCGAGTTCGTCGACCGCGCACATGTGCTGGGCGTAGACGATCCTCACCTCGGCCAGGGTGGTGGCGGTGACCGGTTCCACGCCGAAGGGGTCCACCGCGCAGACCACGCGCAGTTCCCGCTTCTCGTACTCGTCGCCGAAGTCGTGGCCGTGGGCGTGGTGCTGGGCGGGGGAGGACTTCTCCAGGATGCCGGTCACCTGGACGGAGAGCTGCGCGCGCAGGTCCTCGGTGAGGGCGTACACGGGGGAGGGGCGGTCCTCCGGCAGACCGTTGGCGGGACCGGCCGAGGGGCCGGAGGAGGACATCACGCCGCGCAGGAACAGGCCGACCATCACCACGACCAGGAGCGTCGCCCCGACCGTCCAGATGACGCGCTCGCGCGCCACGCCTTGGTTCTGCGCGGGGCGGTCCTCGCCGACCTGCTCGGATGCCGGGGTTTCGAGCATGTGGTCCTCCTGACCTGGGGGATGTCAGCCGGAAGGGGCCCGGCGCGGCGCGCCGGGCCCCTGGACGGGTTCGGTTACGGGCTGGTGCAGGTCAGCGTCGGAACCGGGCTGGGCGCGTTGCCCGCGCCGTTGAAGCCGAACGAGGTTGTCGCGTTCGGCGCCAGCGTGCCGTTGTAGTTGGCGTTGCGGACCCCCACATTGGGCGGGTTGGAGATCACCACGCCGTTCCATGGTGAGCCCTCGAAGGTCTGGCCGCCGGCGAAGTTCCACCGTACGGTCCAGCCGTTGATCTGGCTGTTACTGGAGTTGCGCACGGTCACGGTGCCCTGGAAGTGACCCGGCCAGTTGATCGGGTTGTTGGTGTAGGTCGCCGTGCAGGCGCCGCCACCAGGGTTCGGGCTGGACGGGCCGGGGCTCGACGGACCCGGGCTGGAGGGGCCGGGGCTCGACGGGCCGGGGCTCTGCGGGTTGGACGGCGAGCCCTGGTTCGGGCCGACACCGGTGACCTGGCCGGAGCCGCCGTCGAAGACGACGTCGGAGCAGCTGAAGAAGTTCTCCTGGCTGTCCGAGCGCACCCACTGGATGTAGATGATGTGCCGGCCGCTCTTACCGGAGGGCAGCTGCTGGTTCCAGAAGTAGTAGTTCAGGCCGCCGGGGCCGCCGTTCTGCGGCGGGTTGGTGACGCTGCCGAACGACTGGAGGTCGCCCCAGGCCAGCGGCGAGTTCGGGTTCCAGCCGTTCCGGGTGATGTACAGGTGGAAGGTGCCCGGGTGGGCCGCCCAGTTGCTGTACCGGAACTGGTAGCTGGCGCCTGAGGTCAGGTGCGTGGTCGGCCAGTCGGTCCTGGCCGCGTTGTAGCCGGAGAAGTTGTAGGGGCCGCCGGTGCCGCCGCTGCAGATCTGCCCGTCCGGGATGAAACCGGTGGTCCGGCCGTTGGCGTCGGAGCGGAGCACGGCGAACCAGTTGTACAGCGGCGTGGTGCCGTTGGCCGCGATGGCCTGGGCGCACGCCGGGTTGTAGGCCTGGATCTGGCCGTTGTCCCGGAGTCCGTCCTGCCAGCACAGGAACGTACGCGCGCCGGGGAACATGTTGACGCCGTGCGCGGTCGCCTGGGTGGGCGAGACCACGAGGCCGGTTCCGAGCGCCAGGACCAGTGCGGAGGCCCAGATGGTCAGACGTCTCCTGAGTCTCTTTCCTTGTTCCAGCGTGGCCCGCAGAGCCACGTTGCCTGTCGAGTTCACCATGAGTTCCCTTCCGGCCAGCCCGGTGAGGCGGGGCTGGTCGTAGTCCAGCCTGAGAAGCGGGCGTCTGGATTCGCTGCGGGCCCCGGCCGCGACGCCGACTCCCCTGCAGTGCCTCGATGGTGCGGGGGATTTACGGGGGCGTACAGGACGGGCGGTCGCGAGCGGGCGGGAACCTGGTTTCGGGGCCTGCGGAGGGGGTGGCCCGGCCCCCGGACAACGTGCGCAGACACCCCCGCGAAGATCGCGTCACAGGGGAATATCGGCAGGTGAACCCGTTGAAACATTCATCACTTCAGGAGTCTCGGATGTGATGAATGTGATTACACAGAGCAACATCATCACTACACAGTGACAACGATCGCCATGTGCGTATGGTAATCGGGCTGTTACTGAAGGGAAGCTGGTCTTTGCGGTCTGAGCAGAGGGAGTGTACGGGTGATGCGGGTCATCGGGGCGGTCGCAGGGGTGTCGGTGCTCTGCACCGGACTGTTCATAGGGCTGAGGCCGGAGGCGGCCGCGGCCGGGCCGCAGACGATCACCTGGGGGGCCTGCGCACCCGGGAGCCGGGTGGAATGCGGCTCCGTGCGCGTCCCGCTCGACCCCGCGGAGCCGTACGGGCAGCAGGTCACGATCGCGCTGAACCGGCTGAAGGGCACGGCCGCCCGGGATCACAACCATCTCGGGGTGCTGCTGGTGAACCCCGGCGGCCCCGGCGCGTCCGGGCTGAGACTGGCCGAATACGTCGCGTCCAAGCTCCCGGCGGACCTGGCCGCCCGGTTCGACGTGATCGGCTTCGACCCGCGCGGGGTGGGGGCCAGCCGGCCCGCGCTCAGCTGCGTGGACGTCAAGCGGTACTACGAGGCCCCGCGCCCCGACAGCGTGCCGCGCGACGAGGACGAGGAGAACGCGCTGCTCGGGCGGGCCCAGGAGTTCGCCGAGGGCTGCGCCAACCGGTGGTCCTGGTTCCTCCCGCACCTCACCACCGAGAACACCGCCCACGACATGGACGTGATCCGGGAGGCCCTGGGCGAGGACAAGATCAGCTTCCTCGGCTACTCGTACGGCACCTATCTCGGGGCCGTCTACGCCACCCTGTTCCCGCAGCGGGTGCGCCGCATGGTGCTGGACAGCGTGGTCGACCCCAAGGGCGTCTGGTACCAGGCGAACATCGCCCAGAACTACGCCTTCGACCGGCGGCACCGCGACTTTTTGGCCTGGATGGCGGCCAACCAGGCCGTCTACCGGATCGGCGACACCCCCAAGGCCGTCGAGTTCGCGTGGTACGCGATGCGTCAGCGCCTGCGGTCCCGTCCCGCCGGCGGGATCGTCGGCCCGAGCGAGCTCGACGACATCTTCACGGTCGGCGGCTACAGCAACCACGTCTGGCCGCAGCTGGGCCAGGCCTTCTCCGACTACGTCCGCGCCGGGGACACCACCGGCCTGATCGAGGCCTACCACCAGCACGGCGAGAACGACGCCGCGGACGAGAACGGCTACGCCGTGTACCTGGGCGTGCAGTGCCGGGACGCCGCCTGGCCGCGGAACTGGGCGCGCTGGCACGCCGACGCCGCCCGGATCCACGCGAAGGCGCCCTTCCTGGCCTGGCCGAACACGATCTACAACGCGCCCTGCGCGTTCTGGCCCGAGGAGGGCCTCAAGCCGATCCGGGTGGGGGCGAGGAACCTGCCGGTGATGCTGGTGCAGGCCGAGCGGGACGCGGCCACGCCGTACCCGGGGGCGCTGAGCCTGCGGGACGCGTTCCCCGCGGCGCGGCTGGTGTCGGAGCCGGGCGGAAACCACGGGGTCACGTTCGCCGGCAACCCGTGCGTGGACCGGCAGGTCGTGACGTACCTGCGGGACGGCACGATGACGCCGCAGCGCAAGGCCGGCCGGGAGTCCGACGTGAGCTGCCCGGCGGTGGCGGCGCCACGCGCGGCGGCCCGGATGGCCACGGGGATCCAGGCCCGGCACGCCTCGCTGGCCCGAGTCCTGACCGGTAAGGGTTGAGACCGGGTTGACGGCATAACTCCCAGCTTCCGGGGTGACTACCAAAATCGAGGTCGTCGCGTAGGCTTGGCCACGTGATGCTGCGCACATCGGCGTCGCGCGTGCTGGACGACAACGATCGAGACGAGGTGCTGGGGCTCCTCGATTCCGATCCGGTCGCCAACGTCTTCGTCGCGTCTCGGATCAGGGCCGTCGGCCTCAGTCCCACGAGGCTCGGCGGTCAGATGTGGGGATTCGGCCCGCGCGGCGGGCTGATTTCCCTGTGCTACGCGGGGGCCAACCTGGTCCCCGTCAACGCGGGCCGGGAGGCCGTGCACGCCTTCGCCGACCGTGCCCGCAAGCAGGGCCGCCGCTGCTCCTCGATCGTCGGCCCGTCGGCCGCGGTCGAGTTGCTCTGGGAGCGGCTGGAACCGCACTGGGGCCGGGCCAGGGCCATCCGCTGGGCGCAGCCCGTCATGGCCACCTCCTCGGCCCCGCTGGTCGCGTCCGACCCCGATGTGCGGCGGGTGCGCCCGGAGGAGTTCGGGACCCTGCTGCCCGCCTGCGTCGCCATGTTCACCGAGGAGGTCGGCGTCTCGCCCGACAACGGCGACGGCGGAGCCCTCTACCGCTCCCGGGTCGCCGAGCTCATCAGGATCGGCCGGTCCTACGCCCGCATCGAGGACGGGCAGGTCGTCTTCAAGGCCGAGATCGGCGCGGTGACCCCGCAGGCCTGCCAGATCCAGGGCGTCTGGGTGGATCCGCTCTACCGGGGCCGGGGACACGCCGCCGCCGGCATGGCCACCGTGGTCGAACAGGCCCTCAAGTACTTCGCGCCGACCGTCACCCTCTACGTGAACGACTACAACCTGCCGGCGCGGGCGGCGTACAAGAAGGTCGGGTTCCGCGAGGTGGACACCTTCACGTCTGTCCTGTTCTGACCTGTTCTGAGGGCCGCCGGACCCCCGGCGTAGTGTGGTGGTGACGGGGGGAGGACGCGGTGCTGGTCTTCTATGAGCAGGCCGAACCGTTCGCGGTGCGGCCGTGCGGAGGGTCTGCCGCCGATCCGGTCAGCGATGAGGTTCCAAGACCGGACTGCCGGGCCGGGGGCGGCTGGGAGCCGGAGCCAGGTGAGCCGGAGGCCGGTGACGCGGGGGTCGCGCTCGACCGGCTGCGGACCGAGCATGATCGAGAATGCCAGCGCATGGCGTCCTTCGATCACTTATTAGCTTGATCAGTTCCGGTCGGCGGCGCCGGCCGGGATCCACCACATCCGGCCGTCGGTGACCTCGTGGTAGACGTCCAGCAGGTCGCTGCCGGTGACCTTGCTGCGCGACTCGGCCGCCGCCCAGGCGTAGACGCCGCGGGCCATCGCGCCGGGCTCCTCCTGGACGCGCAGCGCGTACACGCGGGCCCTGATCTCGTGGATCTTGTGGTCGTCGGGCTCCGCCTGCACCGCCAGTTCCGCCAGCTGGCAGGCGAGCCGCAGATCACCCTCCGCCGCGGCCACCACCGCCCGCCCGGCCACCGTGCCGGCGCCGGCCGACAGCTCGGCGATCGCGCGGGCGAACACCGCGTCCGGCGCGGGCTTGAGGTTGGCCGGGTTGCCATCGTGCCAGCCCCCGTGGAGCCGCCAGATGTTCCGCACGATGAACTCGGGCTCGTCGTAGTACGGCTGCAGGTACGGCCGCTGCGACAGCTCCAGGGGCGGTTTCACGGAGTGCAGGATCTCGTCCAGCCGAGCGCCCGCGTTCATCAGGTCGAGGGTCTGCTCGACCAGGCTGTCCAGGTAGTCGGCGGTGTCGACCAGGGCCCGCCGGACCCGGATCGACCCGGAGATGGGCAGGCCGTGACCGGGCAGGAGCAGCTCAGCGTCCAGGGTGGCCATGGTCCGCAGCGCGACCGCCCACTCGTCCGGGTAGCGCTGCACCCGCTGCGGGTTCCCGGCGCTGGGCGTCACCCAGACGAACAGGTCGCCGGTCAGCAGGATGCCGTGCTCGGGGACGAACGCCCAGGTGGCGTCATCGGTCTCGCCGCGCGCGTGACGCAGCTCGAAGGTGACGTCGCCGAGCGAGAGCGTGAGCCGCTCCTGGTAGGTCAGGTCCGGTACGCGATAGGTCGCCGGCCAGTGCATCTGGGCGAACCCGAACTGCCGTTGATTGATCACCGAGTTGTACCCGGCAGTCCTGGCATATCGGGCGAACCTGTTCGCCACGCCCTCGTGCGCGACGACGACCGGCCGTGATCCCTCCTCCTCGTCGAAACACTCCATTCCCCCCACATGGTCGAAGTGCCCGTGCGAGAAAATCGCGTACCGGACCGGCTCGTCCGACCAGGAACGTACGGCCCGGTGCATGGCCGGGGCGTCCACCGCGTTACCTGTGTCGAAAAGCGCCAGACCGGCTTCTCCCCGGATGGCGTACACGTTTCCGAAGGCGGGCCACATGGCCACGCCCTCGGCGACCTCCTGGGCTCCGCCGGCGCGCAGGTCGGCGAGCGGCACCTCGTCGGCCTGCACCGAGCCTCGCCAGACCTTGTCGGCATATTCCAGGATCCCCATGCGAGAATCCTGTCGGCGCGGGCCCCCCGCGGCCCAGTAGGGAGTTCCCTAAAGCTCCCCGCGCTCCACGGCCAGCGCCAGCTCCACCCGGGACTTGAAGCCGGTCTTCGCGTACACGCGGGTCAGGTAGACCTCGACGGTCTTGCGGCTGTAGTGCAGCTCGTCGGCGATCTGCGGGTTGCTCAGGCCGCCCGCCACCAGTTCGATCACCCGCCGCTCGGCCGGGGTGAGCGCGCCCGCCGGAGCCAGGCCCGCGTCGCGCATCAGCCGGGCCGCGCGGTCCCGCCACGGGATCGCGCCGAGCGCGTTGAACGCGGTGTGCGCCCGGCCGAGCTGCGCGTGGTCGCCGATCGTGCCCAGCACCAGCCGGGCCCTGGCCTCCTCGAACGGCAGCCCGTCGGCGCGGGCCCGGTCCAGCGCGGCCCCGGCCCTGTCGGTGTCGGTGAAGGCCCAGCCCATGGCCAGGTCGGCCGCCATCCTGGCCCGGGGCGTGCCGTTCGCCGCCTCCTCGTCCAGCCGGGTGGCGGCCTGCCGTCCGCCCTCGATGTCCCCGGCCGCCGCGTGGATCAGCACCTGGACGGCCAGCGCCCGGTGGCTCACGTCGGCGACCCCGGCCGCCAGGGCGCGCTCCACCCAGCCGCGCGCCGCGCTTCGGTCGCCCTGACCGAGCGCCAGCCGGGCCCGCATCGTGTGCCGCAGCCCGGTCTGGGTGGCGCACGCCGGCGGCGGGTCGTCGAGCACGACCGCCGCCTCCTCGTAGCGGCCCTGGTCGAGCAGGATGTCCAGTTCGATGTTGCGCAGCAGGCCGTGGTTCTCCAGCAGGCCCGCCTCCGCGAGCGGCCCCGCGCCCGCCCGGATGCCGGCGATCGCGCGGTCCCACTCCCCGGCCAGCCGCCGGACCAGCGCCGTCACCCGGACGTTCTGGCCGGCGATGTCGTGCCAGCCCAGGCCCCGGTGGATCTGCTCGGCCTGGTCCAGCAACTCGGCCGAGCGGGCCCGCAGGCCGGCCGTGCTCGTCACGTGGGCGGCCGACTCCAGCGCGGCCAGCCTGGCCCCCGGCGGCAGCGCGGCCGCGAACGCGAGCAGCTCGGCCACCGCGCGCTGCGACTCCCGCCAGTCGCCGTCCAGCAGCGCGCGGATGGCCAGCGCGCCCGCGGTGATGATCCGGTCCTCCGGCGGGCAGCCGGGCAGGCCCTCCCAGGCCCTGGCGACGTGGTCGCCGAGCGGGCGGCCCAGCTCGGCCAGGAGCAGGGCGCGCTGGGCGATCAGCGCGGTCGGGTCGTCGGAGCGCGGGATCTGCTGGGCGGCGATGGTCAGAGCCACGTCGTACCAGCCCATCGCGTGCGCCGCGCCCACCACCGTGTACGCGGTGCGGGTGTGCCGCCGCCCCGGCGGGAGCACCGCCAGCGCCCGCTGCCCGGAGTTGAGCGCCAGCGCCGGACGGGAGCCCTTCCAGTAGGACAGGGCCTGGCGGGCCAGCAGCTCGCCGCGCTGGCCGGGGTCGTCGGCGGTCTCGGCGGCGCGGCCGTACCAGTGGGCAGCGGAGAGCGGGGCGGTCCAGCGGGTCAGGTCGGCGGCGCGCAGCATCGCGGCCAGCGCGTCGGCGGGCGGGCCGCCCTCGGCCAGGTGGGTGGCCCACTCCAGCACCCGGCGGGCGCCGTTGAGTCCCTGGCGTTGCAGCAGCTCGGCGATGCGGGCGTGCAGCCGGCGGCGTTCGCCCGCGTTCAGGTCGTCGTAGAGCGCCTCGGCCACCAGCGGGTGGGCGAAGGCGTAGCCGTCGCCGGTGTAGACGAGCACGCCGTCGCGGACCAGGCCGACCAGGGCGCGCTCGCCCGCCCGCGCGTCAAGACCGGCCAGCTCGGCCACCGCCTCCAGCGTGCCCGGCGTGTCGATGGCGGTGGTGTCGCGGGTACGGCCCAGCGTGGCCAGCACCCGGGCCAGGTCGCGGCCCGACCGGTCCCGCTGGAAGACGCGGGACAGGATGGCGCCGCGCCGGGCGTCCGGGTCGGGGGAGCGGACCGCGCCGCCCTGCACCAGGGCCAGCACCGACTCCCGGACGAACCACGGGTTGCCGCCGCTCTCGTTCAGCACCCGGTCGATCATGTTGTCGCTGGGCGTGCGGTCCAGCAGCGAGCTGATCAGGTCGCTCACCTCGGGGCGGGTGAGCGGCTCCAGCCGTACGGTGAGGTCCACGTCCAGGGCCGGGACGTGCCGGGCGGTGCAGAGGATGGCCAGGCTGGGGGCGCTGCGGGGGAGGGCGGCCAGCAGGCGCAGGGTGTCGGCGTCGGCGTGGTGCACGTCGTCGATGGCCAGCAGCGTACGGCCAGGCAGGGACTCCAGCAGCTGGGCCGCGAGCACGGCCGGCGCCGCGACGGGATTGCCGGGGGCGTGCTTGGCGGGGTGGCCGAGCGCGGCCCGGTCGATCGCGTCGTACAGCTCCCACAGGCCGGGCTGCACGCTCTTGTCCCGGCCGAGCGACTCGATCGCGTCCACCAGCGGCGCGTACGCGAGACCTTCGTCCAGCTCGCGGGCCCGGCCGCGCAGCACGCGGAATCCCGCCGCGCGGGCGGTCAGCTCGCCCAGCAGGTGGGTTTTCCCGATTCCGGCCGCGCCGACGACGAGCACGGTCTTCGGCGTGTCGCGGATCGCCGACTCCAACTCGCCGACGAGCCGGGCACGACTTCCGGTGACCCTGTCGACCTGACGTCACCCCCTTCACGTGTGTCACAGAAGTGACGCCGTGAGCCGGTTGAACGTTCACCCAGCGGGCCTAGGAATCGTAAATGGCCGAAGCGGCGGTGACCAGGGGGGAAAGCGAAGAGCCCCCGGGTTACCGGGGGCTCCTGCTTTCGTTCGGTGGATCAGATCCCGCGCCGGCGCCTGCGCGTGATCACCAGGATGCCGGAGCCCAGGGTGAACAGCAGCGCGCCCGCGCCGACGACCGGAACCATGACCACACCCGTGGACGGCAGCGTCGGACCGCCGCCGGGGCAGGTGTCCCCGCAGCAGTCGTCAGGGCAGCAGTCGCCCGGGCAGTCGCCGCCGAAGTCGCCGGGATGGCCGTGATGGCCGGGGTGGCCGGGGTTGCCGTGGTCGAAGTGGCGGCCTGGGTGGCCGCCGAAGTCGCCGGGGTGGCCGTGGTCGTGGTCGCGGAAGCCGGGGTTGTTGACGATGTTCTTGTTGTTTCCTCCGTGAAGTTCGCAGGTGACCGGCCGTTCGATCCGGACCTCCCGGATCACCTGGGTGTGCGGGCACTTGTCCTGCCGGGGCGGTTCGGGCGTCGGGACGATTGGGGTCCGCGTCTCGTCCTTGGCCACGTCGACGGCCACCTTGGGGGTGGGCGTCGGGCTCGGGCTCGGGCTGGGCCGCGGGCTCGGCGGCACGGCGATCCGCGGCGGAGGCGGCAGGAGGAGCACGGTGGTGTCCTCCGCGCGCGCCAGCCGTCCGTTCGACGTGGTCGCGATCACCTCGTTCCTGATCAGGTCCGTCTCGCCGGTCGCGAGCACCCGGGCCACGACCGAGAACACCCGGCGCTCCCCGGCCTTGAGCGGGAAGTCGGGCCAGCGGACCTCGCGGTCGGCGTACGAGCCTTCCGAGGGGTTCAGCGAGACGAACTTGAGCCGGTCGCCGAACCGGTCCACCAGCGAGACGGAGGCGTGGTCCACCTCGCCCGTGTTGCGGACCGTGATGGTGTAGGTCAGGTCCTCGCCCGGTTTGGCGGTGTCGCGGTCGTCGCTCTTGCTCAGCGCCAGGCCGGTGGCCACGGTCACCAGCGTCTCGTCCAGGGCCTGGTCGCTCAGCCCCGGCGCGGTCACGCTGGCCGAGTTGCGCAGCACCTGGCCGGACTTGGCGTCCTCGGGCACCTTTGCGGTGACCGTGAACACCTCGTGCGCGCCCGCGGCCAGCTCGAAGCCCGGCCAGGTCACCTGGCGGTGGGCCTCGTTCCAGACGCCGCCCCGGCTGGCGGACTCGAACACCAGCCCGCTGCCGGACTTGTCCACCAGGTTGACGCCGCCGAGCGGCAGCGTGCCCGGGTTGCTGACCGTGATCGTGTAGGTGAGGGTGTCGCCGCGCACCGCCTCCTGCGCGCCGTCGGTCTTGGTCACCGCCAGCTGAGCCGCGCCGACGAAGCTCTCGTCGGTCGCCTCGGCGATGGTGCCCTGCGCGGTGGCGTTGGCCTTCGACTCGTAACGCGTGCCGGGAGCGGGCTGGTCCGGCACCCGGGCGACCACCCGGAAGACGCGCTGCGCGCCGCCGGCCAGCGAGAACGCCGGCCAGTTCGCCGCCGCGCCGCCCGCCTTGCCGCCGTCGGAGGCCGACACCACGGTCAGCCCGGCCCCCAGCTCAAGCTGCGCGGCGATCGCGTCGGCCGTCTCGCCCCCCTCGTTCAGTACGGTGACCGTGTAGTTCACGGTTGCGGATGGAGCCACGTACGTCCGGTTGTCGGTGACCCGCACCGTCAGCTGGGCCTCCCGGGACGCCGACGCCGGCAACACCAGGCCGACCGCCAGGCCCACGAGCAGGCATCCCAGCAATACCGGCAAAAATGAACGCCGACCCCTCCGAGTATTGATCATCTAGAAATCCCCCGATCTCGGTGCACACTCGCACGACTACGGAGCGTAACAACGCATTAGGTGTGGAGTCGAAGAGCCGTACCGGCCAATGCGAGAAGTTATTGCGGGGTTCTTCCTGGCATGCCTCGACAGGGGGGTGATGTCGTCCGTATCGGCCGATTAGTCGTGATGGATTGGGCATACGAGATGAACAGGGTCGATATTCGGCAGCAAGTGCCATGGTGTTCATTCGGCGCGCGCCGTACATCTCGAACGTGAGGCTGCATTTCGCGTTGACCGACGACCAGCTGGTCCTCGGGTCCACCGTCCGGCGGGTGCTGGCGGAACACTGCCCGGCCCGCGCGGTGCGGGAGGCCGGCCGGGCCGGGGAACGGCTCCCCGGGTGGGCGCAACTCGCGGAGATCGGGTTGTTCGGCATGCTGGTGGCGCGCGGCGGGGACGGGCTCGGGCTGGCGGATGCCATCCTCGCCTTCGAGGAGGCCGGGCGGGCGGCGCTGCCGGGGCCGGTGGTGGAGACCGCGGTGATCGCGCCGGGGCTGCTGCCCGACGACCTGCTCGACCGGCTGGCGGGCGGCTCCCTCCGCGTCTCGGTACGGCTCGGCCACCAGGTCTACGCCCCCGACGCCGACCTCGCCGACCTGCTCATCGTGGAGCAGGACGGCGTCGTGCGGGTGCTCGCCTCCGATGAGGTACGGCTCACGCCGCAGCCCGGGGTGGATCCGGTGCGGCGGCTGTTCAGCGTGGCGGCGGCGCCGGTCCGGGGTGGCGGTGTCCTGTCACGGGCGCGGACCGTGCCGGTGCTGCGGGCGGCGACCGTCGCGGTGGCCGCGCAGCTCATCGGCCTGGCGCGGCGCCTGCTTGAGGAGTCCGTGGCGCGCGCGAAAGCCCACGACCAGGTGTTCCCCGTGCTCAAGCACCGGCTCGCGGACGTGGCCATCGCCATCGACTTCGCGGCGCCGCACGTGTACGCCGCCGCCGTGGCCGTCGACGACCAGCCACGGCTGGGGGAAACGGAACTCCTCCGTGCCGTCAGCGCCGCCAAGGCGTCCGCGGGCGAAGCCGCTTCCCTGGCCGCTCGGGCCGCACTCCAGGTACACGCGCCCCCCGGGTACGACGACGACCTCGACCTCCGGCTCTGGCTCGCCCGGGTGTGGTCGCTCGCCTCGGCCTACGGCGACACGGGAGTCCACCGGGCCCGACTCCGCTCGGCCGTCCTCGGCACGTCGGAGCTTCACCGGCTCTGAGCGAGCGCTGGGGCCGGGGCTATGCCCTGCGGTGGCGGCCGCGGGGGGACTGGCCGGGGCGGTCGGCCCAGGTGGCGGCCAGGGCTTCGGGGAGGGTGCCGGTGCGGTAGATGTCGGAGGCTTCGGGCTTGGTGTGTTTGCCGCGGTAGGTGGTGGGGGCGGGGAATTCCTGGGTGGCGTCGGCGGTGGGGGCGGGCCAGACGGGGTCGGAGAAGAGGTGGTAGGGGCGGGTTGGCACGGAGGGCGGGGGTGGGGGTGGGGCGGGCCAGACCACCGTGTCTTCGGGGGAGGGTTCGGAGGGTTCGAACCAGCTGGAGAAGTCGGAGGAGGCGATCGCTCCGGAGCGGGTCGCGGCGGCGATGGCGAGGCGGTGGGTCCGGCGTCGTTTCGCGTAGCCGAAGGCGACCAGGACGACGAGGAGGGGGGCGATCACGGCTTCGGCGTGGAGGAGCTGGCTGCTGCCCGGGATCGGCTGGAAGGCGGAGACGGGGGAGGTGGTCAGGTGGTCGATGACCGTGGTCGTCTGAGATTTGGCGGGGGGTGCGGCTAGCGCCGGGTGCTTGGAGGGCGTCTTGGCCGCGTGCTTCTCCGGCGTGCGGGACGCGTGGGCCTCGCCTGTGTTGTTGGTCGGGTTGGCGCTGCCCGTGGACTCCTTGGCGACCGGTCCGGCGGTGTCGTCGGAGGCGTTTTCCGATCCGCCCCAGTTAGAGGTGTTGTCCGTGGGCGTGCTCTCGGAGGTCGTGTCGCCGGTGGTCGTGCTGTTCGAGGGCGTGTTCTCGGAAGAAGCGTTGTCGGTGGTCGTGGTGTCGGAAGCGGTGCTGTCCGAGGCCGTGCTGTCCGAGGCCGCGGTGTCGGAGGTCGTGCTGCCGGTGGTCGTGCTGTCAGAAGTCGTGCTGTCAGAAGTCGCGGTGTCGGAGGTTGTGCTGTCTGAGGGGGTGGCGTCCGAGGGCTTGCTGTCCCAGGGGGTGTTCTCCGACGGCCTGCTGTCCGATGGGGTGTTGTCGGACGGCGTGCTCTCCGAGGGTGTGTCCCCGGAGGGCGTGGCGGAGGGGGTGCTCTCTGAGGGCGTGGTAGCCGACGGGGTGGGGTTCGACGGAGTCGTCTCCGATGGGGTGCTGTCGGAGGGAGTCGTGGTCGAGGGGGTGGTGCCGGAGTTTTGCCAGGGCTTGTTGTCGGAAGGGGTGGTGGCCGAAGGCGTACCGTCGGAGGGGGTGGTCTTCCAGGGTTTGTCGTGGGGGGTGCCGTGGTCCCGGACGCTGGGGGCTACGTCTGGTTTGTCTGTTTGTGGGGTGGGCTGGAGGCGTTCCCGGATCTGGTCGGGGTAGCCGTAGCCGACGACGAGGCTCTGGTCGCGGGTCTTCTCGCGGACGTGGATGCCCTCCACGTTGCCCTCGATGGTGGTGATCTTGCGGCCGTCCACGGCGGTGACCAGGCCGACGTGGTCGATGCCGTCGATGCTGCCCGAACCGTCCCAGTCGTAGAACACGACGGCTCCGGGCTTCGCCTCCTGGCCCCAGGCGTTCTGCTCCCGGAACCAGCGGGCGTGCCCGACGGTCCACGCGAACTGCCCGAACCACTTCTCGTAGCCGAGCTTGCTCGCCCCCCACGACAGGAACATGTCGCACCAGGGCTGGGTGGAGTAGTCGGCGTCTTTCTCGACCTTGTTGTACCACTTGCCGAACTTCGTCCGGCCGTCTGGTCGCTCGGTGTAGCTGGCCTCCTGCCGCAGCAGGCTGATCAGCTTCTCCATCTCGGGACTCATGAGAGCGGGGGGCCTCCCGGTCCATGGGGGTGGACGTCTTGCCACGAAGGAGGAATCCTTCGCAAAAGGGATATTCAGTGACATCTATGCATAGAGTCAACGAACTTTACCCAAACATGAACAAACGACCCGGAAAGCTAGAACGTGTTCTAGAATGGACGCATGACCGCTGATGTTGCCGCAGCACGTGACGAGGACGCCCAGATCAGCGCCCTGGAGGCGCTCGCGCGGCAGGCCCGCGAGCTGGTCGACGCCGTCGTCCTCACGGACGCGGACCCCGCCGAACTGGCGGCCGTCACCGCCGAACTCGCCGCCCTGACCGACCGTCTCCGCGCGGTACGGCGAGCCACCCCGCTCCCGCACGAGTTCGGCCCCGACGGCACCTTCCGCCACCTCGGCAACGCGGTCACCGGCGCGTGCAACCCGCATGCGCTGCCGTTAGTCGTGGAACGACCGGCGACCGGCGGCAGCCGCGCCGAACTGACCTTCCGCCCCACCCACGAAGGCCCCCCGGGAACCGTGCACGGCGGCGTGACCGCCATGATCCTCGACCACCTGCTGGGCGACACCGTCGCCGCCGCGGGCCGTCCGGGCATGACGGGAACCCTGACCATCCGCTACCGCGGCCGCGTCCCCTACGGCGAACCGGTGGTCGCCACCGGCGCGGTCACCCGGGTGGAGGGGCGCAAGACCTGGGCGGACGCCGTCATCGCCGACACCGCGGGCACCCCGCTGGTGGAGGCCACCGGCCTGTTCATCACGCCCAAGGCCTGGCTGTTCCCAGGGGCCGGCGGATGATCGGCCGTGGTCGACCCCCGGTCCGGG
>NZ_BOOA01000135.1 GCF_016862995.1 Acrocarpospora phusangensis
GCCGGCTCCCCGGCGGCCAAGCCCGCCGATCCGGAGGATCGGCCAGTGTGTCACTGCTCGTTCTGGAGCCAGCTCATCATCGGGCGGAGCTTGGCGCCCGTCTTCTCGATCGGGTGCGCGGCGAGCTCCTCGCGGTACTTGTTGAACTGGCCCTGGCCGCCGTCGAACTCGGCCACCAGCTCGCGCGCGAACTCGCCCGACTGGATCTCGTCGAGGATCTTGCGCATCTCCTTCTTGGTCTCCGCGTTGACCAGGCGCGGGCCGCGGCTGTAGCCGCCGTACTCGGCGGTGTCGGAGACCGACCAGTACATCTTGTGGATGCCGCCCTCGTACATCAGGTCGACGATGAGCTTCATCTCGTGCAGGCACTCGAAGTAGGCGACCTCGGGCTGGTAGCCCGCCTCGATCAGGGTCTCGAAGCCCGCCTTGATGAGCTCGGAGACGCCGCCGCAGAGCACGGCCTGCTCGCCGAACAGGTCGGTCTCGGTCTCCTCGGTGAAGGTCGTCTTGAGCGCGCCGGCCCGGGTGCCGCCGATGCCCTTGGCGTACGACAGGGCGAGCTGCCAGGCGTCGCCGCTGGCGTCCTTCTCGACGGCGACCAGGCAGGGCACGCCGCGGCCGGCCGAGTACTGCCGGCGGACCAGGTGGCCGGGGCCCTTCGGGGCGACCATGGCGACGTCGACGCCCTCGGGGGCCTCGATCAGGCCGTACCGGATGTTGAGGCCGTGGCCGAAGAAGAGCGCGTCGCCCTGGACCAGGTTGGGCGCCACGTGCTCGGCGTAGAGGTGGCGCTGGATGTGGTCCGGCGCGAGGATCATCGTGAGGTCGGCCTCTTCGACGGCCTCGCCGGGGGTGAGCACGCGGAGGCCGTCGTTCTCGGCCTTCTCGCGGCTCTTGGAGCCCTCGGGCAGGCCGACGCGCACGTCCACGCCGGAGTCGCGCAGGCTGAGCGCGTGAGCGTGACCCTGGCTGCCGTACCCGAGGATGGCGACGTGCCGTCCCTGGATGATCGACAGGTCCGCGTCGTTGTCGTAGAAGATCTCAGTCACTGTGGATAAACCTTTCGGGTTCTCTTAGGCGGTCCGGTCGAGCGCCCGGAGTGAGCGGTCGGTGATGGATCGGGCACCGCGGCCGATGGCCACCATGCCCGACTGCACGAGTTCCTTGATGCCGAACGGCTCCAGCACGCGGACGAACGCCTCCAGCTTGTCCGCCGTGCCGGTGACCTCGATGGTGACCGCGTCCGGCGCCACGTCCACGCAGCGGGCGCGGAACAGGTTGACCAGTTCCAGGACGTGGCTGCGGGAGTCCGCGTCCGCCCTGACCTTGATCAGCATGAGCTCGCGCTGCACGGACTGGCCGGTGTCCAGTTCGACGATCTTGAGCACGTTCACCAGCTTGTTGAGCTGCTTGGTGACCTGCTCGAGGGGCAGTGCCTCCACGTTGACCACGATGGTCATCCGGGAGATGTCGTCGTGCTCGGTGGGCCCGACGGCCAGCGAGTCGATGTTGAAGCCGCGACGGCTGAACAGCGCGGCCACCCGGGCCAGCACGCCGGGCTTGTTCTCCACCAGAACGGAGAGGGTGTGGCGGCTCATCAGTCCTCGTGCTCCCACTTCGGCGCCATGTCACGGGCGTACTTGATCTCGTCGTTGCTGGTGCCGGCCGCGACCATCGGCCAGACCATGGCGTCCTCGTGGACGACGAAGTCGACCACGACGGGCGCGTCGTTGATCTCCATCGCCTTCTGGATCGTGGCGTCCACGTCCTCCGGCCGCTCGCAGCGCAGACCGACGCAACCATACGCCTCGGCCAGCTTCACGAAGTCCGGGATCCGGCGCGTCGCCTGCAGATTCGTATTGGAGTACCGCTCGCCGTAGAAGAGCGTCTGCCACTGGCGGACCATGCCGAGGTTGCCGTTGTTGATGACCGCGACCTTGATCGGCACGCCCTCCAGGGCGCAGGTGGCCAGCTCCTGGTTGGTCATCTGGAAGCAGCCGTCGCCGTCGATGGCCCAGACCGTGCTCTCCGGGCTGCCCATCTTGGCGCCCATCGCGGCCGGCACGGCGAAGCCCATCGTGCCGAGGCCGCCGGAGTTGATGAACGCGCCCGGCCGCTCGTAGCCGATGAACTGGGAGGCCCACATCTGGTGCTGGCCCACGCCGGCCACGTAGAAGGCGTCCGGGCCGACGATGGCGCCGAGCCGCTCCATCACGTACTGCGGGGCCAGCGTGCCGTCCTCGAAGCGCTCGTAGCCCAGCGCGTACGTGCTCTTGAGCGCGTTGAGGGCCTTCCACCAGTCGGCGTAGTCGCCCTTGCGGCCCTCGGCCTTGAC
This sequence comes from Acrocarpospora phusangensis, assembly GCF_016862995.1. Classification (GTDB taxonomy): domain Bacteria; phylum Actinomycetota; class Actinomycetes; order Streptosporangiales; family Streptosporangiaceae; genus Acrocarpospora; species Acrocarpospora phusangensis. The sequence goes on from NZ_BOOA01000135.1 coordinate 2,336, forward strand.
GGCCGCGATCAGGTCGGTGATGACCTCGCGGCAGTCGCCCACGATGGGCACGTCGGCGTGCCGGTTCTTGGAGATCTCGGCCGGGTCGATGTCCGCGTGCACGATCTTGGCGTGCGGCGCGAACGTGTCCAGCCGGCCGGTGACCCGGTCGTCGAAGCGGGCGCCCAGCGCGATGATCAGGTCGCTGCGCTGGAGCGAGCCGACCGCGGCGACCGTGCCGTGCATGCCGGGCATGCCCAGGTGCTGCGGGTGGCTGTCGGGGAAGCTGCCCCGGGCCATCAGGGTGGTGATGACGGGGATGCCGGTCAGCTCGGCCAGCTCGCGCAGCTGCGCGGAGGCGCCGGCCTTGTGCACGCCGCCACCGACGTACAGGACCGGGCGGCGGGACTCGGCGATCAGCCGGGCCGCCTCGCGGATCTGCTTGGAGTGGGGACGGGTGACCGGGCGGTAGCCCGGCAGCTGCATGGTGACCGGCCAGGTGAAGGTGGTCGTGGACTGGAGGGCGTCCTTGGAGATGTCCACCAGCACCGGGCCCGGCCGGCCGGTCTGGGCGATGTGGAAGGCCTCCACGATCGTCCTGGGGATGTCGGCCGCGTCGGTGACCAGGAAGTTGTGCTTGGTGATCGGCATGGTGATGCCGGAGATGTCCGCCTCCTGGAAGGCGTCCGTCCCGATCGCCGCCGAGGCCACCTGACCGGTGATGGCGACGATCGGCACCGAGTCCATGTACGCGTCCGCGATCGGCGTGACCAGGTTGGTCGCGCCCGGGCCGCTGGTCGCCATGCAGACACCCACCTTGCCGGTGGCCTGCGCGTAACCCTCGGCCGCGTGGCCGGCGCCCTGCTCGTGCCGTACGAGCACGTGCCGGACCTTGGTCGAGTCGTAGAGGGGATCGTACGCGGGCAGGATGGCGCCGCCCGGGATCCCGAACACCGTGTCGACCCCGACGTGCTCCAGCGCCCGCACCAGGGCCTGGGCACCTGTCATCTGTTCGGTCATCGGCTCGTTCCTCATGTGGCTGAGCGTGTCTTGTGTGATGGCTGGGCATAAAAAATGCCCCGTCCGCTGGGCGGAGCTGGGGCGGCGCGCAGGACTGAGGACCTCGTCAGGCTGCGCGCCTGCGAAGTACTACGAGAATCCCACTGCGATGCATGGCTCCACCTTGTCCGAAAGACCGCCGCCGCGTCAAATCATCTGGGACAGCAATCTCATTATTCGAAACCACTTGTGTCGCTCGGCCGTGCCGGAGGCGCGGCCGATGTCACGCGGTGTTCTGGAGGCTGGGGAGGTTGGTGCGCATCAGGGAGTGCACGCCGTCGGCGCCCATGGGGCGGGCCACCAGGTAGCCCTGGCCGCGGCTGCAGCCCATCTCACGCAGGAGTTGCAGCTGCTCGGGGCGTTCGATGCCCTCGGCGACCACGGTCAGGCCGAGGTCGTGCCCGAGGCGCACGATGGTCCGGGTGAGCAGCGTGAGCGTCTCGTCCCGGCCCAGACCGGAGACGAACGAGGGATCTATTTTGATCATGTCCACCGGGAGTTGCCGGAGGAACGCGAGGGAGGCGTAGCCGGTGCCGAAGTCGTCGATGGCCAGCCGTACGCCGAGTTCGCGGAGTTCGGAGAGTTTGTCGACGGTGTCGCCGGCGTCCTCGACCAGCATCTCCTCGATCACTTCGAGGGTGAGCGCGCTCGGCGGCAGCCCGCTGTCGGCCAGCGCCGCCGAGATGGTCTGCACGAAGCCCGGCGCGGTGATCTGCCGCTTGGACAGGTTGAGCGACAGGCCGATGTCCCAGGAGGAGGCCCGCCAGCTGGCCACCTCGCGGCACGCCTCGGTCAGGATCCACTCGCTCAGCGGCACGATCAGGCCAGTGTCCTCGGCCGCGTCCAGGAACTGCTCCGGCGGTACGAACGTGCCCCCGCGGCACCAGCGCACCAGCGCCTCCACCGCGGTCACCCGGTTGCCCGCCAGATCCACGATCGGCTGGTACTCGATGGCGAACTGCTTGTCCAGCAGGGCCCGCTGCAGGTCCGCGGCGATCTCCAAGCGGCGTACGGCGTCCGCGTGCATGTGCGCCGCGAACACCTCCACCCGGCGTCCGCCGAGGCCCTTGGCCCGCGCCATGGCCACGTCCGCGTTGCGGAGCAGGTCGCCGGCGGAGGTCTCGTCCTCGGCGAAGGCGACGCCCACGCTGGCGGTCAGCGCGATGTCCCGGTCGGCCACCCGGAACGGCTCCGAGGAGACCGCGCGTACCAAGCGTTCGGCCAGGTCCACGGCCAGCTGCGCGTCGCCGCCGGACTCCAGCAGCACGGCGAACTCGTCGCCGCCCCAGCGGGCCAGTGTGTCGTCGGCCCGTACGGCGGCGCGCAGCCGCCGGGCGGCCTGGCCGAGCAGGTAGTCGCCGCTGGCGTGGCCCACCGAGTCGTTGACGCCGGTGAAACCGTCCAGGTCCAGGAATATGACAGCGGGGCGGCTGGCCCGGGGCAGCACGTCGCGGGTGCGCTCCTCGAAGTAGGCCCGGTTGGGCAGGCCGGTGACCCCGTCGTGGAAGGTCAGGTGGGTGACCTGGTTGCGGAGTGCCACCTGGTCGCTGACGTCCCTGGTGGTGACCAGGACCAGGTCCTCGCGGCGGACGTGGCGGGTGGCCACCGACTCGGTGGGCCGCCAGGTGCCGTCGGCGGCACGGACCCGGCATTCGATGCGGCAGGTGCCGTACCGCTGCGGGCTCTCGTCCTCGATCATGCGGCGGAGCTGGGACTGGATGCCGGGCACGTCCTCGGGGTGCAGGTAGTCGAAGATCGACTTGCCGGTCAGCTCGACCGGGTCGTAGCCGTAGGTCTCCTCGACGCCCGCGCTGATCTCCTGGACGGTGCCCTCGTGGTCGCACATGAGCACCACGTCGCCGGTGTCGGCGGCCAGCTGCTGGAGCTGGCGTTCGCTGATGGCCACCTGGTTGCGCAGGCCGTCCGCCGACAGCATCAGGGCCATCAGCCGGACCAGCAGCACGGCCAGCACGGAGGCCACCACGACGGTGAGCGCCGGCCCCATGGCGAACACGTCCGCGCCGACCACCACGGTCGCCGCGGCCACCAGCGCGTACGGCGTGGCGGCGACCACCGGCAGCGGGGCCGCGGCGGCGCGCAGCCGGGCCGGGAGCCTGCCCCGGGAGCCCTCCTCGATCCACGGCGCCACCGCGAGCAGCAGGAACGCGGCCGGCGCCACCAGACCGGCCACCAGGCTCGGCGACTGCTCGCCGTTCAGCCGGGTGACGGCGGTGGCCAGTTCGGCCATCGTGATGGCGGCCAGCACCAGCAGCCCGGCCAGGCCGACCGCGCGGTTGGCCGCCCGGGAGACGGCCACCCTGGGCGCGACCGCGCAGGCGGCGAGCAGGCAGAGCACCGGCAGCGCGAGCGTGGAGTAGAACGCGCCCGCGTCCTCGGCCCGCTCGGCCATCGGCCCGAGGAGCACCGCCCAGGTGATCGCGAAGATCGAGGCCGCGCCCAGGTAGGCCTCGGTGGCCTGCCGGAACGCGCCGCGGCGCTGCGGCGGCGGCACCGCGGTGAGCCAGCAGCCGATCATCAGGAGCAGGGAGCCGACCAGCAGCAGCAGGTCGGCGAAGGTGAGCACGAACGAGGTGCCGGCCGCCACCGGGCGCACGCCGATGCCGAACAGCCAGGTCAGCGCGCCGCCCGCGAGCCAGCGCCAGGCGACGGCCTCACCGCGCTGCGCGCTCGCGCTCCTGGTCGCGGCCGCCACCAGGGAGACGGCCGCGAGCAGGCCGGTCACCAGGCCCGCGACGGCCGTCACGGCGGTGTCCGATCCACCCGCGATGAGGGCAGCGGCGATCACGGCCGCGCCGAGCCCGGCCGCGGCGATCAGCGAGACCCTCGGGTCCCTCCTGCCGTTCACGCTCGTCGCCCTTTACATCCGGTCACATCGCCAGTTTGCGCGGCGGCGGCTCTTGACATGACGCCAACGGCCCAGTCGTCACCGATCTGATAACAGGGATCCGCGCGATCGACGAGAAATCCGTCAGACGTTCTCGTCACTGAGCAACGCTACGGACCCGAGGTCACGGGGCAGGCACGGTCCGGAACCATTCTCACTAGACGCCGTGTTCAGTAACCGAAGTCAGTAGAGCCCGCTGATCACGTTCACCAGCGGTTCTCCGGCGCGGAAACGCAGCAGCTGGGCGCGGACCAGCTCGACCGCCCGGCGGTTGGAGGCGGGCGTGCTCCCGGCCACGTGCGGGGTGAGGAACAGGCCGGGCGCGCTCCAGAGCGGGTGTCCCTCCGGCAGCGGCTCCGGGGCGGTGACGTCCAGGGCGGCCCGCAGCCGTCCCGCGTTCAGCTCGGCGACCAGCGCCATCGTGTCGACCACCGAGCCGCGGGCGGCGTTCACCAGGAGCGCGCCGTCCTTCATCCTGGCCAGGAAGGCGGCGTCCACGAAGCCGGCGGTGGCCGCGGTGGCGGGTACCAGCAGCACCACCACGTCCGCCCGCGGCAGCAGGTCCGGCAGCTCGGACTCGGCGTGCACGCCCTCCCTGGCCGTACGGGCGACGCGGATGACCTCGACCTCGAAACCGGCCAGGCGGCGTTCCAGGGCTTCGCCGATCGAGCCGTACCCGACGATCAGGACGGTGGAGTCGGCGAGCACGCCGGTGTGGCGGTAACGCCAGCGGCCCTCCAGCTGGTCGGCCGTGAAGCCGGGGAACTCGCGCAGCACCGCGATCATCGCGCCGATCGCCCACTCCGCCGTGCCCGCGTCGTGCACGCCGCGCGCGTTGCAGAGCACCACACCCTCCGGCAGATGCGGCCGGTACGGCTCGACGCCCGCGGTCACCGTCTGGATGAGCCGCAGCCGCTTCATCCGGGAGAGCAGTTCGGGGATGTCCGGCACGGGTACGAGAGGGGGCACCCAGACGTCGACGTCCTCGACGCCGGGCGGCTCGCTGGTTCCGTCGTAGACCGAGAATTCGATATCAGGCAGGTCGGACGGTATTGCCGCGACCGCTTGGGGGGCGATCCAGATCTTCACAGCTGACAACCTTAGGGAACCTTTCGCCGGAAGCGACAGTATGGGGTGGGACAGGAGGGAGCAATCATGAGACTGAGCTGGGTGGGTGCGGCGGCGCTCGTCGCCGGGTGTTCGGCCGCTCCCGCGGTGGACACCGCGCAGGCGCCGGGAGACGCGGCGCCGCCGACGGTGGCGAGCGTGACGCCGGTGGCGCCCTCGGGCGCTCCGCGCACGCTGGTGGAAGGGCTTGAGGTGCCGTGGGCGATCGCGTTCCTGCCGGGCGGGGACGCGCTGGTGACCGAGCGGGACACGGCGCGCCTGATGCGGGTGACGGCCGCGGGTCAGGCCGGCGAGGTCGGCCGGATCGACGGCGTCTCCCCCGCCGGAGAGGGCGGCCTGCTCGGGGTCGCCGTGTCTCCCACGTTCGATAAAGATCACTATGTTTTCGTCTATTTTACGGCCGAGGCCGACAACCGGATCGTGCGGTACGCGTACGACCAGCGGCTGAGCGATCCCGTGACGATCGTGCAGGGCATCCCGAAGGGCGGCAACCACAACGGCGGCCGGCTCGCGTTCGGCCCCGACGGCTTCCTGTACGCAGCCACGGGCGAGGTCGGCGACCGGGGCCTCTCCCAGGAGAAGGAGTCGCTCGGCGGCAAGATCCTCCGGATGGACATGCAGGGCGCCCCCGCGCCGGAGAACCCGTTCGGCACGCTCGTCTGGAGCATGGGGCATCGGAACGTGCAGGGCCTGGCGTGGGACGACGCGGGCAACATGTACGCCGCCGAGTTCGGCCAGAACACCTACGACGAGATCAACCTCATCAAGCCGGGCGGGAACTACGGGTGGCCGGAGGTGGAGGGCGTCTCCGACGACAACCTGTACATCAACCCCATCGTGACGTGGTCCACCGACGAGGCGTCGCCGTCGGGGCTGGCGTACGCGGACGGGTCGCTGTGGGCGGCGGCGCTGCGCGGGCAGCGGCTCTGGCAGGTTCCGGTGACCGACCAGGGCACGGCGGGCAAGCCGGTGGCGCGCTACGTGGACGAGTTCGGCCGGATGCGCGCGGTGGCCACCGCACCGGACGGGCCGCTCTGGGCGTCGACCAGCAACCTGGACGGGCGCGGCGATCCCCGTCCCGGAGACGACCGCATCCTGATCGTCCCCACCCGCTGAGCTGTTCCTGATCAGTCGTCCGACGGTGGGCACACCACCGCCTGCTGGGGGCGGTAGGTGGTGGTGACGCTCTCCGTCTTGGGCTGGCCCTGGGTACCGGCGACGGGGGTGCTGGTCCGGGTGGTCCTGATGGTGAAACCGTCGGCCCCAGGACGGGAGACGCAGTTCACCTCGGGCCCCTGGACGCTCGTGGCCGGGACGATCTTGGAGCGGGCGGACTGCTTGAGTTCGACGTCGTAGCGGTCGGTGCTCCAGAGGGCAACCGTCACCGAGCTGTCCGTGGCGGTGGCGCGGATCAGCACGCCGTACGGGGAGTCGTTGCGCCAGCGCAGGTCGGGGCCCGGGTAGGAGATCGCGACTTCGAGGCCGGCCGGGTACTGGGGGATGAAGCTCTCGTGCGGGGTGGCTTCCACCGTTTCGAGGCCGCCCAGCAGGACCGCGTGGTACATGGCGGTGGCGAACTGGGAGATGCCGGCCACGTCCCGGCCCTGCTTGCCGCGCACCTCGACCGCCTCGACCGAACCCGAGTAGCCCGGCATGCCCTCGCGGCGTCCGGTCGCGGCGTTCAGCGAGAAGGTCTCGCCCGGTCTGACGACGCTGCCGTCCAGCAGGCGGGCCACCGTCTGGATGTTGCCCACCCGGGGCGGGCAGCACGCGAACTCCGACGTGTTCGAGCCGATCTCCGCGGCGACGCCCAGCTGCGCCGCCTCGTCGTCACGCAGCTCCGGCTGGGCGGTCATCAGGGGGACGTTCACCGTGTGGCCGCCGCCGGGGCCGAGCGCCTCGATCACGGCGGCGTCCAGTTCCGGTACGTCCACGACGCGGCCCGCCCTGGCCTTCACCAGGACCGGACGGCCGCTGGAGGTGTCGAAGGTGGCGTTCTTCGGCGCGAGCTCCGGCGAGACCAGGCTCAGCTCGCGCACGGCCTCCGCGCCCTCGAAGCGTACGTCCAGGCCGCCGGAGTTGTTCGCGAAGAACACCAGATGAGGCGCCACCCGGTCCTGGGTCAGGACGATCTGCCCGTCCTTCGTCACCAGCGTCAGCGGCCTGGCCATCGCCCGCCGGGCCCAGGTGATCGCCTCGGCCACGCCGGACCTGGTGACCGTCGGCCGGACCGTCCTGGTCTCCACTTCGACCATCAGATCCGCGCTCAGGTACGCCTTCCGCACGTCGAGGGCGAGCTCTTCGACATTGATGGCGGTTCCGGCCCGTGGCTCGACCGCCACCGGGCGGATGCCGTCGAAGTGCACGCCGCCTTCGACCATCTTCTTCTCGAACTCGGCGGCGACGTCGGTGGAGATCACGTTGAGGAGTTTGGCGCGGTCTACCGCGATCACGGGTTCGATCTCGCGTTGGCCGGTGATGCCCTGCCAGACCTCGAACGGGCTGGGGAAGCCGGCCGGGGCCGAGCGGATCGTGGCGGGCACGTCCAGGGAGAGGCCGCTGTTCTCGGGGTTCATGCTGACGCGCTGCTGGCCCTGCTTGATCACGATGGCGGTGGCGATGTGGCCGGCCATCTTGGCGCGTAATCGCGCCTCCGCCTGGTCGGGGGTGAGGCCGCCGATGTCCAGGCCGAGGATCGTGGTGCCGGGGAGAACGCGGCCGGTCATGAAACCGGCGGGGACCACGTAGACCAGGACGATCATGACGAGCAGGGTGATGGCGAGGAGGCGGCACCAGCGGAGAGTCGGCTCCTCGGGTTCCGGGGAGAGTTCCGGAGGGGGGGCGGCGCTGGACTTCGCGCTCGCCATCGGCCAGGGCTCTACCGTCGCGGGGGGCGGGAGCTCGTTCTCCTGGGTGGGCTGGGTGGTCGTGAGGGGGCGGCTGCCGAAGATGTCCGAGGTCACGCCTGGGGGGAGGTTGTGTGCGGGGCGTGACTGGTGTCGTCGTCTAGGAACGGGTGCCGCCGCCGCGGCCGGGTTCGGCGGCGGGTCGATGGACGCACCGGCGTTCCGCACGCCTCGCTCTCCTCCGGCTCAGGGGAATCACCCTTCAGTTAACCCTAAAGCACCCTCTTCTGGATATGTCACAAAATCAAGTCCTTCTAGTTGTCATCTACCCCGTCAAGTCCCCCAAACCCCCGTCAACACTCCTTGCGCGGTTTGGCCCTTTGGGGGTGGCTTCGTCGGGAGTTCTGGGGGACTTATTGATCGCTATGCGAAGTTCGAGGTGGTTCTCCCCACCCACCCACCCTGTTTCGAGCTGGCGCTCGGCCGGTCATCGCCATCGCCCGCCGGGCTGAAGGGCTCCCCTCATCGCGAGCAGTGGTTCCCTCCGGGAAAGTGGTCTTTGTGAACGACGGCTCCCGCCGGGAGGCGCTGCCCAACCTCACCGTTCAACCTGCACGGTTGCCGGGATTCCTACCCGGCGTAGATGCGGATGCCGGGCTGAGCGCCAGCTCGAAACGGGTGGGCGGGCGGGAGAACCACGGAGCTCACGGACCCGAACGGAGAACCACGGAGCTCAAGAGGCTCAGGGAGCCAAAACGGAACGCCGACGTCGGGGCATGAAACGAGCCCGTACCCAGAAATCCGCGAGGTGGAGCCAGGGCGTCAGATGGAGGGCCAAGCGGGCGGGTGGGAGAACCACGGAAACACGCTGCATCGCCATATCAGCCGGAGGATCTCATCTGGCAAGCGGCTGCGGGTCGGCATGCCGCTCGGATGCCCACCCGGTGAGCGCGCCACACAGCGGCAATAGGGGTGGGCAGGTGGGAGAATCCCGCAAACATCGCTGCATCGGCATATCAACCGGAGGACCTCATCTGGCAAGCGGCTGCGGGTCGGCATGCCGCTCGGATGCCCACCCGGTGAGCGCGCCGCACAGCGGCAATAGGGGTGGGTGGGTGGGAGAATCCCGGAATCCATGGCACTCGGCTGAACGCCAAGCTCCACGTGGAAGGTGCAGTCGAGGGCTCCAGATGAAACGCGTCAAGCCGAACACCCGGATGCTCGCCCCCCAACCGGAGGGCGAGCACCCAAGGTTTACTCCGTTACGCCCAGCTTGGCGAGGATGAGCTCGCGAGCCCGGCCCGCGTCGGCCTTGCCGCGGCTGGCCTTCATGACGCCCCCCACGAGCGCCCCCACAGCCGCGATCTTCCCCCCGCGAATCTTCTCCGCCGCGTCCCCATTGGCCGCGATCACCTCATCGATGATCGCCGACAGCTCGCCCTCATCGTTGACGATCTGCAGCCCCCGAGCCGCGACGACCTCATCCGGCGAGCCCTCCCCGGCGAGCACCCCTTCGAGCACCTGCCGAGCGAGCTTGTCGTTGAGCGCCCCGGACGCCACCAGCTCCGTCACCCGGGCCACCTGCCCCGGCGTGATCGCCAGCTCGGCCAGCGGAACACCCGCCTCGTTGGCGCGCCGGGCCAGCTCGCCCATCCACCACTTCCGCGCGTCCGCGGCCGGCGCCCCCGCCGCCACGGTCGCCTCGACCAGCGAGATCGCGTCCGCGTTGTGCATGGCCGCCATGTCCAGGTCGGACACGCCCCATTCGGCCTGCAGCCGCCGACGCCGTACAGAAGGAAGTTCGGGCAGTTCGGCCTTGAGCTGGGCCACCCACTCCGGGTCCGGCTCGATCGGCACCAGGTCGGGCTCCGGGAAGTACCGGTAGTCCTGGGCCTCCTCCTTGGAGCGTCCGGACGTGGTGAGGCCGGTGTCCTCGTGGAAGTGGCGCGTCTCCTGGATGATGCGCCCGCCCGCGGCGAGGATCGCGGCCTGCCGCTCGATCTCGCCGCGGACCGACCGCTCCACGCTGCGCAGCGAGTTGACGTTCTTGGTCTCGGTCCTGGTCCCCCACTCGGAGGACCCGCGCGGCATCAGCGAGACGTTGACGTCGCACCGCATGGAGCCCTCCTCCATGCGCACGTCGGAGACGCCGAGCGACCGCATGACCTCCCGCAGCTCCGTCGCGTACGCGCGGGCGACCTCGGGCGCGAGCCGGTCGGTCCCGGGAATGGGCTTGGTGACGATCTCGACCAGCGGGATGCCCGCCCGGTTGTAGTCCACGATCGAGTAGTCGGCGCCCTGGATGCGCCCGGTGGAGCCGCCCACGTGGGTGGACTTGCCGGTGTCCTCCTCCAGGTGCACGCGCTCGATCTCGATCCGCACGGTCTCGCCGTCCACCTCGACGTCCAGGTAGCCGTCGAAGCACAGCGGCTCGTCGTACTGGCTGATCTGGTAGTTCTTCGGCATGTCCGGGTAGAAGTAGTTCTTCCGGGCGAACCTGCACCAGCCGGCGATCGAGCAGTTCAGCGCCAGGCCGATCCGGATGGTGGACTCGATCGCGGTCGCGTTGGCCGTCGGCAGCGAGCCGGGCAGGGCCAGGCAGACCGGGCAGACGTGGGTGTTGGGGGGCGCGCCGAAGGTGGTCGGGCAGCCGCAGAACATCTTGGAGGCGGTGCCCAACTCGACGTGCGTCTCCAGGCCGAGGACCGGCTCGTACTGCGCGAGCGCCTCGTCGTACGGCATCAGCGTCTCGGTCACAGGGCCGGAGCCTCCTTCAGCAGCGGGCCGCCCCAGCGGTCCTCGAACGCCTTCTCGACAGCGGCGCCGACGCGGTAGCAGCGGTCGTCGCCGAGCACGGGGGCCATGATCTGCAGGCCCACGGGGAGCCCGTCCTCGTCGGCGAGGCCGCACGGCACGGAGATGGCCGCGTTGCCCGCCAGGTTGGACGGGATCGTGCACAGGTCGGCGAGGTACATGGCCATCGGGTCGTCGGCCCGCTCGCCGATCGGGAACGCCGTGGTCGGCGTGGTCGGCGAGACCAGCACGTCCACCTGCTGGAACGCCGCGTCGAAGTCGCGCGCGATGAGCGTGCGGACCTTCTGCGCGGAGCCGTAGTAGGCGTCGTAGTAGCCGCTGGACAGCGCGTACGTCCCGAGCATGATGCGGCGTTTGACCTCGGGACCGAACCCGGCGGCCCGGGTCAGCGCCATGACCTCCTCGGCGCTGCGGGTGCCGTCGTCGCCGACCCTGAGCCCGTAGCGCATGGCGTCGAACCTGGCCAGGTTGGACGAGCACTCGGACGGCGCGATCAGGTAGTAGGCGGGCAGCGCGTACGTGAACGAGGGGCAGGACACCTCGACGACCTTGGCGCCGAGCGACTCCAGCAGGTCGACGGCCTCCTGGAAGCGGGCGAGCACACCGGGCTGGTAGCCGTTGCCGCCGAACTCCTTCACCACGCCGATGCGCAGCCCGTCCACGGACGCCTGCCTGGCGGCCTCGACGACGGGAGGCACGGGAGCGTCGATGGAAGTGGAGTCCATCGGGTCGTGCCCGGAGAACGCCTCGTGCAGCAACGCCGCGTCCAGGACGTTGCGCGCGAACGGGCCCGGCGTGTCCAGCGAGGACGCGAACGCGATCAGGCCGTACCGGGAGGAGCCGCCGTAGGTGGGCTTCATGCCCACGATGCCGGTCACGGCGGCGGGCTGCCGGATCGAGCCGCCGGTGTCGGTGCCGGTGCTGAGCGGCGCCTGGTAGGCGGCCACCGACGCGGACGCGCCGCCGGACGAACCGCCGGGGATCCTGCTCAGGTCCCACGGGTTGTGGGTCACACCGTACGCGGAGTTCTCGGTGGAGGAGCCCATCGCGAACTCGTCCAGGTTGGTCTTGCCGAGGATGACCAGGCCGGCCTCGCGCAGCCGGCGGGTCACCGTCGCGTCGTACGGCGGGCGCCAGCCTTCAAGGATCTTGGAACCGGCGGTGGTCGGCATGTCGGCGGTGGTGAACACGTCCTTGTGCGCGATCGGCACCCCGGCCAGCGGGCCGAGCCGTTCGCCGGCCGCGCGCCGCTCGTCCACCGCGCGGGCCTGCGCGAGCACCGCGTCGGGGTCGACGTGCAGGAAGGCGTGGACCTTGGGCTCGACCTCGGCGATGCGGTCCAGGTGCGCCTGGGCGACCTCGACGGCCGAGGTCTCCCCGGCGGCGATCAGCCGGCCGAGCTCCGCCGCCGTCTGGTGGATGAGGCTCACGCTTCCTCCCCGAGGATCCTGGGCACGCGGAAACGGTCGTCCTCGACGGCGGGCGCGCCGGACAGCGCCTGCTGCGGCGTCAGGCTGGGCGCGACCTGGTCGGGACGGAACACGTTGACGAGCGGGAGCGCGTGCGAGGACGGCGGGATGTCGGCGGTGGCGACCTCGGCGACGCGGGCCACCGCGCCGACGATCTGGTCGAGCTGGGCGGCGAAGTGGTCGAGTTCCTCATCGGCCAGCGCCAGCCGGGACAGCCGGGCGAGGTGAGCGACCTCATCGCGGGTTATGGCGGACATGAGTCTCGAACCCGTTTCTGAATGGACTGGTGGACAGTGCCATCCTAGGGGCAGTGACACTGGCCGCGACTTCGTCGCGGCGGGCTTGGCCGCTCCGTAGCCGGT
>NZ_BOOA01000136.1 GCF_016862995.1 Acrocarpospora phusangensis
TCCGGTTCGAGCGCCCGCCGCAGGCCCGCGACATAGACGTAGACGCTCTGCGCCGCGCTGGGCGGAGGCCCGTCACCCCACAGGGCCTCGACCAGCCCGCTCAGCGGCACCATCCGCCCGGGCGGCGAGGCCAGCACCGCCAGGACCGCCTGCTGACGCGGCGGGCCGAGCGGGAGATCCATCCCGTCTCGAAATCCTGTCACCGGCCCGAGGAGGCGAATAAAGGTTTCCGCAGCCACACCTGCTCCGCAATCGTGATGATCGCTTACCAGCGGAGCCTAGCCACAAGATCCCCCGGAAATAAAGCCCGGCTTTCGGCGCGCCTGCGCCGGACGATCCGCCGGCCCGGCCCGGGGGCACCGCCGCGAGGGTCCTGGGACCGTGCCGTCGGGGCATTTAGATTAAATATAGATCATCGCTGTACGCTGCGTTCTCGTGCGTTCCGGGGAAATCTCTCTCCATTTCACGAAAGCCATGGACGACTCCAACGGGCGCTCCGATCTCGGATTCGTCTTTGATCTGACGCACCGGATTTCCCGAGATTGATGTCTCTACCGCAAGATCCGCCGTTCATGTTCCGATCAAGGTACGAGATCTAGCTATAACGCAGAGACTCGGGGGTCTCGCGGGGGTATTCCACGGGGGCTGTCCGTCTCCGTGCCGAAAACGTTTGCGGAGCGTTCACCTTGTCAAGACGTGTCTTCAGGCTGCCCAAAAACAGACGACTCCTGGCTAAAACGTCGATTGTTCTCCTCCTCGCGGCCTTCCCCGGCTTCCTCGAACTTCCCGCTCTGGCGGAAGCCCGGCAGACCCGGCCGCAGGCCCTCGGCCTCCCCCCGCAGGCGGTCTCCGGGGAACTGCCCGACGACCCGATCCCCGTCCAGCTGCCCGGCGACGCCAACGGCCGCCCGCACCTGGTCGACGTATCCGACACCACGTCGAACCTGCCCACCGTCCCCTCCAAGCAGGACGTCACCCTCCCGCGCGGAGCCGTCCCCGCCGAGGTACGGCACCGCACCTCCGACATCCCCGCCACCGGCGGCCTGAAGAAGCCCCCACCCCTGCCATCCGCGAAGACCGCCGCCGAGCCCACGCTCGCGACGGCGCTGGCCAAAGCCCGCCAGAGCGGCAAGCGGACCCCGGTCGAGACCGCGACCACCGAGACGTCCATCACGTACGCCAACCCCGACGGCACCCTCACCACCGAGGTCAGCGCCGAGGTCGCCCGGGTCAGACGCGGTCCGGCCTGGGTGCCGATCGACCTGACCCTGGTGGAGTCCGGCGGCGTGTTACGCCCGAAGGCGGGCAAGACCGACGTGTCCTTCTCCGCGGGCGGTTCGGGCCCGCTGGTCTCACTGGTCAAGAGCCCGACCGAGACCCTCGCCCTGACCTGGCCGGAGACGCTGCCCGAACCGGTACTCAAGGGCAACACGGCGACCTATCGGGGTGCGGCCGGCGAGAACGCCGACCTGGTGGTGACCATGCTGCCGACCGGCTTCACCCAGGACGTGATCCTGCGGAAACGCCCCGACGACCCCGTGAAGATCACGATGGGCGTCGAGGGCGAGGGCCTGTCCCTGGCCGAGACCTCCTCCGGCGGACTCAAGCTCACCACGGACACGGGCAGGACGATCGCCTCGGCTCCCGTGCCCGTCATGTACGACACCTCCGCCCAGGACCCCGCCACGATCGACACCAAGGTGGTGACGAAGGGCGGCGAGCAGAGCCTGGTGCTCACCCCGGACGCCGAGTTCCTCGCCGACCCCGACACCGTCTACCCGGTCACCGTGGACCCGACGATCACGCTGACCCCGACCACCGACCTGTACGTCAGCAGCGCCTCCCCCACCAGCTCCTACGGCAGCCTGCAATACCTGTCCGTGGGCGGCGGCGACCAGGCCTTCGCCGACTTCACCGTCCCGTCACTGGCGGGTTCGACGGTGAGCGCGGCCTCCCTCCTGGTGGCCGGCACCTTCAACGCCAGCGGCTGCACCAGCGTGCGGATCAACCGGGTGACCTCCTCCTGGGCGGCCGGCACGACCTGGAACACCCGCCCGTCGGTGACCACGACCGGTCAGGCGACCGGCACCGGCACGACGTCGGGCATCACGACCAACATCACGGCGATCGTGCAGGCGTGGGCGGCCGGTGAGCCGGAGTACGGCCTGCGCCTGGACAACACCACCACACAGTGCCGCATCCAGTCCTCGGAGACCTCCTACTACCCGATTCTGTCGATCACCCACTCGGCCGCCTCGCTCGGCGTGTCGAACCCGGGCATCCAGCCGGCCGTCACCGGCGAGGACGGCGTCAAGATCTCCTCGCTGACGCCACAGCTGACGGCCATGGTGACCGGCAGCGGCAGCGGCCTGAAGGGCGAGTTCCAGGTACAGGCCGGCGGCAGCCAGGTCTGGTCGGGCCAGTCCGGCACGGTCAGCTCCGGCGCCACCGCCACGGCGACCGTCCCCTCCGGCATCCTGTCGGACGGTCAGGCCATCCAGTACCGCGCCCGCGCGATCATCAACGGTGGCTCCAGTTCGTCGTGGACGGCCTGGCAGGACGCCCGGGTCACCTCGACCGCGATCGACTCGCTGACCTTCAAGATGTTCTCACCGGTGGACAACACCCAGGTGGGGACGCTCACCCCCGCGTTGTCGGCGCACGCCGAAGGCCCGGGTGAGGCCGCCACCACGTACTGGTACCAGGTGTGTTCCGGCACGCAGGGGAATTGGTCGTGGTGTGAGTCCTCGCCGTGGGTGAAGGGCGCGTGGACGGTTCCGGCGAACAAGCTGGACTACGGCAAGACCTACTGGTGGTACGCGCAGGCGGCGACCGGGGCGACGACCATCACCTCGCCGTGGCGGACGTTCATCCCGACCCCGGAGCAGGCGTCGATCAACTCCCTGCTGGCCTCCGGCGCGGAAGGCCGCGAGTTCGACCACGTCACCGGCAACTACACCACGTCCTCGACGGACCTGGTGGTGGCGAGCGCGGGTCCGCCGCTGTCGGTGGTCCGCACGTACAACAGCCTCGATCCGCGTACGGACGGCGCGTTCGGCGCGGGCTGGACGAGCAGGTGGGACACCCGCCTGGTGAACGAGCCGAAGACGAAGACGGTCCTGATCACCTACCCGGACGGGAAACAGTGGCGGTTCGCCAAGCGCTCGGACGGCGGTTTCGCCGCGCCGGAGGGCATGTACGCAACCCTGGCCACCCAGCCGGGGGGCGGCTGGCGGCTGATGGACAAGGAGTCCACGTCGTACTGGTTCGACAGCGGCGGCCGGTTGACGCAGGTGACCGACCACCGGGGGCGTACCCAGACGCTGACCTACAACGGCGCGGGCAAGCTGGCCACCGCGACCGGGACCGGCGGGCGCACGCTGACCTTCACCTGGACGGGTCCACACGTGACCAGCGTGTCGACCGCCTCGGTCGGCGGGTCGCCGCTCACCTACACCTACCAGTACACCGGTGACCTGCTCACCAAGGCGTGCGGCCCGGCCGCGGGCGGCGCGTGCACCGACTACGAGTACGGCAACGACTCCCGCTACCACAGCAGCGTCTGGGACGCCAACCCCTTCGGTTACTGGCGGCTGAACGAGAACTCGGCCGCGCTCGGGACCGTGGTCGCCAACCAGACCGACGCGATCACCCGCGTCGACGGCGGCAGGATCAGGGGCGGCACCGCCGACGCCACCGCCGGCGTGACCGCGCCGCTGGAGGAGTCCTCCGACCCGGCCATGCGGTTCGGCGGCACGAACAACTCGGCCTACGTGTCGCTCCCACCCGGCATGATCAACGCGCAGGGCGGCGAGATCTCCGTCGAGGCCTGGTTCAAGACCACCACCAAGGGCACCATCCTCGGCTACCAGAACTCGGCCACCAGCAACCCGACGGCGTACACGCCCGCCCTGTACGTGGGCGCGGACGGCAAGCTCCGCGGCCAGTTCTGGAACGGCACCGCCGCTCCGATCACCTCGACCGGCACGGTCAACGACGGCGACTGGCACCACGCCATCCTGACCGGAGCCGGCGACTCGCAGACCCTCTACCTGGACGGTCAGCCGGTCGGCACGCTCTCCGGTCTGATCGCCCACCTCGGGCAGTGGGACACCCGCATCGGCTACGGCTTCGGCTCCGCCAGCTGGCCCTCCACCGTCGGCTCCGCCGGGCCGTTCGCGTTCGGCGGCGACATCGACGAGGTGGCCGTCTACAACAAGCCGCTCAGCGCCGAGCAGGTCGCCACCCACCACGGCACCCGCAGCAAGCGCCGCCAGATCACGAAGATCACCGACTCGACCGGGCGGATCCGGGCGACCAACACCTACAAGGCCGACGGCGGACGGCTGCTCACCCACACCGACCGCAACGGCGGCCTCTGGCAGCTGTCGGCTCCGGTGCACACCAAGGTCTCCTCCACCGAGACGACCGCGACGATCACGGTCACCGACCCGGCGAACGAGACGCTGGTCTACAAGACCGACGCGTGGCGCGGCAACCGCCTGATCTCCAAGACCGACCAGCTCAACAAGGTCACCAGTTTCGAGTACGACGCGGCCGGTTTCCCGTCCAAGATGACCGACCCGAACGGCAACATCACCCGGTACGCGCACGACGCGCGCGGCAACATGGTCGGGCGCAACAGCTGCCGTACCAGCACGGTGTGCTTCTGGGAGTGGTTCTCCTACGAGTGGTACGCCGACCCGTTCGACCCGCGCAACGACCGGATGAACGCCCACCGCGACGCCCGTTCGGCCAGTTCGGTGGACAACACCTACCTGCGCCGCTGGACGTACAACACCTTCGGTGAGGTCACCAGCGACAAACGCCCGGTCCCGGGCTCGCCCATCCCGCCGCCTCCGACCCCGTCTCCGTCGCCTTCGCCGTCCGCGTCGCCTTCGCCGGCTCCCGGTCTGGTCGCCGCGTACGGGATGGACGCCGGCACCGGCGCCACCGTCACCGACGCGAGCGGCCTGGGCAACCACGGCACCGGCAACGCCGCCACCTGGCAGGCCGGCAAGTACGGCCAGGCCCTCGACTTCAACACCTCCACCAGCACGGTCTACGTCCCGGACCACTCGTCGCTGGATCTGAGCAACGGCCTGACCGTCGAAGCCTGGGTCAAGCCGGAGACCAACCCGGTGGAGAGCACGCTGCTGGTCAAACACCACGGCAGCGACCTCGCGTACCACCTGGAGACCCGCTACGGCAGCGACCCGCCCAACTTCACCGTCCGCATGTCCGGCGAGCTGGCCTACCGCAAGGCCGAGCATTCGTCGATGCTGCCGATCGGCGAGTGGACGCACCTGGCCGCGACCTTCAACGGCACCACCATCAGCATGTACGTCAACGGCACGCTCGTGGACACCAACACCAGCGGCTCGGCGTACACCATCCAGAACGGCAGCGGCGGCCTGTACATCGGCGGCACGCCGCACTGGGGGGCCTACTTCGACGGCCTGGTCGACGAGGTCCGCATCTACAACCGGGCGCTGACCCAGCCGCAGATCGCCGCCGACATGACCACCCCCATCAGCGGCGGAGGCCCCGCCCCCGGCCCGTCCCCGTCTCCGTCGCCGTCCCCGCAGCCCGAGCCTGAGATGGCCGGGACCACGTGGACGTACACCGACGGCAGCGGCGGCGTGCCCGCCGGGCTCGTGGCCGGCATGTCCGACGCGCTCGGCAACGAGACGACCTACGAGTACAACGCCGCCGGCGACCTGATCGAGCAGACCAGCCCCACCGGCCTGGTCACCGCCTTCGGCCGGGACGCCATCGGCCGCCAGACCACCAAGACCGACGTCACCCCGGCCTACCCGGGCGGAATCACCACCACCTACGCCTACGACACGCGCGGCCGGCTCGAAACCGTCACCGAACCCGCGGTCGAGAACGAGGTCACCGACGTGGTGCACACCAAGCGCACCACCTACACCTACGACACCGCAGGCCGTCCGCTCACCGAGACGGTCTCCGACCTGACCGGCGGCGATCCACCACGCCAGACGAGTTACGCCTACGACACACGCGGCCGTGTGGTGAGCGTGACCGACCCCGAAGGCGGCGTACGCCAGCAGACCTGGAACACGCGCGGCCTCCAGACCAGCGTCACCAACGAGGTCGGCACCCGCGTCGACTACGGCTACAACGACCGCGGCGAAAGGACGACCGAGACCCTCCAGGACTGGACCGGCAACCCCAACAACCCCCAGTCCGCCGCCGACGTCGTGATGGCCTCCTACGCGTACGACCCCGGCGGACGTCTGGCCTCGACCACCGACGCGATGGGCCGCACCACCCGCTTCACCTACGGCAACGACGACACCGTCACCCAGAAGATCGCCGACGACGCCCGCCTCAACGGCTCGACCACCCCGCGTGACGTCGTCCTGGAGGCCAGCACGTACGACCCGGCGGGGAACCTGACCCGCGTGGTCGCCGGCGGCGGCAAGACCACCACCGACTACGTCTACGACGCCGCCACCCGCCTGATCTCCACCACGGCCGACCCGGCGGGCGCGGCCCGCAAGACCGTCTACGCCTACGACAACGCCGGCCGCGTCACCAGCACCACCGCCACCGCCGCCGGAGGCCCCCGCGCCGAGGTCGTCGGCTTCACCTACGACGACGAAGGCCGCGTCACGCACAAGACCGTCGAAAACGGCGCCACCGACCTGGTCAGCACCATGGTCTACGGCGACCGCGGCGACCCCACCCAGGTCACCTCACCCGGCGGAAACACCACCCAGTTCCGCTACGACCCCGCCGGACGCCTCGCCGAGCGGAAGCAGCCGTCGGTGAACGTGGAGCGCGACGGCGCCGCCGCGGTGGCCCAGCAGCCGATCACGCGCTTCGGCTTCAACACCTCTGGCGACCCGACCCACGTCACCGACCCCGAAGGCCGGACCAAGGTCACCGCCTACGACAAGGCCGGGCGTGCGACCGGGTCCACGTCCCCGTCCTACACCCGTCCCGGCGGCAGCCCGGTCACCCCGGCCACCGCCATCGCCTACGACGACGCCGGGCGCGCGACCAACGCCACCGACGCGCTCGGCCAGACCAGAAGCACCCTGTACGACGCGCTCGGCCGGGTCGTCCGGGTCACCGACCCGCCCGCCACCACCGGTGCCACGCCGGGTCGTACCGACTACACCTACACGCTCAACGGCGAGCTGCTGTCCCAGGTCGACCCGACCGGAGCCCGCCAGGAGGCCACCTACGACGACCTGGGCCGTCAGATCACCACCACGGCGATCGAACGCAAGCCCAGCACGGTCACGCTCACCGGCCACGCCGAGTACGACGACGCCGGAAACCTGCTCTCCGAGCAGCGCCCCGCCGGGGACTCGGCCGACGCCGTGGTCAACGCCTTCGGCGAGATCACCTCCCTCACCGACGCGCTCGGCAAGACCACCACGTTCGGCTACGACCTGGCCGGACGCCAGACCAGCGTCACCGACCCGCTCGGCAACAAGTCGGTCACCACCTACGACCTGGCCGGACGCCCGACCGCGGTCGCCGACCTGGATGACGCCGGCGCCACCCTGCGCACCCGCACGACGGGGTTCAGCTCCGACGGACACCCCACCACGATGGTGGACGCCGAGGGCCGCACCCGCACGGCCGCCTTCGACGCCATCGGCCGGATGACCCAGCTGGTGGAGCCCGTCTCGGCGGGCGTCTCCATCACGACCTCATTCGGTTACGACGCGGCCGGCGCCCGCACCCGGTACACCGACGGCCGCGGCAACGCCACCATCACCACCTACAACACCCTCGGCCTGACCGAGTCGCTGATCGAACCGTCCACCACCGCGCACCCCAACGCGGCCGACCGCACCTGGACCACCGGTTACGACGCCAAGGGCAACCCGATCACCGAAGTCCAGCCCGGTGGCGTCACCATCACCCGCACCTTCGACAACCTCGGCCGGCTCACCGGCCAGACCGGCAGCGGCGGCGGCGCCGCCACCACCGCGGCCAAGACCTTCGGCTACGACCTGGCCGGCCGGATGACCTCGGCGGGTGACCTCACCTTCAGCCTCAACGACCGGGGCGCCCTGCTCAAGACCACCAAGTCCGGCGTCGACCAGGCCACCTTCGCCTACGACGCCAACGGCCGCCTCACCCAGCGCGGCGACGCCGCCGGAGCGACCAGCTTCACCTGGAACGGCGGCGACCGCCTCACCACCATGACCGACCCGCTCACCGGCGTGACCGTCAGCTACGGCTACGACGACGCCGGCCGCCGCACCTCGGCGACCCACGGCAGCGGCGGCCCCGCCAGAACCTACGCCTACGACGACCTGGACCGCCTCACCTCCGACGTCCTGAAGA
Source organism: Acrocarpospora phusangensis (assembly GCF_016862995.1). Classification (GTDB taxonomy): domain Bacteria; phylum Actinomycetota; class Actinomycetes; order Streptosporangiales; family Streptosporangiaceae; genus Acrocarpospora; species Acrocarpospora phusangensis. The sequence goes on from NZ_BOOA01000136.1 coordinate 8,338, forward strand.
CCGGCGGCGGAGCCAACCTGGCCTCCATCACCTACGGCTACGACCTGGAGAACCGCCTCACCGCCAAGACCACCACCGGCACGGCCGGCGCGGGCGCCAACACCTACGCCTACGACCACTCCGGCCGCCTCACCTCCTGGACCTCCCCCACCGCGACCACCGCCTACGCCTGGGACGCCTCCGGCAACCGCACCCAGGCCGGCTCCGACACCTTCACCTACGACCAGCGCAACCGCCTGACCACCGGCGCGGGCACCGACTACACCTACACCCCGCGCGGCACCCAGGCCACCGCCACCAAGGCCGGCGTCACGGTCAACTCCACCTTCGACGCCTTCAACCGCATGATCACCGACGGGAGTGTCACCTACGCCTACGACACCCTGGACCGGATGAGCACCCGCACCCAGTCGGGCGTCACCAGCAAGTACGTCTACGCCAGCCTCTCCAACGACCTGGCCGCCGTCACCGACGCGGCCGGAGTCGCCCAGGAGATCTACAACCGCGACGCCACCGGAGCGGTGGTCTCCAGCAGGACCGGCTCCGCCACAGCACAGTTCCAGCTGACCGACCGCCACCGCGACGCCGTCGCGAGCTTCACGGCCGGAGCCACCAGCCTGTCCGGCTCCACCGCCTACGACCCCTTCGGCACCGTGATCACCACCGGCGGAACCCGGCCCCAGCTCGGCTACCAGAGTTCGTGGACGGACCCGGACACCACCAAGGCCAACATGGCCGCCCGCTGGTACCAGCCAGGCACCGGCACCTTCAACAGCCGCGACACCATGACCCTCCCGGCCGCCCCCTCGGGCCAGGCCAACCGGTACGCCTACGCGCTCGGCTCACCACTGTCCCGGATCGACCCGAGCGGCCACGCCAGCCTCGAACTCGACCTCGACGTCAGCTTCGAGAACGACGGCGGCATCGAAGTCTGCCGCGGCACCGACTGCGGCGCCTACTACCACAAGGTCTGGGAAACCACCTATGTCCCGCTGCCGCCGGACCCGCGGTTCAAGGACGACATCGCCAAGGAACTTGGCGTGATGAACAACGGCCGTAAACCCGAGAAGGACATCGACTACTGGGGGATGACCGAGGCGACACAGATCGAGTACCTCAAGGATTACAACCCTCTCCTGAGCTACGAGGAGCAGATCGGCGCGGCGATGGACGCCGCGATCGCGACAGGCGACCTCAAGTCTCTCGAGAAGCTCATGGCCGTGACGAGGGACAAACTCGGCGCGCCGAAGGGAGCGTCCGCCAAGGAATACTACGGCCTGATGAAGCAGCAGCAGAAAGCCCGCGAGACGATGGCGTCGTGTCAAGCGAAGATCGAGAAAGGAATAGACGCGTCAGCCTGCAAGAGACTGATCCGTGGCGAATGGAATAAGTGGCGGGGTATATTCTGCAAGGACGGCTTCTTCGCCCCAGAAGGCGATTGGGAATGTAACCTCAGGGACGTCGCGGTATACGGCTCCTGGACCGCCGCGGTGCTGAAGGGCGAATTCCTCCCACTGAAACTGGTCAAGTTCCTCGCGAGCCAGGATCCCACTCTGCCCGATTCCGTGTTCACCCGGCGACTGATCGCTTGGGCCGAAAAGGAAGGCGGAAAGGGGATGAACTGCCGGTTCCATGACGAATACCACATGACTGTCTGCAGTGGGCTGAAGAGCGGAGTGCACTTCGGCCGGGGAGCCACCACCCTGGGCTCGGTCATGCTGACCAGTAAGCCACTCCACGTGTGGAACCTCACGACGAGCCGGGACTATATCGTGACTTACATGGCGCATGAGGCGAGGCACACACGGCAGTGGCAGGATTACTACGTCGCCGGCGGCAACTTCTGGCCTACCTACCTCGTCTTTTACCTCTGGGAAGGCCCGAACGAGTGCACGAACCTGTATGAAAGGCAGGCCGAGGACGCGGGCAACGTGTACACGTGTTAGGCGCGGAAAATTTGGTCACGCCCGTAGGGCGGGCATGAGCCGAGCCTAGGATGACGGCTGAAGGGGCGGGGAGTCTCCAGGACTCGCCGCCCCTTCTCCTTATCATGGAGGCGATGAAAGTCGTCGTTCTGTCGGACACGCACGCGCCGCGCTTCTGGAAAAGGTGCCCTCCCAAAGTGGCCGAGCACCTGCGCGGCGCCGACGTGATCCTGCACGCCGGGGACGTCTGCGTCGGATGGGTCCTGGACGAGCTGGCCGACTACGCGCCCGTTCACGCCGTCAAGGGCAACAACGACGGCGCGGACGTGCGGGCCCCGGAGACGCTGGAGTTGACGCTCGGCGGGCTGCGGGTGGCCATGATCCACGACAGCGGGCCGGCCAAGGGGCGGCCGGCCAGGATGCGGGCCCGGTTTCCGGAGGCCTCGCTGGTGGTGTTCGGCCATTCGCACATTCCCTTGGATGAGAGCGCCGACGGGTTTCGTATCTTCAATCCGGGGTCGCCTACTGATCGCAGGCGGCAGCCGTACGGGACGGTGGGGTTGCTGCGGATCGAGGACGGCGCGCTCGCCGAGGCGCGGATCGTGCCCGTTACTTGAACGAAACGCCGGCCGACACCGACCCCGACTCGGCCAGGGGTGGCGCGACGCGTCGGGGAAGTAGCAGCGGGGTCGCCAGGAGGAGCACACCGGCCAGGCCGAGGGCCGTACGCGGGCCGAACAGGGCGCCGATCACGCCCCAGGCGGCCGTCAGGAGCGCCGTCGAGGTCTTGGTCGTCACCGCCCAGGCGGAGAGCATGCGAGTGACCCGGCCGGTCGGGGTGCGTTGGAGGCGGTAGGTGGCGTGGACGGGGTTGAAGATCCCGCAGCAGAAGATGAGCCCGAGTTCGACGCCGATCACCAGCAGCAGGCCGCCGGTGCCCGGCCCCAGGAAGGCCAGGCCGACAGGCCACAGCGCGCGCGTCGTCCCGGCCGCGATCAGGACCTGCTGCTGCCCGAAGCGGGTGACGAGTGGCCGGGCCAGCCGGGAACCGAGTAGCCCGCCGATCGCGGGTGCGGCGAAGGCGAGGCCGTACTGCCATGGCGCGAAGCCGAGTGGGCCGAGCATGAGGACGGCGAGCATCGGCTGGGTGGCCATCACCAGGCCGTTGAACAGGGCGGTGTTGAAGAACAGCGAGCGCAGGGTCGCGTCGGCGAGGATGCACCGCCAACCGTCGACGAGGTCCCCGGCCCGTAAGCGCGTGACGTTCCGGCGCTCGGGCCGCGGCTCGTGCCCGCCGATCGCGCCGATGCCCATCGCCGAGAGCAGGTAGCTGACCGCGTCGGCCACCACCGTCGCCACCGGACCGAGCAGGCCCGTCACCGCGCCTCCCAGCGGCGGTCCGACGATCGTGGTCGTCCAGGTCGTGGACTCGAACCGGGCGTTGGCGACAAGCAGGTCCTCGGCACGCAGCAGCGTCTTCACGTACGCGCCGGAGGCCGCGCGGAAAGTGATGTCGGCCGCCGCCACGACAACCGAGACCAGCAGGAGCTGAACAAAGGTGAGCACGCCCAGCGCGTACGCCATAGGGATGCTCAGCAGTGCCGCGAACCGCACCAGGTCCATCGCGATCAGCACCGGCCGTTTGCGGCGGAACTCCACCCACGGGCCGAGCGGCACCGCCACGGCCGCGCCCGCCAATGCCCCCACGCATGACAGCGTGGCGATCTCGGCCGGGCCGGCATGCAACACCTGGATGGCGATCAACGGGAACGCGCCGAAGGCGAGCCATGTGCCGAGCGCGCTGGTTGCGTACGCTCCCCAGAGCCACCCGAACCGCCGTCCGTTCCTCATGATCGACGCCCTTCGCCCGCACAACCGATCAGCGATCGGAAGCATCAAAGCGCGCGACATAACTGGAGATCAAACAACCATTGGGCGACCCAGTCACAACCAACGGTTGTATCCATAGAATGTCCGCGTGGACCTCGACGCCGTCCGGACCTTCGTCGCCGCCGCCGACGCGGGCCAGTTCCAGGAAGCCGCCGCCGAACTGGCGATCACCCAGCAGGCCGCCTCCAAACGCATCGCCGCCCTGGAACGAAACCTCGGCGTACGGCTGTTCACCCGCACCCCGCGCGGCGCCGAACTCTCCATCGACGGACAGGCGTTCCTCCCCCACGCCCGCGAACTCCTGCGCGTCGCCGAACGCGCGCTCATGTCCGTTCGCACCGGCAGCCGTCCGCTCCGCGTCGACGTGATCGCCTCACGCGGCGCGGCCACGGGCCTGATGCGCGACTTCCACCGCGCGCACCCGGAGATCGAACTCGACGTGCTCATGCTGTTCGACATCGAAACAGCCCTCGCCGCCATCCGCTCCGGCACCATCGACGCGTCCTTCCGCGCCGTCACCGCACCCGGCCGACCCCTCCCCGAAGACATCCAATCCGTCCGAGTCCTCGACGAACCCCTCGAACTCCTCACCGGCCCCGCCCACGCCCTGGCCGGCGCCCGCTCGGTGCCCATCGCCCAACTCGCCGGACACCGAATCTGGATGCCCGGCATCGTCCCCGGCACCGAATGGGCCTCCTACTACGACGACCTCATCGCCGAATTCGGCCTCACCATCGAGGCCACCGGCCCCAACTTCGGCTCCGACGCCCTCCTCGACACCATCGCCGACACCCCAGCGCTGGCCACCTTCATGGGCGCCCGAACCCGCCTCGTCTGGCCCGCCACCCACGGCCTCCGCCGCATCCCGGTAACCACCCCGACCCCCGTCTACCCACACTCCCTCCTCTGGCACCGCGCCAACCCCCACCCCGCCCTCCCCATCCTCCGCACCCACCTCACCACCACATCACCCGGCCACCGCACCACCGGAACCTGGGTCCCGGCCTGGGCGGCCCCACGCTGACCACCGCCGCCTGATCACGGTCTGGGAGAAGATGCGCTCACCCGACTTCGGGATGCGATCCAGCAAGAAGCCCATGATCACCGCCGTTGCCCGCACGAACACTTCACTGGCAAGATCCGCGACATGCACACGCGGGAATGGCTGAACACCGAGGACCGATTCGTCCCAGGCGCCGAACTCTTCCGCTCGGACCGTGCCTTCACCGTCTGGGCCTACACCATCAGCCACAGCCAACTCCTCCTGCGCACCCGAACGACCGGGCACGACGGAAGCACCCAGTCCCGCATCGACGTCCTGTTCAAGCCCGTCCGCGCCATGAAACTCAGAGTCGAGTACGACGGCCTCGTCATCCGATGCGCCACCCAGCCCGAAGCCGAACGAATCCACGCCGAGAACACCGGCATCACCCGCGACGCCCGCTGCCTCATCCTGGAGACCGCCGGAGAATCGGACTACGTCATGACCCACGCCGTCGGCTGGCAAGCCGACCTGGAGTCCGACCGCGACGCAAGCGAACTCGCAGGATTCGCTCCCGGCACCGACCCCAGTCGAATCCTGAAATAACCCACTCTTCCCAGCTCGCATAGCCGAATCCGGACCTTGGGGAGCATCGCCGGCCAGCTCAACATTGTCCGGAGGGCGACGATCTCACGCGTCCAGGACGCGTTGACTGTCTGCTTCGCGGTCAAGCGCAGCGAACGGCACAGCCTCGGCGACAGCCGGGATCATGGCTGGCTGGGCGGCCGCCGCGTGAACCGCGGTTCTTGCGGTTGGCCGCCTGGTCGGCTTTCTCGGGGATCACTGCCCGGATATGGCGTCCGCGCAGGTAGGCGCGGTTGCCGCGGGAGGAGTGGACCTTGTCAGTGGCCACCGCGTCCGGGCGGGTACGCGGCGGCCGGACCTTGATGCCCGCCAAGACGGTGCGAAAGTGTGGTTGTCGGCGACGCCAGCCCCGATTCAAGATCTTTCCCGTTGTGGGCGTGGGGGAAGTAGCGTGAGGCAATGGATCGTCGCATCTTCGGCCTGGAGAATGAGTACGGCGTCACGTGCACGTTCCGCGGGCAGCGCAGGCTGTCGCCGGACGAGGTGGCCCGGTACCTGTTCCGGCGGGTCGTGTCCTGGGGCCGGTCGAGCAACGTGTTCCTGCGCAACGGCGCGCGTCTGTACCTGGACGTGGGCAGCCATCCCGAGTACGCCACGCCCGAATGCGACAACATCGTCGAGTTGGTCACGCACGACAAGGCGGGCGAGCGCATCCTGGAAGGCCTGATGGTCGAGGCCGAGAAGCGGCTCCGCGAGGAAGGCATCGCCGGGGACATCTACCTGTTCAAGAACAACACCGACTCGGCCGGCAACTCCTACGGCTGCCACGAGAACTACTGTGTGAGCCGGCAGGGCGAGTTCGGGCGGCTGGCCGACGTGCTGATCCCGTTCCTGGTCACCCGCCAGATCATCTGCGGGGCGGGGAAGGTGCTGCAGACCCCGCGCGGCGCGGTGTACTGCGTGTCGCAGCGGGCCGAGCACATCTGGGAGGGGGTGTCGTCGGCGACGACCCGGTCCCGCCCGATCATCAACACCCGGGACGAGCCGCACGGCGACGCCGAGCAGTTCCGCCGCCTGCACGTCATCGTCGG
>NZ_BOOA01000137.1 GCF_016862995.1 Acrocarpospora phusangensis
AGCGAACCGCGCGGAACAGGACGGATCCGCGCTTCTGCACGAGCAGGCCAAAGACCGCCCACAGCGAATCCACCATCCCGTGCTGACCGGCGTGTTGCGGGTCCGGCGGCTGTGAGAGCCATCGATCGCCCGACGTTCATGTGAATTCGCGCTACTGAGGCCCTACGCGCGGGTCAGTGTTGGGCCATGTCGACGAAGCGGCTGTAGTGGCCCTGGAAGGCGACGGTGACGGTGGCGGTGGGGCCGTTTCGGTGTTTGGCGACGATCAGGTCGGCTTCTCCGGCGCGGGGGGATTCGCGTTCGTAGGCGTCTTCGCGGTGCAGCAGGATGACCATGTCCGCGTCCTGCTCGATGCTGTTGTGGACGGATACGCCGTTGGCGACGAAATTGTGGGTGCCGAGGACCGTGGCGTCGTACACAGGCTGATCGCCAAGGAACTCGACCGACTCGATCTCATCCCAGAACACGTCGTTGGTCGCCGTGATCTCCATATCCTCACGATCGAGAATCGCGACCATCTGCCCAAGCGCACTAGTTCCCCGCCGATCAGCGCTTCCCTGCCGATCAGTGCTTTCTCTCCGGTCGGCACTTCCTCGCCGATCACTCGAAGAACCCTCGATCGGCTGGACGAGAACGTCCCGCACCTGATCCCACATCTGCTGCGGCAGGCTCGCCGGATCGGTCGTCCCGACCCTCAGCCGAAGCTCTCGCACGCACGCCTCAACCGCCGGACCCGACACCCCGACATCCTCAAGAAACCGAAGCTGGTTCTCCGCCCCATAAATCGTCAGACGGTACGCAGACCCCACAGCCCCGATCTGCGTCATCACATTGAAGCGCAGCAATAACCTCGCGAGATCATCCACAAGCCGCCGACTCCGCGCCTCAAAACAGATCCACGCCTCACCAGCAAGCGCGCCCGCCTCCTGCGGGTGACCGACACCACTGCGCTGCTCCCGCGGATCGGCAACAGCCTGCGCCTCCGGAGGGCCGCCGACGACAGTACCGACATCCTGCGAACGACCAGTGCGAGCCCGCGCCCGCGCCTTGTCGACGATTGCGCGCGCTTCCTGCGGGTGACCGACACCACTGCGCTGCTCCCGCAGAGCGGCAACAGCCTGCGCCTCCGGGGGACCGCCGACGACAGTACCGGCATCCTGCGGACGACCGGCGACAGCCTGCGCTTGCGTGGTGCCGACGGTCGGGGGCGCTGCTTGTGGGCTACCGGCGAGACCCCGCGCTTGCGCGTAGTCGACTATCGCGGGCGCCTCTTGTGGATGGCCGAGGGCGGGCTGCCACCGGATCTCGCCACGCTTCGTCCACAGGCGGCGAAGGAGTGCCGCCAGCTCTGACTTCGGGAGGGCGAACACGGCGTCAGGCAGGCACTTGGCGTCGGGCACGCCTGTGAGATCGAGTCTCGGGGACGGGACGGCGGCCGTGAGGGGTGGGGGGACGTGGCGGGGGACGGCTACGCGGGTGCCTGGGGGGAGGGAGCCGATGGCGTGCCAGCCGTCGTACGTGAGGAAGGGGTGGTTGGCGGTGGCCTCCAGTTCGCGGCCGGAGCGGAGGCGGACGTTGTAGACGGGCTTGGTGCCGCTCGGGAAGACGTGGGTCAACGTGCGGGGGACCAGTTTGAGGCGGTCGTCGAGGGACCAGACGGGGATGTCGCGGGCGTTGCCGGCGAGGAGTTCGCCCAGGGTGGTCTCGGCGCCGGTGTCGGCGCGGAGGATGCGGGTGCCGGCGGTGAGGCAGCCGGACTCGCGGAGGTCGGAGACGGCGGGGCGTTTGTCGGTGCGCTGTTCCGGGCCTCGGTTGAGCTGCGAGATCGCGATGACGGGGACCTCGAGCTCCTTGGCGAGCAGCTTGAGCGCACGGGAGAGCTCGGAGACCTCCTGCTGGCGGCTCTCGGTCTTCTTGGGGGAGCTCATCAGCTGGAGGTAGTCGACGATGACGAACTTCAGGTCGTGACGCTGCTTGAGGCGGCGGCACTTGGCCCGGATCTCCATCATCGACATGTTGGGGGAGTCGTCGATGAACAACGGCGCTTCGGCGACCTCGCCCATGCGCCGCGCCATCCGCGTCCAGTCGTCGTCGTTCATCATGCCGGAACGCATCGTGTGCAGCGCCACCCGCGCCTCCGCGGACAGCAGTCGCATCGTGATCTCATTTCGCGACATTTCCAGCGAGAAGATCACCGTGGTCAGACCATGCTTGATCGCGGCCGACCGCGCGAAGTCCAGCCCAAGGGTCGAATTGTGCGTCGGAATCCACGACCTGCCCGCAAGGTACAGGTGATCCGCGTTGTCGACCTCCACACAACGAACCGGCCGGCTCTCCACACGCCGGACATCAGTGATGTAACGCAGCCCGGTCCCCGAATGCTCGCGAACACTCTGCCGAGCCGCCTTACGAGAAAGCCGGAACACCTTGTCATCAGGCGCAAACGTGATCACATAACCCGGCGATCGGGAGACGGAATCCGTTAAGCCAGCGTCGTAACCGAGGCTGAGAACCAGCTCCCAAGCGTCCTCAGCGAGCCGCTCGCCGGTGACGGCAAGCCGGACAGTCCCATCGGCGCTGACGTCGCCACAAACGTCCAGCAGCCCCGCCAGCAGCGCCCGCCGCTGTTCCTCAGACGCTCGAAGGTAGTCCCCCGGAATGTGTTCCAGCACATCCTGACCGCGCAGAAGCACCTCTCCAGGATTCTCAGCCTCGATCTCCGCGATGATCTCTGTATCGGAGCCGGTCGGACCTGCACCAATCCCAAGCCCAACCCCAAGCGCATAGGGAGAAACGGGCAGATCCATCTGCGGGAAGACCGCTGCCTTGGCAACCGCGACAGCGTGGTTCGAACACCCGTCAGCCGTCTCACGACGCAGCGTCTCGGCAATCTGCTCCGTTGTCTTCACCGACGCGAACATCCCCTGGTTCGAAGACCCGTCGGCCGTTGCCCGCCGCAACGTCGCGGCGATCGGCTCGATCGCCCTTGCCGACGCGACCATCCCCTGGCCCGAATCGACTGTGAGCCACTGGTGCTGAGCATCGGCGACGATCACTGTCCCGTCGTTGAACTCGACCTCGTAGCAGGGACGCCCGTACATCACCTCGGTCGCCGCGACGACGCGCGTCGGCCTGCCGTCGGCGCCGATCAGCCGGTCGCCGACCGCGACCTCGCCCATCGTCGTCCAGCCACCGGGCGTGGGCAGCGGCGTATCGAGCGCGAGAGCCTTTCCGATGGCGGGCCGCGCCGCGACGACGATCATCTGCCCGGGGTGGAGGCCGTTGGTCAGCGCGTCCAGGTCCTGGAAGCCGGTCGGCACGCCGACCATCTGCCCGCCGCGGCTGCCGATGGCCTCGATCTCGTCCAGCGCGGCCGGCATGATCTCCGAAAGCGGCAGATAGTCCTCCGAGGTGCGCCGTTCGGTGACCTTGTAGATCTCCGCCTGCGCCCGGTCGACCAGGTCGTCGACTTCCTCGTTCTGCCCCCCGTACCCGTACGAGACGATTCGGGTGCCCGCCTCGATCAACCGCCGGAGCACGGCCTGCTCACGAACGATCTTGGCGTAGTAGCCCGCGTTGGCGGCCGTGGGCACGACGACGGTCAGCGTGTGCAGGTACGCCCCGCCGCCGACCTTCGCCACGTCGCCGCGGCGCTGAAGCTCGTCGAAGACGGTGACCGCGTCGGCCGGATCGCCCCGCCCGTAGAGATCCGTGATGATCTCGTAGACGATCTGGTGCGCGGGACGGTAGAAATCGTCGGAGCGCAGCACCTCGACCACGTCCGCGATCGCGTCCTTGGAGATGAGCATGCCGCCCAGGACCGACTGCTCGGCCTCGATGTTGTTCGGCGGAGTGCGCTCGAACGAGGGCTCGGACGGCCCACCGGAGAAGTCGACGACACTCATCGTTACCCGACACCCAATACGAACAGCGAACGCGAGGCCCGCCGAGGGAACGCCGCCAGGGAGGCGCGGTCTCGCGGCGCGCCGTCACGGTGCCCGGCTAGTCGATCAGTCATGCGTCCCCCTCCACTCCGGCCGCACCACCCCCAGTTGTAGAGGACCGGTCTGACAGTTTCCCGGGTTGTGCGGCAACCGGCAACGAAGCCTGTCGACAGACCTGTGGATAAGGTGTGCACTTCTGCCGCCAGGGTGTGGGAACCCTGGGGACGAGCCTGGGGATAACTTGTTCACAGGCTGTGGAAAACCGCTCTGACCTGCGGAAACGATATCCACCGGCTGTGGAGGAAAGAAAGTCTGGGGTCCCGATCACAGTCAGTCCGTTTTGTCCCCATTTAACACCGTACGGATGATCTTGGGGTAAGGAGCACAATAGCTCCATGCCGCTTACCCGAAGCCAAAGGCGGGCCACGGACCGGGAGATCCTCCGGCTCGCGGTGCCCGCCTTCGCGGCCCTGGTCGCCGAACCCCTCTTCCTGCTGACCGACTACGCGATCGTGGGCCGGCTGGGGACGAGCGCCCTGGGCGCGCTCAGCGTGGCGGGCACGATCCTGATCACCCTCGTGAACCTGTGCGTCTTCCTCGCGTACGGCACCACGGCCGCGGTGGCCCGGCAGGTCGGGGCGGGCAACCACCGCCAGGCCGTACAGCGCGGGATGGACGGGCTGTGGCTGGCGGCGGTGATCGGGGTGGCCGTGGTGGCCGTCTGCTGGCCGCTGGCGCCGGGTCTGGTTCACCTCATCGACGCGCCGCCCGAGGTGACGGCGGAGGCGATCACGTACCTGCGGATCAGCCTGGTCGGGACGCCGGCGATGCTGATCGTGCTGGCCGGGACCGGGGTGCTGCGCGGCTTACAGGACACGGTGACGCCGCTCGCGGTCTCGGTCGGCGGGTTCGCCCTCAACGCGGCGCTGAACGCCTGGTTCGTCCTGGGGCTCGGCTGGGGGCTCGCGGGCTCGGCCTGGGGCACGGTGGCCGCGCAGACGCTGGCGGCGGGTGCGTACCTGATCGTGGTGGTGCGCGGGGCGCGGCGGGTGCGAGCGTCGCTGCGGCCGGATCCGGCGGGCATCAGGGCGTCGGGCACGGCGGGCATCGCGCTGCTGATCCGGACGGTCTGCCTGCGGATCGTCCTGGTCACCGCCACGGTGATCGCGGCCAGGATGGGCGTCGCCGAGGTGGCCGCGCACGGCATCACCACGCAGATCTGGTCCCTGCTGGCCTTCGCCCTCGACGCGATCGCCATCGCGGGCCAGGCGCTCACCGGGAAGCTGCTCGGCGCGGGCGACGTGACGGGCGCCCGGCAGGTGACCGGGCGCATGCTGATCTGGGGTGTCGGCGGCGGCGTGCTGCTGGGCCTGGGCGTGATCGCCTGCCGGCCGCTCATCCCCGGCCTGTTCGACGCGGATCCGGCGGTGGCCGCGCAACTGATGGCGGTGCTGTGGACGGTCGCGCTGTTCCAGCCGGTCTCGGGCATGGTCTTCGTGCTGGACGGCGTGCTCATCGGCGCGGGCGACCAGCGCTATCTGGCCTGGGCCGGCGTGATCACCACCCTCGCCTACCTGCCGTTCGCCCTGCTGGCGGGCAGTCTGGTCGGGCTGTGGCTGGCGCTCGGCGTGTGGATGCTGGCCCGGCTGGCGACGCTCGGTCTGCGGGCCCGGGGAGACGGCTGGTTGGTGAGCGGAGCTTGAGACCGGAATTCGCACAAACGTCCGGCCGAAGGTGTGAATAAAACGGAATCCTGTTCTGTGAATCATGAACGTTTAGACTCCGCGGCCCCTAACCATAGCTGCTGAGTATGGCTGACCCAATCTTCCTACCTGCGCAAACAGTACAACTTCATAACATGTCCAATAAATGACGAGAGGGTAGTGATTTGGGCCCTTGTCGGCAGTAGTTAGATGAGGCACTGTTGCCTACGGTCATGCCTCTGAAGATTGGCCTGTCGTGACTTCAGTACGTCAGCCCACATCGACCTCCGTACTCCGCCGTATGCCCGCGGCGGAGGCCACCGTGCTGCGTACGAAGGGTCTGCGGGAGATCTACACCCGCAACGACCTGATCGTGCTCGGCCTGGGCGTCATGATCGGTGCGGGTATCTTCAGCGTCGCCGGACGGCAGGCCGCCACCATGGCCGGTCCGGGCGTCATTCTCTCCTTCATGATCGCCGGAATCACCAGTCTGCTGGCCGCGATCTGCTATGCCGAACTGTGCTCCACCATGCCGGTCTCCGGCAGCGCGTATACCTACACCTACGTCATCTTCGGCGAGGTGTGGGCCTGGATCATCGGCTGGTCGCTGATCCTGGAGATGGAGCTGGCCGCCGCCGTGGTGGCCCGGGTCTGGTCGCTGTACTTCACCCAGATGCTCACCGAGTTCGGCTTCACCGTGCCGGAACTGCTGAGCCGCCCGGTCGGCTTCGACCTGTTCACCCTGCTCATCCTGACCACGCTCACCGGGATCGTGGCGTTCAACGCCAAGGTCGGCCTGCGCGCGTTATGGGTCATGGTCTCGGCAAAACTGGTGGGCATCACGGCGGTCATCGTGATCGGCTCACTGCACTTCAACCCCGGCAACATCGCCGAGATCCCGGTCGACCCCCAGCCCCTGGTGACCGACGCGGACACGCTGCACTCCACGGTCTTCGGCCTGCTCATCGGCGAAGGCCACGCGTTCGGCTGGTTCGGCATCCTGGCGGCCACGCCGGCGATCGCCTTCGCCTACCTCGGGTTCGACATCGTGACCACGGCCGCCGAGGAGACCAAGGACGCGACCAGGACCGTTCCGCAGGGCATGATCCGGGCGCTGGCCACGGCGACCGTGATCTACATCGCGGTGGCCATCGTCATGATCGGCATGGTGACGTACTCCAAGATCTCGCTGGGCGCGCCGCTCGCGGACGCGTTCCGGCTGGTCGGCGAGACCGCCATGGTGCACGTGATCAACATCACCGCGGTGCTGGGACTCACCACCGTGGTGTTCGTGCTGCTGGTCGGGCAGACCCGGGTGGTGTTCGCGATGGCCCGCGACGGCCTGCTGCCCACCGGCCTGTCGCGGCTCAGCGGCTCGCACCGCACCCCGGCCAGGGCGACCCTGTTCATCGGCGTCATCGCGATCCTGCTGGCGGAGTTCGTCCCCGTCCTCACCCTGGAGCAGCTGGTCGTGATCGGGACGCTGTTCGCGTTCATGATCGTGTCAGCCGGTGTGATCGCCATGCGGAATCGCATGCCGGACCTGCAGCGCGGGTTCAGGGTCCCGATGTCCCCGCTGATCCCGGGCCTGTCCATCGTGGCGGCCCTGTGGCTGATGCTCAACCTGCAGGTCATCACGTGGCTCTACTTCCTCCTGTGGATGGCCGTCGGCGTGCTCGTCTACCAGTTGTACGGCCGAAGGCACAGCGCCCTGGCCCCCGCCATCGGCCGCCACCGCCGCCCGACGCCACCGCGATAGCGCCCCGGACACATAACCCCGGACACACCAATGGCCCCCCGTACGCACGAGGGGCCATTGACGTTGGAGATCAGTTGGCGAGGACCTCGATGTCGAGGGTCGCGGAGACCTCGGGGTGCAGCTTGACGCTGACCTTGTGCGAGCCGGTGCTCTTGATCGGGTTGCCGATCTCGATGCGGCGGCGGTCCAGCAGCGGGCCGCCGGCGGCCTTGACGGCGTCGGCGATGTCACCGGTGGTGACCGAGCCGAACAGCCGGCCCGAGTCGCCCGCCTTGGTCTTCAGCTTCACCTTGAGCGCGCCGAGCTGGCCGGCGACTTCCTTGGCGGTGCCGAGGTCACGGATCTCGCGGGCGTCGCGGGCCTTCTTGATGGAGGCGATCTGCGACTCGGCGCCACGCGTCCAGCGGATCGCGAAGCTGCGCGGGATCAGGTAGTTACGGCCGTAGCCGTCCTTGACCTCGACGACGTCACCCGGAGCGCCGAGACCGGAGACCTCAGTGGTGAGAATGAGCTTCATGGCTGAGTCCCCTTTCCTTAGCGCGCGGTGCTCGTGTACGGCAGCAGGGCCATCTCACGGGCGTTCTTGATAGCGGTCGCCACGTCGCGCTGGTGCTGGGTGCAGTTGCCCGTCACCCGGCGAGCACGGATCTTGCCGCGGTCGGAGATGAACTTCCGCAGCAGCGCCGTGTCCTTGTAGTCGACGTAGGAGATCTTGTCGTGGCAGAACAGGCAAACCTTCTTCTTGGGCTTGCGCAGTGCCGGCTTGGCCATCGTGGTGCTCCTTTCAGAGCCCCGCTCAACGCGGGAATGGTCGCTCGGTTATGGATGTGTGGGTGAAGGCTAGAAGGGCGGTTCGTCGCTGAAGTCGCCGCCGAAGCCACCGCCGCCTTGCTGGCCGCCGTAGCCGCCACCGCCGCCGCCTTGGTAACCTCCGCCGCCCTGCCCGCCGCCGCCACCGAAGCCGCCGCCGCTGGGCGGGGCCGGGGACGCGGACGCCCAGGGGTCGTTGGCCGGGCCGCCGCCGAAGCCGCCGCCCCCGCCACCCTGCCGGGCGGTCTTGTTCACCTTCGCGGTGGCGTTGCGCAGCGAGGGGCCGACCTCGTCGACCTCGACCTCGTAGACCGTGCGCTTCTCGCCTTCCTTGGTCTCATACGACCGTTGGCGCAGCCGTCCCTGCACGATGACCCGCATGCCACGCTGCAGGCTCTCGGCGACGTTCTCCGCCGCCTGCCGCCACACGTTGCAGGTCAGGAACAGACCTTCGCCGTCTTTCCACTCGTTGGTCGTCTTGTCGAGGAACCGCGGAGTGGACGCGATGCGGAACCGGGCCACGGCCTGCCCCGTCGGGGTGAAGCGCAGCTCCGGGTCGTCGACAAGGTTGCCGACGATCGTGATTGTTGTGTCGCCTGCTGCCATCGGTCGATTCGCCTTCCTATCCCGCCAGCCAAGCCGTTAGTCGCTCAGAGTACGGGCCCCGTACGACAAAAACGGGGGCTTCCCGTGGACTCGAAGCCCAGGGAATCACCGTGACTCCGGACGCCTGCCGACCGGCCGTCAGGGACCAATGTTCGTCAGTGGAGCTCGGGACGGAGAACCTTGGTGCGAAGGATGCCCTCGTTCAGGTTGAGCTGACGGTCCAGCTCCTTGATCGTGGCGGGCTCGGCGGTGAGGTCGACGACGGCGTAGATGCCCTCGGACTTCTTGTCGATGTCGTAGGACAGCCGGCGGCGGCCCCAGACGTCTACCTTCTCCACGGTGCCGCCGTCGTTGCGCACGACCGTCAGGAACTGGTCGAGCGAGGGCTGCACGGTGCGCTCATCGAGGGACGGGTCGAGGATGACCATCATCTCGTAACGACGCATGCGGAATCCAACCTCCTCTGGACTCTTGCGGTCACGACGCCTTGCCGTGACAGGAGGACGCTGCGGTTCGCGCGAGCGATCACCCGCGCTTACCAGACGCAGCCGAATAAGGCTACCAGGGCCGGGATTGTGCACCTGCCCTGCCGGGAATTCTTAGCGGGGAAAGGGGGTGGCAGGCATGCCGCACATGCTTGGTCCCGCAGAGAGCGAACCATTCCGTCTCACCCTCAACACCGACGGCAGGCCCCATACCCGGGAGAACATCCTCGCCGTCGGAACCTTCCTCGTCGGAGTCCTGGCGTTCATCCTGGGGTTCGTGGTCAGCGCCCACGTCGTCGCCACCGCGCTCGGCATCATCGGCTTCGCCGGGGGTCTGTTCGCCCAGTACGTGTCGGTCACCACTCCGCAGCGCAGCATCATCATCATGGGCATCGTGGCGTCCTTCGTGGGCGCCCTCTTGGGTATCGCCCACGGCGGCTTCTCCTAGCCTGCCGACCCCCTCACCCTGGATTTCGTCCGGAATCACTGATGGGCGGGTGCGCGTGGAGGTCCGCGCCGCCCGCCCATCGGCTTTCCGCTCGTCACTTCCCCAGATGAAGGTCGACTCCGAGGAGGACCAGGAACCACAGGAAGATGGAGAGCAGGGCTTCCGCGATGCTCCTCAGGATGCCGGGGGTGAGGTAGTCGTAGACCCAGGCGACGTAGATGCCGACCAGTATGTAGATCAGCAGGATGAAGCTCCCGATCCGATAGCGCATGTCATCTCCTTCTGTCGCGACACGCGGGTAGCAGGGCGTATCAGCCGCACCAGCGACTGCCCGGCGGGGGAACCTTGAAACGCTCTTGAAGGAGGCATATAGTTCCGCCCTTCACCGGGTCGGCGAAGGTCTTCCGGGTGGGCGTCCGGAAGGGCGTGAGAGTGTCGGAGGGCTCGGATACGCTCGGTTTCATGGTGCGTATCGGAGCTCACGTCGATCAGGATGATCCGCTGGCCCACGCCGCCGCGCGGGACGCCGATGTGGTGCAGTTCTTCCTCGGGGACCCGCAGGGCTGGAAGGGCCCGGTGATGCCGGCGAGCGCGGACGCGATCCGTGAGTCCGATGTGGACGTCTACATCCACGCGCCCTATCTGATCAACGTGGCCACGGCCAACAACCGGATCAGGATTCCCAGCCGGAAACTGCTGGAGGGTCAGCTGAAAGCCGCCGCCTCGCTGGGGGCCAAGGGGCTGATCGTGCACGGGGGGCATCTCAACAAGGACGACGACCCCCAGATCGGGTTCGGCAACTGGCGCAAGGTCTTCGAGCGCATGGACTGCCCGATCCCGGTGCTGATCGAGAACACCGCGGGCGGCGGCAACGCGATGACCCGGCGGCTGGACACCATCGCCCGCCTGTGGGACGCGGCCACCGCCGGCGCGCAGGACGCCTCCAAGATCGGCTTCTGCCTGGACACCTGTCACGCCCACGCCGGCGGCGAGGAACTCCTCGGCATCGTCGAACGCGTGCTGGCCATCACGGGCCGGATCGACCTGATCCACTGCAACGACTCCCGCGACGCCTTCGACTCGGGCGCCGACCGCCACACCAACCTGGGCACCGGCCAGATCGACCCCGAGCTGATCCTGGCGATCTGCCGCACGGCCAACGCGCCCATCGTGGTCGAAACCCCCTCCGAGGGCCAGGCCGACGACATCTCCTTCCTCCGCAAACACCTCTGACCCCCGCCTCGACCGACCGCCACCGCATCGAGCCGTGGCGGTCGTTCCCGTACGCCCAGGGCCGGGCTCCGGCGTTTTTGCGTTTGCAATTGCAGGCTGGCTTTGCTTATCGAATAGTCCCGCACATGGATGGGATCACAATCAATTCGGCCGCCCTCATCACCAGGCCGGAGCGCGCATTTTTTGTGATGGAATGTCACCTGCACGGGCTTTGCCGATGTGACAGCCGTCACATACCTAGCGCCCACTCGGGCGAAGCACCGACGACCTTGATCAGAATCTCGGCAGGTCAGCACGGCCACCGGAATGAGATCGGTTCTATGGGAAGCAATCATCCTGGTCTGGTAGCGAATTCATCACGGCCGGTCATAGGTTCCGAATCGCTTGCGCTTGTTCGGCAATGACGGTGAGATTGCTTTGACATCTCCGCATCCTCATGCCGGACATGAGGGACAAGCCCTTGTCCGGAACGTTTCCGGGGTCCGCGAAGTACTAAAAGCACCCTGAAGCACAAAGAGATGGCCCGAAGCAGCATCAAGGAGCGTCCGTGGTGGTTCGGAACCCTCGACGAGATCAACCGGAGGACCCTGGCGAACCGGCCGGGGATCCCCAGGAGTCCGATCACGCCGAGCCGGACAGTCCGGAGATCACGGAAGACTCGGAGCAGCCCCCGGATCCCCGGCCCACCACCTGGGTGGGTGAGGTGGTGCGGATGGTTTCCCACACCCTGTGGATAAAGTCTCTGGATTCGCTGGCTTAAATAGCGGGTACAGGTTTACGTCTGGCCCGTTGGGGCACGCTGCTCTGCCAGAGGCGTACGAACGAGACGATCGCGGCCGCGAGGAGCAGCAGGTTGCGGAGGACCAGCAGCAGGGTGCCGGGGAGTTCGCCGTCCCAGCTGTAGTCCTGCTCCACCCACGGATACATGATCCCGGTCAGCAGCATGGCCGCCAGGAGCAGCCAGGCCGCGGGGCGCTGACTGGAACCGTGGACCGCGAACGTGACGGCGGCGATGCCGATCAGCCAGATCAGGTACTGCGGGGAAAGTACGCGGCTGGTCAGCACCAGGAACAGCACGGTGGTGAAGGCGGCGTCGTAGTACGTGGTCTCGGTGGGGGTCGCGCGCAGCCACCAGACGAGCAGCAGCAGCAACGCCACGGGCGTCGCGATCACGCTGACCTGGGTGGCGGTCTCGATGCCGTCGCCGACGAGTTCCATCGCGCCGTGCTGGTAGCTGGTGAAACCGCCCCACCAGCCGAGCGCCCGGGCCAGGGCGAACGGCGTGCCGGCCAGCGACTCGACCTGGAGGCCGCGTTCCTGCTGGTTGGTGAGGAAGTCCAGGGCGTGCGGCATGACCAGGGCGGCCGCGCCGCAGGCCACGACGGTGGCGCCGAGTGCCGCGCCGGCGCCGGTGAGCAGCTCCCGCCAGCGGCGCAGGCCGACCAGCAGGGCCACCGGCCATACCTTGATCGACAGCCCGACCCCGATGAGGATGCCCCGCACGTACGCGTCGCGGGAGGCGGTGAGGGCGGCGACGGCGACCAGGGTGACCATCAGGTCGTAGCGCGAGATGAGGATGGGGCCGAGGAGGGCGGCGCCGATCGTCCAGGCCCAGACGGCGGCGGGGCCGGTGCCGTACCGGGTGGAGAAGCGGTGGATGAGGAGCAGGATGGCCAGGTCGCAGAGGAGCGCGATCACGTAGAACGAGATCTGGTAGCTCCAGGGGAGCAGGTGCGGGGCCAGCATCGGGACGGCCGCGAACGGCGGGTACTGCCATTTCTCGTCGCCCTCGGGGAACTGGCCGCCGAGGAGGACGGTCGACCAGTCGCCGTACAGGCGGACGTCGTTGGTGAAGGAGTCCGCGAGGCCGACGGGGATGACCTGGGTGGCGGCCAGGAACAGCACGGCACGGGTGATCACCCAGACCGGTAGTGCGTATCGCACGATTACCTGATCCTTCCGATCAAACTGGGTGAAAGATTCACTCCGCCATGGCCGGGCTACGGCGGAACAAGACGAACCGATCGGGCGCTCGATCGAAGACTCCGCCCGACTGGTCGTCGATGTCGTCCTTGCGCACGATGTCGCGCTCCGGTCGCAGGATGTCCCACACGACCAGGCCCATCAGGCCGAGCACGGCCAGCGCCCGCGCCCAGACCGCCAGGAAGTACGCGCCGTCGCCGATACCCTCGGCCGTGTGCGCCGGGTCCATGCCGACGAAGTAGAGCCAGATCGCGAAGAAGTACCAGACCTCGGTGATCTGCCAGACCGCGAGCGCGGGCCACTTCGGCCGGGCCAGTACGGCCAGCGGCACCAGCCAGAGCACGTACTGCGGCGACCACACCTTGTTGGTCACCATGAAGGCGGCCAGCGCCAGGAAGCAGATCTGTGCCAGGCGGGGACGGCGGGGGGCGGACACGGTCAGTACGGCGATGCCCAGGAGCAGCAGGGCGAGCGTGCCCATCGCCATCTCGTTGAGGCTGTCGGCGTCGGCCAGGAAGCCCCACTGGTACTTCTGGAAGAAGAACCAGAGGCCGCCCCAGTCCACGCCGCGTTCGCTGCTGAAGACGTAGAACTTGCTCCAGCCGGCGAAACTGATCAGCATGATCGGCACGTTGACCAGCAGCCATGTGAGTACGGCGGCGCCGAGGGTCTTGCCGTACGCGACCCACTTGCCGGTGCGGGCGGCGAGCAGGAAGAGCGCGCCGAGGAACATCAGGGGGTAGAACTTGGTGGCCACCGCGAGGGCGAGGAGCACGCCGGCCAGGTACTGGCGTTCGCGGGCCCAGGCCAGGAGGCCGCCGAGGGCGAGGGCGCCGGCGGCGAGGTCCCAGTTGATGTAGGCGCAGAGGATGACGCCGGGGCCGATCGCGTACCAGAGGGAGTCCCAGGGGCGGGTCGGGCCGGCCAGGGCGGCCATCAGCAGCACGCCGATGACCAGGCTGGCGCCCATCAGGATGACGGTGATGTCGTAGAACGTCACGCCGTCGCCGAAGGACAGCCGACGGGCGAACTCCATGATCGCGCCAATGCCGACGGGGTACTCGACGTCCGGATTGTCGATGTACGGGATGCGGGCGTCGGCCAGTCCCCGGGCGAACCAGAGCGGATAGATGTCGGTGTAACAGAAGTTGCTGTACTGCTCGACTCCCGTGTTCCAGGCGCCCCCGAACCGGCACGGTGACTTCCAGAAGTACGCGAGGAACGCGCCCAGCACCGCGAAGACGCCAAGCGGAACGTACGGCACGGCCCGGAACGCGACTGACGTCACCGGTCCGGGAGTACTGGAGGTCCGAGTCATGCCGGTATCGAACCACCCCCGCCCCCCGATTGGCGACCTCCCACCCAGGAGAAGGCCCCCCAGACTCCCCAATCCAACGCCAGGACCGGCGTCATCGTGCAACGCGCACGTCCACCCGCCACCCATTGTTTGCCGGTGGTTGTCCCACTCGTTGTTACGGGTAATTTCCCACCCACCCACCCTTTTGTTCCCCGGGCTTCGTCCGGCTCGTTCTCTGCCCCAGACTCCA
>NZ_BOOA01000138.1 GCF_016862995.1 Acrocarpospora phusangensis
GCTGGCGCTCTGCCCCTCTTCGGGCGCTCGCCGGCATGCCTGGCATAGCCTGCGGTGGTTGTCCCACCCACCCACCCTCTTCTGCGCTGCGCTCGGCGGCCAGTTCCCTCACGCTCGGGGAACTCCGCAACCGCCTCGTTCGTACAGAAACTCGGCAGCCCTCCCATCCCGGGCTTCCTGTGATTCCACGAAACAGGGCTCGATTGCCGGAACCGGGGTCCAGCTGACAGGGCATGCCGGAATCGGGGTCCGGCTGGCAGGGTGTGCCGGAATCGGGGCCTGGCCGGCCAGGCGTGCCGGAACCGGTGCCTGGCTGGCAGGGACTGCTGGAACCGGGCCCGGCTGGCAGGGCCTGCCGGAACCGGGGGCCTGGCCGGCAGGGCCTGCCGAAGAAGCCGCGCGCAGCGCAGAAAAGGGTGGGTGGGTGGGAGAACCACCGTGACCATGCCACACAGCTCCCGCCCGCAACAGCATCGGAACCTGCGCAAACAATGTGGGTCAAATGACCTGGCGATACGTCGAGACGGCAGCGACGACTTACGGGTTCTCCGAGGCGAGCACTGAGCGCACTCCGAGAAAGAAACGCTCGACTCCAGATCAGAGTCCTTTGCGTACCTGCGCAGTCCACAGGAACGAAAGCGAACATCGCTTCGGGGCTCCTCCGGCTTACCCATGGACCGTGAAGTGGGAGAAGTCCGATATACGCATAACCCCGAATGACAACCGCGTGATTTTGGTTGCGCAGTTGCGATTAGGCCCCATCCCTCGGGGAAGCACGTTCTAGTGACCTACGTGGAAGGGAGGCCTCCGGTGGACATCGAGTTCTCGCTGGCTCTCCCGCGTGATGCGATCGGCATCCCGATGGTTCGTCGAGTGCTCGGTGATGCGCTGCGATCGCTGGGCGTGACCGAGGAGTGTGTGTCGGACCTTTTGCTGGCGACCTCCGAGGCCTGCGCCAATGCGGTGAGACATGGTGGACCGGCCACGAGATATCAAGTGCAGGCGGCCATTGATGACTGGCGTTGCGAACTGCGCATCATGGACCGAGGACGTGGGCTGACCGCGATTCCTCAGCAGTATCCGGCCGGCGAGACGGAGAACGGCCGAGGCATCATGATCATGCAGTCCGTCGTGGACGAGATCTCATTCGACATCACCCCGGGCAGCGGCACCACGGTCCGTCTCAGCAAGGAACTCGACTGGGACGAAGACGCCATCGCCCACCACCTCTCCCGAGACCGTCAACTGGCCAGCGTCTAACCCTCCAGTGACACTTACGGGTGCGTCCTAATGGCCTCCACCCGCCACAACCCGCGCCCCGACCGCGCCAAGCCCAACATTTTCCGGGCAAACACGCCTGCCCCACTCTCACGGAAC
The DNA here is from genome assembly GCF_016862995.1 of Acrocarpospora phusangensis. Classification (GTDB taxonomy): domain Bacteria; phylum Actinomycetota; class Actinomycetes; order Streptosporangiales; family Streptosporangiaceae; genus Acrocarpospora; species Acrocarpospora phusangensis. The sequence goes on from NZ_BOOA01000138.1 coordinate 1,378, forward strand.
CAAGGCCGACCACCCCTACCCCCACGGCGATCCCGCCCACCCCCACACCCCCAAATCGCCATCCATCACCCCCTGACCAGCTTCGCCAGGGATGCCCTGGGCGCTGAGCTCAGTGAGCTTCCGATAACCTGAGGCGTACCGCCAAAGACTGCTGACCACCGGAGTCGGTGGCTTCTGCGTGCATTGGGAGGGCCCTAAGTGATGCGGGTGGGCGTCGTCACCTTTCCCGGGACACTCGACGATCAGGACGCGGCGCGAGCCGTCCGGCTGGCTGGAGCGGAAGCCGTACCGCTCTGGCATGCGGATCATGACCTCAAGGGGGTGGACGCGGTCTTCCTGCCCGGCGGGTTCTCCTACGGGGACTATCTCCGGTGCGGGGCGATCTCCAGGTTCGCCCCGCTGATGGAGGAGCTGATCCCGGCCGCCAAGGCGGGACTGCCCGTCCTCGGCACCTGCAACGGCTTCCAGATCCTCTGCGAGGCGCACCTGCTGCCAGGCGCCCTGACCAGGAACGCCGGCCTGCACTACCTCTGCCGCGACCAGGGCATCCGCGTCGAGAACACCGCTACCGCCTGGACCGGCGAGTTCGCCGAGGGCCAGGAGATCGTGCTCCCGATCAAGCACGGTGAGGGCCGTTACGTCGCCGACGAGGCGACGCTGGCCGAGCTGGAGGGCACCGGCCGGGTGGTCTTCCGCTACTCCGGCGGCAACCCCAACGGCTCGCTCAACGACATCGCCGGAATCTCCAACGAGGCCGGGAACGTGGTCGGCCTGATGCCGCACCCCGAGCACGCCGTCGAGGAGCTGACCGGCGCGCCGAGCGTGGACGGCCGGGGCTTCTTCACCTCGATCCTCAAGAGGCTGGTGACCGCATGACCGTGGACAGCGTCAAGCGCGCCCTCCAGACCCCGGACGAACGCCTTCCCTACGCCGAGCTGGGCATGAAGGAAGAGGAGTACCTCCGGGTCAAGGAGATCCTCGGACGGCGGCCGACGGGGTCCGAGCTGGCGATCTATTCGGTGATGTGGAGCGAGCACTGCTCGTACAAGTCGTCGAAGGTGCATCTGCGGCAGTTCGCCACCAAGGCCCCGGCGTCTGAGGCGCTGCTGGTCGGCATGGGGGAGAACGCGGGGGTCGTCGACATCGGCGACGGCTGGGCCGCGACCTTCAAGATCGAGTCGCACAACCACCCCTCCTATGTCGAACCCCATCAGGGCGCGGCCACCGGCGTCGGCGGCATCGTGCGCGACATCATGTCGATGGGCGCCCGTCCGATCGCGGTCATGGACTCGCTCCGGTTCGGCGGCCTGGACCAGACCGACACCCGCCGGGTGCTGCCGGGCGTGGTGGAGGGCATCAGCCACTACGGCAACTGCCTCGGCCTGCCCAACATCGGCGGCGAGGTCGTCTTCGACCCCTGCTACATCGGGAACCCGCTGGTCAACGCGCTCTGCGTGGGCCTGCTGCGGAAGGACCAGATCAAGCTGGCCACCGCTCCCGGGCCCGGCAACAAGGTCGTGCTGTTCGGCGCGCGGACCGGCGCGGACGGCATCGGCGGCGCCTCGGTGCTCGCCTCGGCCACTTTCGAGGACGAATCCCAGGCCAAGCGGCCGGCCGTACAGGTCGGGGATCCGTTTATGGAGAAGCTGCTGATCGAGTGCTGCCTGGAGCTCTACCAGGCGGACGTGGTCGTCGGCATCCAGGACCTCGGCGCGGCCGGGGTGTCCTGCGCGACGACCGAGCTGGCCGCCAAGGGCACAGGCGGAATGGCCGTGGACCTCAACCTGGTCCCGCTGCGCGACCCGACGCTGCGGCCGGAAGAGATCCTGATGAGCGAGTCGCAGGAGCGCATGATGGCGGTCGTCACCCCCGACGACATCGCCGCCTTCCTGGCGATCTGCGAGAAGTGGGACGTGCCCGCGACTGTCATCGGCGAGGTCACCGATTCCGGGCGCCTGGTGATGACCTGGGACGGCGAGGTCATCGTCGACATTCCCCCGGGAACCGCCGCCGACGAGGGCCCGGTCTACCACCGGCCCTACCACGAGCCCGCCGGTCAGGCCGCGCTCAACGCCCACGTCGAGCTGGCCAGGCCGGCCGACCTGGGCGCCACCCTGCTCCAGTTGCTCGGCTCCGCCAACATCGCCTCCCGCGAGTGGGTGACCTCCCAGTACGACCGGTACGTCCGTGGCAACACCGTCCTCGCCCAGCCGGCCGACGCGGGCGTGCTGCGCATCTCCGAGTCGATGCCCGGAGCCAGCGAGACGACCCGCGGCATCGCCCTCGCCACCGACGGCAACGGCCGTTACGCCAAGCTCGATCCGTACGCGGGGGCGCAGCTGGCGCTGGCCGAGGCGTACCGGAATGTGGCCGTGACCGGGGCGACGCCGCTGGCGGTGACCAACTGCCTCAACTTCGGCTCGCCGGAGGACCCCGAGGTGATGTGGCAGTTCGCCGAGGCCGTGCGCGGGCTCGCGGACGCGTGCAAGACCCTGGGCGTCCCGGTGACCGGCGGAAACGTCTCCTTCTACAACCAGACGGGATCGGCCGCCATCCACCCGACGCCGGTCGTGGGCGTGCTCGGCGTGATCGAGGACGTCGCGAAGCGGGTGCCGTCCGGGTTCACGGCCGAGGGCCTGCGGGTCGTTCTGCTCGGGGACACCGCCGACGAGTTCGGCGGCTCGGAGTGGGCGCACGTGGCCCACGGCCACCTGGGCGGGCTGCCGCCGCAGGTCCGGCTGGAGGCCGAGCGCGCGCTGGCGAACGTGCTCACCACGGCGTCCCGGCGGGGGCTGCTGGCGGGGTCGCATGACCTGTCGGACGGCGGCCTGGCCGTCGCCCTGGCGGAGGCCTGCCTGCCGAAGGGGATCGGCGCGACCGTCTCGCTGCCCGGCGAGGACGCGTTCGTTGATCTGTTCAGCGAGTCGTCCGCCCGCGCGCTGGTCTGCGTCGAACCGGAGCGGTTCGCCGCGCTGGCCGAGCTCTGCGCCGCCCACGAGGTCTCTTGCTACGGTCTCGGCGAGACCGGCGGCACGACGCTGACGGTCGAGAACGCCTTCGAGATCCCGGTCGCCACCCTGCGCGAGACGCACCGGGCCACCCTGCCCGCGGTTTTCGGATAAGGAGACATATGTTCCGGCACATTGTGCTGCTGGCCTGGACCGCGGACGCCACCGCGGAGCAGCGAGCCGAGGTCGTCGCCCAGCTGTCCAAGCTCCCCGGGGCCATCCCCGAGATCCGGCGGTACGAGATCGGCGAGGACGCCGGCCTGAACGCGGGCAACCACTCGCTCGGGGTCGTCGCGGACTTCGACGACGTGGACGGCTACCTCGTGTACCGCGATCATCCGGTGCATCTGGCCGTGATCGAGGAGTACATCAAGCCGATCCTGGCCGGTAGGGCCGCCGTACAGCACGAGCTGTAAGCACCAAAAAAGGACCGCCGCCGTCGAGCAGACGGCGGCGGTCCTTTTGTGTCGCCTAGAAGGCCTCCTCCGGGAGGTCCATCAGCTCCTGGTTGGTGGCCATGAGCATCTGGCGCTCGGTGGCCAGGCGCGGCAGCACGTTCTGGGCGAAGAACGACGCGGAGGCCACCTTTCCGGTGTAGAAGTCGCGGTCGCGGTCGGAGTCGCCGAGGGCCTTGAGGGCGACCTCCGCCTGCCGCAGCAGCAGCCAGCCGAGGATCAGGTCGCCGAGGCCCATCAGGAAGCGGGTCGTGTTGAGGCCGACCTTGTAGATCTCCTTCGGCGTCTCCAGCGAGCCGATCGCCCATCCGGCCATCTTGTCGGCCATGGCCTTGACGTCGTCGGCGGCCTGGTCGAGCAGCCCGCGCTCGACCTTGAGCCGGCCGTTGCCCGCCTGCGACCCGGCGAACTCCTTGATCTCGTCGAGCAGCGAGCCGAGCGCGGCGCCCTGGTTGCGCAGGACCTTGCGGAAGAACAGGTCCAGGCCCTGGATGGCGGTGGTGCCCTCGTAGAGGGAGTCGATCTTGGAGTCGCGGATGTACTGCTCGATCGGGTAGTCCTGGAGGAAGCCGGAGCCGCCGAGGGTCTGGAGGGAGCGGGCGAGCAGTTCGTAGGAGCGCTCGGAGCCGACGCCCTTGACCAGCGGGAGCAGCAGGTCGTTCATCGCCTCCGCGTGGTGGTCGTCCGGGTTGAGCTGGATCGCGTCCTGGAAGGTGGCGGTGTAGAGGACCAGGGCGCGCATGCCCTCCGCGTACGACTTCTGCAGCATGAGCTCGCGCCGTACGTCGGGGTGGGCGGTGATGCGTACCCGGGGAGCGGTCTTGTCGGTCATCTTGGTGAGGTCGGCGCCCTGAATGCGGTTCTTGGCGTAGTCGAGCGCGTTGAGGTAGCCGGTGGAGAGCGTGGCGATGGCCTTCGAGCCGACCATCATGCGCGCGTTCTCGATCACCAGGAACATCTGCTTGATGCCCTCGTGCACGTCGCCCACCAGGTAGCCGATCGCGGGGTGCCGCTCGCCGAAGGTGAGTTCGCAGGTGGTGGAGACCTTCAGGCCCATCTTCTTCTCGACGTTGGTGACGTAGACGCCGTTGCGCTCGCCCAGGTCGCCGGTCTCCAGGTCGACGAGGAACTTGGGCACCAGGAACAGCGACAGGCCCTTGGTGCCGGGGCCGTGGCCCTCCGGCCGCGCCAGCACCAGATGGAAGATGTTCTCCGCCATGTCGTGCTCTGCGCTGGTGATGAACCGCTTGACCCCTTCGAGGTGCCAGGTCCCGTCTTCCTGCTTGATCGCCTTGGTACGGCCCGCGCCCACATCCGACCCCGCGTCCGGTTCGGTGAGGACCATGGTGGCCCCCCAGCGGCGCTCGACGGCCAGTTCGGCGAAACGCTTCTGGTCCTCGGTGCCGAGCAGGTGGACCAGCCGGGCGAAGGAGGGACCGCAGCCGAACATCCACACGGCCGGGTTGGCGCCCATGACCATCTCCCCGGCCGCCCACTGCAGGCTGCGCGGCGCGGGCGTGCCGCCGAGCTCAACCGGGAGCTCCATCCGCCACCACTCGGCGTCCATCCACGCGTTGTAGGACTTCTTGAAGCTCTCGGGCATGGTCACGCTGTGCGTGGCCGGGTCGAACACCGGGGGATGCCGGTCGCTGTCCTCGAAGGACTCCGCGATCGGCCCGCTGGCCAGCCGGTTGACCTCGTCAAGGATGCTTCGGGCAGTGTCCTCGTCGATGTCGGCGAAGGGGCCCTTGCCAAGGATCTCGCCGCGGCCGAAGACCTCAAAAAGATTGAACTCCAGGTCCCGGACATTGCTCTTGTAGTGGCCCATCACGTACTCCTACCGGCTGGGGGTCTCCTACTGGCGGGTAACTCTACTGGAATGCTACCCGCCAGTAACACCCACTAAGCATGGTTATCTTGCGGTTATGCGCACAGAGGAGTTGGCCGCCCGGTGGCGGGAACAGCTGGAAGCGTGGGCGATCCCGCCGGAGATCCTGGCTCAGGCGCCGGCCGATCCCTGGACCCACCGCGTTGAGAGATTCGCCACAAGAACCGCGCGGATGGTGGCCGAGCCGAAGGGCCCGACCTACGAACGCTCCCGCGAGGCGTCCCCCACGAGCGTTCTCGACGTAGGGGCTGGTACGGGAGCCGCCAGCCTGGGCTTACTCCCCGCGAAACTGATCGCCGTCGACGAGAACCCCGGCATGCTCGCTGAACTCAGCCGACGCGCCCCCGAGGCGACCACGATCCTCGGCCGCTGGCCGGACGTGGCGAAAGAGGCCGATGGAGCCGATGTGGTGATCTGTTCGCATGTGGTGTTCAACGTCCCCGACCTCGTGCCGTTCCTGACCGAACTGACCGCCCACGCCCGCCGCCGCGTCGTCCTCGAACTCCCGCGACGCCACCCGACCAGCTGGCTCACCCCCCTCTGGTCCCACTTCCACGGCCTGGCCCGCCCCACCGGCCCCACCTCCGACGACGTCGCCGCCCTCTGCCTCTCCCTCGGGTACGACATCCGCCAGGAAACCCACCTCGCCCCCGACGCGCCGTACGAGACCGTCGAGGAGATGGCCGACGCGGCCTGCCGTCGCCTGTGCCTCGATCCGGCCCGAGCGCCGGAGGTCATCGAGGTGGCCGAGTGGCCGCTGCCACGGGCGACGTACGTGACGTTGTGGTGGGACGTTAGCCCGCGTTAACCGTTTGACGGGTTTTCCGGCCGTGCGCTTGAGTGGGCGAATGATGGAGATTCATACCATTACGTTTGATAGCGCCAGGCCGTACGAGACGGCTGAGTGGTGGAGTGCGGTGCTCGGGTGGCCGCTGGTGGACTCGGCGCCGGAGGACGACGAGGTGATGCTGGAGCGGCCGCAGGGCGTGCCGCATGTGCTGTTCATCCGGGTTCCGGAGGGCAAGGCCGTCAAGAATCGAATGCATCTGGATGTGATGCCGGCGGACGGCCGTACCCGGAATGAGGAGGTCGAGCGGTTGCTGGAGTTGGGCGCGGTGGTCCACGGCGACTTCCGCAGACCGGACGGAACCGGCTGGATGACCCTGCTCGACCCCGAGGGCAACGAGTTCTGCGTCGTACGCGGCGAGGCGGAACGCGCCTAACCGTCAGCGATTGCCCTTCTTGGCGCGGCTGCGCATCGAGAGCGCGAGCACGGCGGTGATCAGATAGACCATGGCGCCGCCCCAGACCGCGTCCCAGGCGGCCCCGAAGACACCCTCGCGGTCCAGGATGAGCTGGACCGGGTACATCAAGATCGCGGAACCGGCGGCCGGGTAGAGCGCGAAGCGCCACGGGTGGCGCAGCGACCAGCGGCGTGCCTGCTGGGTGACCCGGTCGCCCTGATCCGGCTTGGAGATCGCCCCGATCCCCGCGACCAGCGAGAACAGGGTGATACCCACGCAGAGCGCCCAGCTCAGGTCGGCTGAGCCGGTGATCAGTCCCAGCAGCACGCTGGTGCCGGCGACAGCGCCTCCCGTCACGGCCGCGGCCTTCCAGGGAGCTCCGCGGAGCGCGGCCCCCGCCAGCGACATTTCATCGCGTCGTGTGAGTTCGTTCATGTCTACAGCGTGCCTCGCCATCCGCTTTCGCCACATCGGGGAAGTCCCTGACCGCCCCCTGACCCGGCTAGGGCATGCTGTCCGGCGTGAGTCACGCGATTTTCCGGCCCGCGCGCCGGGAGGATGTTCCGGCGATCGTCGCCCTGCTCAACGACGACGCCGTCGCGCGGTCCCGTGGCATCGGCCACGGGATCGGACCAGAGCTGTGGACGGCGTTCGCCGCGATCGACGCCGACCCCAACAACGAACTCTTCGTCGCGGAACTCGACGGTGAGCTGGTCGGAACCTGGCAGCTGACCTTCATTCCCGGCCTGTCCAGGAACGGCGGCGAACGCGCCCAGATCGAGGCCGTCCGGGTCGCCGAATCCCACCGGAACCAGGGCATCGGGCGCGCCATGGTGACCTGGTCGGTCGAGCGGGCCAAGGCGCGGGGCTGCAAGCTGGTCCAGCTGACCACCGACAAACGCCGCGCCGACGCCCACCGCTTCTACGCGTCGCTGGGCTTCACCGCGACGCACGAAGGCTTCAAGCTCGCGTTGCCGTGAGGTTCGCGGGTTCGATCTCCACCCAGTTGTCGTGGTAAAGCGGGCCTCTGCCCATGTCGGCGTCGGCCTCCTCGACGAGGGTGTTGGGGTTGGCGCCGTCCGGGGTGAGCTTGAGCCAGCGGCCCTTGGTCATGGCCGCGACGCCGGGCCGTACCTTGTCGGTGATCTCGACCTTCGCGGTGAGTTCGCCGTGGGGGTTGAAGATGCGCACCAGCTGGCCCGTGGAGAGGCCGCGGGCGGCCGCGTCGCGCGGGTGGATGAGGACGGCCGGGTCCTTCGAACGCCGCAGGAGCTCGGGGTTGTTGGCGAAGATCGTGTTGAGGAAGTGGTGGGAGGCGGGGGTGATCAGGACGAGCTTGCCGGACTCCGCGCCGCGCGTCTCACTGGCCGTACGGGAGGGGACATAGGTGGCGACGCGGGGGAGGCCCTCCGCCGCGGCGGCGTCGGAGGTGAACTCGAGCTTGCCGCTGGGGGTGGGGAAACCATCCGCGAACGGCACGAACGGGGTGGGCACGTCGATTCTGGCCCAGCCGTCCTTGCGGATCTGGTCCAGGTTGATCGTGGGGGCGCCGGACAGGAGTTGCTCGGCCAGTTCGAGGTCGGAGTCGTACAGGGAGGGTTCGGTGAGGCCCATCGCGCGGGCCAGGCGGCGGAAGGTCTCCGTGGTGGACAGGCACTCGCCGGGAGGCTCGACGGCCGGTTCGTTCCACATCAGGTACATGTGCCCGTAGCCCGCGTGCAGATCCATGTGCTCGATCTGCATGGTCGAGGGCAGCACGATGTCGGCGTAGTCGACGGTGTCGGTGGGGAACTGCTCCATCACGACGGTGAACAGGTCCTCGCGTAGCAGGCGCTCCCGGATGCGGTTCTGGTCGGGGGAGGAGCCCATGGGGTTGGCCGCGTAGACCCACAGGCATTTGACGGACTCGTCCAGTTCGTCGGCCAGGCGGGTCATCGTCAGGGTCCGTACCGGTCCAGGGAGAAGGTCCTCGCGGGTGTCCACCGCGAAAGGGACATAGGCGGATGTGGAGTACGAGACGCCGCCGCCCGGGTGGCGCCAGTCGCCGGTGACGCCCGGGATACACGCGATCAGCCGCAGGGCCGAACCGCCGCCCTTGTGGCGTTGCAGGCCCATCGTGGCGCGGATGCCCGTGGGGCGGGTGTGCGCCAGCCGTACGCCGAGGGATCGGATGTCCTCCTCGGGCAATCCGGTGATTTCGGCCACCCGGCTCGGTGAATATTTCAGAATTTCTGCCTTGAAATCGTCCCAGCCCTGGGTGTGGTTCTCCAGGTAGTCGCGGTCCTCCGCGCCCTCCTCCAGGACCACGTGGAGCAGGCCGAGGGCGAGCACCCCGTCCGTGCCCGGACGGATGGGCAGGTGCTCGTCGGCCTGCTCAGCCGTCCGGGTGCGGATCGGGTCGATGGCGACCACGTGCGCGCCGGCCGCCCGGGCGTCCTGGATGAACTTCCACAGGTGGTGGCCGCTGGTCAGCGTGTTGGTGCCCCAGAGCAGGATCAGCTTGGACTGCGCGAACGTCTCCGGGTCCATGCCGCCCGCGGTCCCGTTCGTAAACCGGAGACCGTTCCGTCCCGCGCGGGAGCAGATGTTCAGCTCATGCTGGGACGCCCCGAGCACATTCCAGAACCGCCGTCCGGCCTCGCCGGTCTCGCCCTGGATGTACCCGAGCGTCCCCGTGCCCTGGTACGGCCAGATGGCCTCACCGCCGTGCTTCTCGACGATCTCGGCCAGCCGCTCCGCGCACGTGGCCAGCGCCTCGTCCCAGGAGATGCGCTCGAACTGCCCGGATCCCTTGGGCCCGACCCGCTTCATCGGGTACAGGATGCGATCCGCGGCCTTCGTGTGCTCCAGATACCGGTTGACCTTCACGCACAGCGCCCCCCGCGTGTACGGCTGATCACGGTTGCCCCTGAGCCCGACCGCCTCCCCATCCCGTACGGTCACCACCCACGAGCACGTATCCGGGCAATCAAGCGGGCACGCCCCCAAAACCTGCAACTCCATGGCCTTACTGTACGGATGCCCTCCGCGGACGTCGCTACCGGTCGTGGAACGCGTACGCGGCCACGACGTGGGCGATGGCGTCGGCGTTCACCTCGAGCGCGACCGGATCGATGTTGTTGATCGTGTCGCAGGCCTTGTGATAGCAGGCGTCCAGCGGTTTGCCGGCCTCCCCGCCGAAAAGATCCACTTGTTCCTTGGTCTTTTCGGCTTCGGCGCCGGAGAACACCCCGCCCGCGGGGATTCCCACCTCGACGAAGGGGCCGTAGTCGGAGCGGCCGGTGAAGTCCGTCCCGATATGCGGGAGATGCCGGCTGTCGTAGAACGCCTGAAAAGATCGTTCGATCTCGTCGGACCCGAGCGGTCCCGGACCGCGCCCGACAAGATCGGAGTCGTCGCCGTCGAAGATGGCGAAGGTCCCATTAGGCGAGGCGATCATGTCGAAGTTAAGATATAGCGCGATATCGGCGCGTTCCTGGGGGCTCAGGCTGGCCACATAATGCTTGGATCCCAGCAATCCCAGCTCTTCCGCGCCCCACCAGACGAACCGCACGGCGCGATCCGGCTGAAACTTGATCATTCGCAGCGCCAATTCCAGGACGGCCGCGCTTCCCGAGCCGTTGTCATTGATTCCCGCGCCTTCCTGCACCGAGTCCAGATGCGCGCCCACCATGATCACCTGGTCGGTCCGGCCGTACGGCGTCTGCACCAGAAGGTTGCGGGAACTACGGCGCTCGCTGATCGTCGATGTGGTGAGCTCGACATGTCCTTGCAGGTCACCGTCCTGCTGGCGGATGCCCACCACCGGCACCCGGACATCGGGCCCACGCAGGCGGCCTTTCAGATCGCCCTCGCGGTCGTTGACGACCACCACGCCGACCGCGCCGGACGCGACGGCGTTGACGACCTTCTCGTGGAAGGTGCAGCCGCCCCGGACGACCTTCGCGATCTCGCCGGCGGTGAAACCCGCGAAGGCGGCGGACACACAGCCGGTCCCGGCGTCCCGGATCTGGCCCGCCACCCGTCCCGATCCCGAGTGCCGGAATGTGGTCGCGCTTATCTGCGCATCCTGGTGGGGTGCGGGGCCGGTGCCGGGGTATTTCACGGTGGACTTTAGTTGGGCGGGAGCCAATTCTTGGTAATACACGAACTCGAAAGGATCGGAGATGACCTGATAACCGGCCGCCATCAACTCGCTTTGCACATATTCAACCGATTCGTCATAGCCGATCGTGCCTGCCGCCCGATTCCCATCATTCCGATCCGCTATTTCTTGAAATTTGCGGAGATGGCGGACGAGGTTGTTGCCGGTTACCGCCTGTGCCAATTCGGCGGCGGGGCCGCTTCCCGGAGCGGTGTCGGCGCGAGCTGGGCTTATGACGGGATTGGCAGTGCCGATGGACAAGGACAGAGCGGTGGTTAGTAGCAGACGCATGGACATCCCCCGAGGTCGCGTGCGTGTGACCCTGATGTGGTGCTCGACAAGAACTGATCAACTATGCCGGGGCGGCCGTCCGAGCGCCCGCCACGACTTCGGCGAGTCGCCACTCCGTGGCGGAACGAGTCGATCATCAGACGGCTGATCGCTCGTCACACATGCTTCATAGAGTGGTAGGCATTGGATACGCCGGAGCACCTCACCGACGAGGGCCGATGCACATGACATCGATTGTGGACACTAGTAACAAAGATCGCAGAGAATCACGGTGGTGAGGGGCATCAAGGAGAAGGACGAATCGGTGGGGGCTCCAGACCAAGGAGTCGTCCTCGTCGTCGAGCCCTTGCTGCCCCAGCGCATCCGCCGTCCCTCCGACGCGATCCGGTTTCTGCTCACCCTGCTGGCGCTGACCGCCGTCGTCCTGCTGGCGCTGGTCGCCCAGCGGACCCTCAACGGGCTCGAAACCGACGTGCAGGCCGGAACCGGCCGCGCTCCCGCGTTCCTCTCCTCGGTCGCCGGGCTGCTGGGCGGCATCGCCGTGCTCGCGGTCCCCGTCGCCTTCGCCGTCGAACGGGTTTTCCACCGTGACGGCATGCGCGTCGCCCAGGGCCTGATCGCCGCCATCCTCGCGCTGCTGTTGTCGTACGCGATGGACGAATGGATCATCGCCGCCGGCCCCGCCGACCTCAACCAGCTGCTCACCGGCGGCCGTGACGTCGAACCCCTCAACACGGTGCTCACTCCCGCCATCGCGTACGCCACAGCCGTGCGCATGTCGCGGCGGCCGCAATGGCGCGCGCTGCTCTGGATGGCGCTGATCCTCGACCTGTTCGCCCTCTTCACCGCCACCAAGATCACTGCACTGGGCGCGATCGTCACCTACCTCGTCGGCCTCGCCGTCGGCTACGCCACCCTGTACGGCATCGGCAGCGCCAACACCCGCCCGCCCGGCAGCGCCGTCATCGCCGCCCTGCGCCGCCTCGGCTTTGCCCCCGTAAGCGCGCGCCGCATCGAGGACGACACCTCCGGCAGCCGCCGCTACGTCGTGGGCCTGGCCAACCAGAGCCGCCTCGACGTCACCGTGCTCGACCGCGACCGCCAGGTGGCCGGCGTCATGTACCGCCTGTGGCGGCGGCTGCGCCTCAACTCCGAGACCCGCCGCCGGGCCATCCGCTCGCTGCGCGCCGAACTCGAACGCGAAGCCCTCATGGCGTACGCGGCGCAGGCCGCCGGAGCCAGCCTGCCCCGGCTGCTGGGCACCAGCGAAGTCGGCACCGAAGCCGCCCTGCTCGCCTACGAACACCTGGACAGCCGCCCGCTCGCCGAACTCGCCGACGAAGAGATCGATGACGAACTCCTCGCCCAGACCTGGGAGCAGGTACGGCTCCTGCACGCCCGCCGCCTGGCCCACCGCCACCTGACGGGGGAGAGCATCCACGTGGGCGCGAACGGCCGGATCGTCCTGGTGGACGCGCGCAGCGGCGAGATCGCCGCCGGCGACCTGCTGCTCCGGCTCGACATCGCCCAGCTGCTGGCCTACCTGGCCCTGCGGGTCGGCCCGGAACGATCGGTGAAGTCGGCCACGGCCGTGCTGGGCGCGGACATGCTCGCCTCCGCGATGCCCCTGCTCCAGCGGATCGCCCTGGCACGCGCCACCCGCTCCGCCACGCGCAAGGACAAGGACCTGCTGCCCGCCGTCCGCGAGCACATCGTCGCGCTGAAACCCCAGGCCGAGGTGGAAGAGGTCCGCCTCGAACGGTTCCGGCCCCGGACCCTGGTCACGATCATCGCCGGCGCGGTCGCCGCCTATCTGCTGCTCTCCCAGCTCGGCCGGGTCAACCTGGTCTCGGTGGTGACCTCCGCGAACTGGGCCTGGGGCGGTGTCGCGCTCGTCGCGGCCGCGGCCAGCTATTTCGCGGCGGCGGCGATGCTGCGGGGATTCGTCCCCGAACAGCTG
>NZ_BOOA01000139.1 GCF_016862995.1 Acrocarpospora phusangensis
CCCGCGCCGACGCAGACCAGGGTGGTGCCGTGGCGGGCGAACGTGGCCATCGCGGGCTGAGTGATGGACGTGCCTGGACCGAGGAGTACGCAGGACAGTGACGCGGTCGGCAGGTAGACACGTTCGACGCCGCGCGGAGACTCCACCTGAGCGCACACCCCGGTGTCGTCTTGGACGATCCGGACCGTCTCCATGTAGAGGAACGACAGCGAATCGGCGATGCGGGGCAGCATCGCCAGGGTGGGCTGGCCGAGACGGCGTTTGGCGTCGGACGGCGATCGACTCACCATGCCGCCGCCGGGGCGAGGCTGAGGAGACCGCAGCCGTACGTCTTGCCGCGCCCGATGCCGTTCAACACGGCGGCACGCAGCGCGTGCGGGTCACTCACGGTTCCATGCCCGTCGAACTGTACGACCGCGTGGCGGACCACGTGTCTGGCACGGATGTCCATAAGGGAGCGTGAGGTCACGGTGGTGACCGCGAGGCCGTTGGCAGCGGAGCGGGCGGCCCACCACTCTTCCGCAGCGGGGCCATGCAGGGCTACGACCTTCCCCTCATCCTTGCCAGCGGATCGGCTCAGCCGTTTGGATGGGTTGGCCGCGATTCGGTAGTGCACAGGCTGACCGGAGGCCAACCGCCGTAACAGTCCGTCGAGTTCCCGGACGGCGATCTCCCCGTAACCGTCGGGCAGGCGTTCCAGGTCGGGTTTCACCTGGCTCTGGGCCAGCAGTTGAACGCCCTGCCGTGTGTCCTCGACCCGGAACAGCACTCCGGCCCGCGCTCGCGCCTGTTCTCCCAGTCCGTCGGGGATGAGCATCATCATCCGCTTGTGCAGACGGTCGGGGTCAGCAAGATCGCTGTTGACGTCGCGCCTGCGCAGATTCGGGAGGATACGAATGATCCAGGCCGTCACCGTTCCTCCTTCGCATATGCGAGTAGCTGATCCCAGAACGTAGGCCCGGTGGCGAAGAGATGCGCGGAAATCGGCCGGGTTTCCACGCTCACGATGCGAGGCCGGTAACGGCGGTCGTAGCGATTGAAGCTCTCCGGCGCGTCGGCCAGCTCAGTGATCTCCTCGGCGTCCGGCGTGACGCCTTCGGTGACGAACTCGGCCTCCGGAAGCTCGTCCGAGCGCAGCCGGCGCGCGACCGGTGCACGGGAACGCAGTTCGCTCACCGGATCGTCCACCATGGCACGCAGCAGCACCGGCTGATCCGGGGGACATGAACGCCGCCCCAGAAAGGGTTGCCAATGTGGGCGCCGCAACGCCTCGGCGATGCCCGCGATCCGCTCTTCCGGCCCTTCGACCGCGACAGTGAACGCTGCATCTGACAGATACTGACGCCGGGTGAGCATCGTGGCCTTCTCCCGGGACCGCTGGGCACCGTTCGGCCGGGGTACGCCCCTGGGCAAACCACCACCAATCGTGTGGAAGTCCATCATCCGCACCCCGGGCCGATCGATTCGTACGGTGAACCGCAACAGTCCGTAGTCTCCTAGCGGACGTCCCCGCCGCACTCCCTCAGCGGAGGCGAAGAGGCCGACCAGGCCAGATCGTGTGGGGAAGCGCAGCGTGTCGCGTTGGGTGAAGACGCTGTGCTCCCCCCAGGACTGCAGGGGTCCGGCCAGCCGAACGATCAACCCGCTCACCGCGAATCTCCCGGGTAGGAGGCGGCCACAGCCCCGGTGACCAGGTCCGAGAAGGAGTCCACCGATTGGCCCAGCCACTCCAGCGGCTTCTCATCGACGCAGGCGTACGCGCGATGCACGACTCCCTCGTCGCCCCATAGCTTTTCCAGCCGTCCGGCGTGGTGGCTCAGGGCGGAACGCGACGGCCCGGCCAGACCGTTCTCGGGGCGGATCGGCGCCTCGAACGCGGCGGCATAGGAGATGGGGCGGTCGGCGCGTACCGCGATGTGGACAAGGTCGGGGAGGGTGTTGGCAGCCGAACTGGTCTGCTTGCCGGTCGGCAGGGAGGATATAAACGCGGTCAGGAACCCGCGGGTGAGTTCCTCGGCCATCTGCGCGTCGCCGCCCAGGTTGGCGCGAAGGCTGACCAGGTCCAGGTTCGCGTACCGGTAGAAGACGCCGGCGCTGAACTCGGCGCTGTTCATGTGCCCGCTACCGACCGCGTCCGGGGGCAGGCAGTCGTCGACCGCGGTGAAGAAGTCGACTTCGGAGGCGACCTCATGCGTGGTGAAGGCATGCGCCACCTGAACCACACCGTCGACGCCAGCACCGGGCAGTTCAGCCAGCATCCGGCCGAACAAGTTGATTACGCCGTTGCGCTCCGACAGTAGCTCGCCCACCTTCTCCACCGGCAGGACCGGCTTCGGCTTCTTGACCCCCACCGTATGCTCGATCGCCTCACGGTGTTCCTCGGACAGGTCAGCCAGCGAGTCCAGGGCCGCCTTCGGCAAGTACAGCAGCACCGACGTCCCGCCCTTGTCCTCCAGCTTCAATCCTTCCTTCTTGTTGGCCGACAACGCCACCTGTATGCCGGCCGCCGTCGCGGCCTCCGGCGACCAGCCGCGCCTCTCCAGGCGCTCGGCCACTTCCGCGGGCACCCGCCGAGTCCGCACCGCCGGGTCTCCGATGACACGTTCCACATCGAGCCGGACAGCGCGCTTCCAGCACTGGCTGGAGACTCGGGTACGGGTGGCGCCTCCGTAGACGAGGCTCTTGGGAGAACCGAGGTCGTCGCGGTTGAGATTCGCGAACGGCATCGTCTGCAGAATGTGTATGTCGAGGTAGCGGGGGGCGCTCACTGGTGCTCACCTTCCGGGTTGTCGTCTTCGTTCCTGGAGTTGTCGTCTCTACCGGCGTGGATCCCCCGGTAGAAGTCCTGAAGCCATCGTTTGCCGACCTGAGCGCGGGCGCGTTCCCATCGGCTGAGGTCTTGCAGCAGTCGCCCCCAGTCGGGTTCGATTTCGACGGTGGCCAGGCGGCGTACCAGACCAGGCAGGTGGCGGTGGAGGCCTGGCACGTTCTGACGGCACAGCAGGTGCAGGCGCGCCTCCACCGTGTCGACGGACAACTTGCCTGCGGTCACGGCCTGGCCGAGCGTCCCGCCCAGGCTTGTCGTGCGCCGTTCTACCGGCTCTTCTGGCCTGGTTCCGGCGTCCGATCCATCTGCCGTCCTGGTTTCGTCCGAGATGGGTACCGTAGTATCCGACTCCGGATCCGATCCGTCCTGGTCGGCGTGGTCACGTGGCTGTGCGGCGATCAGCGCCGCCACCGAGTAGTAGGCCCTCTCCACCGCCGCACCAGTACGGTCGGACGGCAACCATCGGGCGACCGTGGAATGCGCCTTTCTGGTCAAGTCGTCCTCAACCGGCCGTCCCAGGCTGCGGCGTAGCGCCGACCGCCGCCCGGGATCCTCTCTCACCTGCTTGCGGACATGCGCCACGTACTTGTCCGCGGTCTCTATCGAGATCATGCGGTGTTGCCTCCTTGACCCTGTCCGCCTTGCTGGGGTTTGCGGCCGTAAATCCGTACGCGATTGAGTTCAATGGCGCGCTTGACACGGGGCATGGCTGCGCTGGCGGTGACCTCGTCGTAAACGCCCAGGGCCAGTTGCCGGAACGCCACGACCACTCCGTCGAAGTGGCGGGTCCGCACCCGTTCCCAGAACAGGCGTTCCGCCTGCGGCCAGTAGCGGAAAGCCGCATCGGCTGGCCACGGACCAGGAGGAATATCGGTGCGCTGAACCTTACGTTCACCGTTGGACGGATCGTTGATGGCGCTCCACGCCCCGCGGAGCGCGTCTTCGAGTCGGCGTCCCATCATCTCGGCGGATTTACGCATCTGGCTGACCGAGTACGGCACGCCGTCCTCGGCTGCCAGGGCAAGCGTCGCCGGGGTGATCCCGGTCGTCCACTCCTTGTCGCGGGTCTGTCCGTCCTGGTCGAATCCGTACGCGCGGGCCCGGAGCACTGGCAGCAGGAACCCACGCAGATCCTCAACCGATTTCAGGACTGCGGGCCGACGTGCCTTGCTGTCGCCGGTATCCTCCATGAGCAGCGCGTCGAAATCCCGCCAGAGCGCGCGACTCGCGTCCGCGTAACGGGCATAGTACGTATCCTCCTTCACGTTCTTCTGGTAGATCAGGTATGGGTCCTCGGCGGGAAACTCCTGGTCACGCCATGCCCAGGTGATCCACGCGTCGGTGACATACTCACCGTCAGGGGACGGCTGCAGGAGAAGCGCATGCTGAAAGCGACCGGTCAACACCCCGCCGACGCCGCTGGGCCGAGGCGGCGGTTTGGTGGGGTCGGGCAGGTCGTCGGTCTCCCATGGCGCCTGGTCGGGACCGCCATGGTTGTAGTGGTGCGCCTGGGGGATACCGGCGACCAGGGACTCGAATACCGTTGTCCCCACTGGGTGGAAAGAGATCGTTCGGCGCAGGGGTCCGGCCTTGCTGTTGACGCCCGAGGCCGTACCGGCCGTGCGAGGGGTGCATTGCCCCGATGGCCCGTAATAGAGCTGGATGAGCAGATGAAAGACCGCTTCGTCCGTACGCAGTGGGGGTGGGGACGCTTCGGTCGCGTGATTGAACCAGACCTGGTTGTTCCCCGCGGGCCGGAACATGACCAGCTTGTTCACGCCTGAGCTTGTTTTGCACTGCTGCCACAGCCGCGGATCCTGCAACCAGGGACGATCTTGGTCGAAGAGATCGAAGCCATCCCGGTGCCGGTCGAAATATTCCATGATCGCGTCCGGGTCGAAGCGCCCTTCCGCCAGGACGTCCCCCTGACGGTCATTCCACGCGTCGCTCCCGGCCGCCATATCGTCAAGCCGTGTGACACGGGCGGCGATGACCGTCAGCACCCGCCACAAAGCGGCAGCACCTGGCGGAGGTGCCGCCTCGATGTCACTCAAAAGATGAGCGCACTCAAACAGCCGCCGTAGGCCGACCTTCTTCCGCTTCTCGCCCTCCCGGACCGGAATCCAGTCACGTTCCAGCAGGTCGTAGCTACGGGGAGCGGCCACGGAGCCGAATGACGCAGGTGGTGGCATGGTAGGGCCTTCCGTTCCTCATTCAACGAAATGAGCTGCGCTTCAACCGGCGCTTGCGCGTGGGGCCTGGTCGTGGGCGCTCGGCATGAAATCCGATAAACCCAGTTCCGGGGTCAGCCACACTTCCCGCTCACCCAGCATTCCCGGCGACCTCTGGTCAGGCATTTCCACCACCACGAGATCCCGCAGGTGCGGGCTGTCCTGCCAACCGGCGGGAGCCGCGTCACTCGCGGAGTGCCCGCGCGACCAGGTGCCTGGCACGGGGATAACGTTCGTGAGCACGTGCCTGACCTGCTCTTTGGTGAACCATCTGCGGTCGCCCTTGCGGCCGTTCGGCTCTGTCGGGAGCGGTTGCTCGCCTAGCGTCAAACGACCGTCGGCGCCGCGCGTGCAGCAGACGACCCGCGCCGAGTCGGCACCGAGGCGCGTGGAGTACTCGGTGACGAAGTCGTCGCCGGTGAACTGGCTCAGGTCGTCGACATTGCGCGGGGCGGGAATGGCAGCCATCTGCGCGTACATGTCCTTGGTCTGGTCGTCCGCGAGCCTGGCCAGATCCTCATCAGTGATCGGCGAAGTCTCATCGCCGAACGTCTCGTCATAGACCTGATCCACGAGATGCTGGATCTCGCCTGGAATTCGCACCTGCCCACCAGGCAGGTTCGCCAACGCTGTCCGAGTGCGGCGGAGCAGGGCCGTCGGATACACGAACGGCCAGGCGATCGGTATCCGCAAATCACCAGTCATATCCACTGGTATCAGGACCACCAGCCGCATCCTGCCGGCCGTCCCCGCCTCCCGGACATCCATCGCCCAACTACGTCGCCAGCGGTCGAACATCACATGCCGCTGACACCGGCCGGCCCGCTGCAGGAGCATGGCGATCGGAGCCAGATCGCTCACAACCAGATCAAAGTCCAGATCCAGGGACTGCTCGATCACTTGTGTGGCCACCAGGATCGCCGCTGTCGGCCTGGCGCCTCCGGCCTGCTTTCCGAACCAGCTCACCGCCTCCTGGGTGATCTCCTCACGCCGGTGCGCGGGGAAACGCGAATGCAACAGCCGTACCACCGGAACCGCACCGCTCCGCTCGCCAAGCCAGGCCCTCAACGCCAGGTACGTACGTTGCGCGTCACCCACGGTGTTACAGATGACCGCCGCACAGCCGCCGTCACGGACCAAAGGCTCCAGCACATCCCGCAGAACCGGCGCACGATCAGGGCTTTTGTCGGGGCCGATCAGCACGTTGCGGGTCTCCACATGCAACTTCCGCTCACGGGAGAGTACTGTCACGGATTTCGTCCCCCGAGGGCTGACATACAGCCATCCCGGGTACGCCACCCTGGGCGCCTCCACGCCTTCACACCCCGCGCCGGCCAAATACGTCTGCGCCAAGCGCTGCCCCGTACCAACCGGAAGCGTCGCCGACAACAAGACAACCGGAACCCTCAACGAGCCCAGCCACTCCAGCAGCACCTTGAGCAGGCCCTGCATATACGCGTCATACGCATGGACCTCATCGATGACCAACACCTTCCCGGCCAGGCCGAGCATCCGCAGCACGTTGTGCCGTCCGCGCAGAACACTGAGCAAAGCTTGGTCGACGGTCCCCACCGCCAAATTGGCCAGAAGACCACGCTTACTTCCCCGCAACCACCTGGTGGCCATCGGATCACCGGTCAAGACACCGACTTCCCGCCCCTCCGCGGTGTACGCGGTGTTCAGCCAAGCCATACCGTGCAGCAATGTCAGCGAATCCGCACCCTGGATCCGCCGCCCACGGAACTCGTCCACCCGCTGCAACATCTGATCGGAGGTCGCCATCGTGGGCAGCCCGATGAAGTAGCCCGGCATACCTGCCGCCTCCCCCATCAGCCTTCCCGCATGTAGGGCCGCTTCGGTCTTCCCCTCACCCATCGGGGCTGTGATCAGCAGCAGGCCAGGCTCCTCGCTGACCAAAGCGGGCAATTCCTCGCTCACCGAGCGCTGGAGATCGTTTGGCTCGAACGGAAAGTCATCCCGGAAGCCGCCCGCCGCGAACCTCACCCGACCTAATCCCGCGTCCCGCAACAACCCTGGAGCCGCGGCCCGGCTCCGGACCAGATGTGCCATCAAGCTGTCCGCATCGCAGGTCTCCGGAATACCCGCCTGGAGTTGAGCAAGCAAGAAGCCCTCTTGGCTCGCTAGCCAGTCCGCCAGAATCACAAGGCCGCATGCCAACGCCCCACCAGCGGCCGACACCCCGACCGGCGGTCGTGGTGCTCCCGTCAATCGGTGCATCAGGGATGCGATGCCCTGCCGCTGTTCCTCCCACTTCCCTTTGCCCAGCGCGGGCAACGACCCGATCGGATCCTTGAATTCATGCCCGTTGAACGGCGCGAACCGACCATGATGCCCGCCAAGCATCTGAGCGACCCGGAAAGCCGGAGCATTCTTCCTGGCCATCTTGTAGCCCGCGGCCAAGAGCATCTGCCCTAACCACACATGGCCTGCATAATCATGCCTTTGGGGGGTCGCCGTTACCACGTCATAGCCAGCGAGTCGATCAAGCCCTGATTTGATCTGGCCCTGGAATCCCGGCGTACATTTTCCGATATCGTGCAAGGCCGCCCAGTACGACAACAAACTCCGGGTCTCATTCTGGTCAGAGTTTAGTTCGGTCGCGACGGCGACCCTCAGGCCGACCGAGAGATATTCGTCCCATAACGTCTCCGCCATCGCTGCCGTATCCAACAGATGGCAGACCAGCGGATAGGGCAGTGGCAGCCCTCGCGACTTACCCCACAAGTCCAGGTCAACATTGGGTTCGGCCATTCGAATTCCCTCAATCTTGGACCATCAGGCCCGCCGACATGGCAATCCCATCCACCCCTGGGAAGACACCGTAGACCACATCGCTGACAATTTGCCCCAAATCATGGAACATGAGACATACTCTCGTTCAGAATGGGGCATTCATGCACGAATTACAATATTTCAGACCTTAGATGCTATTTGCGAAGCATCCAAAGTGGGAGACCTGCGCGGCCAACACCGCAACATAATCACCGACAATTGCCGACATTGACTACACCGATCAAGATAATTCACCCCGGCAGATGAACCGAGCCACTCTGTGAGCAAACGATCGGATATATCTGACGCTCCCACCATGTCGACTCCTGGGTCCGCCCCCTCGGCGTCGGCGACGGGTGGGCGTAGTCGATCTCGCGCGGGCTAACCCGCCCAGGCTGGCACCACTGTCGCCTCGCGCGAGCCCGCACTCGCGGTGGCGACCGGGGCCGATAGCCACAGAGACCTGTCGCCCTGGCACACGAAGCACACGCAGCACTGGGGGTGCCGATCGCCATCTCGATCACTAGCGGCGGCGACACGGAACTTGGTCGCCCTCGGGCGTACCGGGCTTTAGCCAGCCGGTTGGGCCTTTCGGGGACGCGCTGAGGACTCGGAGAGTTCACGAGCCTGAACCCTGCATCCCCTCGCCGCATGGCGATAACCTCATCAATGGCGGTGACAGCATGCGAAAATGGTCTCCACACCCGTGGACGTCAACAGACCTACACCGAACCTCGCGGAGGTTAGCGCCCACCACCCCATGCTGTGGCGGACCGTCGCGATCCCACGACGTCGGCGTAAACCACTACAGCCGTTGCAGTCCAAGGAGTCTTGACATGCCCCTTCCCGCCTGGGCCACGGATCCATCCAGCCTGCTCATCACGGAGGAGGAGTATGAAGCGTTGCCCGAGGAGATCTGCAAGGCCATCGAGGTGGTCGATGGCCGGGTGGTGTTCTGCGAATCTCCGACTCCCGCCCACCAACGAGTCTCGCGCAACCTGACCTTCGCCCTGCTGACCGCCCGCCCCACAGGCCCATGCATCGAGGTGCTCCAAGACACCGACATGCGCTACCGACATCGGAATCCCCACGTCACCAAGACTGGTAAGAGATTCACGTTCAGGCGCCCAGATATCAGCGTGCTGTGGTGCCTAGAACCCGGGGCGAAACTCTGGTCAAGTGACGTTCTGGTCGCTGTCGAGATCACTTCGTCCGACGATGAGGTCGACTTCAACGATAAGCGGGCCGAATACGCCGCTCAGGGAATCCCCGTCTATCTGATCATCGTTATGGACGGCGATCGAGTCGGCTCGATAGACGAATACCGCCTCGATTGGAGCTGCCGAAATTACCAAATGGCTGCAGTGCACCGAAGCATGCTTGTCACCGAGCTACCTGAAGGGATGAAGATCGATATTTCCTTCCCTGATCTAGAACGAATCTAACGACAGTGACTACTTCAGCCCGTACCAACGATAATTTCCCAAGCCCACGTACCCCCATCCCCCTTGGCGATAGCCGACAAAGCCCGACATCCACATTTGCGCTGCTCAGCTGAGTTTCCCCAGCTCATGAAGTCTGCTCCCCACGTCCGTGGGGGTGAACCGGCGGCCGTGGCATTCGGGGCAGTGCCAGTCCCCTGCTCCCCACGTCCGTGGGGGTGAACCGGCATCAGGTCGGAGATGGCGGCGCTTCGGCGCCTGCTCCCCACGTCCGTGGGGGTGAACCGCCTGCCCCTACTTCCGGCCCCGGATCCTTGAGCTGCTCCCCACGTCCGTGGGGGTGAACCGGGTATAGCGCCTGCATCCGCGCCTATCGTCGTCTGCTCCCCACGTCCGTGGGGGTGAACCGATGACTCATCTCCCGGAGGCCCGACCATTCGTCTGCTCCCCACGTCCGTGGGGGTGAACCGTCAGCCCCTTCCGACACGCCGAGTGGTAATCTCTGCTCCCCACGTCCGTGGGGGTGAACCGCCTCAGCTTGAAGGCGCGTTGGGCTGGTTGTTCTGCTCCCCACGTCCGTGGGGGTGAACCGCAGCACGCTCATCTTCCACAGCCCTGACATGGCTGCTCCCCACGTCCGTGGGGGTGAACCGCGGCTCCCCGACGAGTCCGGCGTACGCGGCGTCTGCTCCCCACGTCCGTGGGGGTGAACCGGTGAGCCGCTCCGATTGGCTGCGCGAGCTGGCCTGCTCCCCACGTCCGTGGGGGTGAACCGGCCCGCAGGCGCCACTCCCACGACCCCAGCACCTGCTCCCCACGTCCGTGGGGGTGAACCGCGGCCCAACATCTACGACCTGGGCATGCACCTCTGCTCCCCACGTCCGTGGGGGTGAACCGCGACTGGGCCGTCGTCGCGCGTGGGTGCGGAACTGCTCCCCACGTCCGTGGGGGTGAACCGCCGGATAGGGAGCAGGCCACGGCCAGGGAGCCCTGCTCCCCACGTCCGTGGGGGTGAACCGGCACCGTCCACCACCGGCTGCCGCGCGGCATGCTGCTCCCCACGTCCGTGGGGGTGAACCGCTACCCGGACGGGGTCTTTGACGCCTGCGATTCTGCTCCCCACGTCCGTGGGGGTGAACCGTCTGGCAACCCAACCAACAGGGTCTTCAGCGGCTGCTCCCCACGTCCGTGGGGGTGAACCGCCGGATAGGGAGCAGGCCACGGCCAGGGAGCCCTGCTCCCCACGTCCGTGGGGGTGAACCGCGGAAGTGGATCCGCTCAATCCGCCACCTCCGCTGCTCCCCACGTCCGTGGGGGTGAACCAACAAGGTTCACATCCCAGGCGCGCAGCCTCCCCTGCTCCCCACGTCCGTGGGGGTGAACCGTCGCCGATCGCCGCCATCCCTTCCGGGCTCTCCTGCTCCCCACGTCCGTGGGGGTGAACCGCCGGTCTTGGCCGGATGGGCACCTCGATCAAACTGCTCCCCACGTCCGTGGGGGTGAACCGTTGTGGGTGCCGGTCGCGCCGCTGCTGGACAGCTGCTCCCCACGTCCGTGGGGGTGAACCGGTCCGATAGATCGGATGGCCGCGGCCAGCACCCTGCTCCCCACGTCCGTGGGGGTGAACCGCACCACCTGACCCGGGCGGGCGTACACCGGGACTGCTCCCCACGTCCGTGGGGGTGAACCGACCCGGCACGCGGCGCTGGTCGAGGCGGCCATCTGCTCCCCACGTCCGTGGGGGTGAACCGCCACCGCCAACGCAGCGGCCACTGAGGCAGGACTGCTCCCCACGTCCGTGGGGGTGAACCGATCCAGCCGTCCGCTTCCATCTGGGCGCGGGCCTGCTCCCCACGTCCGTGGGGGTGAACCGCTGATGGAGTGGCAGTGCGCCCGGCTGGGCGTCTGCTCCCCACGTCCGTGGGGGTGAACCGTCCTTCCGCCGGAACAGGTTGCCTTCGGGCGCCTGCTCCCCACGTCCGTGGGGGTGAACCGCCACGGCCCGCGCCTCGTCACGTTCGGCCTCACTGCTCCCCACGTCCGTGGGGGTGAACCGTGACCAAGTAGAGGCGCCTGAATTCGCCGGCCCTGCTCCCCACGTCCGTGGGGGTGAACCGCGCCTGCTAACGCCGCGCTAGCCCCACAAACCCTGCTCCCCACGTCCGTGGGGGTGAACCGCTGCCGAGCTGCGGCACGGTGTAGATCCAGCCCTGCTCCCCACGTCCGTGGGGGTGAACCGAACCTCACGGCCGCACCTCGCCCTCGACCGGACTGCTCCCCACGTCCGTGGGGGTGAACCGTTGTTCCACACGCCCTGCAGGTTGGCGGGCAGCTGCTCCCCACGTCCGTGGGGGTGAACCGTCGGCCGCGTGGCGTTGCAGGTAAGAGAAATGCTGCTCCCCACGTCCGTGGGGGTGAACCGGGGTCAGGAATGTCCAGAACCATTCTCGTTGACTGCTCCCCACGTCCGTGGGGGTGAACCGTTACTGAGAAGTGTGTGACGACACTTGACAGGCTGCTCCCCACGTCCGTGGGGGTGAACCGCGTCCGGCGCCGAGACGCGGGCCTGGTTGTGGCTGCTCCCCACGTCCGTAGGGGTGAACCGTCGTCGAGCTGGCCGGTGTCGATGCTGGCGCCCTGCTCCCCACGTCCGTGGGGGTGAACCGCCCCTGCCAGGGTTTCACCTGGTCAGGGGCTCCTGCTCCCCACGTCCGTGGGGGTGAACCGTCTGTCAGGGTTCTGTCAGGGTCGCCATTTCCCTGCTCCCCACGTCCGTGGGGGTGAACCGGTGGATGGCTATGGAGTCCGACATACCTGGTACTGCTCCCCACGTCCGTGGGGGTGAACCGCCGTCTGTGCTCTGGTGATCATGTCTCTCTATCTGCTCCCCACGTCCGTGGGGGTGAACCGCGTGGATCTCATCACCACTGCCTGTGAGGGCGCTGCTCCCCACGTCCGTGGGGGTGAACCGCCGATCGCCGAGCTGCACGCGGACGACGGCCACTGCTCCCCACGTCCGTGGGGGTGAACCGCCGCCGGTCGTGCCCGAGCAGCCGGTGCCCGTCTGCTCCCCACGTCCGTGGGGGTGAACCGCTGGTCAGATGGCAGACTACTGTTCGGCATCACTGCTCCCCACGTCCGTGGGGGTGAACCGCCACTAGAGCATTCTCCGCATGGAGATCCAGCCTGCTCCCCACGTCCGTGGGGGTGAACCGAAGCCTGCCTGGTTCGATGTTCCGGGTACGCTCTGCTCCCCACGTCCGTGGGGGTGAACCGGTATTGCCCGTACACAGATGGCATTCATGGAACTGCTCCCCACGTCCGTGGGGGTGAACCGTCGTTCAACATGTACCGCTCTACCCTGAAAGCCTGCTCCCCAC
>NZ_BOOA01000140.1 GCF_016862995.1 Acrocarpospora phusangensis
GCCTTATGGCTGGGGCTTTCGTGTTTTGTGGCCTCAGCCGGTTCGGTTGGGGCCTTCGTGTTTGAGGGCCCAGCCGGGATCGGCTGGGCTTTCGCGTTCTCCGGGGTTGTTTCGATGGGCTGCATTCATACCGTCCGGGGTGTCGTCGCGTACCGGCTGAATTTGAGCCAGCGGCCGAGGTCCCGGCATGCGCTCGCGAGTCCGCGAAGCCGGAGTTCGCCCGTGCGCTGCGACTGCTCCCATCCCATGTCGCCGCGCCAGATCCGCGACAGTTCCAGCAGCGACGTCTCCATGGTGACCGCGATGTCGTGCCCGGGGTCGAAATCGCACAGGTCGGCCCCGTCGCGGGTCATGACCAGCCACCATCGCCGCTCGGCCGGATCCACATCGCGGAACACCACGTGCAGCACGGTCCGGCCCGGTGGGAGCGCGATGAGGTCGATGCTTCGCCGGATGTCCCACATCAGCAGATGCGGATCCAGGTCTGGATCGCCCAGTTCGGGAACCCAGCGGGTCCCCCAGGCTCCGAGCGCGTCCACGATCGGCCCCAGTTCCTTGCCGGCCGGGGTGAGCACGTATCGCTTGTCGTCGGTGCGTTCGGCGACCCCGGCCCGTACCAGCTCCCGGAGGCGCCGGCTGAGGAGGGTGGGCGACATCTTCGGCACGCCCCGGCGGATCTCGTTGAAGTGCTGGCTTCCGGCCATGAGTTCGCGTACGACCAGCAGCATCCAGCGCTGGTCGAGGAGTTCGGCGGCCTTCGCCACCGGGCAGAACTGCCCGTATCCGGTCATACGCTGAAGGTAGGACCCACCGCGTCCGCCTGCCAGTACACAATGTGTACCAGTGGCGCTTCACTTCCGGCACTATCCGGCCCCGCGGCTCTCCCGCGACGGTAGAGGAAACACAGGGAGAAGGAGCACATGCCATGACCACGCTTCGCGACCAGGCCGCCGTCCTCATGCCGCACCTGGCCGGATACACCGCCCACCGGACGATCGCCATCGGCATCCGGCAGGGCCTGATCCGCGTCCTGGCCGAGACGCCCAGCGGTCTGAGCGCCGACAAGCTCGCCGCCGAGCTGGATCTCGACCCGTTCTACGTGGCCACGTGGTTGCGGGCCGCGTACGGGGCCAGGGTCTGCGATCGGCAGGACGGGGTGTACTGGCTGGAGCCGCACATGGGCACGCTGCTGCTGGACACGACGAGCCCCGCCTATGTCGGCGGCGTCTTCACCGTTCTCGAGCAGAACGAGATGTTCGACCGCTTCGAGCAGGTGCTCTCCTCTGGGGAACGCCTGTGGTGGGACGGCTGCGCGCCCGGCTTCATCGTCGGGGTCGCCGGCACCGGAACGCCGTTCTACACCCGCCTGATCCCGGCGGGCCTGGACCAGATTCCCGGCCTCGCCGACCGGCTCAGGGACGGCTGCAAGATCCTGGAGACCGCCTGCGGGTCCGGTCGTGGCCTGGTACGGCTCGCGGGGGCGTACCCGAAGTGCGAGCTGACCGGGGTGGACGGGGACAGCCACTCGATCGCCAACGCGGCCGACATCCTCGGCGCCGAGGGCGTGCGGGCCGAGCTGATCACCAGTCCGCTGGAGACGATGGAGCCGGGCGAGGGGTACACACTTGTCGTCAACAACATCTCGATGCACGAATGCCGTGACATCGATGAAGTCACCCGGCGGAGCAAGGACGCCCTCGAATCGGGCGGGTGGTTCGTCATCTCCGACTTCCCGTTCCCGGGTGATGACGCCGGGCTCCGGGAGGTGCCGGGGCGGATCATGTCCGGAATCCAGTTCTTCGAGGCGCAGATCGGGGACCAGTTGCTGCCCCGGGAGGAGTACGACGAACTGCTGGCCAGGCACGGGTTCACCGAGCTGGGATGGTTCCAGCTGACCCCGATGCACGCGGTCACCTACGGACGCAAACCGTGACGGGGGCTCACGCAGTCGCCATCACTTGCTAGGCTGGACGGGCCGGGCCACCCCACCAAGCAGGGTGGCCTTCGTCGCGTCGGAGCAGGGACGCGAGCCGAGATATGCCCGAACCGCGCAGCCGCCTCCGAAACGGGACGCCGAGCCGTACGCGGTGAGCGAGCGACAGAGGACAGAAGTGAACAGAGAAGACGGGCGTGACGGCGCGGGCCGTGGCGACGAGCACAGCGACCGGGCCGGAGGCCATCGAGAGCGGCACGAAGACGCCCCTGGGGGGCGCGGTGAGCGGCCCTTCCGCGCGGACAGCCGGGGAGGCTACCGCGATTCCGGCGGCAGAGACGGCTCGGACGACCGTGGCGGCCGCCCGTTCCGCCCCCGCGAGGGTGAATCCCGCGGTTTCGGAGGCCGGTACGGCTCCCGCGACGACCGCCCGAACCGCCCCTTCCGCGACAACGACCGGGGCGACCGTTCCTACGGGGATCGCGGGGATCGCCCGCAGCGCTCCTACGGTGACCGCAACGACCGCGGCGACCGTCCCCAGCGCTCGTTCGGTGACCGCGGCGATCGTCCTCAGCGGTCCTTCGGGGACCGGGGTGACCGGCCGCAGCGGCCGTTCAACGATCGTGGCGATCGTCCGCAGCGTCCGTTCTCCGATCGGGGCGATCGTCCGCAGAGGTCGTTCTCCGATCGGGGTGATCGGGACGATCGTCCGCGTTACGGCGACCGTGACGCCACCCGCAGCCGCTACGGCTCCGACCGTGGCAACCGCTCGTTCCGCGACAACGACGGGCCTCGCCGCTCCTTCAACGACCGCGGCGATCGCCCTCAGCGGTCCTTCAGCGACCGGGGTGACCGGCCGCAGCGTCCGTTCAATGACCGTGGCGATCGCGGGGACCGTCCGCAGCGTCCGTTCTCCGATCGCGGTGACCGGCCCCAGCGTTCGTTCGATGATCGCGGCGACCGTCCGCAGCGGTCCTTCAACGACCGTGGTGACCGGCCGCAGCGTCCGTTCAATGACCGTGGCGATCGTCCGCAGCGTCCGTTCTCCGATCGTGGTGACCGGCCCCAGCGTTCGTTCGATGATCGCGGCGACCGTCCGCAGCGGTCCTTCAACGACCGTGGTGACCGGCCCCAGCGCTCGTTCGGTGACCGTGGCGATCGTCCCCAGCGGTCTTTCGGCGACCGGGGAGACCGTCCGCAGCGTCCGTTCAATGACCGTGGCGATCGCGGGGACCGTCCGCAGCGTCCGTTCTCCGATCGCGGTGACCGGCCCCGGCGTTCGTTCGATGATCGTGGTGACCGGCCGCAGCGTTCGTTCGACGATCGCGGGGATCGGCCGCAGCGGTCGTACGGTGATCGTGACTCGCGGGGCGGTGGGTTCGGCGGGCGTTACGGTTCGCGGGATGACCGTGGCGGGCGTCCGTTCCGGGACGGCGACGATCGGCCGAGGCGGTCGTTCGACGATCGTGGTGACCGCCCGCAGCGGTCCTACGGTGATCGCGGTGACCGGCCGCAGCGGTCGTACGGTGATCGTGACTCGCGGGGCGGTGGGTTCGGCGGGCGTTATGGCTCGCGGGATGACCGTGGCGGGCGTCCGGACGAGGGTGGCCAGAGGCCGTTCAAGGATCGTGGGGATCGGCCGCAGCGGTCGTACGGCGATCGGGATGAGCGGCCGAGGCGTGGCTCCGACGAGCGTGAGGAAGTGCGGCCGTTCAGCCGGGACGGCGGGGGCAGCCGCTCGCGCTACGGCAGCGACCAGGAGGCTCCGGAGGCGAAGGAGCGGGAGCACCTGCCCGAGCTGGACGCCGACATCACGCCGGACGAGCTCGACAAGCAGGCGCGTGACGAGCTGCGCTCCCTCCCCGGCGACCTGGCCGACCTGGTCGCCAGCCACCTCGTCGCGACCGCGCGGGCGCTGGAGCAGGAGGACCCGGAGCGCGCGTACGAACACGCCAAGGTAGCCCGTCGTTTCGCGGGGCGGATCGGGATCGTCCGAGAGGCGACCGGGATCGCGGCCTACCACGCGGGTCAGTACGCGGAGGCGCTCGGCGATCTGCGGGCCGCCCGGCGGATGACCGGGTCCGACGACTACCTGCCGATCATGGCGGACAGTGAGCGTGGGCTCGGACGGCCCGAGCGGGCGCTCGACCTGGTCAAATCCAAGGAGGCCGAGCGCCTGGACCGGGCCGGGCGGATCGAGCTGGCCATCGTCGAGTCCGGCGCCCGCCGCGACCTCGGCCAGCACGACGCGGCCGTGGTCACCCTCCAGCGCATTCCGGAACTCCGCGACCCCCAGCCGAAGCCGTGGTCGGCACGCCTGGCCTTCGCGTACGCCGACGCGCTGGCGCACGCGGGTCATGAAGCCGCCGCGACCGACTGGTTCGGGCGGGCGATGGCCTTCGACGAGGACGGCGAGACCGACGCGGCGGAGCGGTACGCCGAGCTGACCGGGGCTCTCATCGAAGACGTCGAAGAGGACTTCGACGAGACGGACGAGACGGACGAGACCGAGGAGTCCGGCGAGGAGCTGCCCGACCTCGGCGACCTGCTCGCTTCGCCGGTCCGGGAGTCTGTCGTGGAGATCTCCGAGGAGTCCGGCGCCCAGGCGCTCGCGGAACCTGCCGGCGAGAAGCCGGGGACAGCCGAAGCCGCGGCATCTGAGGGTGAGAAGCCCGCTGCCGGTGAGTCTGCGGCGGAGGAACCCGCCAAGGCGGCGAAGCGTGTCGTCTCCGGCAAGGCAGAGAAGTCGGAGAAGGCGGAGGAGTCCGGGGTTCCGCTCGGTCCGGCCTTCATCGAGCCGGACTTCGGTGACGTGCTTGAGGACCCGCAGGAGAAGTCCGAAAACTAACGGGCCAGCGGATCCCCGCCACTCCGGCGGGGATCCGCTTCGCCTCTGGGTTCATCCGGTTCGGGCCCTCTGAGAACCTATGGGCCCCTGACAGAATGAAGCCGGTCACTCTTGGCGCAGGTGCGGCGAGAAGCGTCACCTGCGTTGACGGCGCCGGACAACGGCGAAGTGCCGGCGCCTCGGGCCGTTCTGTCAGGCCCCCTTATGGGCCGACATCACCAGGCGTCCCAGGAGTTTCGGTTGTTCCAGGTGACCACCGGAGGCTTGTGCTGCCGGTGGTGCCGAGCCCCTGTGCCGTGGTGTGCACGATCATGCTGGGCGGAACGTGCGGATCGGTTTCCGCGCTCGCCACGGGCCTGATGCGCGCGGCCGCGCTCCGAGGATCCGGTGGTCCGGTGCGCCCATTCGCCCTGGCCCGGCCGCACGGCAAGATTCACACGGTCGCCATGCGCGAATGCGGTCGCCCGGTTCGCCCGGTCGCCGGCGGAACCGGAGTGTCGCGCGAGATTGCCATGGGCGAAACCGGCGGGCCGGCTCACTCGGTCCTGATGAACGGAACCGGCCGGCCGGTTCGCGTGCGAGCCGTGGGCGGATCCAGTGGCCCGGCGCGCGTGGTCACCGTGGGCGGAACCGGTGGCCCGCTTCACGTGGTCACGATGGGCGGAATGGATGATCCGCTTGGAGTGGTCGTGCTGGAAGGTCTCGGTGGCCCGGTTGGGGTGGGACCTGTGCGCTGAGGTGGCGCCTCGGTGGTCGCGGTTTCCGTGGACGGAACCGGTGACCCGATTCGAGCGGTCCTCGCGAATGGATCCGGTGGCCCGATCGGGGTGGTGCCTGTGGGATCCGGCGGCCTGGTGCGCGTGGTCGCCGTGGGCGAAACCGGTTCCCCGCCTCGAGTGGTCCCCGCGAATGGACTCAGTGGCCCGACCGGCATGGGACCTGGCCGATTCGCCGGCCCGGTGCGCGCGGTCGCCGTGGGCGGAACCCGTGGTCCGCTTCGTGCGGTCCTGGTGAATGGATTCGGTGGCCCGGTTCGTACGGTTGTGCGCGGAACCGGGGTGGTTCGCGTGGGTGGCGCCTTCGGAGGCCGAGGTCCGGTCGTGGTGGGTGGACCGGGCCGGGCGGTGCGGCCATTCGCGCACGATGGGCGCGGAACTGGTGGCTCCGGGCCGTTCGTGGGAGGACAGCTGGGCCTTCCCGTCCTGGGTACGGTCGTGGACACGATCCGGGGTCCGGAACCGAGCAGGCTTGCCCGCGAGCTCAGGCGCGTGGCCATGGTCCATCCGCTGGCGCAGGGCGCAGCCGGCGGCCGTGGGGCCCGACCTGCCCTTGGCGGGACACTGCCGGCAGGAGGAACACGGCACATGGTACGGGCGAGCGGAAACCCCGATTTGGCGTACGGGAGCGGGGATCCGCTCGCGAATCGCGGGAGTCCATGCCTCGGGCGCCGAATCGGGAGCCCGCTCTTCGTGTTCGACGGCGGGAGTCCGCTCCTCGCGAGCGGGAGCCCGGTCCTCGCGAACGGAGTCGGTGTCTTCCCCGGGTACGCGAGCCCCGCCGGGCTCCTCCGATGCCATGAAGACCTGCCCCGCCGTCATCGCGCTCGCCTGCGGCTGCCCCGCGAGCGCGACACCGGCGATGGTCACCACGACGGCGTATCCCAATATGCGACCACCGGTAAACAGGCCCTTAGCCGACCTGTTCGTGAGAGGAATCAATGAACGTCTCCTGAATTGATAAGCCATCTCCGCAAGTGAGCGAAGTGCTACCAGTCGGGCATGCCCCGCTTCGGAGCCGAAAAATCGATTACCTCGTATCAGCCTTGGCAAACAGCCGCACAGCAAAGGGAAAGCGCGCCGGATTTGTCGGTCGTTCTCGCAAAAGGGCAACGAAGTACTGATCCGCACTCAAGGCGAAATACCGCCGTCGGTGGACGATGGCCACGGGAACATCGCCTGCGTGCCGCCGATGCCGAGATCGGTGGGCGTCATCTGCGGTGACCGGAGGTGCCACTCGGCGTCACCGGCGCTCATGCGGAGACGCCGGTGTTCATGCGGGGACGCCAGCGTTCGCGCGGAGGCGCCAACGTTCATGGGAGGCGTCTGCGGCACATCATTCGTGTTCACAAGGAGATGCTCGTGCGGAATCTCGCGTGTCATGCGGAGGCGTTCACCGACGTCACCCTTGCGCGGGAGGTGCCCACGGGGCATCTCCCGCGAATACTGGGACTTTTCGTGAATACGACCCAGGTAGCTCTGCCCGTGGCCGTGCCCAATAGCGGAAAATTCCGGCGTCGTCGAATTGGTCCTGCCGGGTATTTCGGGAAGTGTCGAGAATGGTGAAGGCTTCTTCGATGGGGTGCTGTCGAAGGGATGTCGTCAGTGAGACGCCGGGTTGACGCGGTTCAGCCAGTGGAGGATGCCGGCGACGTTCGACGGGGCGCCGCTCAGTAGTTCGAAGTGTTCGGCGGTCGCGTCCGCTTTGCGGAGGGCGGCATATCGTTCCTTTGTCCGATCGCGCACCATCGCGACCGCATGGTCGAGATCCAGCCCCTCGGAATGCGCCTGCTTGGTCACATCCACCCAGACCCGCAGCTCCTCCGCGGACCGCTCCAGCGTCGATGCCACGTCGCCGACGGGCCCATAGTGGCTGAACAGCAGTCGCTGCGGCCCAAGCGCCTCGAACAGGGCTATCGAGGCGAGCGCCGTGTCCAGGTCGAAGTCCGGCGGCGGCGTGGCCGGCCGGAGGTCGCCGGTCTCCGGCAGGTAGACCCCGGCCGCGTCCCCGACATACAGGTCACCCGTCAGCGAATCGATCAACCCGACGTGATGCTTGGCATGTCCGGGGGAGTAGTGGCTGGACAGCGTCCGCCCGTTGCCCAGGTCGATCGCGCCCGTGTCCCCGAGCGCCTTGATCCGAGCCGCCTCCGTCGGCGCCAGCGACCCGAACAGCACATCCAGCTTGTCGCCCCAGACCATCTTGGCGCTGGCCATCAACCGGGACGGATCAACCAGATGCCGCGCCCCCTTCTCATGCACCACGATCTCCGCCGAAGGGAACATCGCGGCGATGTCCCCGACCCCGCCCGCGTGATCCAGATGGATGTGTGTCACGACGACGGTGGCCAGATCCTGCGGCCCCACCCCCAGCGAAGCCAGCGCGTCCCGTACGACCGGCGCCGACGTGGCCGTCCCGGTCTCCACCAGGCACGGCCGATCCCCCAAGATCAAATATCCGGCCGTGATCCCGGCGAACCCCGCCATCCGTGTGTCGATCTCGTACACGTCCCCGCCCAGCGGCGTCACATTCTGCACCCCCTGAGCGTAGCCATCGCCTGCCGTCGCACCGAGCCCAAGATCGGGCACCGCCTCAGCGGGCGGCGCCCGGAGGGGTCTCGTCGCCTCGCGGGAGGTTGTTTCGCCGGACGCGGCACCGTCCCGCACGCGCAGTCGGAGGAACCCCGACGCCGACGGAGGCTGTTCCGCTCCAAGGGCAGGGAACCGCCAAGATCGCGAGGGGGTGTCAGTCCGCTGCGAATGTGCGCAGAACCAGGCCGGTGGCGGGCTTCGGGGAGAACGAGGTCGACTTCCTCGGCACCCGCTCGCCGTTAACGGCAACCTCGAAGACGTCCGCCGCCTTCAGGGGGTTGAGCAGGACGGCCGTCCCGGAGTGCTGTCGCGCGAGCCGTACCGCCGCTTCGATGTCGTGATGCACGATCAGCACGGTCCGCTCGTCGTCCTCGATGCCCCAGACCTTCGGCAGCAGGAACTCGTTGAGGATGGACGTGCCCAGCGACCGCCAGCGCTCCGACATCTCGCGGGGCATGGCGTGCTCGACCTGCAGTTGGTCGGGATGGGTGAGCAGATGGGAGTTCCCAACCCCGGCCAGCACGTACGCGGGTCCTGACGCCGCCGCGAGCCCCGCCAGCGCGTCCTCCAGGGACGTGAACTCGTGGACCTGCCAGGCGCCCTTGGCCCGCGCCACGGCCTCCGCCAGCGGTAACCCGGGAATGACCCGGTGGATCGCCTTCAGGCCGGGCGGATAGGCGGCGGAGTCCACCAGGAGCGCCAGCCCTTGGTCCCACGGCCCCGGGCCGCCTCGTTCCTCCCGCAGTTTCTCCCGCAGTGCCTGGTAGGTCGCGTACCGGTGGTGCCCGTCGGCGATGAGGGCCTGAC
Source organism: Acrocarpospora phusangensis (assembly GCF_016862995.1). GTDB lineage: Bacteria > Actinomycetota > Actinomycetes > Streptosporangiales > Streptosporangiaceae > Acrocarpospora > Acrocarpospora phusangensis. The sequence continues at coordinate 8,957 of NZ_BOOA01000140.1, forward strand.
GCCCGGCCAGGTCCTCGGCCACGGCGGCGATCTCGGTCGCGTCGGTCACCGCCCAGAGCCGGTGCCGTACGCCGTCCCGGCCGGGCACGTCCACCAGCGGCTCGCGCCCGGACGCCACCTCGTCGACGAGGGCGGACGCGGGACCCCCGCCCGCGTACAGGAGGAAGATGGGTTCGAGGTTGGCCTCGGTGCTCCGCATCAGCGCCAGCCGGTCGGCCACCGGGCCGGGCATGACGTTCTCGTGCGGCAGCACGGCGTCCGAGTCCACGCCGACGGCGCCGATGAGTCCCCGCTGGAAGACGCCGATGCCGCGCTGCTCGTACACGTAGAGGGCGGGTTCGGGGTCGGTGACCAGCACGCCGGAGGCCAGCCAGTCCCGCAGCAGGTCGTGGGCCTGGGCGTAGTGGCCGGCCCCGGGAAGGATCAGGCGCACCACGTTGTTGGGATGGACGTCCAACAGAGCCTGGGCATCGACGGGGGAGATCAGGTCGTAAGGCGGGGACGTGACGGCGGCCACATCGGGGATGGCGTATCGCACGCCGTGGAACGGACGCAGCACCAGTCCCGCCCGTTCAGAACTCTCCATACCGGGCATGCTGCCATAAACGCCCGAGTCCCCATGGAAGCGGTGTGCGGTTCGTCAGGAAATCGGTACGCAGGAGGCCTCAGCCAATGATGCAAGGACAGGATGGCACCGCCGATTCCGGCAGCCCGGCCGGAGACGTCTACGACTGGTACCAGCGTGGTGTCAAACTCCTGGCGGACGGCAGCCCGGCCGCCGCGGCGTCGCTGCTGGCCCGCGCGGCCGAGGCCGAACCCGAATCACGCAGCATCCGCGAGGCGCTGGCCCGCGCCCAGTTCAACTCCAAGCGGTACGCGGAGGCCGCCGACAGCTTCCGCTGGATCGTGAACGCGAATCCGGCCGAGGACTACGCCCACTATGGTCTTGGCATGGCCCTTTGGCGTACCGGTGACATCGAGGGGGCGCAGGAGCCGCTGGCGGTTGCCGCGGCGATGCGTCCCGACCTGCGGCATTACGTGTCCGCCCTGACCCAGATCCGCGCGACCCTGCACGCGAGGCAGGCGTGACCCACCTGATCGACCGGTACGACACGCTGCTGCTCGACCTCGACGGCGTCGTCTACCTGGGCAAGAACGCTGTCCCCGGCGCGCCGGAGGCCCTGCGCGCGGCCCATTCCGGGTCCGTACGGCTGGCGTACGTCACCAACAACGCCTCCAGGACGCCGGCCGCGATCGCCGAGCACCTGACCCACCTCGGCGTCCCCGCGGCCCCCGAGGACGTGGTGACCTCCGCGCAGGCCGCCGCCCGCCTCATCGCCGAGCGTGTGCCCGCCGGCTCGCCGGTCCTGGTCGTGGGCGGCACCGGCCTGCGCGGCGCCCTGCGCGCCTTCGGCCTCCGCCCGGTCACGACCGCGCTGGACGCGCCCGTCGCCGTCGTCCAGGGCATCTGGGACGGCATCTCGTACGGCCTGCTGGCCGAAGGCGTCCTGGCCGTCCGGCAGGGCGCCTGGTTCGTGGCCGCCAACGCCGACACCACCATGCCCACCCAGCGCGGCGAACTGCCCGGCAACGGGTCCATGACCCGCGTCATCGCGACCGCCACCGGCGTGGCTCCGGTCGTCGCGGGCAAGCCGGAACCCCCGCTGCACCGCGAATCGATGATCCGTACGGGGGCGCGGAGCCCGCTGATCGTGGGAGACCGGCTCGACACCGACATCGAGGGCGCGACCCGGGCCGGGGTGGACAGCCTGCTCGTGCTCACGGGTGTCTGCACGCCCCTCGACCTGCTCACCGCGGTCCCGGCCCACCGGCCGACCCACATCGCCAAGGACCTGTCCGGCCTGCACGCCCCCGCCGCCGAGGTCCGGCGGTCCGGCGAGGCCTGGACCTGCGGCGGCTGGAGCGCGACCTGGACCGGCGGACGCCTGCACCTGGACGGCGGCGGCGTCCCCGGCGTCCCCGGAGACCCGGTGGACGCGCTGCGGGCCGCCTGCGCCGCGACCTGGGCGGCTGTGGGCGACGCCGCCGCGGACGAGGACGCCGTCAAGGCCGTCCTGCACGCCCTCCCGCAACCCTGACGCGCGCGGGCGATCCAGAGGGGGGCGACGCAGCCTGCGGCAACCCCGACGGCGGCAACCTTGACGGCGGTGATCCTGATGGCGGTGATCCCGACGGCGGCGATCCAGACGGTGGCGATCCAGACGGCGCAACCCTGACTGTGGCGATCCCGACCGGGGATCGCCCTACAGGAGGCGTCGCAGGCGGAGCAGGTCGCCGAGGCTGGCGTCGATCTTGACGCGCCCGCCGAGCAGCGCCCTGGCCATGTCGAGTTCGCCGTTGACCAGGGCGAGCAGGTCCTGGCTGCGGAGGGTCAGCTTGATCTCGGGGGGCTGGCCGTCCGGCGGCGGGCCCTCCTTGAACGGGTCCAGGCCGTTGGGGTGGATACGGCCGTAGAAGGTGACGTCGAGGTCGGAGATGCGGCAGGAGAGCCGGCGCTCGACGACATGCCGGGCCCGATCCTCGTCACTGATCTCGTCGAACTGCTCGACGAGTTTCTCCAGCGCAGCCCGGCATTCTTCGACGCTTGCCATGCGTCCACCCCTCTATATGCGGACCGGTCAAATGCCCCTACACCACGGACGGTAGCGTTCCACATGAGTACTACGCGAAATCTGGCACGTGGGGGCGTGTCAGGGATAAGGGGGTTCGCATGGTGTTCGAAGCACTCCGCGGTTACGTACAGGTCGCGACCGGCCTGACCGACGTGACCAGGGCAAAAGCCCAAGCCGCGGTCAAAGAGCTGATGTCCTCGGGGGACACCGGCCTTGGCCAGGTCTCCGCCCAGGCCGGTCAGCTCGTCGAGGAACTCGTCGCGGTCGGCAAGGCCAACCGCGAACAGCTTACGCATCTCATCCGCACCGAGGTGGACAAGGTCCTCCTCGTCCTCGATCTCGTACGCGCCGAGAAGGTCGACCGCCTTCAGGACCGGGTCGAGGAACTCGAATCCCGCCTGGCCGCGAAGTCGCCCAAGACCGCGACCCGCAGCACGACCAGGAGTACGGCCCGCACGACCACGACCCGCGGCACCACGACCCGGGGGACCACGACCCGCGGCACCACGACCCGGGGGACCACGACCCGCGGCACCACGACCCGGGGGACC
>NZ_BOOA01000141.1 GCF_016862995.1 Acrocarpospora phusangensis
ACCTGGACCAGGGTTTCGCCGTCCCGAACTTCGGGTGCGGGCACCGTGCTCAGGACGGGGGCGTCCCCGCAGGACAAGACGACAGCCGCTCTCATCGATATCTCCAACCGAACATGCTCATCAACGCACCCATCTCCTGCCTTCGTTCACAACCCATCCAGGGGGCGATGTCTGTGAGCGTTTGTCGATGCCCTACGAACTGCTCCGACTCCGTTCACAAACCCCCCGGGGCGATGCCTGGAACAACCCGACTCTATCGACACCAAGATCGATCTCGTCCTGGCCCACGCAACGCCCCAGGTCACACCCAGAACCAATCCCCCTTTATGTCGAAATATCGGGGTAAGGGAGGGTGAAGTGGGAGAGGCGCTGGCCGTACGCCTTCTGGTATTCGAGGGGCTCGGTGTTGTCGCGTTCGAAGAGCGCGATGAAGAGGGTGAGCGTCAGGAAGGGGTGGGCGCCGAGTTCGAACAGGCGGACGTGGTCCTGTTCGGCGAGGGCGGCGCGTTCGTCCGGCTCGAAGGAGAGCCAGGTGCTGGCCTCCGCCTCGTGGGAGTTGAGGATCTTGTTCGCGTACTCGAGCTCCCACCAGGCCACCGTGCCGGCCGGGTCCTCCCGGTACCGTTCGACCAGTTCCGCATCGCGGTCGATGGTGTAGAGGAACTTGTTGAGCAGGTATTTGCTCATGCGGGCACCCCTTCCGGATACCAGGTGAAGTAGGCCTCCATCGTGTGGAACAGGTCGAGCGAGTCCACGTGGTCGGCCTTCGCGCCCTCGCCGGCCACGCCCATCATGAGCATGAAGTCCATGAATCCGTGGGTCGCGTTGCCGGGGTTCCACAGGCTGTCGAGGGAGACCTCCGCCAGCGACCGCTCGATGTCGCCGTTGGCGATCCATTCGACGGCCTTGCGGTCGAATTCGGGGTCGGGACCGTGCGGCCCGAACTGGCGCGGGCCGCCGAGTTCCAGGGACAGGTGGCCGGTGCCGATGATGGCCACGCGCAGGTCGCTCGGCCAGGATTCGACGAGTTCGCGGATCGCGCGGCCGAGGGCCACGAAGCGTTTCGGCTGCGGCAGCGGCGGCGCGAAGATGTTGGTGTAGATGGGCACGATCGGGAGGTCGGCTTCCGGCCGCAGCGTGATGATCGGGCAGGTGATGCTGTGGTCGATCCGCAGCTCGTTGCTGAAGGCCAGGTCGAAGCCCGCGTCGAGGCCGCCGCGCAGGATGTGGGAGGAGAGGTCCTCCTGTCCGCGCAGCAGCAGCCGGGGCAGCCCGAACTCGCGCTCCTCGTTGGCCCAGTTGGCGTCGTAGAAGGGCGCCTTGCCGACGAGGAACTGCGGCATGTTGTCCAGCCAGAGCTGGTGGAAATGGTCCGAACCCACCATCACCAGCACATCCGGCCTGGCCCGGGTCAGCGTCTCCCGAAACGCCAGAATCTTTTCCACCCACGCGTCCGCGAACGGCGGCCGTTCCTCCGGCGGCGCCGTACTGGCCTTGTAGTAGAAGGGGTGATGGGTGGACGCGATGACGGCGGCTATGGTCGCCATGAAAGACCTCCCTGCGCTTGGACCGGGGCGTACCGGTCAGCGGCTGATTGAACGGACCCGGCCACGGCGTCCCCTACGCCTCGTCCGGGATATAAGTCGTGTTGCGATCGATCGCGTGGTACATGTCCATGCCGATGGGGTCGCGGCGTTCCTCGGCGAGGTGGCCGAGGAGTCCGGCGGCACGGGCGAGCAGCGCGAAGCCGCGCAGCATGTCGATGGGCAGGCCGAGGTCGGCCAGCGCGGCGCCGCAGACTCCCGCGCCGTTGAGCGGCAGCCGGCGGCCGAGGACTTCCGGATGCACCCGGCCGATCGCCGCGAAGAGCCGCAGATGCGGACCGTACAGGCCTTCTTCGGAGGCGATGGAGAAGAGCACCGGGGTGCGCGGATCCTCATCCTTGTGTACGGGATGCCCCAACCCCGGCACGAACCGCCGCTCGGCCCGCGCGTCCTTCACCGCGGCCAGGGCGATCGTGTCCCACTCCTCGTCCGTCATGTCCGCGGACCACTCGCTGCCCGCGAGCGTGGTGGCGAGGAATCGCCCCGCGTCCTCGGTCACGCCGAGGAAGCGGGAGCCGCCGCCGAGCAGCCCGGCGGCCAGCGCGCCCTGCACGGACTCCGGCGCGCTCAGGTACGTGAGCCGGGCCGCGATCGCGGTCGGCGTGAACCCGTGGTCGGCCAGCGCGACCAGCACCGTCTCGAAGACCCGGGTCTCCGACGGGGTGGGCCGCCGCCCGGCGACCAGCCAGAAGGCCAGCTCCCCGAAGCCGACCTTGCCCATCAGGTCATGGGCGAGATCCTGGCCGAGTACGCGGATGCTCGTCGCATCCGACGTACCAATCGATGTCCTGAAATTTCCGCTCATGCTTCCCCCAGCCAGGCCCGGATCTCGTCACCATGTTCGTTCAGCCCGGGCGGCGGCAACCGGTAACTCGGCGACGTACGCGACAAAGTAATCGGATTGCGCACGGACGGAACCCCGCCCGGCGAGACCACGGGGTCGAGCCCGAGGTCCACGGCGAGTTCGACGCCCTCCCCCACCGTGTTGATCGGCCCGCAGGACACCCCGACGGCGTTCAGCTCGCGGAACCACTCCGCCCGGCTCCGGGTCTCCAGCCGCTCCACCAGCAGCGGCCGCAGCTCCTCCCGGTTGGCCGTCCGGTCGGCCGTACGCGCGAACCGCGGGTCCTCGGCCAGCTCCGGCACGCCGAGAACGTCACACAATTTCCGGAACTGCCCGTCGTTCCCCGCCGCGATCACCAGCTCCCCGTCCTTGGCCGGCAGCGGCTCGTACGGAAAAAGGCTCGGATGCGCGTTCCCCATCCGGTACGGCACCACCCCGCCCGCGACCACCGCGCTGGAATGGTTGACCATGCCCGACAAAGCCGACGCGAGCAGGTTCACCTCGACATGCTGCCCGACGCCGGACTCGGCCCGCTCGTACAGCGCGGCCAGCACCCCGGCCACCGCGTGCAGCCCGGTCATCACGTCGAAGACCGAGATGCCCGCCCGGTACGGCGACCCGTCCGGATCCCCGGTCAGGCTCATCAGCCCCGACACGGCCTGCACGATCAGGTCGTACCCGGGCAGCCCGGCGCCCCCGGCCGTCCCGAACCCGCTGATCGAGGCGTAGACCACCCCGGGGTTCCGCTCGCTCACGGCCGTGTAGTCCAGCCCGAACCGGGTGAGCCCGCCGGGCTTGAAGTTCTCGATCATCACGTCGGCGCGCGCCGCCAGCTCCCGGGCCAGCGTCAGATCGGCGGCGTCCTTGAGATCCAGCACCACCGACCGCTTGTTCCGGTTGATCCCGAGGTAGTAGGTGGACACGTCCTCCCGTACCGGCGGCATCCAGGTCCGGGTGTCGTCCCCGCCGGGACTCTCCACCTTCACGACCTCAGCCCCGAGATCCCCCAGCAGCATGGTGGCGTACGGCCCGGCCAGCACCCGCGAGAAATCCGCGACGAGAAGCCCCGCGAGTGGCCCAGTACCTTGCGTCCCCATCAACCTCGACAACCCTCCGTCCGCTGAACGGACACTTGTCCGCCGTGGACGAGCATCGGCCCCGGCGGTCGGCCTGTCAAGCGCTGGCCTGCGGAACCGCCTCATACAGGGCGAAATCCGCCCCGATCGCCCCCGCAGCGCGCAGCAGTGCGGGCAGGTGCTGCTCGGTGAGTTTCTCCAGCGACGTCTCCGCCGCGTTCGCGTTGACGTTGACGGCCGCGATGACCTGCCCGTGCCCGTCCCGCAGCGGCACCGCCACCGACCTGATCCCGGGCGCGAGCTGCTGGTCCGTGATGGCCCACCCGGTCGCCCTGACCTCGCGCAGCATGGCCCGGCGCTCCTCCGGGGCCGGCTCCCAGCACGGCTCGATGCCCGACCTGCTGGGCTCGGCCAGCACCGCGTCCACCCGCTCCGGCGGCAGCGCGGCCAGCAGCACCTTGCCGAGCGAGGTCTGCAGCGCGGGGAACCTGGTCCCGATGCTCACCGACAGTGTGACGATCTTCGGCACCGCCACCCGCGCCACGTACACGATGTCGGAGCCGTCCAGTTGCGCGATGGAGCAGGACTCGTTGGTCTGCGCCACCAGGGTCTCCAGATGCGGCCTGGCGATCTCCCACAGACCCTGCGACCGCACGTACGCCACGCCGAGCTCCAGCACCCGGGGGGTCAGCATGAAACCCCCGCGCCCGGCCCTGACGTAGCCGAGTTCCTCCAGCGTGAGCAGGATGCGCCGGGCCGTCGGCCGGGCCAGTCCCGCGGCGGTGGCCACCTCGGTCAGCGTCATCTCGGGCTGCCGCGGCCGGAACGACCTGATCACGTCGAGACCGCGCGCGAGTGCCTCGATGAAGTCGGGACCGGTGTCCTTGCGGGCCGTGGGCGGTGCCATGGGCTGTTCCGTTTCCTGTGTCTTGACATCGGGACAGGCTGCTCTCATTGTTGCATCACTGTTTCGTAGACCGCCATACGGACAAAAGTCCGCCAGGGAGGCGCCCATGAGCGCGACCGCCGCGCACGAGCCCGGCCGGCCCCTCGTCATCCGCGACGGCCTGGTCCTGACCATGGACGACCGGCATACCGTCCTGCGGGACGCCGACGTGCTGATAATCGGGGACCGCATCGAAGCCGTCGGGCCCGATCTGGAGGTGCCGGACGGGACCCTGGAGGTCGACGCGTCCGGCGGGATCGTGATGCCCGGCATGATCGACACCCACCGCCACCTCTGGCAGACCGCGATGCGGGGGTACGGCGCGGACTGGACGCTCACCCAGTACTTCGTCTGGTACTACCTCGAATGGGGCAAACGCTTCCGCCCCGAGGACGTGTACGCCGGCAACCTGCTGGGCGCCATCGAGGCCCTCGACGCCGGCGTCACCACCACCGTGGACTGGTCGCACGGCCTGCAGACCGTGGACCACGCCGAGGCGGCGGTGGACGCGCTGGTGGAGGTCCCGGGCCGGTTCGTCCTCGCGTACGGGAACATCCAGCAGGGGCCGTGGGAGTGGACCGCCGCGCCGGAGTTCCGTGACTTCGTCACGAGGCGCATGCAGGGCGGCGGCGACATGCTGGGCTTCCAGCTCGCCTTCGACGTCACCGGCGATCCCGCGTTCCCCGAGCGCGCCGCCTTCGAGGTGGCCCGCGAGCTGGGCGTGCCCGTGACCACGCACGCGGGCGTGTGGGGCGCGACCAACGACGACGGCATCCGGCTCATCCACGAGAACGGCTTCATGACGCCGGGGTCGGTGTACGTGCACGCGGCCACGCTCGGCCCCGACTCCTACCACCGGATCGCCGCCACCGGCGGTTCCGTCTCGATCTCCACCGAGAGCGAGCAGAGCGCGGGCCAGGGGTACCCGCCCACGTGGCAGCTGCGCAAGCACGGCATCCCGGTCTCCCTATCGATGGACACCAGCGTCTGGTGGAGCGGCGACCTGTTCTCCGCGATGCGCGCCACGATGGGCGCCGACCGCTCCCGCGAGCACCTGGAGGCGCACTCCCGGGGCGAGACGGTGACCCACGCCCACCTGCGGGCGGAGGAGGTCGTGGACTGGGCCACCCGGGGCGGCAGCCGGGCGCTCGGCCTGGACTCCTCGGTGGGCAGCCTCGAACCGGGCAAGAAGGCCGACGTCGTGCTGCTGAAGAACGACCACTCGCCGGTGATGTTCCCGATCCTCAACGCGTACGGGCACGTGGTGTTCCAGGCGCAGCGGGGGGACGTGCACACGGTCATCGTGAACGGGCGCGTGGTCAAGGCCGACGGGCGGCTGGTCGGGATCGACCTGGCCGCCGCGCGGCAGAAGATCGAGTCCACGGTCGGTTATCTCATGGACGAGCTGGGCGACTCCTGGCTGACGGGGATGAACCCCGACATTCCCGAGACCAAGATCATGGACAACCCGTACACGTACACGGAGTGGCGCGGGGACACGACCTCAGAGCCCGTGTCCGACCCCGTGTCCGACTAGGCCGGGACTCCAGTCCGTCCGCCCGGCGGCGCGCCAGCCGAGGATTGCCGCACCCATCATGCCGGCGCGCACGCCGAGGGCGGACTGGCGGAGCGGCGGCGGCTCGCGGAAGGACAGGCGGGCCGCCAGCCGTTCGGCCAGCGGGTCCAGGAGGGCCGGCCCCGCCTCGCCCAGGCCGCCACCGATGACGATCATGGAGGGGTCCAGGAGCAGGGTGTAGGAGGCCAGGGAGATCGCGAGCGCTTCCACGGCGTCGCCCAGGACCGCGGCGGCGTCGCCGTCCGAGGCCGCGCGTTCGACGATCCCCTTGGCGGTGGCGGCGTCGCCGGTGCGGGCCGCGTACCGGCGGGCCAGGGCCGCGGCGGAGGCGTAGGTCTCCAGGCAGCCCCGCTGGCCGCAGGCGCACTTCTCGCCGTCCGGCCAGACGGGGGTGTGGCCGATCTCGCCGCCCCAGCCGTTCGCGCCCCCGTACGGCTCCCCGCCGACCACCACGGCCGCCGCGATGCCGGTGCCCAGCGGCAGGAACAGGAAGTCCGAGACCTCCCGCCCCGCGCCGAAGACGCTCTCCGCCAGGCCCCCGGTGCGTACGTCGTGGCCGAGGCAGGCGGGCAGTCCGTCCGGGACGAAGGCGGCGACGGGGACGTCGCGCCAGCCGATGTTGGCGGAGTAGAGGGCGACCGTGGCGGAGACGATGCCGGGCACGGCCAGGCCCACACCGGCGGGCGCTTGCCCGAACGTGGCGGTGCCCGCGTCGGCGAGTTCGGACACGTAGGAGTTGATGGTGGCCACGGCCGCGTCGGCCCCGCGCTCACGGCCGGTCGGCCGCCCGGGGAAGACCGTCACCTCGCCGGAGAGCGTGACGAGGCCGCCCTTCATCGATGTTCCGCCCACGTCCAGGGCGACCACGTAGCTCACCGGCACATCGTGCTCAACATCGGCACGATTTGCCAAATCACTTGCGGCCGAGCACCCGGTCGAGGGCCGCTTCCACCTCGGCGGACAGGGCCGACAGGTCGGGGGCGCCGGGGCTGGGGGCCTGCGCGAGCCGTACCAGGCCGCAGGCGCGGCATTCGACCTCGCCGAGGCGGCAGATCAGGGCCGTGGACGCGCAGCTGGGGCAGGTGTCGAGCTCCAGGTCGGGGGCACGCTGACAGTCCGGGCAGACCAGGACCTGCGCCTCGTGGCGCACGCCGCGTCGCCACGGGCTCGCGCCGCGGACGGGGTCCGTCTGCCGGGCCCCGCATCGGTAGCAGGGCATATTCGCCTCCCACAAGGCATGTCGGTGCGAAAGGTGAAATATCCGGAAACGAAGCGGCCGGGTCGGTTCGCCGAACCCGGTGCCGTATCGGTGGCGGCGGTCCCGGCCGCACGGCCGGATCTCGCCGAGGTCACAGTTGGGTGAGCACCTTGCGGTACTCGGTCACGTCCCGCGGCCGGCCGATCTCGGTCACGACCTGCCAGCGGAGCACGCCATCGCCGTCAAGGATGAAGGTGCCCCGCCGCGCGAGTCCCCTCTCCTCGTCCAGGACACCGTACGCCCGCGCGACCTGACCATGGGGCCAGAAATCCGATAGGAGGGGAAACGAGTAGCCCTCGCGATCCGCCCAGGCGCGCAGAGAGAACATCGAATCCACCGAAACCGCCAGCACCCGCGCCTCGACGGAGGCCAGGTCGTGCAGCTCGCCCTGGCAGATCCCGGTGAAGGCGGCCGGGAAGAAGACGATCACCACGGGCTCCCCGCGGAGCCCCGACAGGCGGACGGGCGTGCCGTGCTGATCCGCCAGTTCGAAGTCAGGCGCGATGCCCCCGATGTCCACCGCCCCACCCCCCTCAAAGCCGTAGAGAACCTGCCGTACGGCGTGCGCCGTACGGCAGGGACGACCAGGCGACGTTAGCGGCGGGCCTTGAAGACGAGCCGGGTGCCCGACCAGTCCTGAGCCGCACTGATGCTGCTCGTCTGGGACAGACCGGCTGTCGTGGCGTCCTCGCCGATGTCGCTCGGCTCAACATGGCCGGGCCGGCCCGCCTTGGGCGTCAGGAGCCAGATCTGGCCTCCGTCCGCGAGGGCGGTCATGGCGGCGGTGAGGGCGTCGAACAGATCGCCGTCGTCGTCGCGCCACCACAGCAGCACCACGTCGACGACATCGTCGAAGTCCTCGTCCACCAGCTCGTTGCCGGTCAGCTCTTCGATGGACTCGCGCAGTGCGTCGTCGCTGTCCTCATCCCAGCCGACTTCCTGCACCACCTGACCCGGCTTGAGGCCAAGTCGTTCGGCCAGGCCGCGCTCGCCCTGCGCCTGACCCGCGGTCGCGCTCACGTTCATCCCTCCTGCTTGGCTTGACCCCGCCGGAAACCTCAGCGGGTATCGTTCGGCACAGTCCACACGCTGTGACCCATCGTCGTCAACGGTCGCCACGGTGAGTGACCCGCACCGTTATCTGCTAGTCGGACAAAAACGACAAACGGACATGTCGGTCCGGGTTGTCGATATTCAGGTCAACCACCGCCACCGACTGCCAGGTTCCGAGCGCCAGCCGCCCGGCCAGCACCGGAATCGTGGCGTACGGCGGGATCAGGGCGGGCAGCACATGTGACCGTCCGTGACCCTTCGATCCGTGCGCGTGCAACCAGCGGCCGTCCGCGGGAAGCAGGTCGCGCAGCGCCGCCAGCAGATCGCGGTCGCTTCCCGCGCCGAGCTCGATGAGCGCGATCCCGGCCGTGGCGTGCGGCACGAACACATGGAGCAGACCGTCTCCGCCGCAGTCCGCCGCGAACCGCCGGCATTCGTCGGTGATGTCGTGCACCTGCTCCGTTGAGCCGGTTCGCACGTCAATAACCTGAGACCTCACATCGGGATCCTATGCCCTCACTGAGCTGCGACGACGAACGCACCACCACTCCGAGATTGCCGACATTTCCGGAGATATGTGGATAAGGGGGTACGTGCGAGTGGGAGCGGGTAGGGGCCGTAGCGGCTGCGTAAAGGAAGCTTTGCGGAGCCGGAAGATCAGGTGATACCGCTAGAATCGCGCGCCTGTGGGAGCCACGTTCACATTTCGGGGCCCCCGGTGTGCACGGTTGGCGAAAAACGTCCTACCATCGGTGGTCTAGGCCACAGCCCCCTGTCTGCCAGCAGGGACATCTTGGTTTACCGGGCAGTAGAGATGCACTTTCCGGGGCGACGAGCCAGGATGGAAGCCGAACCTAGACCGACAAAAGTCCATCCTCGGAAGGCGAGAACCCAGTGGCTTCCGGACGCCAGCGATTCTCGATCATCAGTGACGGCCTACCCAGCCAGGTTCCTGATGTCGACCCCAGCGAGACCCAGGAGTGGCTTGAGTCGCTCGACAACGTCGTCAAGGCGGAGGGCAGGACCCGCGCCCGCTACCTGATGCTCCGGCTGCTGGAACGCGCCCGGGAACACCAGGTCGGCGTGCCGGGCCTGCGCAGCACCGACTACATCAACACGATCCCGCCGGAGCGGGAGCCGTGGTTCCCCGGCGACGAATACGTGGAGCGCCGGATCCGGGCCTACATCCGGTGGAACGCGGCCGTGATGGTGACCCGGGCCAACGCCAGGACCAACGTCGGCGGCCACATCGCCACCTACGCCTCGGCCGCCTCCCTCTACGAAGTGGGCTTCAACCACTTCTTCCGCGGCAAGGACCACGGCGAGTCGGGCGACCAGGTGTTCTTCCAGGGTCACGCCGCGCCGGGCATCTACGCCCGCGCCTTCCTGGAGGGCCGCCTCAGCGAGACCCAGCTGGACGCGTTCCGGCAGGAGCTGTCGCACGGCATCAAGGGCCTGCCGTCCTATCCGCACCCGCGGCTCATGCCGGACTTCTGGGAGTTCCCCACGGTGTCCATGGGCCTGGGCTCGATCGGCGCGATCTACCAGGCGCGGTTCAACCGCTACCTGAACGACCGCAAGATCAAGGACACCTCGCGCAGCCACGTCTGGAGCTTCCTCGGCGACGGCGAGATGGACGAGCCCGAGTCGCTCGGCGCGATCGGCCTGGCCGCCCGCGAGGAGCTGGACAACCTCACCTTCGTCATCAACTGCAACCTGCAGCGGCTCGACGGCCCGGTGCGCGGCAACGGCAAGATCATCCAGGAGCTGGAGTCGTACTTCCGCGGCGCCGGCTGGAACGTGATCAAGGTGGTCTGGGGCCGGGACTGGGACCCGCTACTCGCGGCCGACGTGGACGGTGTGCTGGTCAACCAGATGAACACCACCCCGGACGGGCAGTTCCAGACCTACTCGGTGGAGTCCGGGGAGTACATCCGCAACCACTTCTTCGGCGGCGATCCCCGGCTGCGGAAGATGGCCGAGCACCTCACCGACGACGACATCCGCAAGCTCTCCCGCGGCGGCCACGACTACCGCAAGGTGTACGCGGCGTTCAAGGCCGCCCGTGAGCACGTCGGCCAGCCGACGGTCATCCTGGCCCAGACGATCAAGGGCTGGACCCTGGGCAAGGACTTCGAGGCGCGCAACGCGACGCACCAGATGAAGAAGATGACCAAGGCCGAGCTGAAGGAGTTCCGCGACCGGCTCTACCTGCCGATCCCGGACAAGGATCTCGAAGGCGACCTGCCGCCCTACTTCCACCCGGGCGAGGACAGCGACGAGATCGCGTACATGAAGGAGCGGCGCGCCGCCCTGGGCGGTTTCCTGCCCAAGCGGGTAGTACGGGCCAAGCCCCTGAAGCTGCCCGGCGACGACGCGTACAAGCAGCTGGCCAAGGGCTCGGGCAAGCAGAACGTGGCCACCACGATGGCCTTCGTGCGGCTGCTCAAGGACCTCATGCGGGACAAGGAGATCGGGCACCGGTTCGTCCCGATCATCCCGGACGAGGCGCGCACGTTCGGCCTGGACGCCATGTTCCCGACGGCCAAGATCTACTCGCCGTCCGGGCAGACGTACGAGGCGGTGGACCGGGACCTGCTGCTGTCCTACAAGGAGTCCACCGAGGGCCAGATCCTGCACGAGGGCATCAGCGAGGCCGGTTCGATGGCCTCCACGATCGCCGTCGGCTCGTCGTACGCGACGCACGGCGAGCACATGATCCCGATCTACATCTTCTACTCGATGTTCGGGTGGCAGCGCACGGCCGACCAGATGTGGCAGCTGGCCGACCAGATGGGCCGGGGCTTCCTGCTCGGCGCGACCGCGGGCCGGACCACGCTCAACGGCGAGGGCCTCCAGCACGAGGACGGCCACACCCCGCTGATCGCCTCCACCAACCCGGCCGCGATCTCGTACGACCCGTCCTGGGGCTTTGAGGTCGCCCACATCGTCCGGGACGGCCTGCGCCGCATGTACGGCGAGCGCCAGGAGAACGTCTTCTACTACCTGACGATCTACAACGAGCCCTACCCGCAGCCCGCGGAGCCGGCCAACGTGGACGTCGAGGGCCTCCTGAAGGGCCTCTACCTGTTCGCTCCGGCCTCCGGGGACGGCCCCAAGGCCAACATCCTGGTCTCCGGCGTGGCGGGCCCCTGGGCCCTGGAGGCGCAGCGCATGCTGGCCGAGGAGTGGGGGGTCGCCGCCTCGGTCTGGTCGGCCACCTCGTGGTCGGAGCTGCGGCGTGAGGCGCTCGCGGTGGAGGAGCACAACCTGCTCAACCCGGACTCCGAACAGCGCGTGCCGTACGTGACGCGGAAGCTGTCCAACGTGCCGGGGCCGTTCGTGGGCGTCAGCGACTACATGCGGGCCGTACAGGACCAGATCGCGCAGTGGATCCCCGGGGACTGGTCCTCGCTCGGCACCGACGGGTTCGGCCTGTCCGACACCCGCTCGGCGCTGCGCCGCCACTTCCACGTGGACGCGGCGTCGATCACGCTCGCGGTGCTGACCCAGCTGGCGCGGCGCGGCGAGGTCAAGACCGAGGTGCTGCGGGACGCCATCGCCCGCTACCACCTGAAGAACGGCGTGACCGAGGTCGGCGCTCCCGCGGAGAGCAACGACACGGAGACCATGGGCGTCTGAAACGCCGGAGAACGCCTGAGCGAGGGCGCCGCCTGTCCGTCAGGCGGCGCCCTCGCCGTGTCAGCACCTCGTCATCCCGTCCGGGGTGGCCCGGCTC
>NZ_BOOA01000142.1 GCF_016862995.1 Acrocarpospora phusangensis
TTCCTGCACGCTGCGATCAACTCGACGACATGCGCCCGCAGTTCTGCCCCTGCCGCGCACGCCGCCGCGTGCACTCCCGGGTCGCGGGGCAGGTTCCGGATGATGTTGTGCATGGACGCCCGCGACCACTCCGACAACGTGGCCAGGTCGGGACCGGGGACGCCCAGATAATCCCCGCAGATCCGTAGCAGGACATGGCGGGCGAGACCCTCCACCGCATCGATCTGACCAGTGGGTTCGGCTGAGTCCAGGGCTTCGTCCGCGTATCGGCCGGCCAGGTCCCGTACCCGGGGAACGTCGTGGGCCGGAAGTACCGCCTGGGTGAGGCCGCGTTCGGCCCAGTGCAGGGGGGTGGCGTCCTGGGTGAGCATGTAGGGGCCGCCGAGGACGGCTTCCATGGGCTCGGCGTACAGGCGGACGGTGAAGATCTGTTCGCGGGAGAGGACCTCGGTGACGTCGGCGAAGCGGGTCACCAGGGTGAAGGCGGGGGTGGCGAGGACCGGGCGGGACGTGCGGAGTTCGGCGAAGAAGGGCTGCCATTCGGTGGCGATCCACTGGGCGACGGTGTGGACGGCCTGGGACGGGTTCTGGGCGAGGAGGGCGTTGTAACGTTCCAGATAGGTCATCGGGACGCACCCCGCTTCGCGTCGATGCGGTGCTGGTCGGGCCAGCGGGCTCCGGACGCCCAGCCGAGTTTCTCGAAGAGCCAGATCAGCCGGGCGCTGGCGTCCCACTGGCCTCTGAGCACGCCGTGCCTGGCCGCGGTCGGGTCGGCGTGGTGGTAGTTGTGCCAGCCCTCGCCGAACGTCAGCATCGCCACCCAGCCGACGTTCCCGGCCCGGTCGGAGGTAGTGAACTCGCGGTCGCCGAAGGTGTGGCAGATCGAGTTGACCGACCAGGTGACGTGGTGGACCAGCGCGTACCGGACCAGGGAGCCCCAGACGAAGGCGGTCAGCGCGCCGTGCCAGGACCAGGAGAGCAGACCGCCGACCAGCGGCGGCAGGCCCATCGAGAGCAGGCCGAAGGCCGCGTAGGTGCGCATCGAGAAGTGGCGCAGGTCGGGATCGGCGAGGATGTCGGGCGCGTAGTGGCGGGGGTCGGCGCGCTCGGTGCCGACGATGAACCAGCCCACCTGCGCGAACAGCAGGCCCCTGGCCAGGCCCTTCCAGTCCTCGCCATACCGCCAGGGGGAGTGGGGATCCCCCTCGCGGTCGGCGTATTTGTGATGCCTGCGATGCTCCGAGACCCACGACGTGAGCGGGGACTCCAGGGCCAGCGTCCCGGCCACCGCCAGCGCGATCCGCAGCGGCCGGGAGGCCTTGAAAGCGCGGTGGGTGAACAGCCGATGGAAGCCGACCCCGATACCGAAGATGCAGATCGTGTACATCACCGCGGCGATGACCACATCCCGCCAGCCCAGCCCCCACCCCCACGCGGCCGGTACGGCGGCCGCCAGGCCAGCCAGCGGCAGCGCGCCGAAGAGCACCACCATGGAGATCCGGTAACGAGCCGAGCGGGGGGCGGGCACGAGCCCGGCGACGGCTGACATGGGCGCTCCTCGATGGTTACCCAAGGCAATGCGACCTGACTATCAGTAGTCTCCCCAGCTAGAGGAAAGATCGCAAGCCGCGCCGCGCCGTCAGACCCGGGTCAACCGCTTCCTGAAGACCCAGTACGTCCAGCTTTGATACGCGATGACCCCCGGCAACGCCACCAACCCGATCCACGTCAGCACCGTCAGCGTGTACGGCGCCGACGCCATCTCCGCCACCGTCAGACCGGGCAGCGGAGCCGGGTAGAGCGCCCCGAACAAGGACGCCGTGGCCAGCGCGATGGCGGTCGCCGTAGCCGCGAAGGCCCAGCCCTCCCGCCGCCGCCACACCAGCGCGACCCCCGCCGCGAGCGCCGCCATGGCCGCGCCCGCCGTCACCCACAGCGGCACCGAGTCCGCCCCGCTCGGCAGCGCCGACAGTCCCGCGATCGCGACCGGCAGCGCCCCGGCCGAGGCCAGCAGCGCCGCCAGCCTGGCGCGGGCGCGTACGGCGCCTTCGGTCTTGAGCGACACGAACACCGCGCCGTGCAGCACCGCCAGCGAGAGCGACAGCGCGCCCCCGAGCACGGTGGCCAGGCCGGTGCCGAACAGCAGGTTGCCGAAGATCGCCCCCCACAGGAACGCGACCAGCACGCTGCCCGTCACGACTCCCGCGTCGCACAGCGCCGCCTCCGTGCCCGAGCGCACCTTGCCGCGCCACTCCAGGCCGACCCCGCGAAGGATGAGCCCCACGACGACGAGCACCATGGCCAGGTAGAACTCGCTCAGGAAGCCCGAGTACCAGGCCGGGAAGGCGGCGAACATGGCGCCGATGGCGGAGATCAGCCACACCTCGTTGCCGTCCCAGACCGGGCCGATCGTGCCCAGCACCTGGCGGCGCTCGGCCGGACCCCGGGCGAGCAGCGGCAGCAGCGCGCCGACGCCGAAGTCAAATCCCTCCAGGACGAAATAGCCCGTCCAGAGGAAGGCGATGACGATGAACCAGAACGTGGTCATGACGGGATCCTCAGTACATCAGGGTCGGCCGGGACTCGGCCTGCAGCTGGCGGGGGATGAGCACGGTCTTGTCGGAATCGGAGTCCGAGTCCGGGGCCGTGACCTCGGGGCCGGCCTTGACGTGCCGCAGGATGAGCCCGGCTTCGGCCAGGGCGAGCAGGCCGTACAGGACGGTGAAGAGGGCGAGGGAGATGGCGATCTCGGTGGTGGTGACGCCGGGGGAGACGCTGGCGGCGGTGAGGAGTTCGCCCGCGACCGTCCACGGCTGGCGGCCGATCTCGCTGAGCAGCCAGCCCGCGATCATGGCGAGCACCGGCAGCGGCAGCGCCAGCACGCACGCCTTGGCGAACCAGGTCGGGACGTTCCTGGCGCGGCGTCCGCGTCCCCGGGTCAGCCACAGTCCCAGCACGGACAGGCCGATGGCGGCGGAGCCAAGCATGATCATCACTCGGAAGGACCAGAACACGACGGGCAGGTTGGGCGTGTAGTCACCGGGGCCGAACTGCGCCTCGAATCGCTCCTGGATGTCGTCCACGCCCTGGACGACGGCGTTGGGGTCGTGCGCGGCCAGCAGGCTCAGCAGGTACGGGATCTCGACGCCCGGCACCGGGGAGAACGGCGCGCCGGCCGTGTCCTGCCGCAGCCCTTCCGCCGCGGCCAGCTTCATCGGCTGCTGTTCCCGCAGGAGCTGCCCGGACAGGTCCCCGCTTCCGGCGACGACCACGCCCGCGATGGCGGTCATGACGAGCGCGCCCCGCAGACTCGTCCGCCACATGTCCGGATTTTTCCGGGAACGTTCCTCGGGGGTCGCGAAGTCGGCCTTCCGGGGGAGCAGGCCCTTGGCGTCCCGGTCCTTCAGGATGCGGTAACCGCTGACCGCCAGCACGAACACCCCGGCCACCACGAACGACGCGCCCACCACGTGCGGCACCTGCGCCAGCGCCGTGGAGTTGGTCAGCACCGCCCACAGGTCGGTCATCCGGGCCTTGCCGTCCACCACCTCGTACCCGACCGGGTGCTTCATCCACGCGTTGGCCGCCAGGATGAAGTACGCAGACAGGTTGGAGCCGATCACCGCGATCCACAGGCAGGCCAGGTGCACCCGCTTGGGCAGCCGGTCCCAGCCGAAGATCCACAAACCCAGGAAGGTGGACTCCAGGAAGAACGCCAGCAGCGCCTCCAGGGCGAGCGGCGCTCCGAAGACGTCGCCGACGAAGACCGAGTACTCACTCCAGTTCATGCCGAACTGGAACTCCTGCACGATGCCCGTGACCACGCCCATCGCGAAGTTGATCAGGAACAGCTTGCCGAAGAACTTGGTCAGCGTGAGGTAGTGCTCCTTGCCCGTACGGTGCCAGGCGGTCTGCAACCCCGCCACGAACACACCCAGGCCGATCGTCAGGGGTACGAAGAGAAAGTGGTAAACGGTGGTGACCCCGAACTGCCACCGTGCCAGGTCAAGTGCTTCCATATCCCCCTCCGGGGTGTGCCGGAGCTCTACAAGCCGTAGTTCTACCTCAAGTAGTACTACGACGCGTAGAGCAATGGAGGGTCGAGTGCCTGCGATCTTCGTCACATCGCTTTTCGCTGCCTGGCAGCGGGCCGAAGACGCGGCCGTAGACCCGAGGCCCCCCGCCCCGGATCCCGGCACCAACCCCGTACTAGTCCGAGAATGCCGGAGGCGATGTCCCGGTTCCCAGGGACCGCCGCCCCGACTTCCCGGGAGTGCCTACGGGACCAATCATGGGCAAACAGGCACGCCCCGCACGTCCGCCGCAGGGTTGATTCCGGGGTACGCCTCCCGGGTGACCGGTCACCGCCGGCCGTGGGACGCCGGGGTCAGCGCATGGCCGCGTGGAGGTACGCGTCCAGGTTGCCCAGCTCGAACCCGCGCCGCTTGATCTTCCGGACCAGGACGCGGAAGTCCCTGGCCAGGTTGGGACGGAAGTGCAGCAGCAGGATGTCGCCCGGATGTAGCTTCTTGTCCGGCGTCTGGTACGCGATCTTCCCGCCCGGCTGCACGCTGGCGGTCCAGAGCAGCACCGCCTCGATGCCGCAGGACTTGGCCGCCCGCAGGGTGTCGGTGTTGTAGTTCCCGAACGGCGGCCGGAACAGCGTCGGCCGTACCCCCATGCGCCGGTAGATGGCCCGGGACGCCCCGCAGATCTCCGCCTTCTGCCCGTCGAACCCGAGCGTCCGCATGTCCGGATGCGTCAGCGTGTGGTTCTCGATCGGCGCTCCCAGATCCTGGAAGTACGACCACCCGCCCGCGCCCACGAACTTCCCCCCGAAGGCGGCCGGATCGATCGGCCCACGCGCCTCGACGGCGTCCCGCATCGCGAACACCGTGACCGGGATGCGCTGCTTCAGGACCTGTTCGGCGAATCCGGGATCCTGCTCCCACCCGTCGTCGATGGTGAGGAAGACCACCTTGCGCCCGGTCGGGATCGAACTGATCACCGGCGGCAGCTCCGCCACGTCGATCTCGCCGACCTCACCTGCGGCGGGCACCACCCCGGCCGGCCCGAGTGGGCTGGGCGTCGGGGTGGGCGACGGTTCGGTCCGCATCTCCTGCCCGGACCCCGCCACGGTCTCCAGCGGGCGCGGCGTCGCGACCTCGGCGGTCGCACAGGCCCCCAGCACCACGACAGCCCCACCGGCCACAATGACGCGCCGCAGCATCCCCCGAACCATGGCGCATCATCTTGCCAGACCCGCCTACGCCGTTCTGGAGGATCGGCCGGGGACGCCGTCCCCGCTCCAGATCGAGACGTGTACGGCCGGCCGGAACCTCGCCCTCGGGACGCCCGCCTGCGGGGAGTGCATCAGCTGCGTGGCCGCGGGCGTGCCGAGGAACTCCAGGAACCTGGTCGCCAGGGGGGAGCGGTTGGCGGGTTCCAGGGTCGTCGCGTACCAGTGCACGTCCATCGGGGTGGCGGGGGTGTCGATGACGGTGAGGTCGCCGCGGGTGAGATGGCGGGCCACCAGGTGCCGTACGGCGGGGGCGACGCCGGTGCCGGTGGCGGCGGCGTCCCAGGCGGCGGCCTGGTTGGGGAAGACGCGGACGCGGGACTCCGGGACGCGCAGCCGGCGCAGGAGCAGGCTGGCGTCGCTGCCGGGGTCCTCGACGGAGGGGTCCACCAGCCAGGTGTCGCGGTTGCCGGTGGGGGAGCCCACGGCGACCAGGCGGCAGCGCAGCACGGGCTCGCTGACCAGGCGGTCCCCGGTCACCTTCGCGCCTAACGCGACGTCGGCGACGCGGCTGGTGAGCAGCAGCGGGATCTCCTCGCCGGCGGCCTCGCCGCAGGTGGTCTCCATGGCGCGGCGGCGGCCGAACACGTCGGCGAGGGAGGAGGCGACGAACTCGGCGATCGCGCCGGAGGCGACCAGGTGCAGCCGGTCGGCGCGGACCGTCCGCACGGCGGCCTCGGCTTCGGCGCCTAACGAGACCATCTGGGAGGCGATGGGGAACAGGCGGCGCCCGCCCTCGGTGAGGACCATGCGGTCGCCGGACCTGACCACGAGCGCGTCGCCCATGTGCAGGCGGAGCGCGGCCAGGGCCTGCGAGATCGCCGGCTCGCTGACGCCGAGCGCGCGGGCCGCGGCTTTGACCGACCCGAGCCTGCCCACGAACACGAAGGCGCTCAGCTGGGTCAGGGTCACGAGGGTCCTCCTTGGAGACGGTCCGCGGAACGGTCCGGGGCGGTCACTGATGACCTTCTTTCTAGACCTACCACCCGTATTAAGTAACCCCTTATTTCTGGATTGTGGCGATTTGCGGAGGGGGGAAGGGTGGCAGGTGTCCGCCGTCCGGTGCGCTGTCGCGCGGGCGGGGACACTTCGGCGAGGAGGTAGACATGCAGGTTCCCGCCAGCTTCGAGTACGAGCGGGCCGAGAGCGTGCCACACGCTCTCGAACTGCTCGAACGGTACGGCGAGGACGCCCGGCTGGTGGCCGGGGGACACAGCCTGATCCCGATGATGAAGCTGCGGCTGGCCCAGCCGGACGCGCTGATCGACATCAACGGGCTGGCGGAGCTGTCCCATCTCGGCGTGGACGGAGACACCCTGGTCATCGGCGCCCTGGTCCGCCACGCGGCCCTGCTCGCCGACGAGGTCGTAGGCACATATTTCCCGATATTTCATGAAGCGGAGCGCGTGATCGCGGACCCCGTGGTGCGCAACCGGGGAACCGTGGGCGGATCGCTCTGCCAGGCGGACCCCTCCGAGGACCTGTCGGCCGCGTTCGCCGCCGTCCGCGCCGAGGCCGTCATCCTCGGCCCCGGCGGGAGCCGTACCGTGCCGATCCGGGAGTTCCACGTCGGGCCGTACGAGACGGTGGTCGAGCCGGGGGAGATCCTCACCGAGTTGAGGGTGCCGATCAGGCCGGGGGCGGGCAGCGCGTACGAGAAGGTCGAGCGGCGGGTCGGGGACTGGCCGGTGGCCGCGGCCGGGGCGTACCTGCGGCTGGACGGCGGGGTGATCGCGGAGGCCGGGATCGGGCTGACCGCCGTGGGGGCCGAGCATTTCACGGCGCCGGACGCGGAGGCGTACCTGATCGGGAAGGCGGCCGAGGAGGCCGTGCTGCGGGAGGCGGCGCGGATCGCCGCCGAGAGCTGTGAACCGCAGGCCGACCAGCGCGGCCCGGTCGACTACAAGCGGCATCTCGCCGGAGAACTCACCTACCGGGCGCTCTCCCGCGCCGCCGAGAGGAGCGGATCATGAGGGTCAGCGTCACCGTCAACGGCCAGAACTACGTGCGGGAGATCGAGCCCCGCCTGCTGCTGGTGCACTTCCTCCGGGACGAACTGGGACTGACCGGCACCCACTGGGGATGCGACACCTCCAACTGCGGCGTCTGCGTGGTGCAGCTCGACGGCGTGCCGGTCAAGTCGTGCACCGTGCTCGCGGTCATGGCCGACGGGCACGAGGTGACCACCGTCGAGGGCCTGGAGAAGGACGGCGAGCTCGACCCCGTGCAGCAGGGCTTCGTGCAGTGCCACGGCCTGCAGTGCGGCTTCTGCACGCCGGGCATGCTGATGACCGCCCGCTGGCTGCTGGACCGCAACCCCGACCCGGACGAGGGCGAGATCCGCGAGGCCATCTCCGGGCAGCTGTGCCGGTGCACCGGCTACGAGAACATCGTGCGTTCGATCCGCTGGGCCGCGGAGAAGGAGGCGTCGGTATGAGCACTCCCATGGGATTCGGGCGGATGCACCGCAAGGAGGACGCGCGCTTCATCCGCGGTCGCGGCTCGTACGTGGACGACGTCAACCTGCCCGGCATGCTGTACGGCGCGATCCTGCGCAGCCCGCACGCCCACGCCAGGATCGTCTCCATCGACACCTCGGCGGCGCTCGCCCACCCGAAGGTCAAGGCCGTCATCACGGGTGAGACGCTGGCGGGCCTCAACCTGGCCTGGATGCCCACGCTGTCGGCGGACACGCAGGCGGTGCTGGCCACCGACAAGGTCAGATTCCAGGGCCAGGAGGTCGCCTTCGTGGTGGCCGAGGACCGCTACTCGGCCAGGGACGCGCTGGAACTGATCGACGTCGAGTACGAGGCCCTGGACGCCGTGATCGACGCCCGCAAGTCCCTCGACGAGGGTGCGCCGATCATCCGCGATGACCAGGAGGGCCGGGCCGACAACAAGATCTTCGACTGGGGGGCCGGCGACAAGGACGCCACCGACGCGGTGTTCGCGCAGGCCGAGGTGACGGTCGCGCAGGACATGCTGTACCCGCGCGTGCACCCCGCCCCGCTGGAGACCTGCGGCGCGGTGGCCGACTTCGACAAGGTCACCGGCAAGCTGACCGTCTGGTGCCCGACCCAGGCCCCGCACGCCCACCGCACCCTGTACGCCCTGGTGGCCGGCCTGCCCGAGCACAAGATCCGCGTGATCTCCCCCGACATCGGCGGCGGCTTCGGCGGAAAAGTCGGGATTTATCCAGGATATGTGTGCGCGATCGTCGGGTCGATCGTCACCGGCAAGCCCGTCAAGTGGATGGAGGACCGCTCCGAGAACCTGATGAGCACGGCCTTCGCCCGCGACTACCACATGCGCGGCGAGGTGGCCGCGACCCGGGACGGCAGGATCCAGGCCATCCGCGTCAAGGTCCTCGCCGACCACGGCGCCTTCAACGGCACCGCCCAGCCGACCAAGTTCCCGGCCGGCTTCTTCCACGTCTTCACCGGCTCGTACGACCTGCGGGCCGCCCACTGCGAAGTCACCGGCGTCTACACCAACAAGGCCCCCGGCGGCGTCGCGTACGCCTGCTCCTTCCGTATCACCGAGGCCGTCTACCTGGTCGAACGCATGATCGACGTGCTCGCCGACGAACTCGGCGTGGACGCGGCTGAGCTGCGCATGAAGAACCTGCTCCGCTCCGAGCAGTTCCCCTACACCTCGCCCACCGGCTGGGAGTACGACTCCGGCGACTACCAGAAGACGCTCCAGCTGGCCATGGACATGGCCGGTTACGACGCGCTCCGCCGCGAGCAGGCGGAGAAGCGGGAACGCGGCGAGCTGATGGGCATCGGGATCAGCTTCTTCACCGAGGCCGTCGGCGCGGGCCCGCGCAAGCACATGGACATCCTCGGCCTCGGCATGGCCGACGGCGCGGAACTGCGCGTGCACCCGACCGGCAAGGCCGTGCTCCGCGTCTCCTGCCAGTCCCAGGGCCAGGGCCACGAGACCACGTTCGCCCAGATCGTCGGCGCCGAACTCGGCATCTCCCCCGACGACGTGGAGGTCGTGCACGGCGACACCGACCAGACCCCCTTCGGTCTCGGCACGTACGGCTCCCGCTCCACGCCCGTCTCCGGGGCCGCCACCGCCATGGTCGCCAGGAAGGTGCGGGAACGCGCCCGGCAGGTGGCCGCCGCCATGCTGGAAGCCTCCCCCGAGGACCTCGAGTGGACGGTCGACGAGGCCGGCGGCTCGTGGACGGTGGCCGGGACAGGCGCCGGCAAGAGCATCCAGGAGATCGCCCTCGCCGCCCACTCCAACCTGGAGCTGCCCGAAGGCGTCGAAGGCCACCTGGACGCCACGTGCGTGTACAACCCGCCCAACCTGACCTATCCGTTCGGCGCGTACATCTGCGTGGTGGACGTGGACCCCGGCACCGGCCAGGTCAAGGTCCGCCGCTTCATCGCGGTGGACGACTGCGGCGTGCGGATCAACCCGATGATCGTCGAAGGGCAGGTGCACGGCGGCCTCGCGGACGGCGTCGGCATGGCCCTCATGCAGCTCATGGCCTTCGACGAGGACGGCAACCACCTGGGCGCGTCCTTCATGGACTACCTGCTCCCCACCGCCATGGAATGCCCCTCCTGGGAGCTCGGCGAGACCGTCACCCCCTCGCCGCACCACCCCATCGGGGCCAAGGGCGTCGGCGAGTCCGCCACCGTGGGCTCGCCCCCCGCCGTGGTCAACGCCGTCCTGGACGCGCTGCGTCCCTATGGCGTACGGCACGCGGACATGCCCCTCACGCCCGCCGCGGTCTGGCGCGCGATCAAGGGCGACCCCATCAGGACGGATATGGCGATCACATGACCGGTGAATTCCTCGGCATGCCGGAGCCGCGGCGGGCCGTCGTCCCGCCGCCCCGGTCGCCGACCGGCGGGCTCAGCCAGCGGGCGAGCGCGCTGAGCGCGCGGCGGGAGCCGTACGTGATGGCGACGGTCGTCCGGGCGGCCCGGCCGACCAGCGCGAAAGCGGGCGACCGGGCGCTGGTGCTCGCCGACGGGACCATCGAAGGGTTCGTCGGCGGGCACTGCGCCCTGGCGGCCGTACGCACACAGGGGCTCCGGCTGCTGACCCGGGGCAGTTCGACGCTGCTGCGGATCACGCCGGAGGCCGCGGAGCCGTACGAGGAGGAGGGGCTGGTCGCGGTCGGCCAGCCCTGCCTCTCCGGCGGCACCCTGGAGATCTTCCTGGAGGCGGTCATCCCGCCGATGCTCGTCCTCGTGTACGGCCAGGGGCCCATCGCGCAGGCGCTCGGCACGGTGGGAACCGCCCTCGGGTACGCGGCCGAGCTGACCGAGGACCCCCTCGCCCCGATCGCGCCGGACACCGCCGCCGTGATCGTGGCCTCGCACGGGGTGTCCGAGATCCCGATCCTGAGTCGCGCCATCGAGGCGCGCGTGCCGTACATCGGGCTGATCGCCAGCCGGAAACGCGGCACGGCGCTGCTGGCCGGCATCCCCGGGTCCGAGGCCGTGCACAGCCCCGCCGGTCTCGACCTGGGCGCCCGGACCCCCGCCGAGATCGCGCTGACCGTCTACGCGGAGGTGCTCGCGTCGCGAATGTGAACATATGCAAGCGCGGACTCCCCGGCGGGGGCAGATCTTGCCGTTATCCTCGCTCCTCTAGATTCTCTAGTGTGCTCGGCATCGGAGGTGGCGTATGAAGGTCGTCGGCAGCGCTCTGCTCGGTGTGGAACGTGCGAAACTCTGGTCCGCCCTGCAGGACCCCGGCGTGCTGGTCCGCACCATCCCCGGCTGTGAACGCCTGGAGGCCATCGGCGCCGACACCTACCGGATGACCGTCAGCGCCGGGGTCGCCTCCATCAAGGGCGTCTACCAGGGCGAGGTCGCCCTGGCCGACCCCGAGGAGCCCGAGCGTTTCGTGCTGCGGGCGCGCGGCCAGGGCGCCCCCGGCACGGTCGACGCCACCGTCCAGGTACGGCTCAGCGAAGTGGACGGCGGGACCCGCGTCGACTACGACGCCGAGGCCGTCGTCGGGGGCATGATCGGCGGCGTGGGCCAGCGCATGCTCGGCTCGGTCGCCCGCAAGACCGCCGGCGAGTTCTTCTCCGCCGTCGAGGAGCACCTCCTGGCCGTGCCCGCCGCGGCCCCGGCCGTCCAGGTCCAGGAAGCCGCCGAGGCCGTCCCGGTGGAGAGCGGCCAGGTCTTCACCCGCCCGGCCCCGCCACCCGCCGCCGCCCGGCAGGGCGTGCCTCCGTGGGCGGTCATCACCGCGTTCGGCATGGGCGCCGGCATCGCCCTCGGCAGCGCGGTCATCGGCTGGCTCCTCGGCCGCTCCCGCAGAAGGTAGGGCTGCGCTCGTCGCTCGGCT
>NZ_BOOA01000143.1 GCF_016862995.1 Acrocarpospora phusangensis
GAAATCCCAGGTCATTGACCTGGGATTTTCTGTTTCGAAGATCGTTGACGATGGAATCGGGAGCAAAACGGGAGCACACTGCTCCCGCAAGATCAAGACCCCTACCTCCGCCCGGTAGCGCTCAACCGGCTAGAGCTCACCCCGAGACCGGGAGCATTCCTGCTCCCGGTGGCCCATTCCGGGAGTGAGCCCAGGCCAGGCCCGTCTCCCTCGGCCCGTTTCCGGGCACGGACGCACAGCCGGGCTCATAGCGTCCCCCGCTTGCCCAGTCTGGTCCAGCGGCGTTGCAGCTCATCCACCAGCCGGCTGCGCATCGCCTCGGTGACATGACCGTAGACGCCGTCCATGCCGCCCAGTTCATGACCTCTCACCTGCATTGTCGGCTGCGGCCTCTTCCGGTTGCGGATGCCTGACTCACAGGGAGTGGCACAGCCGAAGGGGTCTGACCTAAGCGCGTATAACTCCCACCGAGCCGGTTCGGGTTGATCGGCTCAGTGAATCTGGCACCAGGCGACGGGAGCGTGGCCGCGTGCCGCGTTTGCTGAGCCGGTTCCATATCTACTGAGCCGCCGTGCCGACTTCAGTGAGCCGGTGCCAGGTTCGCTGAGCGGGGACATCCAGGTCTCGGGCAACCCGCTGGTCGTCGTCCAGAACGACGATCTTTATTCGGGCATCGTACGACTACGATCACTGGGTGACGTTCGCGGGCAATTGGGATCATCTCGAACCGGCCACCAGGGAGGCCTACCGGCGCTTCGACGCCCTCACCGAGCAGGGCCTCGACCCCGGCACCGGCACCGACTGGCGCCTCTACGGCACCTACGCCCACACCAAGCTCTGGCTCGGCCCGCAGGGCGGCCACGACTACGACGAGCGCGTCCTGCGCCTGGTCCGCAGCGTGGCCGGGCGCGCCGTCGGCTGGACGCCCGACGACGCCTGGAACCTGGCCGAACGCGCCGGCTACTGGGCCCGCCAGGGCCACACCCGCCACGAGGAGCTCTATCGGATCCCGCTGTCGGCCGCCCATCTGCTCCATCCGCAACAGCGCCGCGACCTGTTCGGCCACCTGACGGACCTCGGAGAGCTCCAGCCGCTCCTGGAGAGCCTGCTCACCGAGGAGGGCCCAGCTGGTGCGGTCAGGAACGTGATCGGGGAGGCCGACCCCTTCGCCACGATGCTGGCCGAGGAGTACGGCGCCCGCCTGGCCGGAATGCTGCCGCTGCTGCGCCACTGGGCCACCGCCAACACACCGGCCCCAGGCGACGGCTGGTTGCCGGTCGTCCGCGACCTGCTCACCCCCGAGGCCATCGCCTTGGTCCACGAGCTGGTCACCCGCCTGGCCGCCTACCGGGGCGGCCCGTTCCTCTGCCACCACGCCGACATCAGCTGGAGCGAGGACCGCTTCCTGAAGGGCCGGACCGTCTCAGTCGCGCGCGGCCTGATCTGGACCGGCGAGGTCATTGACGAACCCTGGGTCCCGTCGCTGCTCGCCGACTCCGCCGTCACCTGCGGCACCGGCCACGATGGCCCCGGCTCCACCTGCCGCAGCGAGGCCGTCGCCGACGCGGCCGTCGGCGTGCTGGCCCGCCGGGGCGGACCCGAGACAGTCACCCCACTGGCGCTCATTCAGGCGCGGGTGCGGGCGGCGTCCGTACAGGAGAATGTCACTCGCGTGCTCGATGCGCTCGCCGACGCGGCCGCACTGACCCGCGACCAGTTCCTCGACCGCACTCTGCCCGCCGCTGACGCCACGCCCAGCCAGGTCGAGCAGGCGCGCACGGCCGCGCGCTACCGTCTGGAACAGGCGCTCATCCACCAGCGCGAATGGACCTGGCGTGAGGTCGGCGATCACCTCCTCGACCACCCCGTCACCGGCCCCGACGTCCGCGCCTTGGTGTGGCGGATCCCCGGTGGCCCCTCAGGCCTGCCAGTGAGAACCGCCGACGGCTGGGAACTGGCCGGGCACCGCCCCGAGGGCCCGGTCGCCTTGTGGCACCCGGCCGACGCAAGCGCTGAGGAGGTGAGGGCGTGGCGCGAGATGGGTCTGGCGCAGCCGTTCGAACAAGTCCTCCGCGAGGTGTACTCGGAAGAGCCGGACCGCGTCGCCGGTCACGTCGTGCGCTACGACCGGGCCCGGACTGAGCTGATCCGGCACGGCTGGACCGGCGTGTCGATCGGCTACTGGGAGCACGACTGTCACGAGGGGCAGGGCGAGGTAGTGCGCGACCTTGCGGGCTGGCAGGCCCGCTGGCTCCTGCGCGTCGTCGAGGGCATGTCCGACGAGGGCTGGGACCTGGACGCGCTGTGCGCGACCAACCCGATGACCTTCCACCGCGGCGGTCAGGAGGTGCCGGCGGCATCGGTGCCGCCGCTGGTGCGGTCGGAGATCCTCCGAGAGGCCGACCTCACGGTCGCCGCCGCCTCGGCCGGCCCAGACGCCCAGCACCTGGTCGACCACTACGACGGATATTGGCACTAGGCCGTGTTTTCACACCGGCTTCCGCAGGTGGGCGCTGGACGGCACGTTCACCGCGATGTTGTCGGCAGCTCAGGCCAGAGCGGACGCGGCTGGGGACATCGACTGGCTGGTGGCGGTCGACTCCACCATCGTCCGAGCCCACCAGCACGCGGCCGGAGCCCGAAAGGGGGCGTCGGCCGGGTGCCGGCCCGGCGGATCACACCATCGGACGATCCCATGGCGGACTGACGACCAAGGTTCGTCTCGCCTGCGACGGACACGGCCGCCCGCTGTCCATCCTGGTCACTGCGGGCAACATCAACGACTGCATCCGGCTGGTCCAGGTGCTGGCCGGTATCCGGGTGGGCCGGATCGGGCCGGGACGCCGCTGGCGAGGCCGGTGTGGCTGGTGAGGGCGTCCAGGTCTGACGCTCAACCTTCCGAAATGATCTCGTAGATTCCAGGATGTGCGGTGATCCCGTCCAGCTCCGGACGGGACACGAGCTCGCGGAATCGCTCGTCGTGGGCCGCCGCGATGTGCTCGGCCGACTCCCACAGTGTGACGTTGACGAAGCGGAAACGCGTATCGGGTGAGGTGGCCCGGTGCATCCGATAACTCACGAAGCCCGGCTTCGCGCTGAAGTGTGGGGCGAAGAGGTCGTGCCAGATGGCGGAGAACTCCTCCGCCCGGTCGGCGGGCACGGCGAAGATGTTGATCCATGTCACGGGCTGCACTATCTGGCTCCTTCGTGTGGTGTGGCGGACACTTCCGCCGCCGCGTGTCCTTCGCGCACGTCCCCTGCAGGGAGGTGGCGGTTGCCGGCCGGTGGTCGGCGGATCAGTACGAGGCCGTAGGTGGCGATCCAGGCAACCCACATCAGCCATCCGGTGAGCGCGATCAGGCCGAGGGGCCCGGTGTGGTCGATCACCAGGGGGGTGAGGGTGGCCGAGGTGGCCAGGAGTGCGGCTGCGAGCAGTCCCAACCTGGCGTGCCACGGGCGGATGAGGCCGCAGCGTCGCCCGGCGATGGACAGGCCGACAAGGGCAAGGACCAGGGACGTTCCGTTGAGCGTGAACAACGCATCGTGCATGGCCCACAGCACGGCGGTGCCGGGGTCGTGCGTGGTGGTGGCGGCGAGGGCGAGCCGTATCGCGGCGATCACGGCAAAGGTGGCGTTCTGTAGAACCAGGCCGGCGAATCCGACCAGGGACCACGCCTCGCCTCGGTCGCGTTCGGATCGCCGGAGCGTGACGACCGCACCCGCGCCGAACAGCGTCAGCAGGACCCAGATCATGGGGAGGGACACCGACGCGAGCTCGACGATGCCACCTTTCGCGCTGAAGAACGCGCGGACCTCGGCGGGTTCGGCCCCGACGACAGGCATGCCGGCGGGTGCCAGGATGGCGCCGTTGGACAGGAGGAGGACGGCGAAGCCGATCGCGGCGAGCCCGCAGATCCGGGTGAAGGCCATGCCGCTGGCATCTGCTTCTGATTTACGTGACATATATTCAATATAGGCATCGTTAAGCGAAGAGGACAAGTGATGAGTGCAGAGCCCGGTCGTCGCCGCTACGACTCGCTGCGCCGTACCGCGCAGGCGCAGGACACACGTGCGGAGATCGCCCGCGCCGCCCGGCGGCTGTTCGTCTCCCACGGCTGGGCGGCGACGACCATGCGTGACGTGGCGAGCGAGGCCGGCGTGTCCGTGCCGACGGTCTACGCGGCGTATCAGAACAAGACCGGGCTCGCGCTAGCACTGGCCGACGCGGCCGACCTGTCCGCCGATGTGCCGCAGATGATCGCGGAACTCGAAGCGGCGGTGGCCGATCCCGCGCGGCAGCTGGCGGCGATGGCGGCCTTCGACCGGAGGCTGTTCGAACGCGCCGGCGACGTCATCATGCTGATGCGTGAGGCCGCCCGCACCGAGCCCCAACTGGCTGCGGCCTATCACGATGCGCGCCGACGAGCCGACGGAGCCCGCCACCAGGTCTTCTCCTCGTGGCCGGCAGGCACGCTGCGGCGGGGCATGGACATACAGTCTGCTGCCGACGTCTACGCGGCCTTGTCCAACATCGACGTCTACACCACCCTCACCACCGAACGTGGCTGGTCACCCAGCCGCATCGAGCGGTGGTGGACCGAAGCGCTGACCCGCGAACTGCTCGCCGAGCAGTCCGAGTATCCGCTCTCCCGATAACCCACCGCGTCGCGCAGCGGCGCGACCCGTCCGCCCAGTGGACGGAACGGCCGCGCCGGGCCATGCGTACAAGAACCTGTGGGCAACCAACCGCGATGATCGCTGGGAATCCGCCGGCTCCGCCGGGACTGGACATGAACAACCATTCATCCGTCCAGGTCAAGACGAGTTCGCGTACGCCGCCGACGGCGAGATCGTGACCTTGCTGAGCCAGTGGGGCTGGGCGGAGGGTTCCGACCCGCATGCACTGGACGCCTATCTCGACGGGGCACCCTTCGGGATCGATGAGGACACCGCGGTGAACATCTCCTCACTGCTGCTGGTCGCCGGCCGGATGACCGGCAGGGAGATCGACGCGGAATGGCTGGACGGCGTACACACCTGCTACCGGACTGTCCGCTAGCACCCCGCGTCTCTGACCAACTGCCGAGCAGGGCGGCAGCCCTCTGTGCCAATCTTTCGCAATCCGAACCCAGGTCGACGAAGCACATATGGCGCAGGCCGGCGTCATGGGTATCAGTGTTCACCGAGTCATTGCAGGTCATCCCACGTCCATGGCGCGGCGGGGCTGCCGTCGGATTCCCGCCCGAACCGGAAGCGCTGGACGGATGAATACTCGGCACCGGCAGTGCCGGCGGTGCGGGCTTTGCGGATTTCGAGCATCTGGAAGAGCGAAGCGACGCGATCAGGCGGCTGTCGCGGATCCCGCACGGCAGCGCGACCAGCCGCTGCACTGGCTCCAAACCGGCCTGCTGGGATGAGTGGCGCGGCGAGCCCTGTCCGAGGCGCCAGAATCTGGGCCTGCGTGAGGTTCCACCAGATGCTTGCTGGCAGCAGGCCGCTCGTCCCGATAAGCGGTCTTGGGCACACCGACAGCGGGCGTCCACGCCGGACGCTTTTCCTGCCCGCGCCAGAACCTCAGCGGCGGGATGGCACCGCCATGCCTCGCGGTGCCATCCCCGACTCCGTTTGGTGTTTATCGACCATTTCGTGCCGGAGCGGCGGGCTAATAACATTCTCCTTTCGCCTGCTGCCGCGTCAGGCGCCGGAGCCACTCAGCGCCCGGGCGCCGCGATGTCGACCTCGGCCCTGAGCCGCTCGGGAAGCATGTCCGATATCTCTGACTTATAAAAGGCAAGCGTTTCCAGAATGCTGTCGTCCACCCATTCCCTGACATCTTCGAGATTCGAGTCCAACAATTCCTGAACAAGTCCAGAGAACTGTTCGACCCGCACCATGTCCCGCCCCCGGAGCGCGCTCAAGAACTGGATAGCGATAATTCTCATGTATTCGGAGTACGGAACCGGAAACCCGGATCCGTACTCCCTATTAGCAGCCTCTACACGCCTGATGACAAGATCGAATTCCGGAACCCATCTCACCATGACAGACCTGATGAAAGGCCGATAATCGTCGACGTCATCAAGGGAAGCACTCGCCAACCACTCATGTGCCAGGTCCATCAAGGTCATCCCGCGACCGACGTCCGGACGCACGACCCAGTCCCGCACGGTGCCCAGCACACTGTGGAGGCCGTCCCCGTCGCCGACCTCGTACCGCTCGACGTGGGATCGGCCATTCTCGGGCTCTACCAACTCCACCTCCGCATGGCCATCGCTCGTGAACAGGACCTGCCCGAGGAACCCGACACTCTCCAGAGTCCAGGTGAAAGACTTCGCTCCCGATCCCGCCTCCGTCACGTGCAGGTTGGACTCGACCGATCCCCACAAGCGCTGGACGCTTTCCTGGTCGATCCATTCCTGAACGGCTTTCAGGAGATTTTCTCCTTGAGCATGCCACCCAGCCTCCACTCAAATCGACCGCCCAACCTGTTTCGCAAATCTCCGGCCACCCCTCTTCTGGAATGCCCACGTCGACTCGCATGCTGCGAAGAACCTGCGATGTCGCAGACGATATCGCAGCCGCTCCAGGACTTTGCGAATGATCAAACGCGCAATGCACGCGGACGACTGCGAAGCTCGCAAACTCTCGGCCTGCTCGCCAAGCTCGCGTTACCCCTCCACCGCGATACGGCCGACCAAAAGCGGAGGCCGGGGCCTGCAATCCGGTTCCGCGCCCCCGACCCGCATTGCCATCCGTGGCCGGCGTCCGGCAAGCAGCTGCAGATCATACGGCAGAGTCGACCACGGACTGCCAACGACAGCCGGGCTAGAGGGCCACCAAGCGGTAACCCCCTCCACCGCCTACTGCCGACTTGCGTCTAGCAATCCAGCCCAGCCGAGATGTCGCGGCCGTGCTCCCGTTTGCTCCCGCCCACACACGCTCCCGGCGGGAGCAAACGACATTCCCGAACCGCTCCGAACGGACGTCAACCGATCCCAACGTTCCGCCCCGACCTGCGGTTTCTAGAGAAACTCCAGGTCAGACCATGATCGAAACTACACTGACACGGAAGAGATCACTGATTCCATCCCAGTATCGTCCACCCAAGAAATCCCAGGTCGTTGGCCTGGGATTTTCTGTTTCGAAGATCGTCGACCATGAAATCGGGAGCAAAACGGCAGCACACTGCTCCCGCAAGATCCAGACCCCTACCTCCGCCCGGTAGCGTTCAGCCGGGTAGAGGTCACCCCGAGACCGGGAGCATTCCTGCTCCCGGTGGCCCATTCCGGGAGCAGGCCCAGGCCACGGCCTTCTCCCCCGACTCGCCGACGGCCGATGCCGATCCGCAGCCGATCTCATCGCTTGGCCCGCTTGCCTAGCCTGGTCCAGCGGCGCTGCAGCTCATCCACCAGACGCGTGCGCATCGCCTCGGTGACATGACCGTAGACGCCGTAAATACCGCCCAGTTCATGTCCGAGCAGTTCGAACTGCAGCACCCGGGGAATCTCGGCCTCCATGAGCACCGATTTGTGCAGGTGCCGTAGTCCGTGGAAGACGCCGCCGGGCAGAATGGTCGGGCCGTCATCGCAGGTGGGGCGCCAGATCCGGCGGGTGAAGTTGGAGCGGCGTAGCCACCCGCCCTCCGGCCCGGCGAACACCAGTTGCCGATCGTGCTCGTCCATCGCCTCCTCCAGCAGGGCGGCAGGTCGATCCGGCGGACGGCCGCTGGGCTTTTGGGCGGGCCCAGCCACAGTTCCCCTTTCACCTCGTGTAGTGCGCCGATCTCGGCATGGACCTGGATCATGTTCTCGCCGGTGTGGCAGTTGTGCCGGGCCAGCCCCGCCAGCTCCCCCCACCGCATGCCGGTGAAGCCGCGGTCAGCACCATGATCTCCACGCGGCGCCCGGCCAGCGGGCCGGCCCGCCGCGCCAGCGCCAGCGCCAGGATGTGCTTCTCCTGCGGGATGGGCCGGCCATGGCGGGGGTTGCCTCCTGCTCCGCGGCGGCTGACCTTCAGGTTCAGGCACGGATTGACCGTGATCAGCTACTCCTGCACGGCGGCGTTCATCACCACCGACAGCAGGGTGAGAATCCCGGACACGGTGGCCGGGGCGTAGCGGGCACCCAGGTCGGCGGCCCATTCCTTCACGGCCATCCGCCGGATCTGATCGAGGCGGACCTGCCCGAAGACGGGCAAGATGTGCTGGTCGAGATGATGGTCGTACTTGGCGCGGGTGCTGGGACTGACCTGGTGCACCCGCCGCCAGTCGGCCGCCCAGTCGGCCAGCAGGACGCGGCCGACCTGCGGGTTGATGAAGGAGCCGTGCCGCTGCCGGGATTCGAGGTCCCGTGCGGCTGCTTCGGCGGCGGTCTTGGTGGGGTATTTGTCGGGGGTGGTCTGGACGCCGCCGTCGGCGTCGCGGTAGCGGACCCGGTACCAGGGGCCGCGTTTCCCCTCCCATGCCATGGACTGCCTCCACAATCAATCGGATGGATGGGGTGGGTAGGGGTCATCGACGCTCCCCAGGCGGGGATCAGCCGGCAGGCCATGGACTCCGGGGTCGAGACCGGCAAGCAGAAACCTGCCCGCGAGCCGACCGACCAGGTCATTGGTCTCGGCCAGCAAGGTGAGTCCATGATCGGCGATGCCGGTGACGCCAGCCAGGTCAACTATGAGCCGCGGCGGGTGCCGGAACGCGGCCGCCTGCTCGAGGTAGTGCGGCCGCGGCGGCGGAGGAAATCACGCTCGGCGCCGGGGGGTGCCAGGGCGGCGGCGCGCTGGTAGGCGGCGGTGGCCTGGTCGTGGCGGTTCAGGCGTCGGAGCAGGTCGGCTCGGGCTGCGTGGAAGGGGTAGTACTGGTCCAGCTCCGCTTCCAGCCGGTCGATGAGGGTCAGGGCGGTGGCGGGGCCGCGTGTCTCGCCGAGGGCGATGGCCCGGTTGAGCGCCACGACCGGGGTGGGGACCAAGGCGTACAGGTGATCGTACAGGGCGGTGATCTGGCCCCAGTCGGTGTCGGCGGCGGCCAGGGCGTCGGCGTGCACGGCGTTGATGGCGGCCTGGAGCTGGTAAGGGCCGGGATGGTCCCGGGCCAGGCAGCGGCGGACGATGGCGTGTCCCTCCTCGATCAGGTCTCGGTCCCAGCGGCCGCGGTCCTGCTCGGCGAGCAGGACCAGGCTGCCGTCCGGAGCGGTGCGGGCGGCGTGGCGGGACTCGATGAGCAGCAGCAGGGCCAGCAGGCCGACCACCTCGGGCTCGTCGGGCATGAGCGTGGCCAGGAGGCGGGCGAGCCGGATCGCTTGCGTGCGCAGCCCCGGCTGCCCGCCACCGGACTGGCCGGTGGTGTAGATGAGATAGAGGACGGCCAGCACCGGGGGCAGCCGGTCGGGCAGTTCGTGGCCGGCGGGGATCCGGTACGGGATGCGCGCGGCCTTGATCTTGCGTTTGGCGCGGACCAGGCGTTGTGCCATGGCGGGTTCGGTTACCAGGAAACAACGGGCCACCTGGTCGGTGGACAGGCCGCCGAGCAGCCGCAAGGTGAGCGCGACCTGCGTCTCGGCCGCCAGCGCCGGATGGCAGCACGT
Organism: Acrocarpospora phusangensis; assembly: GCF_016862995.1. GTDB lineage: Bacteria > Actinomycetota > Actinomycetes > Streptosporangiales > Streptosporangiaceae > Acrocarpospora > Acrocarpospora phusangensis. Next base: position 9,582 of record NZ_BOOA01000143.1, read on the forward strand.
GAAGATCAGCCTGAGCCGGTCATCGGGCAGTCGGTTGCCGGACACGGCCCCTCCTTCCTCGGGCGGGTCGTCCTCGCCGGCCAGGAGCGCCGCCTCACCCAGCAGGCGCCGCTCACGCGTCTGGCGGCGCAGCCGGTCGATCGCCCGGTTGCGGGCGGTGGTGGTGATCCACCCGCCGGGGTTGGGCGGCAGTCCCTCGGCCGGCCACTTGTCCAGCGCCAGGACGTATGCCTCCTGCACCGCGTCCTCGGCGAGGTCGATGTCGCCGAGGACGCCGATCAGCATGGCCAGCGACCGGCCGTACTCCTGGCGGAAGATCCGGCCGATCGCCTCCTGGCCGACCAGGTGCAACGCTCAGTCCCCGGATGTGGCGGCGAACGGGCGCACCTCGATCGGGGTGTCGATGGCCGCAGTGACCTTCGCGGCCAGCGCAAGCGCGGCGTCCAGATCATCGGCCCGGATGATGTAGAAGCCGCCGAGGTGATCCTTGGACTCGGTGAAGGGGCCGTCGGTGGTCACGATCCGGCCGCCGGCGGTGCGCACCACGGTGGCGGTGTCGGCCTCGTGCAGGCGGCCGGAGAAGACCCACGTCCCCGAGGCCTTCATCTCCTGCTCGACGGCGCCGAGCCGCTCGTGGGAGTGCCGCATCTCCTCCTCACTCATCGGCTCGCGTGCCTGGCCCTCGACACTGTGCACGGACAGCATGTAGTGCGGCATGGCGGTACTCCTCCCGCAGGGGCGGATCGGTTCCCGCCCAGTCACCTGACTACGAACGGGCCTCGCCCGGATCGACACCTACGCTCGAAAAATCTAGTCTTCTCCTCCGGCATGGGCGCAGGCGTGTAGGCGGGCCTCGGCGAGAAGGTCCGGGGTTGGGCAGGGCGAGCACTCGCGGAAGACTCTGCCGGCCGGGGCGACAGACCCCCCAGACGCGTGCGCATCGCCTCGGTGACATGACCGCAGAGGCCGTCGCGCCGGTCCCCCGCGTCCCATGCACGTGCTCCGCCACCCCGCGCGAATTTGCAGGGACTTCTAGGCGGCCCGCAGAGCGCTGGATCCCTGGTAGATCGCTGAACGACGCGTTAGCGGACGTGCTGTACCCAGCGGGGTGCGGTGCCAGATCTAGCGAGGGCCGTGAGTGTCGCGATCAGTAGGTGTACGGTGATCGTTTTCCATCCGTTCCAGAGGTACATCCGAGAAGGGTGCTGCGTTGCAACCTGACAAGGCTAGGACGCCCAAGCCCGTGCGTCGCCGGCGTCGCCTTTTACTCCTGATAGCCACGGTCACGGCA
>NZ_BOOA01000144.1 GCF_016862995.1 Acrocarpospora phusangensis
GGAACCCGCCGGGACGTGGTCGAGCACGGTCGGGCCGAGCCAGAACCCGTCCCCTTCGGGCAGGTTCTCGCGGCCGTCCACGACCAGCTTGCCCTCGCCGAGGTCCAGATAGGAGGCGACCTTGTCGCGGTGCTCGCGGGTGACAAGCGCGCCCATCTCGGAGGCGGGGTCGTCGCCGGGCCCGACCCTGATGGCCCGGGTCCGCTCGGCGATCTTCTCGACCAGCTGGTCCCCGATCGGGTCCACCGCGAGCACGACCGAGATGGCCATGCAGCGCTCGCCCGCCGAGCCGAAGCCTGCCGAGACCGCCGAGTCGGCGACCAGGTCCAGGTCTGCGTCGGGCAGCACGAGCATGTGGTTCTTGGCCCCGCCCAGGGCCTGCACCCGCTTGCCGTTGGCGGTGCCGGTCTCGTAGACGTACCGGGCGATGGGGGTGGAGCCGACGAAGCTGACCGCCTTGACGTCCGGGTGCTCCAGCAGCCGGTCCACGGCGACCTTGTCGCCCTGCACGACGTTGAAGACACCGTCCGGCAGGCCGGCCCGCCGCCACAGGCCGGCGATCAGCAGCGACGCCGAGGGGTCCTTCTCCGACGGCTTCAGCACGAAGGTGTTTCCGCAGGCCAGCGCCACCGGGAACATCCACATCGGCACCATGGCCGGGAAGTTGAACGGGGTGATCCCGGCCACCACGCCGAGCGGCTGCCGGATGCTGAAGGAGTCCACGCTGGTGGAGACGTTCTCCGAGAAGCCGCCCTTGAGCAGGTGCGGGATGCCGCAGGCGAACTCCACCACCTCCAGGCCGCGGGCCACCTCGCCGAGCGCGTCCGAGTGCACCTTGCCGTGCTCGGCGCTGATCAGCGCGGCGATCTCGTCGCGATGCCCGGCCAGCAGCTCGCGGAACCGGAACAGCACCTGGGCGCGCTTGACCAGGGACGCGTCCCGCCAGGCGGGGAACGCCGCCGCGGCGGCGGCGACGGCCTCGTCCACCTGGGCGACGTCGGCCAGGGCCACCCGGCCGCTCTCCGCCCCGGTGGCCGGGTTGTAGATCGGGGCGGTGCGCCCGCCCGCCGTGCCGTCGGCGGGCGCGCCGTTGATCCAGTGGGTGACGTGCTTCACGAGATGTTCTCCAGTGCGGTGACCAGGATGCCGAGACCTTCGCGGGCCTCGTCCTCGGTGAGGGTGAGCGGCGGGGCCATGCGCATGGCGTGGCCGTACAGGCCGCCCTTGCCGGCCAGCAGGCCGAGGCTCCTGGTCTCCTCCATGTAGCGGGCGGCCAGGGCCGGGGCGGGCGCGCCGGTCTCCGGGTCCACGAGTTCGATGGCGAACATGAGCCCCTTGCCGCGCACGTCGCCGACGATCGGGAAGCGGGGGGCGGCGGCGCGCAGGCCGTCCAGGATGATCGCGCCGGTCCTGGCGGCGTTGGCCTGGAGGTCGTGGCTGAGCACGTAGTCCAGGGTGGCGTTGGCGGCGGCCATGGCGATGGGGTTGCCGCCGAAGGTGGCCAGGCCGACCGCGTGCGGGCCGTCCATCAGGTCGCCGCGGGCGACGACGCCGCCGACCGAGAAGCCGTTGCCGAGCCCCTTGGCGAAGGTCATCATGTCCGGCGTCACGCCGTGGTTCTGGATGCCGAAGAACGCCGATCCGGTACGGCCCCAGCCGGTCTGCACCTCGTCCGAGATGAACAGGATGCCCTCGTCCGCCAGGACCTCCTGGTAGGCGGCGAACAGCCCGTCGGGGGCCATGGTGAACCCGCCGACCCCCTGGATCGGCTCGGCGATCAGGGCGGCCACGTCGTTGGAGACCCCGGTGGCGAGCACGTGCCGCAGGTCGTCCACGCAGGCCGCGATGTAGCCGGCGTCCGAGAGGCCCTTGAACTGGGCCAGGTGCCGGTCCGCGCCGTGCAGGAAGTGCACGTTCAGCGGGGAGAGCGAGTTGTTCTTCCAGGACCGGTTGGAGGTCACCGAGATGGCGCCGAAGGAGCGGCCGTGGTAGCTCTGCCGCATCGCCAGCACCTGGTCGGACTTGCGCGCGTACGTCGCCAGCAGCAGGGCGGTCTCGTTGGCCTCGGTGCCGGAGTTGGTGAAGAACACCTTGGCGTCGGGGATGCCGGACAGGCGCGCGATCTTCTCCGCGAGCTCGATCTGCCCGCGGAGAAGGTAGACCGTGGAGGTGTGCACGACGCCGGTGGACAGCTGCCGCTCCACCGCCTCCCTTACCTCGGCCACGTCGTACCCGATCATGTTCGTCAGGATGCCCGCGAAGAAGTCCAGGTAGCTCTTCCCGGCGGCGTCGACGACGCGGTTGCCCTTGCCGCTGACGATCTCGATGGGGTCGGTGTAGTACAGGGCGAGCCAGTTCGGCATAACCGCGCGGTGGCGGGCAAGAAGGTCCGACATACCTCCGAGTATCGCCGTTTGGGGCGACCGCTCCTACCAATCAGTGTGTCGGCATAGGCGAAACTTCCGTTACACGATGACGGGGAAGTACGACCAGCGCGACGATCGCCGCGAGGACCGCGAAGCCCAGGCCGACCAGCGCTCCCGTGGACATCGCGGACAGGAACGCCTCCGTGCCGGCCGCCACCAGCGCCGGGTCGCCGCTGTCCACGGCCACGTTCACCGACTCGCGCGCGGCGGGCGGGGCGGACCCGGGCATCGAGGCCGTGTAGACGGCCGACAGCACGCTGCCGAGGATGGCGATGGACAGCGCCATGCCGACCTGCTGCACCGTGTCGTTGAGCGCCGAGCCGACGCCCGCGTGCTCCGGCGGCACCGCCCCCATCAGCGTCGTGTACGCCGCCGGCCCGGCCAGGCCACCGCCCACGCCCATCACGACCAGGCTGGACACCAGCAGCGCGTACCCGTCGGAGCTGTCCAGCGTGGCCAGCACGGCGAAGCCGCCCGCCATGACGGCCAGCCCGGTCGTGATGAGCGTGCGGTTGCTGACCCGCTTGCCCAGCCCGGCGCCGACGCCGTTGAACACCATCGCGGCGAACACGTACGGCAGCAGCGCGATCCCGGCCCGGAGCGGGTCGTACCCGAGCACGAACTGCAGGTACTGGGTGAGCGCCAGCATCAGCGCCCCGGAGCCGAAGGCCAGCAGCACGATGGACGCGCACGCGCCGCTGAACGCCCGGTCCCGGAACAGGCCCAGCGGCAGCATCGGGTGGTCGGTCCTGCGCTCCCACACCACGAACCCGCCCAGGCCGAGCACGGCCGCCGCGATCAGGAGCGGGTTCCAGCCGTCCGCGGGGAAGGTGATGACGGCCCAGACCAGCGAGCTCATGCCGACGATGGACAGCACCACGCCGACCGGGTCCAGGCGGCGGCTCGACCCGTACGACTCGGGCATGAGCACCAGGGCGGCGATGACGGCCACGATGGCGATGGGCACGTTCAGCAGGAAGACCGAGCCCCAGTAGTAGTGCTGGAGCAGCACCCCGCCCAGGGTGGGCCCCGCGATCACGCCGACCATGGCCACCGAACTCCACGCGGCGATGGCCTTGCGGCGTTCGTCCTCGTCGAAGACGGTGATCAGGATCGACAGCGTGGACGGCATCAGCACCGAGCCGCCGACGCCCATCAGCGCGCGGGCGGCGATCAGCTGCCACGGTTCGCTGGCCAGCGTGGCCAGGGCGGAGGCCAGGCCGAACACGATCAGGCCGACGATGAGGGCCCGGCGGCGGCCGTACCGGTCGGAGAGGGAGCCGACGGTGAGCAGCAGACCGGCGAAGACCAGGACGTAGGAGTCGAGGATCCACTGGATGTCGGCGGGGGTGGCGCCCAGGTCGCGCATGAGCGCGGGGATCGCCAGGTTGAGCACCGTGCCGTCCACGACGAGCACGAGCAATGTCAGGCAGAGAACGAGGAGAATCCACCAACGACGGGGGTCTCGTACGGTGTTCGAGGTCACTCGCACACTGTACGGCAGTTCTCGTACAGCGTGCGAGAGAATATTCTGAGGGGGTGTCACCCAAGGAGTTCACCTCGGTCTGGGCCCGCCCGCCGCGCGCCCAGCGGGAACCGGGGCTCAGCCGCGACCAGATCGTCAGGGCCGCCGTCGAACTCCTCGACACCGACGGGCTCGACGCGCTCAGCATGCGCAAACTCGGCGCGAAGCTCGGCGCCGGGGCCACGAGCGTCTACTGGCACGTCGCCAACAAGGACGAACTCCTCGAACTCGCCATGGACGAGGCGTACGCGGAGATGGTCCTGCCCCCCGGCCAGACCTGGCGCGAAACCGCCGGCACCTACGCGTACGGCCTGCGCTCCACCATCCTCCGGCACTCCTGGCTGGCCTCGCTGATCGGCACGCTGCCCAGCCTCGGCCCCCAGGCGCTGCGCTGCGCGGCCACGATGCTGGACGCGTTCTCCCGGGGCGGGTTCCGCGGCCTGGACATCGACTACGCGGTGTCCGCGGTCGTGTCGTACACGCTGGGCGCGACCCTGCCCGAAGCCTCCTGGCGCAACTCGGCGGAGAAGGCGAACCACACCGAGCAGGAGCAGGTGGCGGCGCTCTCGCCGGTCATCGAGCGCGTTTCGGCCGACTACCCCGCGCTGCGCGAGCGCTACCTGTCGTACGGCTCCGCCGACTTCGACCCGCTGCTCGCCCGCAAGATCGGCTTCGACTACGGCCTGGTGGCCATGATGGACGGCCTGGAGGCGCGGCTGCGGCAAGCCCATGATCAGCACACACTTGGGCAAACCCAGCAAAGTGTCAGGGACTGATACCTCATGCTTACATCCTGATCCGGTAGCCTCACCTCATGCTCCCCACGGTCGCGGACGTGCTCTCGCTTGACGCCGTCCGGCGCGGTAACCCGCGCGTCGTCGCGGGCGCCGATCGGCTCGACACCCGGGTTCGCTGGGTGCATGTAGGGGAAATCAGCGACCTCGCCCACCTCCTCAGAGGCGGCGAACTGGTGCTGACCACCGGCGTGGCCTTGCCGTCGGAGCCCGACAAACTCTCGGAATACGTCGCCGACCTCGCGGAGGTCGGCGCGTCGGGCCTCGTCGTCGAACTCGGCCGCAGGTTCGTCGGCGAACTGCCGGCACCGGTCGTCAAGACCGCGGAGGAGCACGGGCTGCCGCTGGTGACGCTCGCCAGGGAGACCCCCTTCGTGCAGATCACCGAATCCGTGCACGCGCGCATCATCGACATCCAGCTCCAGGAGCTGCGCGCCTCGGAGCAGCTGCACGAGGTCTTCACCGAGCTCTCGGTCGAGGGCGCCTCCCCCGTGGACGTGCTCGGCCAGGTGACCCGCTTCTCCGGCCGGCCGTCCCTGCTGGAGAACCTGGCCCACCAGGTGCTCGCCTTCGACGCCGCGGGACAGGACACGGGAACGCTCCTGGCCAGCTGGGAGACCCGCTCCCGGGCCGTCGTCACCGAGGGCCGGACCACCTACGACGCGGCCTCCGGCTGGCTGGTGACCACGGTGGGCGCGCGCGGTCAGGACTGGGGCCGGCTGATCCTGTTCTGCGACGGGCCGCCCGGCCCGCGCGACATCGTGCTGGCCGAGCGCGCGGCCACCACGCTCGCCCTCGGCCGCCTGCTCGAACGCCACCAGGAGTCACTGGAACGCCAGGCGCACGGCACGATCATCACCGGCATCCTCACCCACGCGTACGCCGATCCCGACGAGGCCGCCGCCCGCGCCCGCGCGGTGGGCGTGCCGCTCACCGGCCGCAAACTGATCAGCGTCGTGCTCCGGCCGATCGCCGAAGGGGACACCGCCCTCGACGAGCAGGTCCGCCTCGGCGACCTGGCCGACGCCACCGCCTCGGCCTGCCGCGACGCCCGCCTCCCCGCCCTGGTGGGCGCCCTCGACCAGGCCCGCGTCGGGGTGCTGCTGCCGCTGCCGCCGCGCACCGTCGCGGAGGCCGCGCTCGGCAGCCTCGCCGAACGCCTGCGCGCCGCCTTCCCCGCCCCCTTCGTGCTGGCCGCCGGCTCGGTCGTGGACTCCATCCGGGACGTACGGCGCAGCTTCCTGGAAGCCGAGCAGGTCGCCGACGTGGCCGTCAGGCAGCCCGACGGCCGGGCCTACTACCGCCTGCCCGACCTGCGGCTGCGCGGCCTGCTCCACCTGCTCAGGGACGACGCGCGGCTGCAGACCTTCGCCGAGCGGGAGCTGAGCCCGCTGCTGGCGCACGACGCCCAGCGCAACGGCGACCTCACCCGCATCCTCGCCATCTACCTCGAATCCGGGCGCAACAAGGCGGTGGCCGCCCAGCGGGCCCACCTGTCCAGGCCCGCCTTCTACGACCGGCTGCGCCGCCTGGAGCGCATCCTGGACACCGACCTCGACGACGTCGAGTCCTGCCTGTCCCTGCACGTGGCGCTGCTCGCGCTGGAGTCGTTCCGGCGGGAGACCCGATGAGGGCACGCGACCACGGCGTCGTCGTCGGCTCCGGCACGCCCGGCCCCGGCAACGCCATCACCGACGTCCCGGGCGTACGGGTCGGGCACACCACGCTGATCAGCGGCGACGGGCCGCGCGTGGTCGGCGTCGGCCCGGTGCGCACCGGCGTCACCGTGGTGCTCCCGCACGAGGGCTCCGCCTTCGACGAACCCGTGTACGCGGGAGTGCACTGGCTCAACGGCAACGGCGAGATCACCGGCATGGCCTTCCTCCGGGAGTTCGGCGTCCTCGGCTCGCCCATCGGGCTGACCAACACCGGCTCGGTCGGCGTGGTCAGGGACGCCCTCGTCGAGATCGAGATCGGCGCGCTGCGCAAGGGCTCCCAGTCCTGGTCGCTGCCGGTCGTCGGGGAGACCTGGGACGGCTCGCTCAACGACATCGACGGCAGGCACGTGACGGCGGCCCACGTCAAGGAGGCGTACGCGCGGGCGAGTAGCGGCCCGGTCGAGGAGGGCGCGGTCGGCGGCGGCACCGGCATGATCTGCCACGGCTTCAAGGGCGGCATCGGCACCGCCTCCCGGGTCGCCGACGGGTACACCGTGGGCGTGCTCGTGCAGGCCAACCACGGCGCCCGGGAGCGGCTCACCGTCAACGGCGTCAACGTCGGCAGGTGGCTGCCCGAGTCGCCCGCGCCGTACGAGGGGGCCGGATCGATCATCGGGATCGTGGCCACGGACGCGCCGCTGCTGCCGCACCAGTGCCGGCGGCTGGCCCAGCGGGCCGGGCTCGGCGTGGCCAGGACCGGCGGGGCCGGGGAGAACTCCAGCGGCGACGGCTTCCTCTGCTTCGCCACCGGTAACCGGAACCTGCCCGCCAACGCCCTGGACGCGAACCCGCCCCGGACCTACCAGGTGACCGTGCTCGCCGACGAGTACATCGATCCGCTCTTCTACGCGGTGATCGAGGCCACCGAGGAGGCCATCGTGAACGCGCTGGTCGCGGCGGAGACCATGACGGGCGCGGACGGGCTCACCATCCCGGGGCTGGACGGCGCCACGCTGGCGAATCTCCTCTCCTGAGCCTCCGCAGGTCACAGCCGCGAGGGAGAAATCACCTCCCACCGGGTGTAAGTCCTCTCCCACCCGTGCACGCTCCGTGTACTCGCCATTACAGACCGAGCGTGCTTGGCTTCTCGCGTGACCCTAACCCAGCAAGAGATCACGAGTGGGATCGCCCTGGCTTCGGTCCCCGCGCCCGACCCGGCGACCACGGTGCGCGCGCTCTCCGGCCGCTTCCCGCGCTGGACCATCTGGTGGGGGGAGTCCACCGGCCGCTACTGGGGCATGTGCCGCCGCGCGCGGGGCACGCTCGTCTCCGTCGAGGCCAAATCCGCGCAGGAATTCGTACAAAAGGCGCGAGATATCGAATACCGGACACTTCAAAACAACCTGTAAAAGTCTGACAACGCCGAATTCTCATACTCTTTGGCGTGTTTCGCTCTCCTTGCACGATCATTCTCGCCACGATGGTCCCTTAGGCCATTAATCGGGAGAGAACTTCATGCGACGCCTGACAGTCGGAACCGCCGCGATGATCGTCACAGTCACCGCTGTGTCGGCACCGGCCCTGTCCGCGACTGCCGCATCAACGGAATCCATAACGGCTGGACTGCCCTCCGCCAAGTTCCCCCTTGGCGTCCCCGGGATCCCCAAATCAGCCGTCAAGGCGCTCGGCGCCGGAATCGAGTACTTCACCCTCAAGCACGGCACCCCGGAGGACGGTTACACCGTCAGCCTGCTCTCCGCCGGCAAGGACTTCATGTCCGAGACCACCGCCCAGAACCTCGCCGTCTCCGCCCAGACGGCCGGCTTCGAACCCACGGTGGTGCAGTTCACCCGCCCCGCCATCGCCGACTTCCCCGCCCAGGACTTCTGGATGGTACGGATCGGCAGCTGGACCCTCAAGCAGAAGAAGGACGCCGCCGAGACCGTCGCCGACCTCAAGGACGCCGGGCTCAGCGCCAAGGTGGACTACCTCGGCGACGACGGCTTCCTCACCTCCGGCCCCTGGCAGATGCGCATCGTCACCGTCGACCCGCGCAGCTTCCGCGGCACCTTCGCCTCCTCCCTCGGCGCCAGCACCGCCAAGCGGGAGAAGGTGTCCGCGATGGCGAAGGCCGGCGGGGCGTCGATCGCCGTCAACGGCGGATTCTTCGACATCCACACCTCCGCCGCCTACCGCGGCGACCCGACCGGCATCTCGGTCGTGGGCGGCAAACTGCTCAGCGAGGCCGTCCCCGGGCGTACGGCCATCGTCCTGAAGGGCAAGACGGCGCGCATCACCGAGCTGGCTTCCAAGACGACCGTCACCACGAACGGCGCCAACACCCCCGTGGCCGGCGTCAACCGGGTGCCCAAGCCCAACGAGCTCGTGCTCTACACCGAGGAGTTCGGCGCCAAGACGCCGTCCACCGGGGGCGCGGAGGCCGTCCTGGACGCCGACGGCCAGGTGCTGGCGGTCCGGGACGCCGGCGGCAAGGTCACCAAGGGCCGGCGGGTGCTCCACGGAGTGGGCACGGCCGCCGACTGGGTGCGCGCGTACGCCTCCGAGGGGCAGGTCCTCACCGTCAAGACGACCGTCAGCGACCTGCGGCGCAAGCGCACGATGGTGCTCACCCCCGACACCTACATCGTCGGCGGCGGCGTCGGCCTGGTGCGCAACGGCAGGACCTGGATCACCGCGTCAGCCGACGGCATGGCCAACGTGAACATGATCCTCCGGCGCCATCCGCGCACCCTCGTCGGCGTGACCAAGACCGGCAAGCTGCTCCTCGCGGTCGTCGACGGGCGCGCCCCCGGCACCACCGTGGGAGCGTCCTTCCTGGAGGCGGCGCAGGTGATGCGCTGGCTCGGGGCGCGGGACGCCATCAACCTGGACGGCGGCGGCTCCTCGGCGATGGTCGTCAAGGGCAAGGTCGTCAACAAGCCGTCCGACGGCTCGGAGCGGGCGGTCGGCGACGCGCTGCTGGTCAGGTTCTGAGCGCAGTCAGGTTCTGAGCTGTCAGGCCCTGAGCTTGTCGATAGAGTCGTCGTCGCAGGTGGCCCAGAAGGAGCCGACCACGTCTTCGAGATGATCGAGTGAGTGCGCCGCGAACAGCACGTCCTGATATTTCGTGATGTCGTAGTGCATGGCGCCCATGGCGGCGAGGTCGAGGGGGCGGATGTCCATCCCGCGGAACTCCTCGATCTCGCCGTACGAGCTCAGGATCCCCGCGCCGTACGCCTTGAGCTCGTCGTTCTCGGTCATGACGCCGAACTCCAGGGTGAACCAGAAGATCTTGGAGACGAACTCCAGGGCCTCCTCGGTCTCGACCCGCTGGGCGGCACGGCCGGCCACCCGGTACAGCTCGGCGAAGCGCCGGGACGCGAGCGTGTTGCCGTGGCCGATCACCTCGTGGATGACGTCGGGTTCCGGCGTGTAGAACGGGACCGAGTGGTGGCGGATGTACTGGGTCGAGTGGAAGTAGCCGTCGGCCAGCACCCCGTAGAACTCGCGGAGCGGGACCAGGCCGGCGGCCGGGAGGTAGCGGAATCCCGTCAGCGGGGTGAGCAGGTCGCTGACCTCCTCCAGCTGCGGGATGCGGTCACTCGGCAGACCGAGTTCCTCGGCGGCGTTGACGAACTCGGTTACCGCGTACTTGTGGTGTTTGGCGGCCAGTTCCCTGGTCACCAGCGCCCAGACCTGATGCTCCTCCTCGGTGTACTCGGCGTGCGGTACGGGATCACCCTTGCGGTGGCCGACGGCCAGGGCGGCGATCGCGTTGCGCCGGGCACGGTACACCGGGTCCGCGAACCCGGGATGGCTGGCCGCGAGCTGCACGACGACGGATCCGTCCTCGTTGGCCGCGACCGGAGCGAAATACTGAGCTTCCTCGAACATCTACAAATGACATCAACCCGGGCAGGTCGCTGGCAAGTGTGCCCAGCGCGAGCTGGGCAATCCGTCCATCCGACTCGGCGTTCGTCAGGGGTGGGTGGACAATCTGTCCAGTGCCGCGGGCTTGGTGATGTCCGGGCTATAAAACACGAAAGCCCCAGCCATAAGGC
>NZ_BOOA01000145.1 GCF_016862995.1 Acrocarpospora phusangensis
ACCGGCTCCCCGGCGGCCAAGCCCGCCGAGCCGGAGGCTCGGCCATATAACAGTCGGGACCGGACAGTCCCCCAACTGTCCGGTCCCGACTTCACTAAGCGGTACCGCCGAGGCGCCCTCCCCCAAAGGCTGCCTGGACGGGTTCCCCCGCTTGGGACGCGGTTCCCCTCCCGCATCCGTGTGACATATAGCCTGTGTGGCGGCTTTCCAGCCCCCTTGACCTGCTTCCACCGTACAGAACCGACTCTATGGAAGTCGTCATGAACGGGTGGATAGTTGGTCTGTATCTCAGGCCTCCGGCAGGATGAGCTTGACCTGTGTGCCCTTCTCCAGGGATCGGCTGACCGTGCAGTGCCGGTGGTGTACGCGTTCCGCGATCTCGGCGAACTTCTCGGGGGACAAAGATTCGGGAAGCTCGACCTCGTAGGTGACGGTGACCGTGTCGAGCAGGGTGGGTTCGGCGCGGGTGGCGTCGATGGTCACGGCGAGGCGGGGCAGGCGGTGGCCGCGCTGGGCGGTGAGGGGTTCGACGGTGACGGCGTTGCAGGCGCCGACGGCGATGAGCAGGAGTTCGACGGGGCTGAAGACGCCCTCCTCGGTGGTGCTGCCGAGTTTGAGGTGCGCGCCGCGCTCGTTGGAGGCGACGAATCCTTCTGGGGTGCGTTCCACGTGTACAGGCGCCATAGCCAGCACAGTACTCCGAGATCGTTTTGAGATCTTTTGAGTGGCCGTGAACAGGATCCGGAGCTCCCGCGTACCTCTGGGTGCAGAGCGAAGGAGACGGATGAACATCAACGAAGGCCCGGCCCACCGCAGTGCCCGCTTCCCCGGGGCGCATCGTGTCGAGATGGTGATGGGCACCCCGGTCGGGATAGATATCCGCACGGCTCTCCCGCAGCGGGAGTTGCGGCCGCTGCTGGACGACGCGTTCACCTGGCTGCGCTGGGTGGACGAGACGTTCGACGCGAGCAAAGCGGGCAGCCAGGTGAGCCGGCTGGCCCGGGACGAGATCTCGCTCACGGACTGCGCTCCGGAGCTGGCCGAGGTGCTGAAGCGCCGGAGCGAGCTGCGCGCCTCGATCGGCAAGGAGCCGGCGCCGGCCGGTTACGTGAAGGGCTGGGCGGTGGAGCGGGTGTCGCGGGCACTGGCCGCGGCGGGCGCGGTGGATCACTGCGTGAGCGCGGGCGGCGACGTGCGGGTGCGTGGGTCGGCCCGGCCGGGCGTGCCGTGGCGGATCGGCGTACGCGATCCGATCCGGAGCCGGCGCGAGCGGCTGCGCGGCCTGCGCGACCACAGCAGCCACGCGATGCGGACGGTGCTGTTCGCGCATGACCTGGCCGTCGCCTCCTACGACTGCCCGGACCGTACGAACGGGATCGCCGGGGTGACCGTGCTCGGCCCGGACCTGGCGGACGCGGGCGCGTACGCGGCGGCGCTCTTCGCGATGGGCCCGGCCCGCGCCAAACACCTGGCCCGCCAGCTGGCGCTCCCGAAGGACACCCAGGCCACCCCGTACGACGTGCTGATCATCACCTCCGACGGCGCGGGCGTGACCACTCCGGGCTTTCTCGCGTACGCCCCTGAGAGCATGGCGGGATAAGGTCAGACGTCCTCGCCGGAGTTCTTGAGCGCGTCCGGATGGCGCGCCAGGTAGTCGATGTAGATCGGCCGCAGGGCTTCGCCGAGTTCGCCTTCACCGGCCCCCAGCGCATCGCTGAGCAGCGCGGACACCCGGCTGAGATCGTTCGCGGTCTCGTCGGCGTGTCCGCTCGCGGCTTCGGCCGCGGGGATCACCTTCAGCAGGTCCCACAGGAACCCGAAGTCGCCGTGCCGGACCGCGTACCGTACGGCGCGGTCGTGCAGTTCCTTGGCGGACAGCTGCGCCAGCTCATCGACGTCCATCTCTCACCCACCCCCATCTAGTGATTTTCCCCAGAATGACCGCTTATGCACATTGTGTGACGTTATGATCGCGTTATGGCGCAGCTCCATCTATCCGCTCCACGCAGGCGCAAACCGGCTGCGAGCGTGGAAGGATCACAGCTGTGATTAAGGTCATCGTCAAGATCTTGGTTGTCGCCGCGTCCCTCTGGGTCGCCACCCAGGTGGTGGACGGCATCACGGTCGGCGGCAGCGACACCGCCAAGCAAATCGGCACGCTCCTCGCGGTCGCCCTGATCTTCGGAATCATCAACACGCTCCTCAAGCCGATCATCAAGGTCGTCGGCTGCGCGTTCTACGTGGTCACGCTCGGCCTGTTCGCGCTGGTCGTCAACGCCGGCCTGCTCTACCTGACGAGCTGGATCGCCGAGCAGATCGACCTGCCGTTCCACGTCGCCGGATTCTGGGCGGCGTTCTGGGGAGCGATCATCATCGGCATCGTCTCCTGGCTGCTCGACCTGATCCTCGGTGTCAACGACTGATCGCGTCACGCTCGACGGAACCTCGCTGACCTGCGCACAGGTCAGCGCGATCGGCTCTGGCCATGCCTTGGTCGGGCTCGGCCCGGCCGAGGCGGCCGAGCGCTCCTGGCGCGCGGCCAGGAAGCTGACCGGCCCGGTGTACGGCCGGACCACCGGCGTGGGCGCGAACCGGCAGGTGACCGTCCACGATCCCGGCCCTGACCTGCTGCGCAGCCACGCGGCCGGAGCCGGGCCGCTGATCGGGCCCGAGCGCGCCACGGCGATGCTGGCGGTCCGCCTCAACCAGCTGCTCGCGGGCGGCTCCGGCCTGGACCCCGCGCTGCTGCCGGTCCTGGCGGAGGCGATCAACGGACGGGCCCGCCCGCCCGTCCGGGAGTACGGCGCGATCGGCACCGGCGACCTGACCGCCCTCTCGATCACCGCCCTCTGCCTGCGCGGCGAGATCCCCTGGGACGGCCCGGCCTTCCCCCTGGCCTCCGCCGACGCGCTCCCGTTCATCAGCTCCAGCGCCCTGACCCTGGCCGACGCCGCCCTCGCGATCACCGATCTGCGCCGGCTTCTGGACGCGTCGATCAGAATCGCCGCCCTCTCCTGGCAGGCCGTACACGCCTCGGCCGAACCGCTCGCCGCCGTCGTCCAGCGCACCGCGGACTCCGCCGCGGTCGCCGCCGCGCTCCGCGACCTGCTCCCCGCCCTCAGCCCCGCCCGCATCCAGGACCCGTACGGCTACCGCGCCTGCCCCCAGGTCCACGGCGCCGCCCTCACCGCCCTGCGCCACGCCGAGGACACGGTCACCACGGCGATCAACTCCGCCCTGGAGAACCCCCTCGTCACCACTGAGGCCCACCACAACGGCAACTTCCACACCGGCCCGATCGCCCTGGCCCTCGACGCCCTGCGCGCGGCCCTGACGCAGACCGCGTCGTTGTCCGCCGCCCGGCTCGCCACCCTGATGGAACCCTCCTACACGGGAAGGCTCCCGTTCCTGGCCGCCGCCGAGGGCGCCTCCGGCCTGCTCATCCTGGAGTACGTCGCCCACGACGCCCTCGCCACCCTCCGCCAGCTGGCCACGCCGGTCACGACGGGCACCGCCGTGCTGTCCCGTGGCGTGGAGGACCACGCGGGTTTCGCCACCCAGGCGGCGCGGGCGTGCCTGGCGGCGCGGGAGCCGTACGAGATCGTGCTGGCCTGTGAGCTGGTCGCGGCCGAGCGGGCGCTGAGCGGGCCCGAGCCCGACCGGCCGATCGACGTGGAGGCGGCCAGGAAGCGGCTAGACGGCGCCGACTGAGGTGCGGTCGCGCAGGAACGGCTCCTGGGTGATGCGGCGGCGGCGGATGGTGCCGTCGGCGGCGGCGATGACCAGCCGGACGGCGGCCTGCACGATCCCGTCCAGGTTCCAGTTCACGCTGGTGAGCCCCAGCAGTTCCGACATCGGATGGTCGTCGTAGCCCATCACCGACACGTCCCTGGGCACGTGCAGGTCGAGCGCGTTGGCGGCCATCAGCACGCCGTACGCGATGGAGTCGGAGAAGCAGAAGACGGCGGTCGGCCGGTCCTGGCCGCCGAGGATCGCGCGGGCCACCTCGGTGGCCGGGGCTAGTCCCTGCGGGCAGGTGACCACCTCGATCTCCAGGCCGAGCCGCTGGGCCTCGTCGGTGACGTGCCGGTCGGCGGGCCGGTCCGGGGTGCCGGCCCGGGTGGGGGTGAGCACGGCGACCCGGCGGTGGCCCATGGCGCGCAGGTACTCCAGCGACATGGTGACGCCGCTGTGGTTGTCGAAGACGACCTCGGCGGCGGTCCGCGCGTCCTTGAGCGCGTCGCCGATGACCACGATCGGCAGCGAGTCTGCCAGCTGCGCCCAGAAGGCGGCGGCCGGGTCCACCGGCTGGACGATCAGGCCGTCCACACCGCGCAGCTGCCGCGCGAGCGTGCTCTCCCGGTCGGGGTCGCCAGCCGCGTCGAGGATGAGCGCGTAGTGGTCCTTCTCCCGCAGCGTGCGCCCGATGCCGACGGCCAGCGACTGCTGCCAGAGGTCCTCCAGGGAGCCGCAGAGCACGCCGATCATGCCGGTTCTGCCGCTGGCCAGCGCCCGCGCGATGGGGTCGGCCTCGTAGCCCAGCTCGGCGGCGGCGCGCCGGACCCGCCGCTGGGTCTCCTCGGAGACCTGCATGCCCCGCAGGGCGTAACTGACCGCCGCCGGTGACAGGCCGGTCGCCTTGGCCACCTCGCGGATCGTCGCCCTCTTGCGCTGAGGCATCAGATCAGCCTACGCCCGCTTCTTGACACAAATCAGGTGAAACGGTTCACTGAATCGTATCAGTGAACCGTTTAACTTCAGGGTTGTTCCACCCTGGCGCAGATAACCTGTATTGTGAGTCGGGAATAGGGGTTATCGGGGAGGCGTGATGGGCGTAGACGTGCACCAGCACATCTGGCCGTCCTCCTTCGTCGCCGCGCTCCGCGGCCGCACCCAGCCGCCGTACCTGGACGGCTGGACCCTGCTCCTCGACGGCGAGCCTCCCTACCAGGTCGATCCCGGCGACCACGACGTCGATCTCCGGGTCAAGCGCAACGCCGGCCTGGACCTCGCGCTGGTCTCCCTGTCCAGCCCGCTCGGCATCGAGCACCTCCCCGCCGCCGAAGCCTGGCCCCTCATCGAGGCCTTCCACACCGGCGCCGCCGCCCTCCCCGCGCCGTTCCGCGCGTGGGCGTCCGCTCCGGTAACCGATATCGATTCGGTACGGCTCGGCCGCACCCTCGACGCCGGCTTCGCCGGCCTCCAGCTCCCGGCGACGGCGATCTCCGACGAGGCCGGCCTGGCCAACGTGGCCCCCCTCCTGGACGAACTGACCATCCGCGGCCTCCCCCTGTTCGTCCACCCCGGCCCGGCCACGAGCCCCGGCACACCCTCGTGGTGGCCGGCCGTCGTGCCGTACGTGCAGCAGATGCACGCGTCCTGGTACGCGTTCCAAGCTTTCGGGCGGCCCCGCCACCCGGACCTCAAAGTCTGCTTCTCGCTGCTGGCCGGGCTCGCCCCGCTGCACTCCGAGCGGCAGATCAGTCGCGGCGGCTCCGGCCGCGGCCTGGTGGACTCCGGCGTCTTCGTCGAGACCTCCTCCTACGGGCCGCGCGCCATCGACGCCGTCATCCGCGAACTCGGCATCGACGTGGTCGTGAACGGTTCCGACCTGCCCTATGCCGAATCGGCGCCGCTGGACTTCGGTGACGCCGCCCGCCACGCCATCCAGGTGGCCAACCCGGCCCGGTTGCTGTCCCGAAAGGAGTCGCCCTCATGAGCACGCCCACAATCCCGGTTCCTGGGACATGTACGACTCCGCTGGACGGCCTGCCCGCGCGGGCGCTCGACCGGCGCGAGCTCTCCGAGCTGGTCAACGACCTGGCCGCCCGGCCGGAGTTGTGGGAGGAGCACCTCGGCTTCGACGGCGCGGAGGACGGCGGACGCCACTACGCCTCCCTCTACCGAGACGCGTACGTGGACGTGTGGCTGCTCTGCTGGCGGCCGGAGGACGACACCGGCTGGCACGACCACGACATCTCCTCGGGCGCGGTCCGGGTGGTCAGCGGCACGCTGAAGGAGTGCAATCCGCGCATCGGCGGGGAGCATCTGGAGGTGTCGGTGAGCGCGGGCGACTCGTTCAACTTCGGGCCCGACCACATCCACCGGCTCACCGGCGCGGAGCACGGGAGCGTGTCGATCCACGCGTACTCGCCGCCGTTATGGCGGCTCGGGCAGTACTCGATCAGCGGTGACGGGATGATGCGGCGTCAGTCGGTGAGCTACGCCGACGAGCTGCGCCCGCTCTGAACACAGCAGGTCGAGCACGCCTCCTCGTCGGGGAGGGTCACCCACAGGCAGCAGGTCCGCCGCCGGTACCCGTCCTCGTGCGGTTCGATCAGGCCGTCCACCGGGCGGCCGATCGACCGTAACAGCTCCGCCGCCCGCTGGCAGGGACCGCTCTCCAGCAGCGGGTGGGCGAACGCCTCGGCGGTGGACCCCCACAGGTTCCGCCGCCCCAGCCGGGTCAGCCCGGTGATCGCCCCTTCTCGGCCACGACAGGGCGGCCGGCGATCACTCCCGCGACCAGCTGGAGCACGCAGACGGCCAGGCCCAGCAGCAGCGGCCAGGTCCAGCCGCCGGTGAGCTGGTTGAGCAGGCCGATCACCAAAGGCCCGAGGGCCGCGAGCAGGTAGCCGAACGACTGCGCAATGGCCGACAGCGCGGTCACCGAGGCCGGGTCGGGCGCCCGCAGCGTGATGATCAGCAGCGCCAGCGCGATGGACGCGCCCTGGCCGATGCCGAGGATGATCATCCAGAGCCAGGGCAGCGTGGCCGGGGCCAGCAGCACTCCCAGGTATCCGGCGATGGTCAGGACGGCCGCCGCGGTCACGTGCGGCACCTGGGAACGCGCCCGGCCGGCGAGCACCGGCACCGACAGGGTCGCCGCGATCTGGATGAGGTTGGTCAGGCTGAGCAGGTATCCGGCCTGGTCGGCGGCGAGTCCCGCGTCCTGGAAGATGGTCGGCAGCCAGGCCAGCATGATGTAGAAGGACATCGACTGCACGCCCATGAACACGGTCACGTACCAGGTCACGCGGCTGCGCATCAGGCGCAGGAACGGGCGGGGGCCGGCGCTCACCACCGGGATCGGGCGTAATGCCTGGGGCAGCCAGACCAGGGCCGCCGCCACGGCCAGCAGCGCGGTGGAGCCGGCCGCGATCCGCCAGCCGTACGCGTCGGCCACCGGGACCGCCAGCGCGGACGCGCCCGCGGCGCCGGTGACCAGGCAGGAGACGTAGACCCCGGTGACCAGCCCGATCTTGTCGGGGAAGTGCTGCTTGACCAGGCCGGGCATGACCACGTTCATGATGGCGATGGCGGTGCCGACGAGGACGGCGCCGCCGTACAGGCCGGCCAGGCCGTCGGAGCTGCGCAGGACCGCGCCCGCGGCGAGCACCAGCAGCCCGACCAGGAGCGCCCGGTCGAGGCCGAACCGGGTGGACAGGAAGGGGCCGGCCGGTCCGAGCAGGCCGAGGCAGACCACCATCACGGTGGTGATCGCCCCGCCTGCCGCCGGACCGAGCGCGAGGTCGTCCATGATCGCGCCGAGCAGCGGTGACAGCCCCGCCAGGGCCGGCCGCAGGTTCAGCGCGGCCAGGACGAACCCAATGGTAAGGAGCAACCACCCCGAACGCCTCATGGGCAACAGACCCTAGCAACCGGGCTAGAACGGATATCCGGCGATCTCCCCCTGCATGGTCAGCCACTGGGTGTGGGTGAAAGCGTCGCCGTTGGCCCGTACGCCGCCGAACCGGGAGCCGGACCCGGACGCGCCGACGCCGCCGAAGGGCGCCACCGCCTCGTCGTCCACGGTCTGGTCGTTGATGTGCACGATCCCGGAGGGGATGCGCTCGGCCAGGTCCACGGCCTTCATCACGTCCCGGCTGAGGATGCCGAGGGACAGGCCGTACTCGCTGGCGCCGGCCAGGGCGACGGCCTCCTCGGCGGTGCTGAACGGCAGGACGGGAGCGACCGGCCCGAAGACCTCGTTCGCGTACGCCGGGCTGTCGGCCGTCACCCCGGCCAGCACGGTCGGACGGTAGAACAGGCCCTCGTACGTGCCTCCCGCCGCCAGCCGGGCGCCGCCGTCCACGCTACCGGTGACCAGGGCGTGCACCTTGTCGCGCTGACCCGCGGAGATCAGCGGGCCGAGGGCGACCTGGTCGGTGGCCGGGTTGCCGACCGGGAGGTGGTCGGCCTTCTCGGCGAGCCTGGCCACGTACTCCTCGGCGATGGAGGCGTGCACGAGGTGGCGTCCGGTGGTCATGCAGATCTGGCCCTGGTGCAGGAAGGAGCCCCAGGCTCCGGCGGACGCGGCCAGGTCCAGGTCGGCGTCGTCCAGCACGATCAGCGCCGAGTTGCCGCCCAGCTCCAGGTGCGAGCGCTTGAGCAGCCGTCCGCAGGCCTCGCCGACCTTGCGCCCGGCGGCGGTGGACCCGGTGAAGGAGATGACCGGCACGTCGGGGTGGGCGACCAGCGCCTCGCCCGCCTCGGGGCCGCCGGGCAGCACGTGCAGCAGGCCCTGCGGCAGGCCGGCCTCCTCGAAGACCTGGGCGAGCGAGACGCCGCCGCAGACGGCGGTTCGCGTGTCGGGCTTGAGCACGACCGCGTTGCCGAGGGCGAGCGCGGGCGCGACCGAGCGGGTGGCGAGGATGAGCGGGAAGTTGAACGGCGAGATGACGCCGACGACGCCGACGGGGATGCGCCGGGCCAGGCTCATCCGGCGCTTGGCCGTCTGGATGATCTCGCCGATGGGGGCGGAGGCGAGCGCGGCGGCCTCGTAGCACTCCTGGGAGGCGACGTGCGTCTCCACGCCCGCCTTGGGCGGGATCGACCCGGCCTCCCGGATGATCCAGTGGTGGATGTCCTCGGCGTGCTGCTCGAACAGGAGACCGGCCCGGCGGAGCACGGCGGCGCGCTCCTCGAAGCTGGTCGCGGCCCACTCGCGCTGCGCGGCCTTGGCGGTGGCCACCGCCGTCGCGACGTCCTCGGCGTCGGCGACGCCGATGCGGCCGATCTCGTGGCCGGTGGCGGGCTCCACGACGACGGCGTCACCGGCGTGCGAACTCGTCCATCCGTTGCTGTAGATCTGACCGTTCCAGATCTTGGGGTCCATGAGCGACATGTGATCCTCCTCGGGGTTCAAGGGCGGAATTCGGTGTCGGGAACCACGGCCACGTCGAGCAGCAGTGGCTCCTCCCGAGCATTCAACGTCGGCACGATCTCGTCCAGGGCGGCGATCAGTTCGTCGTGATCGCGTACCCGGCGGGCGGGGCAGCCGAGGGACTCGGCCAGGCCGGCCAGGCTGACCTCGTCGAAGGGGGGCCAGGGCGGTTTGCCCCGGCCGCCGCGCTCGGCCAGCCGGTCCATCACCGCGTACCTGCCGTTGGCGAGGATGACGAACAGCGCGCCGGCGCGGTAGTGGGCGGCGCTCCACAGCGCCTGGATGCCGTAGAGGGCGGAGCCGTCCCCGGCGACGGCGACGACCGGCCGGTCCGGGAGCGCCATGCGCAGGCCGACGGCGGCCGGGAGCGCGAAGCCGAGCCCGCCCATGGCGGCGGACAGGAACCCGAGCGGGCGGCGGGCCGGCAGCAGCCGGTGCAGGTCGGGCCGGGACGACGGGGTCTCCTCGACCACGATCGTCTCGGGCGGCAGGCGGCGGGCGAGCTCGCTCAGCACACGCGCGGCCCGCAACGGCGACACCTCCTCCAGATCCCCGCTGACCTTCATCAACTCCGGAGGGCCGGCGGCCAGCCGGCGAACCAGCCGGGTGAGGCGGGCGCAGGCCCGCGCCGGGTCGGCGAGCAGCGCCAGGTCGGCGGGGCTGCGGTGCGCCTCGGCGGGATCGTCGGTGATGACCGCGACCGTGGTGCCCGGCTCGACCAGCGGGCCCGGCTCGTACGGATACTGCCGGAACACCGGCGCCCCCACCGCCAGCACGACGTCATGCCCGGACAGCACCCCCCGCAGCCGCGTACGGTCCGCGGGCAGGATCCCCGCGAACTGACGGTGGTCCTGCGGAAACCCGGCCCGCGCCCCGAACGACTCCTGCCAGACCGGACATCCGAGCAGCTCGGCCAACTCCACCAGCGCGTCCCACGCGGCCCGGGAGTCCGCCCCGGCCCCGACCACCAGCGCCGGCGACGCCGCCGCGTCCAGCAACGCCACGAGCGGGGCGAGATCCCCGTCGTCGACCCCCCTCCCCCGCACCAGCAGCGACGGCGCGGCCGGCGGCAGGTCCTCCGCGGGCGCGTCCCAGTCGTCCATCGGCACGATCACCAGCGCGGGCCCCCGGCCGGTCACGGCTTCGTGCCGGGCCCGCGCGATGGCTCCGGGCACGTCCTGCGCCCGCGCCGGCTGGTTCACCCAGACCGGGTAGTCCCC
>NZ_BOOA01000146.1 GCF_016862995.1 Acrocarpospora phusangensis
CGGCCGGCCTCCTGGTACGCGCGGTGGCCGACTCCACCTGGCTGTTCCTGACGGCCAGCGCGGTCGCCCTCGCCGGCGGCGCGTTCGGCAACGTGCTGATCCCCACCCTGATCAAGCGGCACTTCCCCGCCAGAACCGGCACCATGATGACCGTCTACGCGACCGCGCTCGCGGTGGGCACGATGCTCGCCGCCGCCCTGACCGTCCCGATCGAACACGCCTCCGGCGGCAGCTGGCAGCTGGCCCTCGGCGTCTGGGCGGCCCTGGCCGTACTCGCCGCGGCGCCGTGGCTGGTGATTCTCCGCAAGGACACGCCCGAACGGCGCACCGGCTCGTACGGCGGCCCCAGAACCCTGGTCCGCAGCAAGCTCGCCTGGGCCATGGCCGGATATTTCGGCAGCCAGAGCCTGCTCGCGTACGTGCTGTTCGGCTGGCTCGCGCAGGTGCTGCTGGACGGCGGCTACACCACGGACGGCGCCGGCCTGGTCCTGGGCGTCTTCACCGCGCTCTTCATCCCGAGCTCCCTCGTGGTCCCGGCGCTGGCCGCCCGGATGCGGAACGTCCGCCCGCTGGTGACCCTGTTCGTGTTCCTCTACGTGGCCGGGTTCGCCGGCCTGCTCAGCGGTGACGCGCTCTGGGTCTGGGCGCTCGTGGTCGGGCTCGCCATGTCGGGTTTCCCGATGGCGCTGACGCTGCTGACCATGCGTGCCCGTACCGCCGAGGGCACGGCCGCGCTGTCGGCTTTCACGCAGAGTGTCGGCTATCTCGTGGCGGGCGCGGGGCCGCTGCTGATCGGTGTGCTCTACGACGTCACCGGCGGCTGGACGTGGCCGTTCGTGGTGCTGTTCGCCGTCGTCGTGGCGCAGATGCTGACGGGGTGGTACGTGGGCGCCGACCGGGTCATCGAGGACGAGGCGCGAGCCGTACCGGACAGGGTCGCGGCGACGGCGGGCTGAAAGCCCGCGGGAACAGAAAGGTGGCCACCCGAGGCGACCTGACCTCGCCTCGGGCGACCACAGATCAAGAGTAGGCCATCTCGCCTCAAACGGGAGAAGGACCCCACCCTTCCGCAGGTAAAAGCTCTGTTATAAATCTCGCCTGTTAGCGCTATCAGGCTCAGCGGTCAAGCCCAGATGCCCATAACGATCCGGTCTCAGCTGTGGAATCATCGGTTCTTCGTGATAGGGAGTACCGAGGTATTGACAGAGGCAGTGTTATCGCTAACACTCGGAAACCTCCCCGCAACACGGGCCTGACAGTGCACGAGAACGGATCGCGGCCGATGACATCGAGCAACCCGACGGCTGACACTCCGGCCGACCGCCCCAGGGCGGCGGTCATGGAGGACGTCGCCGGGCTCGCCGGTGTCTCGGCGATGACCGTCTCCCGGGTGCTGAACGCGCCGGAGAAAGTGCGACCCGAGACCCGGGCGCGCGTGCTCGCGGCCGTCCAGGAACTCGGCTACCGCCCCAACTTCGCCGCCCGCTCCCTGGTCACCGGCCGCTCCGGCGTCCTCGGCGTGGTCAGCTTCGACACAACGCTGTACGGCCCGGCATCCACCCTCTACGGCATCGAGCGCGCCGCCAGGCAGCACGACTACCTGGTGAGCATCGCCAGCCTGGAGGCGCTCACCCGCCGGTCCATCGCCGAGGGCGTCGAACGCCTGCGCTCCCAGTCGGTGGACGGCGTCATCATCATCGCCCCGCACGAGTCGGCCTCCGAGGGCCTGCGGCACCTGCCGAAGGACCTGCCGGTGGTGGACGTGGGCGGCGGCGAGGGTGTGCCGGTCCCGGTCGCCGCCGTGGACCAGCACTCCGGGGGCGCCCGCGCGACCAGGCACCTGCTCAGTCTCGGGCACCGGACGGTGTGGCACCTGTCCGGGCCGCCCAACTGGATCGACGCCAGCGGCCGTCTGCAGGGCTGGCGTTCGGTGCTGGAGGCGGAGGGCCGCGAGGTCCCGGAGCCGCTGGCCGGCGACTGGAGCGCGCAGTCCGGCTACGAGCACGGGCGGCGGCTGGCCCGTGACCCCGAGGTCACGGCCGTGTTCGTCGCCAACGACCCGATGGCGCTCGGCCTGCTGCGCGCGCTGCGCGAAGCCGGCAAGCGGGTGCCGGAGGACGTCAGCATCGTCGGTTTCGACGACGTTCCGGAGGCCGCGTACTTCTGGCCGCCGCTGACCACGGTCAGGCAGAACTTCGGCGAGGTCGGCGGGCAGGCGCTGCAACTACTCCTCGACCGGATCGCGGGGGTCGAGGGGGATGTCCGGCGGATGGTCGAGCCCGAGCTCGTCGTCCGTGAGTCCACTGCTCAACTCCGATAGCCGACCCGACGATCCGTTAGGGCACCACGACAGGTCTCCGTGGCCTGTGAGGCCCATGATGTTAGCGCAACCACGAACTAACGCTAGGTTGAGGATGATCGAACTCCGGCAGGAACTCGCTGACCTGCACCAGATACTCGTGACCGCCGGTCTGGTCGCCTGGACCGCCGGCAACGTCTCCGCGCGGGTCCCCGGGGCCGACCTCTTACTGATCAAGCCGAGTGGCGTGCCGTACGAGGACCTGACCCCCGGGTCGATGGTGCTGTGCGATCTCGAAGGGAAGCCCGTGGAGGACGGGCTGAAGCCCTCCAGTGACGTGTTCGCGCACGCGTACGTCTACCGCCACCGGCCGGACGTGTCCGGGGTCGTGCACACGCACTCCACGTACGCGACCGCCTGGGCCGCGCGCGGGGAGGCGATCCCGTGCGTGCTGACGGCCATGGCCGACGAGTTCGGCGGGGAGATCCCGGTCGGCCCGTTCGCGCTGATCGGCGGCGACGACATCGGCCGGGGCATCGTGGCGACCCTCGACGGCCACCGCTCCCCGGCCGTGCTCATGGCCAACCACGGCGTCTTCACCATCGGCGGCTCCCCGCGCGAGGCCGTCAAGGCCGCCGTGATGTGCGAGGACGTCGCAAGGACCGTGCACATCGCCCGCCAGCTCGGCACCCCCGTCGAGATCGCGCCGGCCGACGTCGACCGTCTTTACGACCGCTACCAGAACGTCTACGGACAGGGAGTCCGATGAAGGAAGTGTGGTTCCTCACGGGGAGTCAGGGTTTGTACGGCGAGGACACCCTGGCCCAGGTGGCCGGGCAGTCCCGGCGGATAGCCGAGACCCTGGACGGCTCCGGCCTCCCGGTCCGCATCGTGTGGCGGCCCGTGCTGACGGACGCCGCCGCGATCCGGCGGATCTGCCTGGAGGCCAACGCCGCCGACGACTGCGTCGGGGTGATCGCCTGGATGCACACCTTCTCGCCCGCCAAGATGTGGATCGCCGGGCTGGACGCGCTGCGTACTCCGCTGCTGCATCTGCACACCCAGGCCAACGTGGAGCTGCCCTGGGACTCCATCGACATGGACTTCATGAACCTGAACCAGGCCGCGCACGGCGACCGCGAGTTCGGCTACGTGCAGTCCCGCCTCGGGGTGGCGCGCAAGACGGTGGCCGGGCACGTCACCGACCCGGCCGTGGTCGAGCGGGTGGCCTCCTGGGCGCGGGCCGCGCTCGGCCTGGCCGAGATGCGCTCGCTCCGGCTGGCCCGCTTCGGCGACAACATGCGCGACGTGGCGGTGACCGAGGGCGACAAGGTCGAGGCGCAGCTGCGCTTCGGCGTCTCGGTCAACACCTACGGTGTGAACGACCTGGTCGCGGCCGTGGACGCGGTGGCCGACGCCGACGTGAACACCCTGGTCAAGGAGTACGCCGACACCTACCAGGTGGCGTCAGAACTGCTCGGTGAACGCCTCGACTCGCTGCGGTACGCGGCCAGGATCGAGCTCGGCCTGCGCGGTTTCCTCGCCGACGGCGGTTTCGGCGCGTTCACCACCAACTTCGAGGATCTGGGCGGCCTGCGGCAGCTGCCCGGCCTGGCCGTCCAGCGCCTGATGGCCGACGGGTACGGCTTCGGCGGCGAGGGCGACTGGAAGACCGCCCTGCTGGTCCGCACGCTCAAGACGATGGCGGTCGGCCTCCCGGGCGGAACCTCGTTCATGGAGGACTACACCTACCACCTCGAACCAGGACAGGAACTGGTACTCGGCGCGCACATGCTGGAGGTCTGCCCCAGCATCGCGTCCGGCGTACCGTCCTGCGAGATCCACCCGCTGGGCATCGGCGGCCGGGAGGACCCGGTGCGGCTCGTCTTCGACGCGGCGCCGGGGGGCGCCGTCGTGGTCGGCCTGGCCGACATGGGCGACCGTTTCCGGCTGGTCGCCAACCGGGTGGAGCTGGTCCCGCCCAGCGAGCCGCTGCCGATGCTGCCGGTGGCCCGTGCGGTGTGGAAGCCGTTGCCCGACTTCCGTACCGCGACAGAGACCTGGCTGATGGCCGGAGGCCCGCATCACACCGCCCTGTCGGCGGCGATCGGGCCCGAGGAGCTGACGGACCTGGCCGACATGGCCGGGACCGAGCTGCTGCTCATCGACGAGACCACCACGACCAGGCAGTTCACCAAGGAGCTCCGCTGGAACCAGGCGTACTACCGCCTGGCCCAGGGCCTCTGAAAATCCCCCCGTATCTCGAAGGAGATAGCGAATGTTAAAGAAGCTGTCGGCCGCCCTGACCGCGGGTCTGCTGGCCTCCGTCCTCGCCGCCTGCGGCGGTGGCGGTGAGACGAGTGCCAGCGGCGGCGGCGACGCCGGTTCCGGCAAGATCACGCTCGGGTTCTCCCAGGTCGGCTCGGAGAGCGGCTGGCGGGCCGCGAACACCAAGTCGATCAAGGACTCCGCGGCCACGGCCGGGATCGACCTGAAGTTCTCCGACGCGCAGCAGAAGCAGGAGAACCAGATCGCGTCGATCCGCTCCTACATCCAGCAGAAGGTGGACGTGATCGCCTTCTCGCCGGTGGTCGTGACCGGCTGGGACGCGGTGCTCAAGGAGGCGCAGGCCGCGAAGATCCCGGTCATCCTGACCGACCGGGCCGTGGACTCCGACGCCTCCCTCTACGCCACCTTCATCGGCTCCGACTTCGTCAAGGAGGGCGAGGAAGTCGGCAAGTGGGCGCTTGAGGAGTTCAAGTCCGCGTCCGGCCCCGTCAACATCGTCCAGCTGGAGGGCACGGTCGGCTCGGCGCCCGCGATCGACCGCAAGAAGGGCTTCGAGTCCATCATCGCCGCCAACCCCAACATGAAGGTCATCGCCTCGCAGAGCGGCGACTTCACCCGGGCCAAGGGCAAGGAGGTCATGCAGGCGCTGCTGCAGGCCAACCCGAAGATCGACCTGCTCTTCGCGCACAACGACGACATGGGCCTGGGCGCGATCGAGGCGATCAAGGCGGCCGGTCTCAAGCCCGGCGCCGACATCAAGATCGCGACGATCGACGCGGTCAAGGACGGCATGACCGCGCTGGCCGCCAACGAGATCAACTTCATCGCCGAGTGCAGCCCGCTCCTCGGTGAGCAGCTGATGGAGCTCACCAAGAAGGCCGCCGCCGGCGAGACGCTGGAGAAGCGCATCGTCACCAAGGAGACGACCTTCACGCCGCAGCAGGCCGCCGAGGTCCTGTCCACCCGTCAGTACTGAGTCCGCACGCCGGGCGGCCGGTTCTCCGGCCGCCCGGCCCCGAAGGAGGACCCGCCTTGTTGCAGATGACGGGTATCACGAAAGTCTTTCCGGGGGTACGGGCACTGGACGGCGTGGACTTCCGCCTGCTGCCCGGCGAGGTGCACGCGCTGATGGGGGAGAACGGCGCCGGCAAGTCCACCCTCATCAAAGTGCTCACCGGCGTGCACACCGCCGACTCCGGCGAGGTACGGCTGGGCGGGGTTCCGGTGGCCATCGGCAGCCCGAAGCAGGCCCAGGAAGCCGGCATCAGCACCGTCTACCAGGAGGTCAACCTCTGCCCCAACCTCTCGGTGGCGGAGAACGTCTTCATCGGGCGGGAGCCGCGCGGGCTGGGCGGCATCCGGTGGCGGGAGATGCGGCGGCGGGCGGGCGAACTGCTGGCGCGCTTCCAGCTGGACATCGACCCGGCCGCGCCCCTGGCGAGCTATTCGCTGGCCGTACGGCAGCTGGTGGCGATCGTCCGCGCCGTGGACATCTCGGCCAAGGTGCTCGTCCTGGACGAGCCGACGTCCAGCCTGGACCGGGACGAGGTGGCGCGGCTCTTCGCGCTCATGCGCCGGCTGCGGGACGAAGGCGTGGCCGTCCTGTTCGTCTCCCACTTCCTTGAGCAGGTGTTCGAGATCTCCGACCGGATGACGGTCCTGCGCAACGGGCGGCTGGTGGGCGAGTACGCGACGGCCGAGCTGAGCCGGGTGGAACTGGTCGGGCACATGACCGGGCGGGTGCTGCGCACCCTGGAGGAACTGCACGCGCCGCGCGAGGACGTACGGGAGGAGATCGCCAGCCGCGAGCCGGTGCTGGCGGCGCGAGGGCTGGGGCGGAAGGGCGGCATCGCGCCGTTCGATCTCGAGGTGCATCCGGGCGAGGTAGTGGGGTTCGCCGGGCTGCTCGGATCCGGGCGGACCGAGGCCGCGCGCCTGATGTTCGGGGCCGACGCGGCCGACAACGGCACGCTGGAGGTCGGCGGCTCGTCGTCCGCGCTCCGCACACCCGGCGCGGCCATCGGACGGGGGGTGGCGTTCTGTCCCGAGGATCGTAAGACTGAAGGGCTGGTCGAGGATCTGACCGTAGGGGAGAACATCGTGCTGGCTCTCCAGGCCTCCCGGGGATGGCTGCGGCCGCTGTCCGCGTCCCGGCGGGCCGAGCTGGTCGGCCAGTACATCAAGGCGCTCAGCATCAACCCGCCTGATCCGGACATCCCCGTACGCAATCTGAGCGGCGGGAACCAGCAGAAGGTCCTGCTCGCCCGGTGGCTGATCACCCAGCCCAGGCTGCTGATCCTGGACGAGCCCACCCGCGGGGTGGACGTCGGGGCCAAAGCGGAGATCCAGAAGCTGGTGGTCTCGCTCGCGGGCGACGGCATGGGAGTGGTGTTCATCTCCGCCGAGCTCGAAGAGGTCCTCCGGATCAGCCACAAGATCGAGGTGCTCCGGGACCGTGAGGTGATCGCCGAACTCGCCAACGAGAGCGACGTCACCCCCGAGCGCCTGCTGGAGATCATCGCGAACGGGGTGGCCCGATGAAGGCCCTGACCAAGCATCGGCTGTTCTGGCCGGCGGCGATCCTCGTGGTGATGCTGCTGGCCAACGTGATCGTCACGCCGACCTTCTTCCGCATCGAACTCAAGAACGGCCACCTGTACGGCAGCCTGATCGACATCATGCTCTACGGGGCCCCGCTGATCCTGATCGCGCTCGGCATGACCATGGTCATCGCGACCGGCGGGATCGACCTCTCGGTCGGCGCGACCGTGGCCATCTCCGGGGCGCTGGCCTGCTCGATCATCGCCGAGCAGCCGGACCAGGAGGCGGTGGGCGGCGTGCTCACCGCCGTCGCCTTCGCGCTCGGGCTCTCGCTGGTGCTGGGGTTGTGGAACGGCCTGCTGGTGGCGCGCATCGGGATCCAGCCGATCGTCGCGACGCTGATCCTCATGGTCGCCGGGCGGGGCGTGGCGCAGCTGATCACCGACGGCCAGATCATCACGATCAACAGCGAGCCGTACGAGCTGATCGGCGGCGGGTATCTCTTCGGGTTCCCGTTCGCGGTGCTCGTGGTCGCGGTCGTGGTGGCCGGGACGGCCGTCCTGATCCGGCGTACCGCGCTGGGGCTGCTGCTGGAGGCCGTGGGGGGCAACGCCGAGGCGTCCCGCCTGGTGGGCATCCGGGCGCGGCGCCTGCTCGTGCTCGCGTACGTCTTCTGCGCGTTCTGCGCCGGCATCGCGGGCCTGATGATCAGCTCCAACATCCGGGCGGCCGACGGCAACAACGCGGGGCTCTGGATCGAGCTGGACGCCATTCTCGCGGTGGTTATCGGTGGCACCTCGCTCATGGGCGGGCGTTTCTCCCTGGCCGGGACCGTGCTCGGCGCCCTCATCATCCAGACCCTCTCCACGACGATCTACACCACCGGCGTTCCGCCGCAGGTCACGCTCGTCTTCAAGGCCCTCGTGGTCACGGCGGTGTGCCTGATCCAGTCCCCGGCCTTCCGGGCCAAGGTGTTCCGTCGCCGACGGCCAACCGGTCCCGCAAGTCCCGCTCCCGCCGAAGCGGAGGTCGCCGCATGAAGCGCACACCCCAAGATCCCGCGCTCCCGGAAGCAGGCGACTCCGGTGCGGGCGTGGGAGGATCGCCACCCGACAGTGGGACGCGGGAAGCGAGCGGCCGGGTGGCGGCGGATCTCGACGCCCGGGACCCAGGTGGCTCCGCGGCGGCAGCCGACGTGCGGCAGACCGGGCGTGAGGCGGCGGACGGCGCCGGCGACGTTGTGAGCAACGGGCGGGCTCCCGGTCCGTTACGGGGCAGGTTCGCGCTGGCGACGGCCGGATCCCTCCCCCTGGGGCGGATGGCCCGGCGCGAGTACCTGCCGGTCCTGGTCACGCTGGCGCTGTTCGTGGTGCTGTTCGCGACCGGGTCGATCCTTTACCCGGCCTTCGGGTCGGGGCAGATCATCATCGACCTCTTCATCGACAACGGGTTCCTCCTGGTCGCCGCGATCGGCATGACGTTCGTCATCCTGACCGGGGGGATCGACCTGTCGGTCGGGGCGGTGATCGCCCTGTCCGCGATGTTGTCCGCGTTGCTGGTGGAACACGTCGGACTGTTCGTCATCCCCATCGTCCTGGCGGTGGGGGCTCTGCTGGGCTTCGCGATGGGCTACGTGATCCACCACTTCGAGATCCAGCCCTTCATCGCCACCCTGGCCGGCATGTTCCTCGCGCGTGGCCTCTGCTTCGTCATCAGCATCGACCAGATCTCCATCAAGCACCCGCTCTTCGCCGAGTGGCCGCACATCCCGATCCCGCTGCCGGGGGACATGTTCGTCAAGCCCACCGTCTTCGTCGCGATCGCGGTCCTGGCGCTGGCGTTCTGGGCGCTGCACTACACCCGGTTCGGCCGGGGCGTCTACGCGATCGGCGGCAACGAGCAGTCGGCGCTCCTGATGGGGCTTCCGGTCGCCCGTACGAAGATCGGCGCCTATGTGGTGAGCGGGACGTGTTCGGCGCTGGCGGGCATGCTGTTCGCCACGTACACGCTGTCCGGCACCGGCGTGCACGCGGTCGGCATGGAGCTGGACGCCATCGCCGCGGTCGTCATCGGCGGCACCCTGCTCACCGGTGGCTCCGGCTACGTGCTCGGCACCCTGCTGGGCGTGATGCTCCTCGGCTCGATCCAGACGCTGATCCGCTTCGAGGGCACGCTCAGCTCCTGGTGGATCAAGATCGTGACCGGTGTGCTGCTGTTCGTCTTCATCGTCCTCCAGCGGACGATCGCCCCGAAGAAATCCCAGAAGGGCTGAGCGCGGCGAGCGCGTGGGAGGCGGCCATGAGCGCACTGTTCATGGCCACCTCACTGAGCAGGCCGGGGGCGGCGACGCTGTCCCCGGCCAACCACACCCCGTCCCCGCGTACGACGGCCGGACGGTCGCGCCAGCTCAGCCCCGGCAGGTCGAGGGCGCCCGTACGGCCGCCGGCCAGGGACTCCCGCCGCCACGTGACGCGTTCGCGCCAGCCGGGGAGGGCGAGGCCGGCCAGGCGCTCCAGCCGTACCAGGGCGTCGGCTTTGGACTCGCCGGGGCGCACGGGCATCTGGAGTTGGATCAGGCTTTCGCCGTCCGGAGCCAGGGACGGATCCGGGGACGAATAGCGCTCCAGGAAGCCGCCCTCGTCCAGGTCGGAGAGGAGGAACAGGTCGCGGGGGTCCTGCCGTACGCCGAGGTCGAGGAGGACGGCGCGGCCGCTCTCCCAGCGCAGCGAGTCGTCCGCCAGCAGCTGACGGGCGGCGTCCAGGGAGGTCGCGACGATCGCCGGGCCTGCCGGTAGGGCGTCCGCGCGGGTTCCGGTCTCGATGCGTACGCCCAGGTGGCGGGCGTGGGCGGCCATGCGGTCGATGACCCGGCCCCAGCCTCCGACGACGTATCGGGGGGCGGGGAACTTCGGGGCGAGGGCGCGCCGGAAACGCTCCCAGACGAACGCCGCCGACAGCCGGCCCGGATCGGCGTCGTAGGTGACGACGCCCAGCACACCCGCGACCGCCTGGGTGGCCTCGGCGCCCAGCCGCCGCTCACCCCACGTACGGAAGTCCTCCTCCACCGGAGCGGTCAGCCCTCTCCTGGCGACCGCGGCCAGCAGCTCCCGGGGAACCCGCGCCTTCACCGCTCCCCGA
>NZ_BOOA01000147.1 GCF_016862995.1 Acrocarpospora phusangensis
AGGATTGCCGGATGAAGAAGGTTTGGGGGTCCAGACACCGGCGTGGCCAAGCCGGTCTTTGGGGGCACCTGGAATGATGCGGTTTCATGCGATTCATCATCATTGGGGCCGGGGCTATCGGCGGGACCGTCGGGGCGCGGCTGTTCGGGAGTGGGTATGAGGTCGTGCTGGTGGCTCGGGGGGCGCATCAGGAGGCGCTAAGGGAGGGCGGGCTGCGGTTCGTCACGCCGGAGGGGGCCGAGGTGTTGCCGATTCCGGCTGCGCGGGGGCCGGAGGATGTCGAGCTCACGGCGGATGACGTGCTTGTTCTCGCGGTGAAGACGCAGGACGCGGTGGCCGCGCTGGAGGCGTGGGCAGGGGCGCCGGTGCGGGGTGGAGGGACGGCGGGTGAGCGGCTGCCGGTCGTCTGCGCGCAGAACGCCGTCGAGAACGAGCGTGTCGCGCTCCGGCACTTCGCCCGGGTGTACGGAATGCTCGTCTGGCTGCCGGCCCTGCACCTGGAGCCGGGCATGGTGGCCGCGTATGGGGCGCCGCTGTCGGGGATGCTGCCGATCGGATGTTATCCACAGGGTGTGGATAACATCTGCGCACAGGTCGCGGAAGCGCTCTCGGGGAGGGTTCTCCACAGCTGGGCCGACCCCGACATCATGCGCTGGAAGTACGCCAAGCTGCTGGGGAACCTGGGCAACGCCATCGAGGCGCTGTGCGGGCCCGGCCCCGGGCGGGAGGCCGTACTGACCCGGGCGGTGGCCGAGGGACGGGCGGTCCTGGACGCGGCCGGGATCGGGTACGCGAGCCCCGAAGAGGAGGAGGGCAAGCGCGGCGACCAGGTCGAACTGGTGCCGATCGACGGTGTCACCCGGCCGGGCGGCTCATCGTGGCAGAGCCTGGCCAAGGGCAGCGGCTCGATCGAGGCCGACTTCATCAACGGGGAGGTCGCTCTGCTCGGGCGGTTGCACGGCGTCGCCACGCCGGTCAACGTGGTCCTCCAGCGGGAGGCCAACCGGTTCGCCCGGGAGCGCCGCGAGCCCGGATCGATGCCCCTGGAGACCCTCAACCAGCTCATCGACGCCGTCAGCGCCTCTAATTGAACACGACTGCGTCAGATATCAGTCACACATTGTCACAAGGACCTGGTAGGACGAAGCAACCACTTTCGTGACTTATCCGGAAATGATGGTTAGGGCGCTGACCAGCATCGGAAGCGGCGAAACCCGCTGTACACACTCCTTTGCGTACCGTTTCCGCATCCGTTGGGTGAATCCGCCCAAATAACGCTTTACGGGGACGCAGCGGCGCTCTAGTTTCAGTGCCGTGGACGTGGAGCGTCGTGAAGCCGCTGAGCGTTACGACAGCGCGCTCCCCGACGGCGTCAACGTCATGCGGGTGTGGACTCCCCGTGACCCCGACTCCCTGCGCAAGCGCCTCGGCGACGACAATCTCGCGGTCTGGGCCGACGACGAGACCCTGCACATCGTTTGGCGCGGGACCGCGGATCAGGTGGATCTGGCCGGCGGCATCGGCATCGGCCTCTGGCCCGTCGAGGACACCGACGACCTGTGGGAGGCCTCCCTGCGCGTACGCCGCCTGGACGAGGCCGTTATCGAGGTCGTCCCCCTGGTCTGCGGCGGCACCCAGCTTCCGCGAACCCTCGACGAGGCCCGCTGGCACGGCCCGGAGGCGAGCCGGTCCCGGCCGGTCGCCCGCGAACTGGTCGGCACGCTGGAGGTGCACGAGCTGGAGTTCGCAGGCCGCCCCCGGTCCATCACCCTCTACCGCCCGCCCATCTCCGGCGGCCTGGTCCCGGCCTGCTGCGTCGCCGACGGCCACGCGGTGGGCCTGTTCGCCCAGACCGTCGAACCCGCGATCCTGGACGGCGACTTCCCGCCGGTCGTCCTGGTCGGCATCAGCAGCGACAACGGCACGGGCGTGTATCCGGACCCGCGCGCCCGGGAGTACCTGCCCGACGCCGACCCGGCCCGGTTCGCCGCGCATCTGAGCTTCGTGATCGACGAGGTCATCCCCTGGGCCGAGGAACGTTTCCCCGCGTCAGGACACTGGATGAGCGGCGGTTTCTCCAACGGCGCGGTCTGGGCGCTGACCGCCGCGCAGCGCCGCCCCGACGTGTTCACCGGCGTGGCCGCCCTGAGCCCGGGCATCCCGCCGCCCGCCGAGGTGCACACGCTCGGCCGCCACTACATCGGCGCCGGCACGCTGGAACCGGGCTTCCGTTCGGCCTCCGCCGAGTGGGCCCGCCGCCTGGGCGGAAACGGCGGCCGGGTACGCCACGAGGAGTGGATCGGCGGCCACGACTACTACTGGTGGACCCAGCGTTTCCCGACCGCCCTGGAATGGCTGCTGGCATAACACCAAACCCCAACTCATCGGCATTTATCCGACTAAGGTGCTGATCGCGAAACCTGAGGAGGATTTATGTCTGAATACGCCCCGACCTTCAGCCTGGTCGACAGCGACGGTGACGGCCTGATCTCCGCCGAAGAGCTGGTCCGCCTGGCCGACCTGCTCGGCCAGCCGCTCGGCGAGGACGGCGCGGAAGCCGTCATCCGCAAGGTGGACGGCGACGGCGACGGCCTGATCAACCTGGAGGAGTTCGGCGGCTGGCTCCAGTCGGCCCGCTGACGACCACCGACCGCCGCTGGTACCGGCCGGCCCGAGGCCGGCCGGTCAGTGCCGGTCAGTGACAGCCCGTGCCGGATCAGACCGTGATGTACACCTGGCTGAAGACCTTGGCCAGCTTCGCGAGGTCGTCGGTGCCGGGCGTGTAGAAAGTGGTGAGGCGCCGCTGGAGGGGTTCGAGCTTCTCCAGCTGGGCCCAGGTGGCGGCGGGGATGCCGTGCACGGTGCCCTTGGCGTCCAGGTAACGGGACCAGACGTTGACCGTGGCCGCGCCGTCCTCCAGCGGCAGCACGACGCGCTGGGCGGTGGCGGCCTTGGCCTGCGCCTCGGTCAGCGAACCGCCGACCAGCCCGGCGTCCTCGGCGCCCACCTGGGCGAGCGCGTCCCAGGCGCGGGCCTTGACCTGGATCCACTGGTTGCGCCTGGCCTCCTGCGGGGTGATCTTCCACTGGCCGTACCCGGGGGCCATGCCGCTGTCCAGGGTGAGCTGGTCGATCTTCCCGCCGGTGAGCAGCGGCTCGATGACCTTGGCGGTGAGCAGCGGGTACTGCGTGGTCATGGTCCTCACGCAGCCGTTGTGGCCGCCGCAGGCGAACTCGGGGACCACGGTGTGGATGCCGAGCTTGGTGCCGGGCGCGACCTGGCGCAGCGCGGCCGAGGCGGCGGCGACGAACTTGGTGAGCTCCTCGGCGGTGGCGAAGGTGTCGTTGTAGCCGAGCTGGTTGGTGAAGCGGATCCCGGCCACGCCCGGCTGGGCGGCCAGCGCGCCGATGTGCTTGACCGCGGCGGCGAACTGCTGCTCGCCCGCCTTCCAGTCGTCGGCCAGCTCGGTGTTGATCCAGACCCGCAGACCCTCGGTGCCCGCGATCTCCACGGCCTCCCCGGCGGGGCTCTGCGCGGCGGCCACCACCTCGTCCGGTTCGACCGTGCAGGTCGAGCCCGGCGGGTCGCACACGATGGGCCCGCCGTCCTCGTCGTCCCCGGCCGGGCCCGGCTCGTTCTCGTCGTACGCGCCGCCTTCGCCGGGCGGGCAGGGGCCGTCGGTGCAGGTGATGTCGATGGACGGCCAGCCGGAGCCGTGGGGTTCGGCCTGCTGGAGGTGGCGGGCGTCGTCGGCCAGCCAGTTCATGGCGACCTGGAGGGCTTCGTCGGGCTTGGCCAGCCAGCGGCAGACCACGTACGACGGCGTACCCGCCGGGAGCTGGTCGTTGCAGGGCTCCCCAGCCGAGTGCGCCACGGCTCCCGGCAGTCCGATCGAGATCACTCCCGCGATCGCACCGATGGCCGCAATCCGCCGCAAACGCATCTTCACTCCAGGGTTCTTGGTGATCGCCCCGGACAGTATAGAGATCAACCGCTCTGACCGCTGGTGCGTAGACCGCGCGTCGCGGCCCTCGGGTGCAGCCCGAAGCGCGGATCGGGTTCGCGCTCCCCGTCCAGGATCTCGGCGAGGTAGCCGGCCAGCGCGGGCGCGTGCTTGAAGCCGTGGCCGGAGTCGCCGCCGATCACCCATTCGCGCGGGCGCGCCTCGGCGATGATCCATTCGGCGTCGGGGGTCAGGCCGTACTGGCAGACCTGGCTGAACAGGACGGGAGCGGCGGCGAGGCTGGGGAAGCGGCGGCTGAGGTAGTCGCGGGCCAGGGTCTCGCTGGCGGGGAGGATCCGGCGGGAGCCGGTGGCCGGGTCGTAGGGCTCGCCCTCGACGTCGCTGGTGCATTTGACGCCGGCGCCGTCGATGTCGCCGTGGCCGTAGACGGAGCTGTCGTACTCGCAGAAGGCGGGGGCGTCGGCCCAGGCGGCGGGGGCGTCGAAGTGCAGGGTGTCCTGGCGGGTGACGGTGACGGGCAGGTCGAAGAGGCCGGGGAGCCAGGCGCCGCAGGCCCAGACGACCCGGTCGGCGCGGTGGACCTCGCCGTCGGCGAGCACGCCGCCGTCGGGGTGCGGTCGGCATTCGGCGCGGACCAGGGTGACGCCGGCGGCCTGGGCCAGGCGGGAGGTGAGCTGGGTGGCGCGGCGGGCGCGGACCACTCCGGCGTGCGGTTCGCGCAGGACGAAGGCCAGGTCGTCGCCGCGGAAGTCGGGGAAGGCGCGGCCCGCGTCGGCCGGGTCCAGCACCTCAACGGGGATGTCCAGATTTTTCAGGACCTGGGTGCTGGCGGCCTCCCAGCCGTGTTCCTGGCGGGCGAACCAGAGGATGCCGGTCTCCAGGAACAGGTCCTCGCCGACGCGTTCGCCGAGGCGGCGCCAGCCGTCGCGGGCCTGCCAGGCCAGCCGGGCGTACCAGTCGTCGTGGCCGTGGGCGCAGCGCAGCAGGCGGGTCTCACCGGCGCTGGCCTGGCGGATGTGGCCGGGGGCGTACTGCTCGATGAGGGTGACGCGCCAGCCGGTCTCGGCCAGGCGGAGGGCCAGCGAGGCGCCCCAGATACCTGCGCCTACCACGATTACGGTCTTCACCGGGCCAGGGTGTCATACCGGCCATAATCGAGGAATGGCCGCTGAGCAGGCGCAGACGTTGGAGCGAGGGCTGCGGTTGCTTCGCGTGCTCGCCGAGGGGCAGCGCGGGCACACGCCCACCGAACTGGCCGCGGAGCTGGGGTTGAGCAGGCCGGTGGTGTACCGGCTGCTCACCACGTTGCAGCAGGAGGGGTTCGCGCGGCGGGACGCGGAGGGGCGGGTGCATCTCGGGTTCGGGGTGCTGGTCCTCGCCCAGGCCGTGCAGCCGCTGCTGCGGGCGGCGGCGCTGCCGGCGCTGCGCCGGCTGGCCGAACGGGCGGGGGCGACCGCGCACCTGACCGTGGCGGAGGGCGGCGACGGGCTGGCCATCGCGGTGGTGGAGCCGTCCTGGACGGACCTGCACGTGGCCTACCGGGAAGGGTCGCGGCACCCGCTGTCCAAGGGCGCGGCCGGGCTGGCGATCCTGGCGCGGCGGGCCGGGGACGAGGGCTTCCAGGCGTCCGCCGGGCAGTTGCAGGAGGGGGCGAGGGGCGTGGCCGCGCCGATCTCGGGCCTGCCGTGGCTGGAGGCGTCGGTCGGAGTGATCACGTTCGGGCAGCTGGACGTGGCGGCGGCCGGCGAACTGGTGGTCGGGGCCGCGCGCGAGCTCGCCGACGCGCTCAGTCGTTGACAGGACGCCCGAGGGCAGGCACTGTCGTACGTATAGAGGACAAAGGTGTCCGATATCCGTACATGGAGGGATCATGCCGTACTACCAGCGGGTCGGGGAGGTGCCCCGGAAACGGCACGTACGGTTCCCGCGGCCGGGCGGCGGGCTGTACGCCGAGGAGCTCATGGGCGAGGAGGGCTTCTCCTCGGACTCGTCGCTCCTCTACCACCGGTACGCGCCGACGGCCATCGTGAAGGCGGAAGCCGTACCGGCCCTGGCGGGGGCGGAGCTGACGCCCAACCTGCCACTCTCGCCGCGGCACTTCCGCACCCAGGAGCTGGGGGCCGACGGGGATCTCGTGTCGGGCCGGAGGCTGCTGGCGGGGAACGGGGACGTCCGCATCTCGTACGCGGCCGGGGATCGGGTCAGTGAGCTCTACCGGGACTCCATGGGCGACGAGTGCGTCTACGTCCAGTCGGGCCGGGCCACCTTCGAGTCCACCTACGGCGCGCTGGAGGTGGCCGAGGGCGACTATGTCGTGATTCCGACGGGGACCATCCACCGGTGGGTGCCGCGCGGGACCGTGACCGCGCTCGTCGTCGAGGCGGCGGGGCACATCCGGCCGCCGAAGCGGTACCTGTCGCAGTTCGGGCAGTTCCTGGAGCACGCGCCGTACAGCGAGCGGGACCTGCGCATGCCGTCGGAGCCGCTGCTGGCTGACGGCGAGGACGTGCCCGTGCTGGTCAGGACCCGGGGCGGGCTGACCAGGCTGACCTACCGCAACCACCCGTTCGACGTGGTCGGCTGGGACGGCTGCCTCTACCCCTACGTGTTCAACATCGCCGACTTCGAGCCGATCGTGAAGCGCACCCACGCCCCGCCGCCGGTGCACCAGACCTTCGAGGGCCCCGGTTTCGTGATCTGCTCGTTCTGCCCGCGTCCGCTGGACTTCCATCCGGACGCCGTGCCGATCCCCTACAACCACCACAACGTGGACTCCGACGAGTTCATGTTCTACGTGGGCGGCGACTACACCGCCCGTGCCGGTTCCGGCATCGACGTGGGCTCGATCTCGCTGCATCCGGCCGGGTTCACGCACGGCCCGCAGCCGGGCGCGGTGGAGGCGGTGATCGCGTCGGGCGCGACGGCCACCAGCGAGCTGGCCGTGATGATCGACACATTCCGCCCGCTGGACCTCGGCGCCGGCGCGCTGGCCTGCGAGGACGTGGACTACGCGTGGACGTGGGCCCGCTAGATGTTCGGACTGGACAACCTGCCCTACGGCGTCTTCGACGACCGGGTCGGGGTGCGCTACGGCGACCAGGTGCTCGATCTGGCCGCCGCGCTGGACGAGGACGTGTTCCGCGCGCCCAGCCTGAACCCCTTCCTGGCGCTGGGACGGCCGGCCTGGCAGGAGACCCGGCGCCGGATCCAGGCGCTGCTGCGCGCGGGCACCGCCCACCTGATCCCGCTCGCCGAGGTGGAGCTGCGGCTGCCCTTCGAGGTGGCCGACTACGTCGACTTCTACTGCTCGCTGGAGCACGCCAGCAATCTGGGGCGGCTGTTCCGGCCCGGCGAGGAGCCGCTGAAGCCCAACTGGCGGCATCTGCCGGTGGGGTACCACGGGCGGGCGGGCACGGTGGTCGTGTCGGGGACGCCGGTACGCAGGCCGTACGGGCAGCTGGGTGAGGGCAGGTTCGGGCCGACGGAGAAGCTGGACATCG
Source organism: Acrocarpospora phusangensis (assembly GCF_016862995.1). Lineage (GTDB taxonomy): Bacteria > Actinomycetota > Actinomycetes > Streptosporangiales > Streptosporangiaceae > Acrocarpospora > Acrocarpospora phusangensis. The sequence goes on from NZ_BOOA01000147.1 coordinate 7,465, forward strand.
AGGCGGAACTGGGGTTCGTGGTCGGCGTCGGAACCGCCCCCGGCGAGCAGCCGGGAGCCTTCGAGGATCACGTGTTCGGGGTGACGCTGGTCAACGACTGGAGCGCCCGGGACATCCAGTCCTGGGAGTACGTCCCGCTCGGGCCCTTCCTGGGGAAGTCGTTCGCGACGTCCGTCTCGCCGTGGGTCACCCCGCTTGAGGCGCTCGAGCACTGCCGGGTACCGGGGCGGGCGCAGGAGCCCGAGCCGCTCGGGTATCTCAAGCGGACCGCGGACTGGGGGCTCGATCTGCGGCTGCGGGTGGAGCTCAACGGGCGGACGGTGAGCGAGCCGCCGTACCGGGGGATGTACTGGACGCCGGACCAGATGCTCGCGCATCTGACCGTGAACGGCGCGACGCTGCGGACCGGCGACCTGTTCGCCAGCGGCACGGTCTCCGGGCCGGAGGACCCCGGCTCGTTCATCGAGCTGGGCCGGCCGTTCCTGGCGGACGGCGACACGGTGACGATCAGTGCCCTGACCAGCGGCGGGATGTCGCTCGGGGAGGTGTCGGGTACCGTCACCTAGCGAGCCTCGATTGCTACGCTGAGTGATGATGATGCGCCTTGTGACCCTGTTCGCGGTGGCGGTCCTCGGCTGCGGGTGCACGTCGGTCACGACGGACGCGCGCCCGCGGATTCCGGCGCCCGCCGTCACGATCTCGCCCAGCCCCGGTGAATTCCGGGCCCGCCCGGACCAGGGCCTGGTGGTCCAGGTGCGCGACGGCACGCTCGCCGCGGTGACCGCGTTCGCGGAGGGCAAGCGCATCCCGGGCGAGTTCGACGACAGCCGGACGAACTGGCGCTCGACCTGGACGTTACCGCCCGGCGTCGAGCACGTGGTCAACGTCACCGCGACCGGGGACGCCGGCCCCGTACGGGAGGCGGCCAGATTCCGCACCCTGCCGACGTCCGGGTCCGCCGGAGACGTGGCCATCTCCCCGCTGCCCGGCCAGGTCACGGGCGTCGGCATGCCGATCGTCGTCACCTTCGCCACCCCCGTCACCGACCGGGCCGCCGTCGAACGCGCCCTGGAGGTCAAGGCCGCCAAACCGGTCGAGGGCGCGTGGCGCTGGTTCGGCCCGTCCCAGGTCGTCTACCGCACCCGCCGCTTCTGGCCGGCCCGCCAGAAGATCGTCCTCATCGCGCACCTGGCCGGCGTCCGCATCGCCCCCGGCGTGTACGGCTCCGCCGACCGCACGGTCCCCTTCACCGTCTCCCGCAAGCAGATCAGCACGGTCGACACGCTGGCGCACCGCATGGTCGTCCGGCGCGGCGACGAGGTCGTCCGGTCGATCCCGGTCAGCGCCGGCCGGGGCACCAGCTGGGAATACACCACCACCAGCGGCGTTCACCTGGTGATAGACAAGGGCAACCCCGTCCGGATGGTGTCCCCCGGCCGCGTCCAGGGCGAGCCCGGCTACTACGACAAGCTCATCAGCTACGCCGTACGCATCTCCGACAGCGGCGAATACGTCCACGCGTTCAACAACATCTCCGCCCAAGGACGGCAAAACGTCAGCCACGGATGCGTGAACGTGTCCCCCGCCGATGCCGCCTGGTTCTACGCCCACTCGCTGCCCGGCGACCCCGTGCTGATCACGGGCACCAACCGCGAACTGGAACCGGAGAACGGCTGGGGCTTCTGGCAGCTGTCGTGGTCCCAGTGGCGGGCGGGAAGCGCACTTCACGCGACAAAACCTGTGAATTCGCTCATCACTCCACGCCTTTCCCGCGTTTCTGACATGTAGCGTGAAAAGAGGAACCCCGCAGAGTGGGGGTCCGTTGAACGCTATGGAGGGCGGGCAATGGACTCGTGGATCGTCTGGCTGATCCTCGCGGCGGCACTCGGCGTCGCGGAGATCTTCACCCTGACCGCCGCACTGGGGATCATCTCGGTCGCGGCCCTGCTCACCGCCGGTGTGGCAGCCATCGGGCTACCGCCTGGCCTGCAACTCCTCGTCTTCGTGCTGGTCTCGGTCGCGGGCGTGGTCGTCATCCGGCCGATCGCCCAGCGGCACATCCAGCAGGCTCCGGGCCAGCGCTTCGGGGTGTCCGCGCTGGTCGGCAAATCCGCCTACGTGACCAGGGAGGTCACCGGCCGCGACGGCCGGGTCCGCATCGGCGGGGAGGAATGGTCGGCCCGCGCGTATGACGAGACTCTCGTCATCCCCGTGGGCGCCACCGTTGACGTCTTCGAGATCGAAGGAGCCACCGCGCTCGTCTACCCCCGGGAGTGACCCATGGAAGTCGCCCTGCTCGTTGTCCTGATCTTCGTTGTGCTGTTCGCCATGACCACCGTGCTGCGCGCCGTACGGATCGTGCCCCAGGCGCGTGCGGGCAACGTCGAACGCCTGGGGCGTTACCACCGGACCCTGGAACCCGGGCTCAACTTCGTCATTCCGTACGTGGACCGGGTCCGGCCGCTGATCGACCTGCGGGAGCAGGTGGTGTCGTTCAAGCCGCAGCCGGTCATCACCGAGGACAACCTGGTGGTGGACATCGACACGGTGCTCTACTTCCAGGTGACCGATCCGCGGGCGGCGTCGTACGAGATCGCCAACTTCATCCAGGGTGTCGAGCAGCTGACCGTGACCACCCTGCGGAACGTGGTCGGCGGCATGGACCTGGAGATGACGCTGACCTCGCGCGACACCAT
>NZ_BOOA01000148.1 GCF_016862995.1 Acrocarpospora phusangensis
GGCTGGTCCCGCCAGTCGAACCAGTCGTGGCGGGCGCTGCCGCTGTCGACGAGCGCGACCACCGGGCGGCGGCCGGTGAAGGACGGGTCCGGGACCGGCTTCGGCCAGACGACCTGCACCGGCAGACGGCTCGCGTACCCGAAGCCGCCTCGGGCCGGCGCGTCACCGGGGAGGCCGTGGCCGTCGGTGACGGGCTCGCCGCCGACGGCGGACGCGCGGACCACGGCGGAGCCCACCAGCAGGTGGTTGAGGCCGATCCGGCCGCCGTACCCGAGGATGCGGCGCTGGGCCGGGCTGAGGCCCGCCGTCCCGAAGGGGTTGGGCAGCCGGGACCGCAGATGCTGCAGGGCCGCCCAGGCGTCCACCTCGGCCACGCCGCGGGCGACCCGCAGTACGACCGCGCGCCACTGGACGGGCTCCTCGCCGGGATCGCCCCCGGTGTCCTCCGGCAGCTGGGGAGCCAGCCCGATCTCGTCGAGCGTTCCGGTGAACCACTCCGACACCACCGGGTCGGTGAGCACCTGGACCGGCACCAGCAGCATGTCGCCGTGGTAGACGGTGGAGCCCGGCACCTCGCTCCGGGGCCCGAGCGGCGCGGTCGCTGGGTCCAGCACCCGGGCGCCGTGCCGGGCCAGGATCTCGCGCGGGAAGAAGGGGGCCGCGCCGGCGTCCGGAGCCTCCGGCTCCCCGTCCGGCTCCCCCAGGTAGTCAATCGCCCACATCGGGACCTCCATCTCTTCTCCGCACAGAAGAGAGGGCGGCCCCCGGGGTCAGATACGCCTAGGGGCGTAACGAATGCGTCACACCGTCAGGAGGCGAAGATCTCCTCGCGGGCCTGCTCCAGGGCGGCGATCACCGCGCCGCGCAGGACCGGGCTGCCGGTCACCTCGCTGGTGACCACCTGGGGGCGGATCGGGCAGATTCGGGCCACCGCCTGCTCCACCCGGCCGGTCAGGGAGACCCCGCCCGCCTGGCCGACCTCGCCGGCCAGCACCACGAGGCCCGGGTCCAGGACGACGCAGACCGAGGCCACGCCCAGGGCCAGCCGGGAGGCGATCTCGTCCAGCAGCCGGTCTCCCTCGACGCCCGCGGACACGGCGGCCGTGACGGCCTCGGCGGCGGTGTCGGCGGTGAAGCCGTACTCGGCGGCGAGTTCGATGACCGCCTCGGAGCTGACCAGGGACTGGAGGCCGCCGGCCAGCGACGGCAGCCGTCCGGGAGTGGCGCGGATGTCCTCGGCCAGCGGGACGCCGGGCACCGGGAGGTAGCCGATCTCGCCCGCGCTGCCGGAGCGGCCCCGGTGCAGGCGCCCGCCGAGGACGACGGCCAGGCCGATGCCCCGGCCCACCCAGAGCAGCACGAAGTCGTCCACCTGCTGGGCCGCGCCTTTGGCGCGTTCCGCGATGGCCACCAAATTCACGTCGTTCTCGATGGTGACGTCCCGGCGCAGGTCCCGGGCCAGCGCCTCGTGGATGCCCTCGTGCCAGTCCGGCAGGTCGAAGGAGAAGTGCACGTCGCCGGTGCGCGGGTCCACCACGCCTGGCGTGCCGATCACCACGCCGCGCAGCCGGGACAGCGCCACCTTGGCCGACCTGCACGCCTTCACCACGGCGTTGTGCACGACCGAGACCGGGTCGTCGTGCCCGTTCGGGGAGGCGGTCACCTCGGCCACCACGTCGCCGTTGATGTCGGCGATGGCGGCGGTGACGAACTCCGGGCCGACGTCGAGCCCCGCGACGTAGGCGCAGGAGGGGATCACGCCGTACAGCGCGGCGTTCGGGCCGCGGTTGCCGGCCTGCTCGCCGACCACCTCGACCAGGCCGCGCTCCTCCAGCCGGGAGAGCGTCTGGGAGGCGGTGACCTTGGACAGGCCCGTCAGGTCGCCGATCTGCCCCCGGGTCAGCGGTCCTGAGGCGAGCAGCAGTTCCAGCGCGGCCCGGTCGTTGATCTCCCGGAGCAGCCTGGGCACGCCAGGACGTCGCTCCATGCTCCTGCTTTCTATGATCGCCCCCGGGTTAACGCAGCTTGCGAAAAATATCAACAAAGTTTCCTGCCAGCTTAGCGACTCGGCGGCGGTCCGGAAATTGGCTCTTGATACCCCTCCCGCGGACTACGAGGATCACTCATGTCCCACGCGGAGGAGTGCTCATGTCCCGCTGGCCGATCGCCGCCCTCACCCTTGGCCTCCTGCTGTTCCTCGACGCGCTGCGGGTCTTCCTGCCCTCCCTCATCACCCTGTACGGCCAGGCCGGCGACACCCCGCCCGAACGACTCGGCCTGTTCGCCGCCTTCTGGTTCGTGCTCTCTTTCCTCGCCATCCCGATCGCCCGCCTCATCGGCCCCCGCGCGGTGCTGATCGGCGGCGCGGCCGGTCTCGCCGCCACCAGGATCTGCCTCCAGGCCACCGACGGCGGCGACCCCCAGCTCTACCTCTCCGCCGCGAGCGTCACCACCGGCCTCCTCTTCCTGTACGGCTCCGCCCGCACCCTCCCCCGCGCCGCCGCCCCCGTCGGCATCGCCCTGGGCCTCGCCCTGAGCGGCCTGCTGCAGCTGGCCCTGGACCACATGGACCTGATCTGGCGGGACGGCCCGCTCCCGTGGCTGCCCGCCGTCCTGCTCCCGGCCGCGTTCCTGTGGTCGGTCCTGCGCGTCGAACCGGCGCAGGACGGCGCCCCGACCGCGATGTGGTTCCTCCTCGGCCCCGCCCTCTTCCTGGCGGGGCAGTACCTGGGTCCCGGCTCGGCGAGCGCGGCCGAATGGTCAGGGAGCACCAGCGAGCCGGTCGCGGCGGCCTCGGTGGCGGCGCTGGGGGTGGCCTGCCTCAGCCTGGTCCCGTTCGCGATCGCGCCGCTCCTGGCCGGCGCCCCGGTCGCCGTCTACCGGGTGCTGTTCCCGGCCGGGCTGCTGCTCGGCGTCTTCTCCCCGGTGGCCGGGCTCGCGCAGGCGACCCTGCTGGCGGCCGGGCTGGGCGGCTGCCTGGGCCTGGCGGCGCTCAACCCGGGACGGCGCCGGCCGGGAGCCGCGCTGCTCGGCGGCACGCTGCTGTTCCTGGTGGCCACGTTCGCGTACTACGCCTCCTACGACGCCGATCTCGGCTTCCCCAACACCGTGGTGCCGCCCGTCGTCGGCGTGGCCGTCGCCCTGACCGCCCTGTCCGGATTCCGCCACCGCCACGGCGGCCCTCTCATCCCGGCCCCGGCCGTACGGCTGCCCGTGCTGGTCTCCGGCACCCTCGCCGGGCTGCTGCTCCCGCCGATCGTGGTCGCCGGGCTGACCTGGCGGACCCTCCCGGCCACCCAGACCGTGGAGGGCACGGAGTTCACGCTCGTCGCGTACAACATCAGAATGGGGTACGGCCTGGCCGGCACCCTCGACCTGGACCGGATCGCCGCCTGGGCCCGGTCGGTCCGCCCCGACGTGGTGCTGCTCAGCGAGGTGGACCGCGGCTGGCTGCTCAACGGCGGCCACGACGACCTGGACCGGATCGCGCGGGGGCTCGGCATGCGGTACTACTTCGCGCCCGCCGCCGACCGGCTCTGGGGCGACGCGCTGCTCACCAACCTGCCCGTGACGTCCGTGCGCTCGCACCCGCTCGGCCACCACGGCCACCCGACGGGGGCGCAGGCCCAGGCCACCGTGCTGTCGGTGGGCGGGCGCGAGGTGGGCGTGCTCAACACCCATCTGCAGGCGACCGCGGGCCAGGCTCCCGAAGTGGCGGCGCTGGCCGGGCAGCTCGGCGCGTCCCGGCCGGTGGTCCTGGCGGGCGACCTCAACATCACCAAGGAGGATCCGGAGATGCGCGTGCTCGAAGCCGCGGGGTTCACCGATCCGCTGATCGCGCTGGGCGACCCGCCCACCTCGCCGGCCGGGAATCCGGTCAAGCGCATCGACCACGTGCTGGTCACGGCGGGGGTGCGGGTGGTGGAGGCGTCGGTGCCGCGGGTGCCGTACTCCGATCATCTGCCGGTCGTCGTGCGGCTGCGCGTCGGCTGAACCGGGCAGATTTGCGGGGTTGCCGTCCAACCATTGCCAACCGAGCGGGATAATCAACTACATGCGACTTTCTGCCCGTGTCGACTACGCTCTCCGCGCCGCCGCCGAACTCGCCGCGTCGGGGGAGGGGCCCACCACCGTGGGCGAGCTCGCCAAGGGCCAGGAGATGCCGCCCAAATACCTGGAGAACATCCTGCTGCAGATGCGCAGGGCCGGTCTGGTGCGCGGCCAGCGCGGCCCGGAGGGCGGCTACGTGCTCGCCCGCCCCGCCGCCCAGATCTCCCTGGCCGACGTGATCCGCGCCGTGGACGGTCCCCTGGCCAACGTGCGCGGCGAGCGCCCCGAACATGTCGGCTACACCGGCGCCGCGCAGGCGCTGCAGCAGGTCTGGATCGCGTTGCGGGCCAGCGAGCGGGCCATCCTGGAGGAGGTCACCCTCGACCAGATCGCCAGCGGTGAGCTGCCCAAGCGGGTGACCGACCTGTCCAACGACCCCTCGGCCTGGGACTCGCACACCCCGGTCTGACGCCGGTCTGATGCCCGAGGGGGACGCGGTCTACCGCACCGCGAAACGGCTGCGCGCCGCGCTGGACGGCCGCGTGCTGACCAGATCCGACTTCCGCGTCCCTCGCTACGCCACCGCCGATCTGCGCGGCCGGCGCGTGCTCGGCACCGAGTCCCGCGGCAAGCACCTGCTGACCCGCGTCGAGGGCGACCTGACCGTCCACACCCACCTGCGCATGGACGGCAGCTGGCGCGTGCATCCGGCCGGACGCCCGCTCCCCCGCGGCGACGTCATCCGCCTGATCCTGGCCAACGAGCAATGGCAGGCCGTCGGCGTACGGCTCGGCATGGTGGACCTGCTCCCGACCGCGCGCGAGGACCGGATCGTCGGCCATCTCGGCCCCGACCTGCTGGGAGCGGACTGGGACCCGGAGCGGGCCGCGGCCAACCTGGCGCGGGAACCCGGGCGCACCATCGGAGAAGCGCTCCTGGACCAGCGCAACCTGGCGGGGATCGGCACGATCTGGCGGGCCGAGACGCTGTTCCTGGCGCGTCTGTCGCCGTGGCGCGAAGTCGGAGCGGTGGGGGCGGGGGAATCGTCGGCGGACCTGGCGGAGCTGGTCGAGCTCGCGCACCGCCTGATGGAATCGAACAAGGAAGGGCCGGGCGGGCCGGTGACGACCGGCGACCCGAGGCCGGGGCGTGCGTTGTTCGTCTATGGCAGGGCACGCCGCCCCTGCCGTGTCTGCGGAAACCCGATCAGTAGTGGGGAGATGGGGACAGCACCAGCCGAACGGCTGGTCTACTGGTGCCGGACCTGTCAGCCAAGCTAGGCGGGGTCAGGCCGCCACCATGTCCTTGACCTCGGGGAATCCCCCGAACTCAGGACCTGAGGGCACGGTCTCCGAGATGGGCAGACGCTCGTGCTCCGGCACATCTGCCAGAACCGGGGCGTGCTGCAGCTCGGCGAGCGCGAACTGGTCGGACACTTCACGAAGCACCTGCGACAGCGGAACGCCGAGGGCGCCGCAGATCGAGGCGAGCAGCTCCGAGGACGCCTCCTTCTGGCCGCGTTCCACCTCGGACAGGTAGCCGAGGGAGACGCGGGCAAGCGTGGAGACCTCGCGAAGCGTGCGACTCTGACGCACTCTCAGCCGCCGCAGGACGTCACCGAGCAGCTGACGCAGCAGGACCATCTGTCGCTCCCTCCCCGGCGCGGGTGTCGATGGCACGACGTTCCGCGTTGTCGGTTCGTATCGCTTTCCTCGCCCTTCGTACATATTCCTCGCTGTCATCAGGGGATCGCTCGGCCCCTTCGCCGGGCGCGTCCTTGCCTTACTCCTCGCCGATGGCTCACGGACCTCACTCACAGCTCCACCGTACCTGTATCGAGCGACACCGCGGCAGACCGAGGTGAGCATGTTCGCTGGGGACGTAACGCGGTAATCACCCGGAATGTTCCCCCGAATTGACCTGCAGCACACCTAGAAGTAGGTCGAGCGCCTCCTGACAGGTGTGCGCCCGGATCTTCTCGCGGGTCCCGCTCAGCAGCAGGTCGCGGTGCCAGAGCCCGTTCTCCGGGCCCGCCACGGCCACGTGCACGGTGCCCACCGGCCTGCCGTCCTGGGGGTCGGGGCCGGCCACGCCGGTGACGGCCAGGCCGTAGTCGGCGCGCACCAGGCCGCGGACCCCGGCCGCCATCGCGGCGGCCACCTCGGGGTGCACGGCTCCCTCCCTGGCCAGCAGGGCCTCAGGCACGCCCAGCAGCCGCGCCTTGAGCTCCGTGGCGTACGCGACGACGCCCCCCGCGAAGGCCGCGGAGGCGCCGCTGGGCGTCGTCAGGGCCGCGCCGATGAGACCGCCGGTCAGCGACTCCGCCACGGCCACGGTGGCCCCGCGCTCGACCAGCGCGGCCAGGACGGCCGCCGGGAGCCGGGAGTCCGTCACGCGGCCCGCGACCTTCGCGCCACCTGCCGCAGCCGGATCGCGCGGAAGACGTAGTCCAGGCCGGTGGCCACGGTGACCAGCAGCGCCAGGCCCATGGCCGCCAGCCGGGCCAGGTCGGGCACCCCCGGCCAGATGTACAGCGCGATGGCCAGGATTTGTAGCACAGTTTTTACCTTGCCGCCGTAGCTGGCCGGGATCACCCCGTGCCGGATGACCGCGAACCGCAGCAGCGTCACCCCCAGCTCCCTGGCGATGATCACGGCGGTCACCCACCAGGCCATCTCGCCGAGCAGGGACAGGCAGACCAGGGCCGAGCCGATCAGGGCCTTGTCCGCGATCGGGTCGGCGATCTTGCCGAAGTCGGTGATCAGCCCGTACCGCCGGGCCAGCCAGCCGTCCAGCTGGTCGGTGAGGGAGGCCACCAGGAAGACGGAGAGCGCGGCGACGCGCCAGCCCTCGCCGTCCACGAACATGAAGACGATGAAGACCGGCACGATCGCCAGCCGGGCCACGGTGAGCGCGTTGGCGATGTTCCAGGTGCTGGCCATCGGGGGCTCCAGGCCTCCCGCGTCGGGCATCGCCGCGTCAGCCATCGCCGCCGAGACCAGGGGTGCCTCGGCGTCGGACTTCTGTGCCGTCTGCTCGCTGCTCTCGCTCACGAACCAGCCTTGATGCGGGCGATCAGGTCAACCCCTTCCGAATCCACCGCGACGGCGCGGACGATCTGGCCGGGCAGCAGGCCGATGCCCTGGACGGTCACCGCCCCGTCGACCTCGGGGCCCTGGTGGGCGGCGCGGCCCTCGTAGCCGCCGTCGCCCAGGTCCTCCTCGATCAGCACCTCCAGCTCGGTGCCGATGCGTTCCTCGGCGCGCTGGGCGGTCAGCTCCTCGGCCAGTTCGGTCAGGGCGGCCACCCGCTCCGCCACCACGTCCGGGTCCAGCTTGCCGTCGAAGGAGGCCGCCTCGGTGCCGTCCTCGTCGGAGTAGCCGAAGACGCCGATGACGTCCAGCCTGGCCTCGGTCAGGAAGCCGACCAGCTCCTCGAACTGCTCCTCGGTCTCGCCCGGGAAGCCCACGATGAAGTTGGAGCGCACACCCGCCTCGGGGGCGCGCTCGCGCACCTGGGCCAGCAGGTCCAGGAAGCGCGCCGGGTCGCCGAAGCGGCGCATCCGGCGCAGCACCGGGCCGCTGGCGTGCTGGAAGGAGAGGTCGAAATAGGGCGCGACGCCCTCGGTGGCGGCGATCACGTCGAGCAGGCCGGGACGCAGCTCGGCCGGCTGGAGGTAGCTGACCCGGACGCGGTCGATGCCGTCGACCTCCGCCAGCCGCGGCAGCAGCTTCTCCAGCGCCCGCAGGTCGCCCAGATCCTTCCCGTACGACGTGGAGTTCTCGCTCACCAGCACCAGCTCGCGCACGCCCTCCCCGGCCAGCCAGACGGCCTCGGCCACCAGGTCGTCGGGCTGCCGCGACACGTACGCCCCCCGGAAGGCCGGGATGGCGCAGAAGGTGCAGCGCCGGTCGCAGCCCGAGGCCAGCTTGAGCGAGGCCACCGGGCCCCCGCTGAGCCGCTTGCGCAGCGTCCGGGGACCGCTGGCCGGGGCCAGCCCCTCCGGGAGCGCGGCGAGCGAGCCGTGGCCGGGGATGTGCGCGGTGCTCTTGGCCCGCTCCACCGGACTGATCGGCAGCAGCGTGCGCCGGTCGCGCGGGGAGTGCGGCTTCAGCGGGCGGCCGGCGAGCACGTCGTCCAGCCGCCCTCCGATGTCGGTGTAGTCGTCGAAGGAGATGACCGCGGCCGCCTCGGGCAGCGCGTCGGCCAGTTCGGCCCCATACCGCTCCGCCATGCAGCCGGCCGCCACGACCTTGGCACCCGAGTCGGCGGCGGCCAGCAGCGTGTCGATCGAGTCCTTCTTCGCCGACTCGATGAAGCCGCAGGTGTTCACCACGATGACGTCGGGATCGTCGTCCCCCAGCTGCCAGCCCGCGGATTCCAGACGCGCGGCGAGCTCTTCCGAGTCGACCTCGTTACGGGCGCAACCCAGGGTGACCATCGATACGGTTCGGCGAGAAGACATGATGAAACTACGGTATCGGGAGTCGGAACCTACCGGGGACTCGGGACCCCCGGCCCGAACGAGCGACGTACCTTTTCTCCCGTTCGTCCTGGAGCTCCAAGGTCCTTGCCGTTGACCTCCAGCCGGACCGCCCCGGCGTCACGGAAGGTCAGCTTGATCTTCTTCCGGGTCCGGAAGGTCTCCGAGTCCCCGGTCGAGATCATCCCCTGGTAGAGGATCTTGTTGTTGACGTCCCGCACCTTCACCCAGGCCGCGTTGGTGGCCGAGATCTTCACGGTGACCAGGTCGGCCACGGCCGTGACCGGCCGGGTGACCGGCACCGCGGGCTTGGCCTGGGCCTTGGGCGCCGCGGGCGCCACCTTGGCCACGGACTTCACCGGCGCGTCGGTACTGCCCATGATCCGGATCAGTCCGAACACGAGCACGACGCCCAGCGCGGCCGCCATGGCCATGGTCCAGTTGGCTTTCGGGCGTTCGTACAGCTTGATGGGATTGTCGCATTTGAAGAATTCGGTGGCCGATACCGGCCCCTGTTTCCCCGCGTGCGTCTCGTCGAACTCCCGGACGATCACGTCCGGGTCCTGCCCGAGCGCCTTGGCGAGCGCCCGGAGGTGGCCGCGGGCGTAGAAGTCGCCCCCGCAGCTGGAGAAGTCATCCCGTTCCACCGCGTCGATCACGGCTTCCCGGATTCTGGTCAGTTCGCTCAGTTCGGACACGGACAGCCTCGCCGACTGCCGTGCCCCCGACAGTGTTGCCCCGATTGACATTGCTCAACGCCTCCTGCAGCCCCGGACGTTGCGTAGTGGTTCACATTCAATCAGTTACATTCGTGACGCTGCGCAGCGGGGGGCCCTTTTTGTCCGATGGAGGGGCTGAAGGCCTTATTCGCCCGCTGTCGCGTCCCCGCCGCGCAGGTCCGCCAGGAGGCCGGGCAGGTC
>NZ_BOOA01000149.1 GCF_016862995.1 Acrocarpospora phusangensis
GGCCGGCGGGACGGCCAGCTTCGGCTTCAACGGCAGTCCCGGCGGCGCCGGCGCGGTGGTCAGCAACTGCACGCTCAACGGCGCGTCCTGCGCCGGGGGCACCCCGCCACCGCCCGGCACGCCCGGCACCCCGGGCAACCCCTCCGTGACCGGGGCCACCAACACCTCGATCTCGCTCTCCTGGGGCGCCTCCAGCGGCACCGTGACCGGCTACCGCGTCTACGAGGGCACCACCGTGCGGGCCACCGTGACCGGCACCAGCGCCACCCACTCGGGGCTCGCCTCGTGCACCACGCACACGTACACGGTCAGGGCGTACAACGCCAACGGTGAGTCGGCGGCCAGCAACCCGGTGACCGGCTCCACCACCGGCTGCCCGCCGCCCCCGCCCGGCAGCAAGATGCCCGGCGCGCCGTACCTCTTCATGGGCTGGGGCGACCCGCCCGCGCCCGCCAGCGTGATGTCCGCCACCGGAGTCCGGTCCTTCACCATGGCGTTCATCCTGTCCAGCGGCGGCTGCAACCCGGCCTGGGACGGCAACCGCCCGCTCACCGGCGGCCCCGACGCGGCGGCCATCTCGGCCATCAAGGCCGCGGGCGGCAGCGTGCAGATCTCCTTCGGCGGCTGGCAGGGCAACAAGCTCGGCCCCAACTGCGCCACCCCGGCCGCCTTCGCGGGCGCCGTGCAGCAGGTCATCAACGCGGTCGGCCCCGCCGTGGTCGACTTCGACATCGAGAACTGGGACGAGTTCGAGAACTACACCGTGCAGGACCGCATCCTGAACGCCCTCAAGATCGTCAAGCAGAACAACCCGAACGTCAAGGTCGTCGTCACCTTCGGCACCACGACCACCGGGCCGAACGCGCACGGCATCCGCCTGATCAACCAGGCCAAGGCGCTGAACGTGCCGATCGACAACTACACGATCATGCCGTTCGACTTCGGCAGCGGCAACATCCAGACCGACACCATCAACGCGTCCGAAGGCCTCAAGAACGCGCTCAAGGCCGCCTGGGGCTGGACCGACGCGCAGGCGTACGCGCGGATGGGCATCTCCGGCATGAACGGCCTGTCCGACCAGCAGGAGCTGACCACCACCGCGGCCTGGACCGCGATCAGGGACTGGGCCAAGTCCAAGGGCCTGACCCGGCTCGCGTTCTGGGCGGTCAACCGCGACCGGCCGTGCCCCGGCGGGGGCGTGGTCTCCAACTGCAGCGGCATCTCCCAGCCCACCTGGGAGTTCACCCGCATCACCGCCGGTTTCTAGCCGGCCCCAGCCGTACGGCTCACGCCCGCGCCGGGACGCCGGGCGTGAGCCGTACCCTAACCGCCCGAGATCGCGGCGGCGGCGCGCTCCATGAGCAGCGTGCGCTCCCGCGTCGTCGGCGCCAGGGCGGCCGCCCGTTCCAGTTCCTCGGCCGCCTCGGCGCGCCGGCCCAGCCGCAGCAGCACATCCCCGCGTACGGCGCCGAGCAGGTGGTGGCGGGCCATCCGGGGATCGGCGCCGACGGCGTCCAGCACGAGCAGCGCCGCCTCGGGACCGTCCGCGTGGAGCAGCGCCACCGCCCGGTTCAACTCCACCACGGGTGAGGGCGCCAACTGGGCGAGCGCGTCGTACAGCGCGACGATCGCCTCCCAGTCGGTCTCCTCGAACCGGGGGGCGCGCGCGTGGCAGGCCGCGATGGCCGCCTGAACCGTGTACGGCCCGAGCGGCCCGCCCGTCCCCCTGGCGCGGGCGAGACAGGCCAGCCCGTGCGCCATCAGCGTGCGGTCCCAGCGGGAACGATCCTGGTCCTGCAGCAGGACGAGTTCGCCGTCCGGCCCGGTGCGGGCCCGGAAGCGGGACGCCTGCAACGCCATCAGCGCGACGAGCCCGTGCACCTCCGGCTCGCGGGGCAGCAGGCCGGCCAGGATCCGGCCGAGGCGCAGGGCCTCCTCGGCCAGCTCCCCGCGCACCCACGTCTCGCCCGACGTGCCCGAGTAGCCCTCGTTGAAGATCAGGTAGATGACCTCCAACACCGCGGACAGCCGGGCCGGCAACTCCCCGTCGGCGGGCATGCGGAACGGCACCTGCGCCTCGGCCAGGGTCCGCTTGGCCCGGCTGATCCGCTGCCCCATGGTGGCGCCGCTCACCAGGAACGCGCGGGCGATCTCCTCGGTACTGAGGCCGCCCACCAGGCGCAGGGCCAGCGCCGCGCGGGACTCGCGGGGCAGCACCGGATGGCAGGCGACGAAGACCAGCGACAACAACTCCGCGTCCGCCCCGCCGCCGGCCTCCGGAGCCAGGAGGCCGGCGGCAAGCCGGGCGTACTTCTGGTCCCTGACGCGCTCCCGCCGGATCAGGTCGATCGCCCTGCGCCTGGCCGTGGTGGTCAGCCACGCGCCGGGGTTGCGCGGCACGCCCTGTTCCGGCCACTGCTCCAGGGCGGCCGCGAACGCCTCCTGCGCGATCTCCTCGGCGAGCCCGACATCCTGGACCACCCGGGCCAGGAAGGCCACCAGGCGAGCGGACTCGATCCGCCACACCGCCTCAACCGTGCGCCGCGCGTCCATGCGGACTCAGCCCGCGGCGCCCAGCGCCACGAAGTCCTCCTCCTCGAAGTACGGGCGCACCTCCAGGACCTCCCGCAGCGTCCCGTCCGGATTGGCCGGGCACTGCCGGGCCCACTCGACGGCCTCCTCCAGCGAGCTGACCTGCCAGATCCAGTACCCGGCGATGATCTCCTTGGACTCGGTGAACGGCCCGTCCACGACCGAGGTGGTGCCGCCCTCGAAGATGACCTTCGCGCCCTCCGAGCTGGGCTTGAGACCGCCGCCGTCCAGCATGATCCCCGCCTTGATCAGCCGCTGGTTGTACTCCTCCATGGTCGCCATCATCTCCGGCGTCGGCGTGATCCTCGCCTCGTCCGCACCGGCAACCTTGATCATCACAATGACCCTCATGAGGTCTCCTTCTTCGACGTCGGTCCTTCTTACCCGGACGTCGAACGGGCGAGGGGCGGTTTCGACACGAGGGCGCTAGGAGTGCAGCGGCAGGCGGAGCACGAAGCGCGCGCCGCGGTCGCTGTCCTGGATGGTGAGGGTGCCCCCGTGGCTCTCGGCGATCTGCCGGGCGATGGGCAGGCCGAGCCCGACGCCCCCGGCTACCCTGCTGCGCGCGGTGTCCAGCCGGGTGAACCGCCGGAAGACCGTCTCCCGCTGGTCGGCGGCGATGCCGTCGCCGTCGTCCAGCACCTCGACCTCCGCGATGCCGAGCGGGAACCGCGGGTCGCCGTTCCCGCGCCGCAGCGTGACCGTCACCGTGGACGAGGCGTGCCGCTGCGCGTTCTGCACCAGGTTGCCGACCAGCCGGCCTAGCCCGGACCGGTCGCCCAGCACCGTGACGCCCGGCAGCAGCCGCTGCACCACCTTGCCGTTCGACGCCCCGAGCTCCATGGTGATGAGCTCGCACAGATCGACCTTCTGCCGATCGCCCGGCACGCCGGTGTCCAGCCGGGTGAGGGTCTGCAGGTCCGACGCGATCGCCTGGAGCCGCTCGATGCTCGGGAGCACCGCGTCGCACAGCTGGGGCACGTCCGTGTCCTCCGGCGCCATCAGGGCGACCTCCAGCTGGGTGCGCATGGCGGTGATCGGGGTGCGCAGCTCGTGGGAGGCGTCGGAGCAGAACCGCCGCTGCTGGTCCAGTACGGACTCCAGCCGGTCCAGCGTCTGGTTGACGCTCCTGGCCAGCCGGTAGATCTCGTCCTTGGCGGTGGGGACCGGCACCCGGCGGCCCGGGTTGGTGCTCCGGATGTGGTCGAGCTGGGACCGGATGGCCTCGACGGGCCTGAGCGAGCTGGTGACGTTGCGCCGCGCGCCGCAGACCACCGTGAGCGTGAGGATGGCCGTTCCCACGACCAGGATGGCGATCACGCCCGGGTACACGTAGAACGGAAGCGCCGGCGCGGCGCTGTAGATCGTCCAGTTGCCGTCGCGGTACACCTGCTGCGCGACGACGACGTGGCAGCGCCCGCCGGTGAGGATCGAGTCGCAGACGACCTGGCTGGCCACCCGCCGCGGGCTTCTGGGCAGGAAATGCGCCATGGCCGGCCTGCCCTGCAGGTCCTTGGTCGCGGCGACCACCCGCCCGTGCGGATCGACCACCTGGACGGGCCGGACCAGGTCCTGCGGGATGGGCGGCAGCGGATTGCTCAGCTCTCCCCGGTCCACGTAGTACGCGGTCAGCTCGCCCACGGCCGTGACCTCGTCGGTGAGGCTCCGGGTGGCCATCCGGTTGAGGGCGACCAGCAGGACGAGGGAGAACACGATGCAGAGCGCCCCCACCGCGAGGCCCGTGAACAGCGCCAGACGGCCCCTGATCGAGTAGTTCCCCAGCTTCATGACGGCACCGCCCGTCCCGGCCGGACCTGGGGCAGCCGCAGCACGAACCGCGCGCCGCCCCCGGCGCTCTCCTCGACGCGCAGCGTGCCCTGGTGCGCGTGCGCGATGTCCCGGGCGATGGCCAGGCCCAGCCCGGTGCCGTCGCCGTCGAGCCTGCGGGCGTCGTCCAGCCGGATGAACCGGTGGAACACGCGCTCCCGGTCGGCCGCCGCGATCCCCGGCCCGTCGTCGCTCACCACGAGCTCGACCACGGCCTGGGTGGCGCGCACCTCGACCCGTACCAGCTTGGCGGAGTGCCGCTGGGCGTTGTCCAGCAGGTTGGCGAGCAGCCGGCCGATCTGGGACGGCACGGCGGCGACCGTGGCGCCGAGGGTCAGATCGACCAGGACCGGCAGCCGGTCGGCCCGCTGCGAGATCTCGGTCCTGACGAGCGCCGCGAGATCGAGCCGCTGCCGCTCCGCCGACCCGCGGGCCCGGACCCGCGACAGCCAGAGCAGGTCGTCGATGATCGCCTGTAGCCGTACCACCTGGCGCAACGACGATCTGAGCAGGTCGGGCAGGCGGGCCCTGGCGGGATCCAGCTGCGCGTCCTCCAGCTCCGCCCGCAGGGCGGCGACGGGATTGCGGAGCTCATGGGAGACGTCGGAGGCGAACCGCCGCTGCCGGCACGAGACCTCCTCCAGTTCCTCCTTGGCCTGGGTCAGGCGGCTCAGGCAGGTGTTGATCGTGTCACCCAGCCGGGTGACCTCCAGGGCGTTCTCCGGCTCCGGCACATGCGCGGGCAGGTCGCCGAAGTCGAGCGTGGCGAGCTCGGCGCGTACCGACTCCATCGGGCGCAGCAGCCCGCCGGCCACCTTCCAGGCGCCCCAGGCCGCCAGGGCGACCAGTTCGGCGAGGCCGAGCGCCACGATCAGATGGGGGTAGCCCGGCCAGGCCACCCCCCGGAACGGCTGCCGCGCCGCCGCCCGGTCCACGGCCATGGACTCGGGTCCGCTCGCCAGCGCGTACAGGTCGTCGCCGCCCTGCCCCATCAGATACATGCCGAGTCCGGCGGCGAGCAGGGTGAGCACGGCCACCACCGTGGAGAGCAGCGCGATCTGTCCCCGGATCGACCGGGGCATGCACCACACCGGCACCTGGGGCCCGCCCGGCAGCACCCGGGCCAGGCCCTTGGCCACGACCATCCAGATGAGCAGCGTGGCCAGCGGCCACAGGATTACCAGACAGGTCCTGGGCAGGTCCACCATCGCCATCCTTTCGAAAGAGAGCATTCGAGGGGATGGGGGATCCTTCCGTGTCACGCACCAGAAGAGCTGAGTGAACGGTACGAGCCGGGACCCGCGCTCCGTATCGCACATCCATGCGAACTTCTGCTCCGAAAAGCGCGGAGGAGCGGTGTCAGTCCACGAGGGCGGCGAGACGCTTGGGGGCGATCAGGCGGTAGCTGTCGCGGATGAGTTCGTCGAGTTCGTCCCAGTCCTGGTCGACGTCGAGCCGGGCGCCCACCCAGCCCTTGCTCCCCACGTAGGCGGGCACGAAGAAGCGCTCCGGGTCGGACGAGACCAGGGCCTCCTGCACCCCGGGCCCGGCCTTGAACATCATGGTCAGCCCGTCCTCGCTGGTCATCAGGAACAGCTTCTCGCGGACCCGGAACGAGGGCGCGGTGTGGCCGCCGAACGGCTTCTCGGCCGCCTCGGGCAGGGACAGGCACACCTCACGCAACCGCGCCGCCACATCATCGATCATGTACGCCTCCCGGGTCGCTCCCACCGTATCCACCGCCTCAATCAATGGGGAGATTTCGCCGCCCGAGTGGCTGATTCCCCCGGCGGTCGGGCAGTCTTGAGGCCGTCATGGACTACGCAATCCCAACGGGCCTCGTTCTCGTCACCGGTGTCGTGCTCGCCATCGTCGCGCAGCGGAGGGGGTGGAACCCCTCCCTGGCCGTCGCGCTGACGGTCGGCCTCGCCGTCCGCGTGCTCATCATGGGCTTCGCGGCCGCCAGCAACTGGCAGCCGATCGACTACGTCAACAGCTTCCGCCCGGCCGGCGAAGCCATCCTCAACGGCGGCAACCCGGTCAACAGCGGCTGGCACTTCCTGCCCACCATCCCCTACGTGTACGGCCTGCTGCTCTGGCTCGGCATCCCCTGGGAGATCGCCGGCCGGCTGGTCACCGTGGTCGCCGACCTGATCCTGATCCCGCTGGTCGCCCGGCTGGCGGGCGGCCCCAAGGCGAACCTGCGCGCCTTCCAGTACGCGTGCAACCCGCTGGCCATCCTGGTCGCGTCGCTGCACGGGCAGGTCGAGCCGGTGTCGCTGGTGTTCGCGGTCGCCGCGTACGTGGTGGCCCGCGGGCCGGGGGAGTGGACCAGGGGCGAACCCCTGCTGGACCGGCCGGCGCGCATGTGGCACAGCTTCCGTACCGACGACACCGCCACCCGGCGGGCGTTCTACGCGGGACTGCTGATGGGGTTGGGCCTGTGCGCCAAGAGCTGGCCCGCCATCCTCATCCCCGGCATGCTCATGTTCCTGCCCGGGGTGCGGTCGCGGATCGTGGCCATGGTGGGCGTGGCCGTACCGCCGGTGCTGTTCCTGCTGAGCATGCCGCTCGGCGGCTGGGTGCGCTGGGACCAGCTCACCGAGGTGCTCAAGACGATCAGCCTGCGCCCCAGCGACGTGCGCCCGATCACCGGCGACTGGGGCTGGATGGCGCTGTCCAGCGGCGGCGAGTGGGACCTGAGCACCTGGAAACTCAAGGTCGGCCAGTACGCGATCTACGCCGTTGCGGCGTTCTGCCTCTACTGGTGGCGCCGGGCCGACCCGATCGACGTCACCGTCGCCATCCTGCTCGGCTTCATGATCGTCACACCCCGGCTGGGCGCGCAGTACCTGCTCTGGTTCATGCCCTTCCTGGTGGCCAGGCCGACCCGGTTCGCCTGGCCGGCCATCATCGGCTGCTCGCTCTGGGCGGCGGCCGGCTACCTCGTGCTGACCCAGTTCCGGGGGCAGGACTGGGGGGCTCTGCACTCGCCGTGGGCGATGAGCTCGGTGCTGCTCTTCCCGCTGATCATCGCGGCGATGCCGTGGAACCGCCGCGAAGCCGCCCCGGCCGAACTGCTCGCCGAACCTCAGTTGAGGATGAGCCGGACCAGGTGACCGTGGCTGCGGTAGCCCGGCGGGTCGCCGTCGAGCACGCCGGTGACGCAGTCGTAGACGCCGGGCTCGCTCTGCCGTACGAAGAAGACGGGCTCGGCGATCACGGACAGCAGGCGGATCGCGGCGCGGTGCGTCTCGATGCCCTTGAGGTGGACGGCGGGGGTGAGGGTCACCTCGTACACCCCGTCGTCGAGCAGCTGCTCGGACGTGAGCGTCCAGTCCTCGCCGCAGGCGCGGCGCAGGTGCGGCAGCAGGTGGGCCTCGGGCTCCTCGGTGACCCAGCCGTCCCGCTTCATCGTGTCCAGCAGGCTCTGGACCTGTGGGTCCATGGCGGAGCCGTCCGCGATCCCGGTCTGTCGCTCGTCGATGTCCCATCGCCGCGTGGTCATGGCCCCGACCCTACGTCTCCGTAGGTTCCGCGGCGGGGAGCTCCCCGGAAATCAGGGCGGCCGCCATCGAACCGTTAGGATCACTGTCGATCAGGATGGCGCGGGCGAGCAGGCTGAGCGGGATCGCGAGCAGCGCGCCCAGCGGGCCGAGCACGAACGCCCAGACGATCAGCGACAGGAATGTCACGGTGGTGGACAGCCCGACGGCGTCGCCGAGGAACTTCGGCTGGATGAACGACTGGATCACCACGTTGATCACGATGTACGCGACGATGACGAAGATCATGGTCTGGAAGCCGCCGTCCAGCAGGCCGAGCAGCGCGGGCGGGACCAGGCCGAGGATGAACCCGATGTTCGGGATGTAGTTCGTGATTAGCGCCAGGATCCCCCAGAGCAGGGGAAGCGGCACGCTCAGGATGTAGAGCGCGATCACATCCAGGACCGCGCAGATCAGACCGAAGATCGTCGACACGATGAGGTAGCGTCGAGTCCGTTCGGTGAACGTGGTCAGCGCCTTGTACATGGCCGGCCGGCGCGCCTCCGAGGCTTCGATGATCCGGCTGTAGATCGGCGCGTCCAGGCTCATGGCCAGCAGCAGCACCACGATCAGGAACAGGCTCGACAACACGCCGAGCAGCCCCGACAGCACCCCCTGCGCCACTCCGATGAGGTTGGCCGGATCGAAGGTGGAGATCACCTTGTTGATCTGCTCGCTGCCCATGCCGAGACTCGCCGCCCAGCGCTGCGCCTCCGCCACGAGCTCGGTGAACTGCGTGGCGTACTGGGGAGCCAGCAGGGCCAGCTGAGCCGCCGCCAGGGTGAGGATCGCCACCATGCCGAGCAGCACCAGCAATACGACCAGAAGCGGGACCAGCACCATCACCCAGGTGGGCGCGTGCCGGCGCCGCAGCCAGTCGCGTAGCGGCGACACCGCGATGACCAGCACCAGGGCCAGCACCACCGGCCCCAGGATCGACCCCACGGCCTGGATCCCGGCCAGCGTGATCACCGCCCCCGCCGCACAGAGCAGGACGATCAGCGCACGCGGCACCCTGAGTTCGTTCACAGATCCGTTTCTACCCCTGGATCCTGCAAAGATCCGGCTTTCGGATCACCAGTGCACCCGGTTCGGGAACAAGGTGGGCGGAGAAGCTGTTAATCTTTACTTGTCGGTACGGCCGTTGGTGTGGCCGACCGGATCCTCTCTAAAAGATCTTCGAGTCTGAGCTTGCATAGCTCGCACCGAATGT
>NZ_BOOA01000150.1 GCF_016862995.1 Acrocarpospora phusangensis
CGGCGTCAACGCCACGTCGTCGATGTCCTTGGAGGCGTCGGTCATCACCGCCTCGGTCGTCAGCGGCACGATCTCCGACACCGCGCCGACGAAGGTCGTCTTGCCAACCCCGAAGCCGCCGGCGACGACGATCTTCGTCGAGGTCAGGCCACGGCTGGCAGTGCCGGGGCTATAGACGTCGAAGTCCACTGAGTACCCTTTCCAACAATCCCAAGTCCGGCTTACCCGCGTCCAGCTGCGGCTGGTGCACGTGCACCAGCCCCTCGGCCGCCATGTCGGCGATCACCACGCGGGCCACGCCCAGGGGGACCCGCAGCAGCGCGGACACCTCGGCCACGGAGCGCACCTGCCGGCAGAGCGAGCTGATCGCCCGCTGCTCCGGTGGCCGGTTCGTCAGGTCCTGGTGCATCGACGTGGCCGAGGACACCAGGGCCTCCAGCGCGAGTTGCATGCGCGGTGCCGTCCGCCCGCCGGTGACCGCGTACGGCCGGACCGGCGAGGCGGGATCCCGAGGCGGCATCGGGGCACCGTACGGCGGCCCCCACGAGTCCATGATCTATCTCCTCGGGTGGGTGGCCTGGAGCTCGGCCCGCACCGCGGGGGTCAGGACCTGACCCGCGCGTTCGACCAGGAGCGTCATCTGATAGGCCACCAGGCCCATGTCGCAGTCGCTGGCCGCGAGCACGGCCAGGCAGGACCCGTCGCTGACCGACATGATCAGCAGGAGCCCGCGCTGCATCTCGACGAGCGTCTGGGTGACCGGCCCCCCCTCGAAGACGCGGGAGGCGCCCTGGGTGAGGCTGATCAGGCCGGCGGCCACCGCCGCGAGCTGGTCGGCCCGGTCCTTCGGGAAACCCTCGGAGTAGGCCAGCGGAAGCCCGTCGGCGGAAACCACCACGGTGTGCGCGACGCCGGGCACCGAACTGACGAAGTCACTGATCAGCCAGTTGATGCCGCGAGCGGCATGGCTCATCTCTCGCACGGAACACCCCTGTGCTGATAGGTGGATGTCGGTACGCTCACGACGCTCACGGCTTGTCTCCTCTGCCGGCGCCCGGGTATCCCTCTTCTTCGCTGATCTCGCCCCTGGCTACCGCGCGGCCCTGCCGTACACCCTGCTGGAGGCTGGAGAGGCGGCTGCGCGCGCGTTCCGGGGAGAGGGCGGGCATCGGCGCGACGGCCGCCGCCGGCTTGCCCGGATCGGCCGAACCTGGGACCAGGTTGGCCTTGGGGACCCGCTTGGGCAGGCCCGAGGAGGTGTTGGCCTCCCAGGAGGGCTGCTGCGCGGCGACTTCCCAGCCGTTGTCGGCGGGCGTCTGGTTCCAGTTCTTGTCCTCAGGGCTGCGCTGGAACCAGGCGGACTCCACCGCGGCGAAGATGGGCAAGAAGTCCTCCGGACGTTCATCTCGTACGGCGGGCAGCGGACCAGTGCTGTCGACGTCCATCCCGGAGAACCCGGATAAGCCGGAGAGACCCGAGAGTCCGGAGTCCCCGCGCCGCTTCGGCAGCGACGGCCCGTTGGGAGCCGCGCCGGGAGGCGTGCGCGGGTCGAACGGAGAGCGCAGGACCTGCCCGGTGGCGGGCGGGTCGAACGGAGAGCGCGGCTGTTGCGCGTCGAACGGCGAGGACTGGCCCTGCGCCGATCCGAACGCGCCCCTGCCGTCGTACGGGGAGGGCGGCAGGGCGTGCCCGCCCGAAACACTCGGACCGCCAGGTCCGCCGTGACCGCCCGGACCGCCCGGACCCAGCGCGCCCCTGGCGTGCGCGTCCGCGCCGAACATCGACGACGGTATGCCAGGGGGCGGGAAGGACGGGTGCTGCCCGCCGGGCCCCGGTGTGGCGAAGGGTCCGCCGGGGGCGTTGGGGGCGGGCGCCGACAGGGCCATCGGCGGAGCCCCCCAGGAGACGGGCTCGGACGTCTGGCCCTGCGGGGACCAGGACGGGGCGAAGCTGCCCGCGTACTGCTGCTGCGCGTACGCCGGCGCGCCCATCAGCGACTCCGGCAGCAGGACCATCGCGGTCAGGCCGCCGTTGTCGTGCGAGCGGAGCTGGACCCGGATGCCGTTGCGGAGCGCGAGCCGGCCGACCACGAACAGGCCCATGCGGCGGGACACCGACACGTCCACGACCGGCGGGTTGGCCAGCCGCCAGTTGGTCGCGGCGATCTCCTCCTGGGTCATGCCGATGCCGCCGTCGGTGACCGAGACCATCACGCCGCCGCCGTCGATCCGGTTCCCGGACACGATCACCCGGGTGTCCCTGGCGGAGAACGACAGCGCGTTCTCGACCAGCTCGGCCAGCAGGTGGATGACGTCGTTGACGGCCTGACCGGCCAGCGCCGCGTCGGACGGGATGTTGATGACGACCCGCTCGTAGCCCTCGACCTCGGACAGCGCGGCCCGGACGACGTCGGTGAGCTCCACCGGCTGGCTCCACCGGCGGGCGGGTTCCTGGCCGGCGAGAACCAGCAGGTTCTCACTGTTACGGCGCATGCGGGTGGCCAGGTGGTCCAGCTTGAACAGGTTGCCGAGCCGCTGCTCGTCCTGCTCGCCCTGCTCCAGCCCGTCGATCAGGGCGATCTGCCGTTCCACCAGCGTCTGCGTACGGCGGGACAGGTTGACGAACATGGCGCTGACGTTGCTGCGCAGCTTGGCTTCGTCACCGGCCAGCCGGACCGCTTCCTGGTGGACCTCGTCGAAGGCCCGGGCGACTTCCCCGATCTCGTCGGTGGACGAGACGCCGATCGGGACCGGTTTGACCTCGGCGCTGTTGCCCGTGCCGTCGGAGTCGCGCAGCCGCTGGACCAGTTCGGGCAGCTTGTGGCCGGCGATCTCCAGGGCTTCGGAACGGAGCTGCCGCAGTGGTTTGACCAGCGATCTCGCCATCGCCGTGGTGATGAACAGCACCAGGCCGAGGATGGCCACGACCACGATGATGTTGGCGATCGCGCCGCGCTGGTCGGCCGCGGCGAACACGTCGCTGCGGTCCACGATGGAGGCGATCTGGAGCTTCTCGACCTCGTGCATCTTGTCGATGCCGGCGCTGCTGACCTGGAACCACTCGTCGCCGTCGGGGCCGGGGCGGTCGTCCAGGTTGGTGAGCAGGCGCCGGGTCCTGATGGCTTCCAGCGCGGAGAGCCGGAGGAACTCGGATCTGTCGATCTCCGGGCCGGTCACGCGGTCGGCGAAGACCTGGCGTTCCTCGGGTGTGGCGACCGTACGGAACGCGCTCAGCTCGCTTTCCTGCCGCTTGCGGGCACCGGTGAACGCGTCCAGTTCGATCGGTTCGAAGCGGCCCGTCGCGGTGCCGATGGCGAGCAGGGCCCGGACCGTGGAGGCGTCGTTCTTGGCGCGCGCCAGCGAGGCGAGCGCCGTGGCGCTGGCGTCGACCGACTCGTCGATGCCGCCCTGGCCGTTCTCGTCGTAGAGCCGGATCAGGTCCGCGATGAAGGCGGAGTACTTCTCCACGGCGGGCAGCGCGGGCAGCGCGCTCTCCACGGTGGCCTTGCGCAGGTTGGCGAGCTCGCCGAGACGCCGGTCGAGCCGGAACAGGTTCTGCCGGCCCACCTCGCCGAAGGAGTCGGCGGCGTCGCTGACACGGCCACGGACCGCGTCGACGAGCACGTCGACCGAGCCTCGCTGGTTGCGGATCAGGCCGAGGCCGGGGTCGCCCGGTCGGCCGGTCTCGATATAACGAGCCGTCAGGTCGCGTTCCAGCTGCAGCTCGTGGATCAGATCGCTCAGGGTGCTGGTGAACGCCGCCACCTCGCTGACCCGTTGATATTCGGCGGCGCTGCTGATCGAGGTCACCACTCGAAGTCCGCCCAGGAGCACCGCTCCGATGGTGGGGACCAAGATCAGGGCGACAAGGCGGCTGCGGACCCGCCAGTTCTTCAGCGCCATCCTGTTCCGCGTGTCTTCTTCGACCTCGGGACCGGGGAGGGCCGCCGGGGGCGTCTCGGACACGGTGCGGTGATCATTGTCGATCGTAGCCGTCCTCACAGGCCGCACCTTCCGCTAAAGAAAAATCAATTTATCCCGGGAAACCTCCCATAAGCCACGGGCAATTGGAGCATAAGACCGCGAGATAGACCAATAGCCGTGACCGGATTGCCACGATCCAACACGTACCGCTCAGTAATGTCGAGAGGACAGAGGGAACTTCCCTGGTCGAACCTCAACGACGGGCTATCTGTGGGATCACATGTTCGATGGACCGTGACAACCCCCCAAACCATGACATTTCATGCAAAAGTCGCCAACAACTGACTTGTTTACAAGTTTGGTGACATAGTGCTCTCATTCCTGTTGAGGGGGATTTTCCTCCGCTACGCTCGTCGCTCGTCGCCCGCCGTGTTCGCGATCACCTGACGATCCGCGCGGGCCATTCCCCCAGCTAAAGGAGACTCCATGAGACGCCTATTCCCGGGCCGACCGCTCGTGGTGAGCGTCCTGGCCGCATTGGCACTCACGGCATGCGGCGGCGCCGATACGAATACACCGGCGGACACCTCGAATAACAGCTTGGAAAAAACCACCCTTACGGTCGGCATCCTGCCCATCCCCGACTCGGCCCCGATCCAGATCGCGATCGACAAGGGTTTCTTCAAAGCCGAAGGTCTGACCGTACAGACGTCCATCGAGGCAGGTGGCGCGACCGCCACGCCCAAGCTGGTCGCCGGCCAGCTTGACGCGACCCTGAACAACTACGTGTCCCTGTTCTCCGCGCAGGAGAAGGGCGTGGGCAAGTTCAGGGTGGTCGCGGACAGTTACCAGGCCGCGCCCGACAACTTCGTCATTATGGCCAAGGCTGACGACGCCAGCATCTCGAGCCCGGCGGACCTGGTCGGCAAGAAGATCGCGGTCAACACGCTGAACAACATCGGCACCTTGGCCGTCACCGCCACCGCCAAGGTGGCCGGCGTGACCATCGACCCCAAGCAGTTCGTGCCGATGCCGCTGCCGGACATGGGTGGCGCGCTGAAGAACGGCACCGTGGACGCGATCTGGGTGGCTGAACCCTTCATTTCGGCCAACTCCCAGCAGGGCGCCAAGAAGATCGCCGACACGATGAGCGGTCCGATGGCCGACTTCCCCATCGCCGGTTGGGTGATGAACGACGACTTCGTCACGAAGAACCCCAACACGGTGGCGGCCTTCCAGCGCGCGCTGGCCAAGGCCCAGCAGCTGGCCGCGTCCGACCGCAAGGCGATCGAGGAGGTGCTGCCGGCGTACACCAAGATTGACAAGGCCACCGCCGCCGTCATCGCGCTCGGCGTCTACTCCACCACCCTGAGCGAGGCGCGCCTCCAGCGCGTCGCCGACACGATGAAGGAGTACGGCTACCTTCAGGCCGGGTTCGACGTGAAGTCGGTGCTGCACGCGCCGGCCGCGGGGTGACGTGTCCAGATTGATCGGTTCGACAGTGCTCCGTGGCGTCGTGGGCGCCACGGGGCTCCTTGTCATTCTGGAGGTCGCGGGCCGGACCGGTGTCATCGACACCGGGTTCCTCCCGCTCGTCTCCACCGTCCTGGCCAGAGCCGCCGAACTCGCCGTGGACGGCGAGTTCCTCACCCACGGCCTGGCCAGCATGGAGGCGTGGTTCTGGGCGCTGGTCGTGACCATCGCCGTCGCGGTGCCGGCCGGACTGCTGCTCGGGGTGGTCCGGCCCGTCGAGTCGGCCACCCGGCCGCTGATCGAGTTCCTCCGCCCCATCCCCTCGGTGGCCCTCATCCCGCTGGCCATCCTGCTCTTCCAGAACCCCATGCACATGCGCATGTCGGTCGCCGTGTACGCGGCCACCTGGCCGGTCCTGATCAACACCATCTACGGTGTGCGCGACGTGGACCCGCTGGCCAAGGAGACCCTGCGCAGCTTCGGCTTCGGCCCGGGCACGGTGGTCATGCGGGTGGTGCTGCCCAGCGCGGCCCCGTTCATCGCCACCGGCGTACGGCTGGCCGCCTCGGTCGCCATCATCCTGGTGGTCACCGCGGAGGTCGTGGCCGGCGGCATCAGCGGCGTCGGCGTCTTCATCAACACGGCCGGCAGCGGCAACCGGGTGGACCTCATGATCGCCGCGACCGCCTGGGTCGGCCTGTTCGGCATCGCGGTCAACGCGCTGCTGGTGGCCGCCGAGAAACGGGTGTTCCGGTGGCACCACAACCGGCTGGCGGGTGTGTCGTGACGCGCAGGAGTCTCCTGAGCAGGCTGGCCGGGCTCTGGATCGTGCCCGTGGTGCTGGTGCTGTGGGAGCTGGCCACCCGGTTCGCCGAGCAGCCGTACTTCCCCTCGCCGAGCAGCATCGCGGTGCGCATCCAGGAGCTGTGGTTCTCCGGCCCGCTCAGCCGGGTGCTGCTGACCGATGACGCGATCGACGCGTTCGCGCCCAGCCTCGGCCGGCTGTTCGCCGGGTGGATCCTGGCCAGCCTCGCCGGCATCCTGCTGGGCGTCGCCATCGGCCGGTCCGCCAAGCTGGCCGACTACCTGGATCCGATGCTCCAGTTCGGCCGCGCCATCCCGCCGCCGCTGCTGGTGCCCATCTTCTTCGCGCTGTTCCAGATCGGGACGGCCACCCAGCTGGCCATCATCGTCTTCGGCGTGATCTGGCCGGTGCTGCTGAACACGGCGGACGGCTGCCGGACGGTGGACCGCCAGTACCTGGAGACCGCCCGGGTCTTCGGGTTCACCCGGACGGACGTGCTGTGGCGGGTGGTGCTCCCGGCGGCCACACCGAAGATCTTCGCGGGCCTGCGGCTGTCCCTGTCCCTGGCGCTGATCCTGATGGTGGTGTCCGAGCTGATCGGCAGCACCAGCGGCATCGGGTACGGCCTGCTCACCGCGCAGCAGAACTTCCTGTTCGTCGACGTCTGGGCGTACATCGTCCTGCTCGGCGTGCTGGGGTTCCTGCTCAACGCCTCGTTCCTCCTGCTGGAGGGCCGCATCCTGGCATGGCATCACCGTGCCCGGCGGACAATCTAGGAAGTTCCGGTGCTTGAGTTAGTCGATCTGACCCACAGATATGGCACGTACCACGCCATCGACCGCATCAATCTGACCGTCAAGCAGGGCGAGGTGGTGTGTGTCGTCGGTCCCTCGGGCTGCGGCAAGTCCACCCTGCTGCGCTCCATCGCGGGCCTGATCAAGCCGACCGGCGGCGCCGTGCTCCTGGACGGCCGCCCGGTCGAGAGCACGCCGGACAACCTGGCCGTGGTCTTCCAGGACTACAGCCGCTCCCTCTACCCGTGGCTGTCGGCGCTGGCCAACGTCGGCCTGCCGCTGCGCCGCCGCGGGATGAGCCGCAAGGCCAGGGACGAGGCGGCCATGGCCGCGCTCACCGAGGTGGGCCTGGGCGCCGCCGCCGGCAAGTTCCCGTGGGAGATGTCCGGCGGCATGCAGCAGCGGGTGTCGATCGCCCGCGCGCTGGCCTACCGCCCCTCGCTGCTGCTCATGGACGAGCCGTTCGGCTCGGTCGACGCGCAGACCAGGGAGGAGCTGGAGGACCTGGTGCTGCGGGTCTGCGCCCATCACGGCATGACCATCCTGCTGATCACCCACGACGTGGACGAGAGCGTCTACGTCGGGGACCGGGTGGTCGTGCTGAGCAAGGCCCCCGGGCACGTGGTGGGCGACCTCACCGTCGACCTGCCCGGCCCGCGCGACCAGATCCGCACCCGCGAGCTGGACGCGTTCGTCAAGCTCCGCGCCGACGTCGGCCGCATGGTCCGCGGCATGTCGGCCCGGCGATTCGACAATGGAATGACTCACGAAGTGGAGACCAGGTGACCGCACAAGCCGCCGACGCCGTCTGGGACGCCATCTACGGCATTTCGCGCTTCGCCGCGCTTGCCACGATGGCGGAGCTCGACTTCGCCGCCCACCTGCGCGACGGCCCCCTCAGCGCCGACCAGCTGGCCGCGCGCTGCGACGCCCACCCCCAGTCGGTACGGCGCGTGCTCCGCGAACTGGCCGGCATGGGCTTCGTCCGCAGCGTCCCGGAGGGGTACGAGGTCACCGAGGCGGGGCTCATCCTGGCGGACGACTCCCCCGGCTCGCTGCGCTCGGCCATCCGGCTGGTGGGCGAGGAGGCGTACTGGAACGGCATGGGCAGGATGCCCAAGACGGTCAAGTCGGGCGTCTCGGCCTTCCGTGAGCTGCACGGGTCGGTCTACGGCTACCTGGGCGCGCACCCGGAGACCGCGGTCGTCTTCGACGACTACATGGCCCGGCGGGCCATCCCGTTCGCCGAGGGCCTGGCCGACCACTACGACTTCACCGGCGTCGAGCGGGTGGTGGACGTGGGCGGCGGCCGCGGGCAGCTCATCAGCGCCGTGCTGGCCGCCCACCCGCACACCAGGGGCGTGCTGTTCGACCTGGACCGGGTGATCCCGTCCGGGCGGGAGGCGATCGCGGCGGCCGGGCTGGCCGACCGGTGCGAGTGCGTGGTCGGCGACTTCTTCGTCCAGGACGGCATCCCGGTCGCCGACGCCTACATCCTCTCCAACGTCATCCACAACTGGAACGACGACGACTCGGTGCGGATCCTGAGCAACATCCGGAGCGCGATGCCCTCCACGGGCAGGATCCTGATCGTGGAGATCGTGCTTCCGGACGACGACTCTCCGCATGTCGGCCTGGACGCCGACATGCGGATGCTGGCCCTGATCGGGGACGGGATGGAGCGGACCCGGACGGAGTACCAGACGCTGCTGGAGAAGAGCGGGCTGAACCTGTCCGAGATCGTCGAGCTGCCCGGCTGGGCCAGCGTCGTCGTCGCGACTCCGATGTAGAACTCAGACCAACGACGGGACGTGCCGCCCCGGCTAGCGCTGCCAGCCGGGGACGGCCACCCGCATGGTGAGCGCGTGCTCGACCAGCGTGATGAGCGTGCTCTTCACCGATTCCCTGGCCCGCGCGTCGGTCCGGACCACCGGGACGTGCGGCGACAGCGTCAGCGCCTCCCGGATCTCGCTCTCCCCGTGCGGGTACGACCCGTCGAAGCCGTTGATGCCCACCACGAACGGCAGCTGCGCCTCTTCGAAATAG
>NZ_BOOA01000151.1 GCF_016862995.1 Acrocarpospora phusangensis
GGCCTTGCCGTCCCAGTAGGCCGGCCACTTGACCGGCGAGTTGAGCTCGGGGTCGAAGCGGTAGACCGGGCCGCCCATCGGCGCGCCGCCGTTGAGCTCGGGGAAGTTGTTCTGGTCGACACCGCCGGTGTACCAGATCGTCGCCGCCTTGGCGGGCGGCAGGTTGGTCAGGCCGGTGTTGTTGGGCGAGTCGTTGACCGGCGCGGCGCAGTTGAACGCCGAGCCCGACGCCCGGGTCTGGAAGTTGAAGTCGATGTACGGCGTGTTGTTGCCCACGCAGAACGGCCAGCCGTAGTTGCCCGGCGTGCTGACCAGGTTCCACTCCACCGTGCCGCGGGGACCGCGGGTGGCGCTGGCGGAGCCGGCGTCGGGACCGTAGTCGGCCACCATCACGTGACCGGTCTCCGGGTCCAGGCCCATGCGGAACGGGTTGCGGAAGCCCATCGCGTAGATCTCGGGCTTGGTCTTCTCGGTGCCCGGGGGGAACAGGTTGCCCGCGGGGACGGTGTAGGTGCCGTCGTCCTGCGGGGTGATGCGCAGCAGCTTGCCGCTCAGGTCGTTGGTGCTGCCCGAGGTGCGCTGCGCGTCCCAGGCCGAGCGGCCGGTCTGCTCGTCGATCGGCGTGTAGCCGTCCGACGCGAACGGGTTGGTGTTGTCACCGGTGGCCAGCCACAGGTCGCCCGTCTTCTTGTCCATGAGCATGCCGCCGCCGTGGTGGCAGCACTCGGCCCGCTGGACCGGCACGTTCAGGACGACCTTCTCGCTGGAGAAGTCCAGCGTGTCGCCGTTGACGGTGAACCGGCTGAGCCGGTCGACGTTGGCGTTGTTCGGCGAGTAGAAGAGGTACAGCCAGTTGTTGGTGTCGAAGTCCGGGTCCAGCGCCAGGCCGAGCAGGCCGCTCTCGTTGGCGGTGAACACGTTCAGGCGACCGGCGGTGACGGTGGCGCCGGTGGTCTTGATGATCTTGACGTCGCCGAGGCGGTCGATGTAGAAGACCCGCCCGTCCTTGGCGATGTCGGTCATCATCGGGTTCGACGTGTTGTCGTCGAGGGTGACCTTCTCGAAGCTGCCGCTCTGCGACGCCGAGCAGTCCGCCTTCTCCGCGCCGGCGGCGGTCTTGATGCCGCCCAGCAGGTGGGTCAGGAAGGCCGGCTCGACGAAGCTCGCCTTGGTGTGGCCGAGGCCGGTGTACCAGGAGCGGCCGCCGTCGAAGTCCTGGCACCACACCGTCGGGTGGTCGATGCCCATGGTGGCGCCGGTGTAGGACTTGTCGTCCATCGACGCGAGGACGTGGACGTTGGCGCGCGGGTTGGTCGTGTAGTCGTACCACTCGTCGGTGCGCACCCACGAGGTGGGCAGGTGGGCCGTCGAGGGGTGCGCCTGGTCCTCCACCCGGACCGTGGCCTGCTGGATCGCCGGGTGCGACTTGAAGTACGCGCCGACGAGCTGGCCGTACCACGCCCAGTTGTAGCCGCTGTCGGAGGCGGCGTGCACGCCGGCGTAGCCGCCGCCGTTCTGGATGTAGCGCTGGAAGGCGGCCTTCTGCTCCGCCGTGCTCACCGGGTCGCCGGTGGTCGAGACGAAGATGACGGCGTCGTACTGCGCGAGGTTGGCGTCGGTGAAGGCCGCGCTGTCCTCGGTCGCGTCGACCGCGAAGTTGTTCTCCGTGCCGAGCTTCTGGATGGCCGCCACGCCGTCCGGGATGGAGTCGTGCCGGAAACCGGTGGTCTTGGAGAAGACCAGGACCTTGAAGGCGGGGTCCGCCGCGGCGGCCGCGTTGGCCGGCGCCGCGAGGACCGTCACGGCCGGGAGCAAGGGCGCGACGAGGGCGAGCGCCACCGTCACCGCCGTACGGCGTAATGAGCGATTTTCGCTTGCTGGCAGGACTGCGTTACGCAGCCTGGCCCACGTTCGAGAACGTGGTGACATGAGGGAAACCCTTTCCTGACTGGGGGAACGTCAGGCAAGGCGCGCGCCGCCGCGCTTGTTGCCACTTTTGTAGGGGTTGGATACTGCGGTGGCTGGAGGGTGCCATCTCCAGGTCTGTGGGGGCGGGTCAGTAGGCTGCCTGCCGGGGTATCGGATCCATGATCGTGTTCGGGTCGTCGATGAGCCGGTTGACCACCATGCTCGCGGCGCCGCGGGAGGCGGCGCCGAAGCCCAGGTCGGAGGCGACGAACCGGCACTGGGCCGCCGGGCCCGCCACGACCAGCCGCTCCAGCTCGCGCTGCGCGTGGGGCAGCAGCCATTCGGCCAGCGTGGCGAAGTAGCCGCCGACGACGATCACGCGCGGGTTGAAGAGGTTGACGACGATCGAGCCGCCGAGCCCGAGCCACCGCCCCACCTGCGCGACCGCCGCCAGCATGCGCTCGTCGCCCGCCGCCAGCCCTCTGGCGATCTCCTTGGCCCGTTCCTCGGGGTCGGAGACCGGCAGGCCGTCCTGCCCGCTGTCCTGCTGGTACGCCTGCTCGGGCATGGCCGTGCGCATCAGCGCCGCCAGGCCCACCTTGGTCTCCCAGCAGCCGTACCGGCCGCAGCCGCAGCGGTCGCCGGCGGGGTCCACGGGCAGGTGCCCGACCTCGCCGGAGAAGCCGTCCGCGCCGCGCAGCAGCTTGCCGTCCACGATGATGCCGCCGCCCACGCCGACCTCGCCGGTCAGGTAGACCAGGTGGGGCGTGCCGGCGGCGACGCCGGAGGTGTGCTCGGCCAGGGCCGCGAGGTTGGCGTCGTTGTCCACCATCACCGGCACGGCGGGGGTGCCGGGCGTGCTCAGCGCCTCGGACAGCCGGGCCGCCAGCGGCAGGTCCTGCCAGCCGAGGTTGGGCGCGAGGGTCACGACGCCGCGCGCCACGTCCACCATGGCGGGGACCGCCACGCCGATGCCGGCCGGGACCGCTCCAGCGCGCCGCATCGCCTCGACCGCCTCCCGGGCGCCCAGGCTGAGCCGGCGCAGGGCGCGGTCGGGGCCGCTGCCGACGGTGTCGAAGCCGACCCGGCGCTCCACCAGGACGCGGCCGCTCAGGTCGGCGCCGTGGATCGAGATGTAGTCGACGTTGATCTCCAGGCCCAGCGCCCCCACGTGCGCGCCGTGCAGGGCCACGGCCCGCCGGGGGCGGCCGATCGCCCCGACGTGCTCGATGCCGACCTCCCGCACCAGTCCTCGTTCGAGGAGCTCGGCCACCAGGTTGGAGACGGTGGCGCGGTGCAGGCCGGTCGCCTCCGCGATGTCCACCCGGGAGCGGGAGACGTGGTCGCGCAGGTGGCGCAGGACGAGCGACAGGTTGGCGCGGCGCAGCGCGGGCGGGCTCGTGGGCAGGGCGGCGCCGTCCGCGCGGGTCAGGTCCTGCGTCACGTGGGTCACCGCCATTCGTTTATCTCGAAAATCAATTAATGTGGTTTGTAACACGCATGTGTCCGAAGCACACCTCTTGATCGAGTAACGAGTTAGCATCGTCCGATGAAGCCCAGGTCAGCGCGATATCGATCTTGTTACCCGAACGTTACCGTCATGGGTGCCGCGCGGCATACGGGGGTACGGGACCCTAATTCGGCCAGCCACCTGAACGAATCGACGGGGTGACCGTGGAGCACCAGCCCGGCAGCCGGTCCGCGGGGGTTCCCGCGGACCAGGCCACGGTCCGCCGCGCCAACCTCTCCCTCGTGCTGCGCCACGTCAGCGCGCGCGGCCAGTGCTCCCGGTCGTCCGTCGCGGCCGAGACGGGCCTGAACAAGACCACCATCAGCAGCCTCGTCGGCGAGTTACAGGCGCGCGGGCTGGTCAAGGAGATCGGGCCGCACCACGCGGGCTCGGTCGGCCGTCCCAGCCTCGCGCTCGTCCTGGACGGCTCCGGGGTGGGCGCGCTGGGCGTGGAGCTCAACGCCGACTACATCGCCGCCTTCGCGACCGACCTGGCGGGCCGGGTGCTCGCCGACCGGCGGATCGGGTTCGACGCCATGGGGTCCGAGCCGGAGCGCTCGCTCGACAAGCTGGGCCAGGTGATCGGGAGCACCGTCGCCGAACTGGACCGGCGCGGGGTCGCCCTGGCCGGCCTCACCGTGGCCGTCCCGGGCCTGGTCGACACTGCCGGCGGGACCGTCGTCTTCGCGCCGAACCTCGGCTGGCGTGGGGTGCCGATGATCGAGCGGCTCCGGTCCGCGGGCGTGCCGGCGGGCGTGCCGATGGCCGTCGACAACGACGCCAACCTCGCCGCGCTGGCCGAATACCGCTCCGGGGTGGCGGTCGGCGTACCCAACCTGATCTACCTCACCGGGGAGGTCGGGGTGGGCTGCGGCATCATCACCGGCGGGCGTCCGCTGAGCGGGGCCGACGGGTTCGCCGGGGAGGCCGGGCACGTCATGGTCGATCCGTACGGAGACGAGTGCGGCTGCGGGCGGATCGGGTGCTGGGAGACCAAGGTGGGGCTGGCGGCGCTGGTGCGGATGGCCACACCCGACCGGGCGTACGGGGTGGGGCCGCAGGTCGTCCGCGATCCGGAGGAGCGGCTGGCGGAGATCGAGCAGCGGCGGGCCGACGGGGACCCGCGGGCGGAGGCGGCGGTGGCCGAGGTCGGCCGCTGGCTCGGGCGCGGCGCCTCGACGCTGGTCAATCTCTTCAATCCGCAGGTCATCGTGCTGGGCGGGTACTTCGCCCGGCTCGCGGAGCAGCTCATCCCCGTCGCGCGGGCGGAGCTGGCGCGGCTCGGCATGAGCGTCGCCGCCGACCGCTGCCGGTTCGCCGCGTCCACCCTCGGTTTCGGCGCGGCCTCGCGGGGCGGGGTCGACGTGGTCATCGAACGCGTGCTCTCCGATCCCACCAGCATCGCGATGCGCCCGTAAGACGTCTGGCAACCGGCGTGCAAGTCAGTCTTAAGTAGGCGGGCGTACAACTATCACCTAAGCAACCACGAAGGGGATAGAACAATGCGGGGGAACCTGACAATGCGGTGGAGTCTGCCGCGTGAAGACCAGCGCCACCGGGGTGACGAGCGAGGCGGGATCCAGGACACGGGGAACCGGGGCCCGAAGCGCAGGGCCCACCAGCTCAGCGCCAGCTGGGCTGTCGACGCCGACTGACGGCCGCGCTCCACGAGGCACCTCCTCGGGAGCGCGCCCGGACATCAGCGGGATCACAGGGCTTGGGCGAGGCGGGTCATGATCTGGGCGGCGGGCTCCGCGGTGGCGTGGAGGTGGCCGGTGCCGGCCCAGAGGTTGATGAGCTCCGGGTCGCCCGCGGCCACGGCCGCTTTGCGGATGGGGCTGGTCAGGTGGTGGAGCGCCGGGTAGCCGGCGGGGGCGGTCGCGGAGTGCCGGTCGGTGAAGACGTTGGGCAGGGCGCGTGCCGGTCTGCCCGTGAAGGCGCGCGTGACGAGGGTCTGGCCGCGTGCGGGGTCGGCGAGCGCGTCGCGGTGGGGCTGGGAGGCGCCGCTCTCGTCCGAGCGCAGCAGCACGGTTCCGACGCACGCCGCTACCGCGCCGGTGGCGACGGCCACGGCGACCGACTCGGGGGTGGCCAGGCCGCCCGCGGCGATGAGCGGAAGGCGTACCGCGGCGGCGATCTCGCCGAGCAGCTGGGTGAGGGGGGTCGCCGGCGGGATTCGTTCGGGGGTCAGCGTGCCCGAGTGGCCGCCGGCGGTGTACGCCTGCACCACCAGCACGTCCACGCCCGCGTCGGCGGCCAGCCGTGCCTCCTCGGCGGAGGTCACCGTCTGCGCGACGACGGTGCCCGCGCCGCGCAGCGCCTTGACGATATGGGCCTCGGGGACGCCGAAGGTGAAGCCGGCCAGCGGGACGGGGTCGGAGAGCAGCAGGTCGATCTTGTCCTGCCAGTGGTCGTCGTCCTCGGTCACGGCGATGCCGGTGACGTCGACGCCGTAGCGGTCCGCTTCGGGCCGCAGCGAGGCCGCGTACCTGCGGTAGTCGCCGGGGTCCACCGGGACCGGGTTCGGGGCGAAGAGGTTCACCCCGAAGGGCACGCCCGCCGTGCGCACCCGGGCGATCTGCTCGGCGAACGCGGCCGGGGTCTTGTAGCCGGCGGGGATGAAACCGAGCCCACCGGCCTCCGCCGCCGCCGTGACCAACTCCGGCGTGCTGCCGCCCCCGGCCATCGGAGCCGCCAGCAGGGGCAGGGTGACGCCCAAGCCGGTGAGTGCGCTGTGGATGGCGATTCCTTCCGTCGTACCCGAGGGGTGGACATCCCTAAGATATGCCCGGTCTCCCCCGCCGGAGCGCCGGGTAAGCCCGCAGCCAGGTATTTTCCCGCCCGGGCCGCAGGGCGTCAGCCCTGCGAGCCGGTACGCGACCCGTAAGCGGGACCGAACACCACCAGCAACGCCAGATCCTCGGTGACGTCCACGAAACGATGTTCCTCCCCCGCCGGAACGAAGATCACCGACCCGGGACCGACCACCGCGTCACCGCTCGCCGCCACGATCCGCGCCCGACCCGAGGTCACCACATAGATCTCGTCCTCGGTGTGCGGGCTCTGGTCGTCGACCCCGCCGGCCGGAATGCAGTACGTCCCCACGGAGAGGTCCGGCACCTTCAACTGCTCGACCCAGTCATTGGCAGCCCCGGCGGCCGGCTGCGTCCACTCCCCCGCACCCGTGACGATCTTCATGACGCCCAGCGTACCCACGCGCGCCCGCTCGCTGAACCGATCACCGGTCATGACGGCTCGATCCGCGGATCCGCCCATCCGAAGCCGGGGCGAGCTGAAAATTACATACCTCCGCTGAATGCTTCATGGCGAGAAGCAGGTCAGCCGGTTGGCCTGCGGAAACGTCCTGTACAGGCGGGGAGGCCGGGCCAAACATGGGAGCGCTCCCCGTCCAGGCTCCTACTGTGGAGGCTTGAAGATGAAGACACTGCGTTTATGGGCCCTCTCCGCGGCGGCCGCGCTGCTGGCGGCGATCGGGGTGACCGTCGCCTCGCCCGCGGCCCACGCGGCCATCGCCTGCTCTGTGACGTACGCGAAGGCCTGGGAGAACGGCGGCTCGTTCGGCGCCAACATCACGATCAACAACCTCGGCGACCCGGTCAGCCCGTGGACGCTGCGCTTCACCTGGCCGGGCAGCCAGCAGGTCGGCCAGGGCTGGAGCGGGAACTGGACCCAGTCGGGCCAGAACGTGACCGTGACCGCACCCTCGTGGGCGCAGAGCCTGGGTACGGGCGCCAGTGTCACCGTCGGCTTCAACGGCACCTACAGCGGCGCCAACCCGAACCCCACGGCCTTCACCCTGAACGGCGTGTCCTGCGGCGGCACCCCGTCCCCGTCACCCACCCCGACACGCACCCCGACACCGACACCGACACCATCGCCGAGCCCATCGCCGAGCCCATCGCCGAGCCCATCGCCGACGCCGGGTAACGCGCGGGCCGTGGTGGCCGCGATGCAGCCCGGCTGGAACCTGGGCAACTCCCTCGACGCCACCGGCAACGGCGAGACCTCCTGGGGCAATCCGCAGATCACGCCGCAGCTGCTCGACAACATCCGGGCGCAGGGCTTCAACAGCATCCGCATCCCGGTCACGTGGGGTCAGTACCAGGGCGGCGCGCCCTCGTACACGATCAACGCGACGCACATGAACCGGGTCAAGGAGGTCGTCGACTGGGCGCTCGCCGACGGGTTCTACGTGATGCTCAACATCCATCACGATTCGTGGCAGTGGATCCAGAACATGCCGGGCGACCGGGCCAACGTGCTCGCCCGGTACAACGCGATCTGGACCCAGATCGCCGCCACCTTCCGGAACTCCTCCGCGAAGCTGCTGTTCGAGAGCGTCAACGAGCCCACGTTCACCGGCAGCTCCGGCGACGCCCAGAACGCGACGCTGCTGCACGAGCTCAACACGTCCTTCCGGACCATCGTGCGCCAGTCGGGCGGCAACAACGCGACCCGGCTGCTCGTCCTGCCGACCCTGCACACCTCGGCCGACCAGGCCAGACTCGACGAGCTGGTCAGCACCTTCACCGCGGTGAACGACCCCAACCTGGTCGCGACCGTGCACTTCTACGGGTACTGGCCGTTCAGCGTCAACGTCGCCGGCGGCACCCGCTTCGACGCCACCGTCCAGCAGGACCTGACCGGCGTCTTCGACCGGGCCTACAACGCCTTCGTCGCCCGCGGCATCCCCGTGATCATCGGTGAGTACGGCCTGCTGGGCTTCGACCGCCACACCGGAACCGTCCAGCAGGGCGAGAAACTCAAGTTCTTCGAGTTCCTCGGCCACTACGCGCGCCAACGGCAGATCACCACCATGCTGTGGGACAACGGCCAGCACTTCGGCCGCACGTCCTTCCAGTGGGCCGACGCCGAACTGTTCGCCCAGATCAAGTCCAGCTGGACGACCCGCTCCGGCACGGCCTCCTCTGACCAGGTCTTCAACGCCCGGTCATCCGCCATCACCGGCAAGACGCTCACCCTGAACCTGAACGGCACCTCGTTCACCGGGATCCGCCAGGGCAGCACCGATCTCGTACGCGGCACCGACTACACCGTCTCCGGCGACCAGCTCACGTTCACGGCATCCGCGCTCACCCGGCTCACGGGCTCCCGCGCGTACGGCGTGAACGCGACCCTGTCGGCCCGCTTCTCCCAGGGCGTGCCGTGGCGGATCACCATCCTCACCTATGACCCGCCGGTCGTGCAGAACGCGACCGGCACGACGAACTCCTTCGCCGTCCCCACCACGTTCCGCGGCGACCAGCTCGCCACCATGGAGGCCAAGTACGCCAACGGCACCAACGCCGGCCCCCACAACTGGACGTCGTTCAAGGAGTTCGACGTCGCCTTCGCCCCCAACTACAGCGCCGGCTCCATCACCCTGCGCCCGGCCTTCTTCGCCGAGGTCAACGACAACGCGCGGGTCACGCTCACCCTCCACTTCTGGAGCGGCACGACCGTGACCTACTACGTCACCAAGTCGGGAACGACGGTCACCGGCACCACGAGCTGACCGGATCCTTCCGGCGGGCCACGGAATCGCGGCCCGCCGGAACTCGTCAGAAGTCCATGTCCCC
>NZ_BOOA01000152.1 GCF_016862995.1 Acrocarpospora phusangensis
GGTGCCCTCCGCCCGGCTCTCGTCCACGTTGTCGGTGACGCCGAGGATCCCGTGGGGCTCCTGGTCGGACAGCGCCGCGATGCGGTCGAGCATCTCCTGGCCGAGGCCCCGGATGAACGACACCATCGCCGGGTTCATCCCCTCGTGCACGAGCGGCACGCGGGCCTTCATGCCGACCACGCGGAACTCCTCTTTCTCTACAAGCCGGTATCGCATGCTGGTGCTCCCTTCGACGATGAGGCGGAAGGACATGCGGGGCTGCGAGCTCAGGACCGCGCCGGTCCTGCGGGCCTCGCCGGGGCCGACGCCGTGCATGGCGCGGAACGCCCGGGCGAACGCCTCGCCGGAGCCGTACCCGTAGCGGACCGCGATGTCCAGGAGGGTACGGTCCGAGGACAGCACCTCGGCGGCGGCGAGAGTGAGACGCCGGCGCCGGACGTACTCCGACAGCGGGATGCCCGCGAGCGCGGAGAACATCCGCCGGAAGTGGTACTCCGACGTCACCGCGATCCTGGCCAGCTCGGCCGGGTCGATCGTCTCGCCGAGACGGTCCTCGATGTAGTCCATGGCCTGGTTCAGCCGGTCCAGCACGTCCTGGCCTCCTTCCTTGTGGTCACCACGCTAGGAGGACACACCATGCCAGACCCGACATTGTGTGCCCGCTCCGGTCGGGACCCCGGGCACGATGGTAAAAGAGCAGGTCAAGAGCCGGGTAAGGACGCTCTTCCGGTGCTCTGCTGAAGGCATGGAGGGTGGATACCGGGTCCGGGTGGCGCGGCGGGGCGGGCCGGACTGGCGCGAGGCCGAGGTCTGTCATCTGCTCATCTCGGTGGGGCAGCCGTACCACGAGGGGGCCAAGCTGGTGGCCGTCGTGGACTGGGTGAACGAGCGGTTCAGGAGATGCCACGTCACGGTGGCGGACACGCTGTACCGGCACAATCTGGGCGCGCTCACGGGCGCCCGGCCGGAGTTCGCGCACGACGTGACCGCGCGGCGCGGGCGCGAGTGGGTGGCCAGGAACCGCGGCATCCTGGCCCGGCTGGCGATGCCGGTCGCGCTGCACCGCTGGGACGAGTGGCTGGCCCATCCGGGGTATCCGGCGGCGCGGTCGGCGGTGGACGGCTTCATGGCGGCGGAGCCGCGCTTCGCGGCGCTGGTGGACGAGCACGTCGGCGAGGTGCTCACCCGGGTGCGGGCGAGGGGCACCCCGCTCACCCCGGCCTGCCCGGCCGGGTTCCGCGAGTTCCTCGTCGAGGAACTGGCGTGCATGGAGCTGTTCACGGGCGTGGTCCAGGGCGCGGAGGCCTATCCCGGTTCGCTCGGCCGGGCCATGGAGGGCTGCCGCACGTTGCCGGGAGCGCCGCCGGGGCTGGTGTCCCGCCGGGTGGCCCAGCTCGACTTCCGCCGCCGCCGCGGGGAGGGAAAGTTTCAGGGCCCGTGACCGCTCTCCGCTGCCCGGGGCGTCACGGCCGTCCCGGGCGTTGACGGGCCTGGTGGGATCGTGCCAATAGTGTGCCGTCCGGTCCAGGGATGAAGGGGTCCGCGATGGCGAGGATGGCGAGGATGGCGGTTGTGCTGGCGTGCGTGCTCGCCGGTTCGGTCCTGTCGGCGCCCGCCGGCGCGACGCCGGTGTTCAGCTGCGACTATCGGGTCCGGTCCTGGCCGACCGGGTTCAGCGCCGAGCTGAGCATCACCAACCACGGGCCGGCCATCTCCTCCTGGCAGGCCGGCTGGACGTTCCGTACCGCCACCGAGCTGGCGGGCTCCTGGCAGGCGAAGGTGAGCCAGCGCACGCCGTACGACATGAGCGCCGTCAACATGACCTGGAACGGCTTCATC
Organism: Acrocarpospora phusangensis; assembly: GCF_016862995.1. Classification (GTDB taxonomy): domain Bacteria; phylum Actinomycetota; class Actinomycetes; order Streptosporangiales; family Streptosporangiaceae; genus Acrocarpospora; species Acrocarpospora phusangensis. Next base: position 1,840 of record NZ_BOOA01000152.1, read on the forward strand.
GGCAGCGGGCAGATGCGCACCTTCGGGTGGACCGCGTTCGCGGTGAGCACCGAGGTGCCCGACGACATCACCGTCAACGGCATCCCCTGCTGATCCCCGGGGTCACTCGCCGAGGCGGGCCCGTACGCGTTCGGCCTCCGGCACGCCCAGCCGCAGGTAGATGTCCGCCGCCGTGCGCCAGTTCTCCCGCGCCTGCCCGGTACGGCCGTCCGCGTCCAGCACGCAGGCGATGCCGTCGAGCGCCCGCGCCCGCTCGTACTGGTCGCCGGTCTCCCCGGTCAGCGCGTGCGCGGCCCGGTGGCGGGCCAGGGCGGAATCGGGCTGGCCCATGGCGCGCAGGGTCTCGCCGAGGCCGTTGAGGGTCTCGGTCTCCAGGCTGCGGTCGCCCGTCTCGCGGCTGGCGGCCAGGGCGCGGCGCAGGTGGTCGAGGGCCTCCGGGTGGCGGGAGAGCCGCAGGTAGACCGTGCCCAGGGCGGCGAGCGCGCTCGCCTCGCCGCCGGGGTCGCCGGCCGCGCGGCAGTCTGCGAGCGCCTGGGTGAGGTGGACGAGGGCGTCGGTGTGGTGGCCGAGCGTGCTCCGGAGCGCGCCGAGGTTGCCCAGGGCGTACCCGCGCAGGCGCAGGTCGCCGACCTCGGCGAACATTTCGGCCGCGGCCAGCTGGTGCCGCGCCGCCTCCTCGAAGCGGCCGAGCCGCCGGCACAGCGCGCCGAGGTTGACCAGCTGCGTGCCGGTGCCGTGCGGGTTCCCGGTGCGGCGGCAGAGCTCCAGCGCCTCCCGCAGACAGTCCAGCGCCTTGGGCAGGTCGCCGAGGCGTTCGTGGACGACGCCGAGCCGCCCGAGCGCCCTGGCCTCGCCGTCGGGGTCCGCGGCCTCCCTGGCCGCCGCGAGGGACTGCGCGTACCGCGTCTCGGCCTGCCGGAAGTCGCCCAGCCACCAGTGCACGCCGGCCAGGCTGGCCAGCGCGCTCGCCCGGCCCTCACCCGCGGCGAGCGCGGCCCGCGCGGCGGACGCGTGCACGGCGAGCGCCTCCTGGTAGTGGCAGCCGACCTCGAAATGCCGCCACAGCGCCCGCGACAGGTCGACGCAGTGGCCCGGCCAGCCGTGCCCGGCCGCGTACCCGGCGACGGCCACCAGGTTCGCCCGCTCCCGGTCGAGCCAGCCGCCGAGCTCCTCCGCCGGAGGCGACGGCGACCCCGGCGGCTCCACCGCCGGCCGCTCCCGCTCGTACGGGAACAGCGTGGCGGCGGCGGACGCCGACGCGTGCCGGTAGTAGTCGAACAGCCGCGTGAGCGCCGCGTGCGCGTCCGTGGCGTTCTCGACGGCGAACGCCCGGAGCAGGTCGTGCATGGTGTGACGGCCGGGACCCGCCCGCTCCAGCAGGTGACCCCGGGCCAGCTCCTCGATCAGCTGGCCGGCCTCCGCCAGCCCGGTCCCGGCCAGCGCGGCCGCCGCGTACGCGTCGAGGTCCCGCCCCGGATGCAGCCCCAGCAGGTCGAACAGCCTCGCGGCCCCCGCGCTGAGCCGCCTGTACGACCACGAGAACACCGCCCGGACAGCTGTCCGGGGATCTCCGGCCGCCTCCAGCAGGTCCAGCCGCCGCCGCTCGTCCCGCAGCCCGGCGACCAGCTCCGACAGCGCCGCCTCCGGCTGGGCGACGGCGAGTTCGGCGGCGATGCGCAGCGCCAGCGGCAGCCGCCCGCAGCTCTCCGCGAGCGCCGCCGCGTCCCCCGGCGAGCGCTCCGCCCGCGCCCCGACGAGGGCCCGGAGCAGGGCGGCGGCCTCGGCCGGGCTGAGCATGTCCAGCGCGATCCGGCCGGCCCCCTCCCGGGCGACCAGCCCGGCCAGGTCGTCGCGGCTGGTCACCACCGTGAAACAGGACGGGCTGCCCGGCAGCAGCGGCCGTACGTGGTCGGCGCCGGAGGCGTTGTCCAGCACGACGAGCAGGCGCCGCCCGGCGACGACGGTCCGGTAGAGCGCCGCGCGTTCGGGCAGCCCGTCGGGGATGGCGGGCGGGTCCACGCCCAGGCTGCGCAGGAACCCCGCCAGCGCGTCGGCGGCGGCCACGGGACGTTCGGGGTCGTAGCCGCGCAGGTCCAGGTAGAGCTGCCCGTCGGGGAAACGGCCGGCGGTCCGGTGGCCCCAGTGCACCGCCAGGGCGGTCTTGCCGACCCCGGCGGTCCCCGCCACGGCGGAGATCACCGCGGTGCGCCCGCCGGCCAGCAGATCGTCCAGCTGGGCCAGCTGGGCGGCGCGGCCGGTGAAGCCGTACACGTCGAGGGGGAGCTGGCGCGGGACCGGGCGCGGCGCGGGCAGCGCCCGGCGGCGGGCCTCCTCGACCTGGTCGCGGGCGGTCGCGAGGGCGCCCTGCTCGGCGGGGGTCGCGCCGAGCAGGGCGATGAGCACGTCGAAGCGGTCGGTGGGCGGCAGGACCCGGCCGGACAGGTACTCGCCGATGATCCCGTGCGACCAGCCGGTGGCCGCCGCCAGTTCGCGGTAGGTCAGCTCCGGCCGCCCCCGCCGCCGCGCATGCCGGCGCCGCAGGCCGCGCAGCACCCGCGCGAGGTCCGCCAGGGTCCGGACCTCCGCCAGCCGCCAAGCCGATGCGCCGTCGATGGGTGAAGGAAACCACGCGGCGGGATCACGCGCGACCGGCGGCCGCGCACGATCCGGGTCTCACACCGTGCAGGGCACGCCGTTGAGGGTGAAGCCGCTGGGGGGTGTGCCGCCGGTGCCCTGGAACCCGGGGCTGGTCCGGAAGCCCGGCGCCATCACCGTGTTCCAGGGCGCCGGCGTGATGGTCCCGGTCGTGCCACTGCGGGTCAGCACCCCGTTGAAGGCGGTGGACACCGACGCCGTCAGGGGCAGGGTGAACTGGATCGTCCAGCCGCTGGTGGGCGCGGCCGTGGTGTTGGTGATCGTGGCCACCACCGTGAAGCCCGAGCCGAACGAGATGACCTGCACCTGGCAGGTCGGCAGCGCGGTGAGCGCCAGCGTGGTGAAGGTGACCGGGTCGGAGCGCACGGAGTTGTTCCCGGCCGCGTCGAAGGCGATGACGGCGTAGGTGTAGGCGGTGCTGGGCGAAAGACCGTTGACGGTCTGGAAGGTGCCGCTCGCCGGGACCGTCCGGACCGTCGTCCACGAGCCGCCCGCGAACTGCTGCAGATGGTAGCCGGTGACCTGCACGTTGTCGGTGGCGGACAGCCAGTTCAGGTTCGCCACCGTCGTGGTGACGCTGCTGGCCCCGGGCGTCGGCGGCTTCGACGGCGGCACCGTGTCCGTCCCCGCCCGTACGGGCGAGGCCAGAAGCGCCACCGGCAGCAGCGCGGCGAGAATCACGGCGAGAACTCGTTTCATGGATCGTGAACCTTTCAGCCGGCATCGGCCGCGCCGGAAGGACGCGCCCGCCGCAATGATCGGCGAACAGGGCTCGTACACCCCCCGATCCTGGACACGGTTGGACAGCCGCTACGGCTGGTGCAACCGCCGCGACAGACCCGTGTTGCGCCGCCCGCCGAGCCGCCGCACGGCCAGCTGGAGCGCGTCCCGCTGGCCGACCAGGACCACCCACGAGCGGGCCCGGGTGATCAGCGTGTACAGCAGGCGGCGGCGCAGCATCACGCCGCCCGCCTCGTTGACCAGCGGGGCGACCACGAACGGGTACTCGCTGCCCTGGGCGCGGTGCACGCTGATCGCGTAGCAGTGGGTGAGGTCGTCCAGCTCGTCGAAGCCGTACTCGACCGGGCGGCCGTCGTCGGTGGTGAGGCGGATGAGGCGGTCCTGCGGCAGGACGGCGGTGACCGTGGCCGTCTCCCCGTTGAAGACGTTCTTGTCGTAGTTGTTGCGGATCGGCATGACCCGGTCGCCGGGGCGGAACACCGACGAGCCCGACCAGTGCTCGGGCAGCTTGTCCCGGGCCGGATTGAGGCGGTCCTGGATGGCCCGGCCGATCTCGGACGTTCCCGTGGTGCCCCGGCGCATCGGGCAGAGCACCTGGACCTGGCCGGGCGGGATGTTCTGTTTGCGGGGGATCGCCACCGTGGCCAGGTGGATCACCCGCTCGGCCACCTCCGCCGGGTCGTCCACCTCCTCGAACCAGAAGCCGCCGCGGCCCGGCAGCACGGGCAGCTCGCCCGCGCGGACCCGGTGCGCCGCCTGGACGATCCCGCTGTCGCCGGCCTGGCGGAAGACGTGGGTGAGCCGCACCCGCGGGATCTCCGCCACGTCCAGCAGGTCGGCCAGCACGCTGCCGGGGCCGATGCTGGGCAGCTGGTCGCTGTCCCCGACCAGCAGCAGATGGCTGCCGGACGGGATCGCCGCCACCAGCCTGGTCGCCAGGTGCAGGTCCAGCATGGACGCCTCGTCCACCACGATCAGGTCGGCCCGCACGGGCGTGTCGGAGAACAGCGAGCTCTCGTCGGGGGTGTGCGCCAGCATGCGGTGCACGGTCATCGCGGGCAGGCCGGTCAGCTCCGACAGCCGCTTGGCGGCCTTGCCCGTCGGCGCGGCCAGCGTGACCGTGCCGCCCATCGCGCGGACGGCCGCCGCGATCGCGCGCACGGTGTGGCTCTTGCCGCAGCCGGGCCCGCCGGTGAGGATGCTGACCGTGCAGGTCAGGGCCAGCGTCATGGCGGCGCGCTGGTCGTCGTGGAGCCGGGCGTCCTCCTCGTACGCGCGCAGCGGCAGCGTGGACCCGGCCCGCAGCAGCCGGGTCAGCTGCGCGGCCAGGGACACCTCCCGGCTGTGCTGCTCCTTCGGGTAGACGACCGTCTGGCCGGAGAGCGCCTCGACGACCACCCGGCGCTCGGCGGCCAGCGCGTCCAGCGACCGGCGGATGAGCGCGCGGTCCTGGTCGATCAGCTCGGCCGTCTCGGCCAGCAGCGCCGTCAGCGGCAGGAAGCAGTGCCCGGCGCGCACCCCCGCCGACTCCAGCCGGTCCAGGATCGCCGCCTCGATCCGCTGCGGGCTCCGCTCGGGCACCCCGGAACGGAGCGCGATCCGGTCGGCGATACCGAACGCGATCCCCCGGACCCGCCCGATCAGCCGGTACGGATCGGTGGCCAGCACCTCGCCCGCCTGCTCGCCGAACGCCTGGTAGATCTTGGCGGCGAGCAGCGGGCTGAGGCCGAAGCCCTGCAGGACCAGCATCAGCGCGGCGACGGACTGCTGCTCCTGCCAGGCCTGGACGATCTGCGCCTGCCGGCCGGGACCGATCTGGATGACCTCGCGGAGCCGGTCCGGCTCCTTGTCGATGACCTCCAGTGTGTGCTCGCCGAACCGGCCGACGATGGCGTGGGCCAGCCGGGGGCCGATGCCGCGGATCAGGCCGGAGCCCAGGTAGGCGCGGATGGCGGGGACCGTGGAGGGCGTGACGCGTTCGCAGGCCGTGGCGGTGAACCGGCGGCCGTGCCGGGGGTGCTCGCCCCACTCGCCGGTCAGCCGGAGCGTCTCGCCCGGCTGCACGCCCGCGAGGGCGCGCCCGGCCGCGACGAAGCCGGGCCCGCCCTCGGCGGTCATCCGGGCGACGGTGAACTCGTCCTCCCGGACGAACACCAGTCGCTCGACCGAAGCCTCCACGGCGATCCCATCACCAGGCGCGGGCCCGGCCGCCCGCCGCTCGACGACCTAGGTTACGGAACGCCGCCGACAATCCAGAAACACCCGCGATCAGGTGGCGACCAGGTCGAACTGCTCCCACCCGCCGATCGCCGCCCGGTTGGCAATGAGCGCCTGCGCGCCGGCGGCCTCGGCGCAGACGTACTGGTTGTTGGCCTGGGCGCGCAGGCTGAGCGAGCCGTTGGGGTTGGTGACCAGCGCGAACGTCTCCCAGGGGCCGACCGAGGCCCGGTTGGCGATGAGCGGCTGGGCGCCGGCGGCCTCGGCGCAGACGTACTGGTTGTTGGAGCGGGCGCGCAGGGCGATGGCGCCGTTGCCGAGGTTGACGCGTTCGAACTGCTGGGCGGTGCCGGCGGAGGTGGCGTTCGCGATGAGCGCCGCGCCGTTCGCGGCCGTGACGAACCGGTTGTTGACGCGGGCGCGCAGGGCGACGTACGAGGTGGGGGGTGTGCCGGCGACCGGGGGAGTGGGCCGGACCGGGGTGAGGGCGATCTGGCCCTTCAGCATGCGGCCGCCGTCGCCGGTCAGGCGCAGGTAGTAGTCGGAGGAGCAGAAGGTGCCGTCCTCGTCCAGGGCGAGCAGGCCGGAATTGGCGGGCACGGTGGCGAGGGTCTCCGCCGTCTTGGCGATCTGGTTGCCCTCGTTGAACTCGTCGAACATCGAGATGTAGATGCCCTGGCAGCCCGCCCTGATGACGTTGTAGAACTGCCGCCACATGAAGTCGCCGTGCCTGCGGTGGCGGCGGGTGACCTCGCCGGGCATCACGCACGGCTGGTAGTCGATGCCGCGGGCGTTGCATTCGGCCTGGTCGGGCACGGTCAGGTTGGTGTAGAAGTTGTCGGCGTCCTGGAGGGTGCTGATCCGGCCCACCATCCACGGCGAGATCATGTGGAACGCCCGGTAGACGTCGATGAAGCCGGGCCGCGAGTCGTTGATGCCCTGCCGCCAGTACGTGGGCACGCCGCCCATCACGTAGCAGCCCTGCGCCTTGAACCAGTTGATCACGTCGAGGCAGGGGCCGGGGGCGAAGGGCCGCCCGGGGTCGTTGAAGCCGAAGCCCCAGATGCCGACGACGGGCTTGCCGTTCTGCCTGGCGTACATGGGGGAGGCGACGTGGGCGGACATCTTGTTCAGCCAGTCGGCCTTGATCTCGGCCTGCATGTTGGTCCAGCTGGTGACGTCGTACATGACGTACCACTTGCGGCCGTTGGCCTCGGCGGCACTGCGCACCTTGACGGTCATCGCGTCCCGTGTGGGGCCTTCGCCCCCGTTGGGGTTGAAGCGCTGCAACGCGGCCGTGTCGATGTTGTTCTCCCGCATCCAGCGGAAGTGCGTGTCCACCACCTGCTGGTCCCAGCTGGAGAACAGCGTGGCGGGCTGCCCGTTGCCCAGGTTCGAGTACGCGGTGACGTACGTCCTGGTGAACTCCCGCATGTCCGGCCAGGCCACGATCGTGTTGTTGCCCGGGGACGGCGCCACCTGGTTGTTGGCGCCGCTCCAGTGCCACCAGGCGTTGAT
>NZ_BOOA01000153.1 GCF_016862995.1 Acrocarpospora phusangensis
CCACGGACCCCAGCCACCACGCTACGAACCCCAGCCACCGCGCTACGAACCCAGCCGCAACGAAAGAAACCTCACACGTGCAGCTCCCCCGACCACACCGTCACCGCATGCCCAGCAAGCAGAACCCGCTCATCCCGCAGGGTCGTACGAACAACCCCACCCCGCGCAGACAACTGCCGGCCCGTCAAAGCATGCACCCCCAACCGCCCAGACCAGTACGGCGCCAGCACACAATGCGCCGACCCCGTCACCGGATCCTCATCAATCCCCACCCGAGGCGCAAAGAACCGAGACACGAAATCCACATCCGAATCCGGAGACACCGCCGTAACGATAACCCCCCGCACCTCCAACGAAGCCAACACCCCAAAATCAGGCGCCAACTCAAGCACGATGTCCGGAGATTTCACCTCCACCAACAGGTCGAACTCACTATTCCCCACCCAAACAGGCTCGACCCCCAATGCCTCAACAAGCCCCACCGGCGCCACACATTCCGAAGGCGGCTTCGCCGGAAAATCCATCGTAATAAGTCCGGATGAGTCGCCCTCAACCGAAAGAATCCCGCTCTGGGTAGAGAATTCGATCCGCCCGCTTTCTTCCCCGATCGAATACAGAACATGAGCCGCGGCCAGCGTCGCATGCCCGCACAGCGCGACCTCTACCTCCGGCGTGAACCACCGCAGCGAATACCCAGACCCCTCCCGCAGCACGAACGCGGTCTCCGAATGCCGCATTTCCGCCGCGACTTCCTGCATCCATGATGCGGTTGCCGGAGCTTCCAGCAGGCAGACGGCTGCAGGGTTACCCTTGAACGGCCGGTCAGTGAACGAATCGACAGTGAAGATACGCATGTTATGCACCCTACAAAGATAATGCTATGCCGTGGCGTGTCTGTTCGCTCTTGGGGAATGGTCGGTTAGCGTCCCAAGTGTCGGGACAAACCCGGAAAGGACGAAGCCGATGGGGGCAGTGCGCAAGGTAGCGAGCTACCTTGGCCTGGGCGGGGCTGAGCAGTATGACGAGCCCTATGGCGAAGAGCAGTACGAAGACGACTGGATTCCGGCATCTGAGCGAGCGGCCCGGCGCTGGCAGCCAGACGGCGAACCCGCACGTATCATCATGGTCCGCCCGAAGAAATACGACGACGCGCTGACGGTGGGGCGTCACTTCCGTGAGGGGCACAGCGTCGTCATGGACGTGGGGACCATGTCCACGGTTGAGGCGACTCGCATGGTCGACTTCGCGGCCGGGTTGGCTTATGGGTGTGAGGGACGTATCGAGCGGATAGCCGAGAAGGTCTTCCTTCTGACTCCTGCCAATGTTGAGGTCTCCTCGGTCTAGGGGTGCGGCGGCGCCGGGTCGCTCGACGTTATCCGGCGCCGTTTACGCAGGTGATGCTCCTCGCCGCACCGGCGCCAAGAGAGCTACGGGCCTATGTTCGCGAGTCCTCAGACTCCGTTGCCCCAGAGACCTGGAGTTCTCAGACTCGAGCCTCCGATCAGGTTGGGTTAGCCGGCGCGGGGGCCGCGGCGGAGGAGGCGGGTCAGGGCGGCCAGGTCGTCGGTGGCCTGTTCGCTGCGGAGTTTGGATTCGCGCGCGTACTCGTGGAGGGCCCACACGGCGCTTTCGGCACGCTGGTGGAGCCCGGCCAACTCGGTTTCGATGCGGGAGAGTTCGGCGAGAACATGCTGGTGGCTCCGCCACAGGCGATAGCCGCCGAAGCCACAGAGCCCGGCCCCGAGAATGAGCAAGGGCCACAGGGAGATCCACAGGATTCCCGCCAGGATGCACGTGGCGCCAAGACCCAGCAGCGCGTACGCACCGAAACGATACGGCCGGCGCGGAGGGTTGCGCAGGACGACGAGGCGTTCGGCCTCGGCCAGCGTGGTCGAATCGGGCCCATCCGGCCGCAGAAGAACGACGTTCCCGAAGATCGGCACAGCCACCGACTCAGGCGTCTCCGACAGCGAACTCTCCGCCAGCCGTTCCGCCGCCGCCCGCACCGCGGGCGCCGCGACATGCAACGCCAACGCCGCCACATGCGGATCGGCCCCAGGCGCCACATCATGCAGCAGATGCCCGCTCAACGAACTCAACGGCCCATCGGTGTCCCCCTCCCGGATGAGCGCCCGCAACACCGTCACTGGCTCCATCTCAGGCCACTCCCCAGCGGCCACGACCTCACCGGCCTGCCGCACCGAGAGAATCTCCTCGCACCGCTCACGCAACCGCGTAAGCCGCGACGCGGCCCGCACCGGCTCCCCAAGAGCAGGAATGTCAGCGAGCTCCGGATAATCGGCAAGCGCCCCCGGCACAACCGGCCCGGATTCAGGCACCAGCGCCTTCAGCCAGAGCTCGTCCTCCGGCGGCACCTCGATACTGTCCAGCTTCCGCAGCACGAAGATCTTGCCCGCCGGCCCGTACGCTCCGCGCGCGGCCGCCAGCCACAACGCCCGCTGCCCCGACGTGACCGGCCGATCGGCGGACAGATCCCCGAACGCCGTCCCCAGCCAGGACGCGTGGATGCGATCGCCGTGCCCGCACACCGCCAGCGCCAGGCAGAGGAACAGCGACGTGCGCGCCCCGTCCAGCCGCGCCGCCCGCGCGAGGGGTTCGAGCGCGTCCTCCCCGTGCATGATCAGCACCAACGCCTGTACGGCAGGCGACAACCAATACCCCGGCACCTCGACGTCCGGAAACGGAGGCGCGGTGCCGTCGGCGGTGAGATGGGTCAGCAACGCCTCCGCGTAGCGGTGCAACTCCGTGGCGTCTTCACGCCCGGACGGCTCCGTGCTGACGTCCATGCTCAAACGTACGCTCCCCGACGGCCGCGGCCCCGACAGGTTCAACGGGCGGCCAAATGGCCAGACACTCTTTTGACCGCGCCAAGACTAGACGCCATTGGGCCACCTTTACCCGAAGGCGCGCCGTCACATCCGTTCCGGGACCTCGATCCCCAGCAGGTCGAGCCCTTGCGTGAGGACGCGCAACGTGAGCGCGGCCAGCGCGAGCCGGGACTGCCTGTCCTCTTCGCTGTCGGCTTTGAGCACGGGGCAGTTCTCGTAGAACGTGGTGAAGGCGCTGGCCGTGTCGAACAGAAACGCGCACAGCCGGTGCGGGGTGTTCTCCGCGCCGACTTCGGCGACGACGGCCCCGAATCCGAGCAGTTGCAGCGCGAGAGCCCGTTCGGCCGGGTGCCCGATCCGGATGGGTCCCTGGGTCGCTGCCGGATCGTACTCGCCGCGGCGGAAGATGGAGCGGATCCGGGCGGTCGCGTACTGCAGGTAGGGGCCGGTGTTGCCGGTGAGGGCGAGCATGCGGTCGAAGTCGAAGACGTACTCGCTGTCGTGGCTGACGGAGAGGTCGGCGTACTTGATCGCGCCCATGCCGACGGCCTGGCCGATCTCGGCGCGGGTGGCGGCGTCGTAGTCGCGGTCGGCGAGCACGGCGGCGGCCCGGGATTCGCCCTCTTCGAGGAGTTCGAGGAGCTTGATGCTCTTGCCGGCCCTGGTCTTGAACATCTTGCCGTCGCTGCCCAGCACGCTGCCGATCTGCACGTGCTCGGCCTGGACGTGCTCGGGCAGCCAGCCGGCCATCTGGGCGGAGGCGAAGAGCATCTGCATGTGCAGGGACTGGGTGGCGCCGATCACGTACAGCATGCGGTCGGCTTTGAGGTCCTGGACCCGGTAGCGCATGGTGGCCATGTCGGTGGTGGCGTAGCCGTACCCGCCGTCGCTCTTGCGGATCATGAACGGGAGGGGCTGGCCTTCGCGCCCGGTGAAGCCGGGCGGGAAGACGCACAGCGCGCCGTCGCTGATCACGGCGATGCCGCGTTCCTGAAGGTCGTCGCAGACCTGGGCGAGCATCGAGTTGTACATGCTCTCGCCGGCGATGTCGTCGTCGGTGAGGGTCACGCCGAGCTGGGTGTAGACCTTGTTGAAGTAGCGGATGGTGGCGCCCATGAAGAGGTGCCACAGCCGCATCGTCTCCGGGTCCTCCGCCTGGAGGGTGACCACGCGGGCCCTGGCCCGCTCGGCGAACGCGGGGTCGGTGTCGAACTTGACCCGGGCGGCCTGGTAATAGTCGTTGCCGGCGCCGGCGGACAGCTGCGCGACGGCGGCCTCCTCGCCGATGTCGAGCAGGTGCTCGATGAGCATGCCGAAGGGTGTGCCCCAGTCGCCGAGGTGGTTCTGCCGGATGACCCGGTGGCCGAGGTGTTCCTGCACCCGGGCCAGGGCGTCGCCGACGACGGTGGTGCGCAGGTGGCCGACGTGCATCTCCTTGGCGGCGTTGGGCGCGGAGTAGTCGACGATGACGGTCTTCTGCGCTTCGGCGGGCACGCCGAGCCGTTCGTCGGTGAGCTGCTCGCCGGCCCGCTCGGCCAGCCAGCCGTCGGACAGGGTCAGGTTGAGGAAGCCCGGCCCGCTGATCTCCACGGTGCCGGGAATGTCGAGGTGGGCGGCGATCGCCTGGGCGACCTCCCGCGGCGAGCGGCCGAGTCGTCGCGCCAGGCTCATCGCGACGTTCGCCTGGTAGTCGGCGAACTGGGAGGGCCTGATCAGCGGGTCTTCGGCGGCGTACTCCTGGCCGAAGGCGGCGGCCAGCGCCCGCTGGACCCCTTCGGCGAGTACGAGCTGCGGGTCGGTCATGGGTCCAAGCCTAGCGACGCCCGGACTTAACCGTCGCCAGGGTTTACCAGAGGCGATGTGAGCGCGGGATCGCGGCGACGCGCTCCCCGACGCGGGTGACGATCTTCCCGGCGGCCAGCCTGGCGGCCAGTTCGCACGCGGCGGCGATCCCGCGGGCCTGCGCCGAGCCGTGCGCGATCACCACGGTTCCGGTCAGCCCGAGCAGGACGGCGCCGCCGTGCGCCTCCGGGTCCAGCCGGCGCTGGAGTTCGCGCAGCCGGGAGCGTTGCAGCAGGCCGCCGAGTTTGGCGACCCGGCTCTCGGCGATGGTCTCGCGGATCTGGCCGAAGGCGTACCGGACGCTGCCTTCCATGGTTTTGAGGGCGATGTTGCCGGTGAAGCCGTCGGTGACGATCACGTCTACCTCGCCGGTGAGCAGGTCGTGGCCCTCGATGTTGCCGGTGAAGTTCAGGCCGGGGCTGGAGTTGAGCAGTTCGTGGGCGCGTTTCACCAGCTTGTTGCCCTTCTCGGGCTCGGCGCCGATGGTGAGCAGGCCGACTCTGGGGTTCTTCACGTCCAGGGCGGCCTCCATGTAGGCCGCGCCCAGGTGGGCGAACTGCACCAGCATCTCCGGCTTCACGTCGGCGTTGGCGCCGGCGTCCACCAGGACGGTCGGGTGCGGCAGAGTCGGCAGGGCGACGGCGATGGCGGGGCGGAGCACGCCGTGCTGGGCGCGCAGCCGCAGTTTGCCGGTGGCGACGACGCCGGCCGTGGATCCGGCGGAGACGACGGCTGACGCGTCGCCGCGGCGGAGCAGGTGGCAGGCGACGGCGATGCTGGAGCGCGGGCGGCGCAGGCTGGCCAGGGCGCCCTCGTCCATGGCGAGCGCCTCCTCGGCGCGGACGATCGGCACTTCGGCGGTGGCGTCGTGGGCGGACAGCGCCTCGTACAGCAGGCGGGGCTGGCCGACCAGGACGACGGGCACGCCGTGTTCGCGCACCGCCAGGACGGCTCCCGCGACGATCTCCCGTGGGGCGTTATCGCCGCCCATCGCGTCCAGCGCGACGGGCAGGACTTCACTCGCCATGTGTTGCCTTGGGGATCACTGCGCCGTCCAATCCGTGACTCTACTGATGGTAGGTCCGGCGCCGGGGTGCCTAACTCCGCATGTTCCAGTCGGTGATCGCGCGGGATACGATCACTTTTCCGAATCTGGAGCTTCCGGTCACCCGGATGAGCGGGCCGTCCTCGCTCTTGCCGCCGGTGACGTGGCGCTTGGAGAACAGCGCGCTGCCCTCGTCGACCACGTTCGCGTGCTCGGGGACCCGGACGATGAGCTTCCCGCAGAACGAGTTGAGCTCCAGCGTGATCTCGCGGCCGGGCAGCACGCTCTCGCTGAGGTCGACGATGAGCGCGCCGAAGACGGAACTGAACGTGGTGTGCCGGCCGGGCACCCAGCGGCCGCCCCGGATCACCTTGCTGAACACGGCCGAAACCCGCTGGCGTTCGGTTCCGGTCGGCATGTTTGGACGGAGTGTGTCGGGCAGATCCCGGGTGATCGGGACCAGGTCGCCGACCGTCACGGCCGCGTACGTGGCCTCCAGCCGGTCGGCGTGCTCGGCGCTGGTCAACCGGCCGGAGGCGAGTCCTTCGGCGATGACCCCGGCGACGCGGTCGCGATCAGCGTCGGAGGCGCGCTGACCTGGGTCGTTGGCTGTCACAGGGAGCAGACTACCGCGTTTCGAGATATGTCGCGAGATTGGCAAAATTCTGACAGAAACCTTTGCCAAATCCTGGAACAGCCAGTCAGAGGACGCTGCACCCGGTATATGAGTTGCATAGACGCCTGACAGACACAGTTGGTTTACACGAGTACGCAAAAACGTGCCGAGAAGGGAAGGCCGAGTGATCTTTACCGAGGGGACCCGTGGCTTCCGTGCCTACACCAGCAAACATCTAGACGGACTCCTGAGCCGGGCCGGCTTCGACGACGACACGCGCCTGCGGACCGCCGCGGTCGCCACCGTGCTGCCCTTCCGCACCAACGCGTACGTGGTGGACGAGCTCATCGACTGGTCGGCGGCACCCGACGACCCCATCTACCGGCTGGTCTTCCCGCAGGAGGACATGCTGCCCGCCGCCGACGTGACCCGGCTGGCCGGGCTGCTGCGCGACGGCGCGCCGGCCGCCCGGGTGAACCAGGCCGCCAACGAGGTACGGCGCCGCCTCAACCCGCACCCGGCCGGGCAACTCGCGCTCAACGTGCCCACCATGGGCGAGGAGCCGGTGCCGGGCATGCAGCACAAGTATCCGGAGACCGTGCTGTTCTTTCCGAAGCAGGGGCAGACGTGTCACGCGTACTGCACGTACTGCTTCCGGTGGGCGCAGTTCATCGGGGACGCGGACCTGAAGTTCGCCTCCGGGGACGTGGACAGCCTGGTGCGCTACCTGAAAGCGCATCCGCTGGTGACCAGCGTGCTGTTCACCGGCGGGGATCCCATGATCATGGGCGAGCCGGTGCTGCGGCGGTATCTGGAGCCGCTGCTGGAGCTGGAGCAGATCGAGTCGATCAGGATCGGCACCAAGTCGCTGGCCTACTGGCCGGGCAGGTTCGTCACCGACCCCGACGCGGACGCCACCCTGCGGCTGTTCGAGGACGTGGTCGCGGCCGGGAAGAACCTCGCGTTCATGGCGCACTTCTCCCATCCGCGCGAGCTGGAGCCGCCGATCGTGGCCGAGGCCGTCCGGCGGGTACGGAACACCGGGGCGGTCATCCGCACCCAGGCGCCGGTGATCCGCTCCATCAACGACGAGGCGCACGTCTGGGCCGGCATGTGGCGGCGGCAGGCGGCGCTCGGCATGATCCCCTACTACATGTTCGTCGAGCGGGACACCGGGCCGCAGGACTACTTCGCGGTGCCGCTCGCGCGTGCGTACGAGCTGTTCCGGGAGGCGTACGCGCAGGTGTCCGGGTTGTGCCGGACCGTCAGAGGGCCCTCCATGTCGGCCACTCCGGGCAAAGTGTGCCTGGACGGGGTGACCGAGATCGCCGGGCAGCGGGTGTTCGTCCTCCACCTCATCCAGGCCAGAGATCCCGAACTCGTCGGCCGTCCATTCTTCGCCCGGTACGACCCGCGAGCCGTCTGGCTGAGCGACCTGCGCCCGGCCTTCGCGGACCGGTTCCCGTTCGACCCGGCGACTCCGGTCGCGCGGCTGAGCGCCTGATCCGATTCAAGGCGGCGGAAAATATGTTCCCCAGGCCCGGGAGGCAGGTTTACCGTGCCTTTTTCCCGGGCCGGTGAGCATCTCATCGTTTGTCAAGCCAAAACCGGCTCTGTGCCGATGACCAGAGGGTGAGCCTTAGCGGTTCCATATCCGGAATTACCGGGCGCTGGAGCCCGGCCATCCTCGGTGACCTGCGGATTCTCCTTCCCGCTCCGTGGTGATAGAAATTCGGCCTGTAGCCGATCAGCCGGCGTGCTGCGCCGGTACACGGGGGTTCTTAGCTCTTATTCCGGGATTCGGAATAAGACCGGGAAGGCAAATCAATGAAGCGAATGATCAAGGCCGTCATCGCGGTGGCGACTTTCGGTGTCGCCGCGGCGATCGCCGCGCCCGCCGTGGCACATTCACAGGACGTCAGGCCGGCGGTGGTCGCGAGCGACGACCCGATCAGCGGTCTGCTCGGCGGTCTGCTCGGGGGCAGCGGCGGAGGTGACCCCATCAGCGGTCTGCTCGGGGGTCT
>NZ_BOOA01000154.1 GCF_016862995.1 Acrocarpospora phusangensis
GCCGGCTACGGGGCGGCCAAGCCCGCCGAGCCAGGGGCTCGGCCATAAGCACAGAAAGGACTTACGTGTCCCAGTTCACTCTTCTCGGCGGTGGTTATCGCGCCGATGTGACCGAGCTCGGCGGCGCCGTGCACGGGTTGTGGCGCGGCGACCGCGAGCTCATACCGAGCTGGCCGGAAGATGGCCCGATCCCCTTCTACAGCGGCACCGTTCTCGCGCCGTGGCCGAACCGGGTCGTGGGCGCCCGCTACGTCTTCGCGGACGAGTGCTTCGAACTGCCGGTGAACGAGCCCGACCGAGGGCACGCCCTGCACGGGTTCGTCTCGGACGTGCCCTGGACGGCGGTGGAGTTCGCCGCGATCGAGGACGAGCACGCGTTCATCCGGCTCACCCACACGCTGGAGCCGCGGCCGGGCTACCCGTACCGGCTGCGGTTCGAGCTGCGTCACGACCTGTCCGCGGAGGGCCTGAAGACCACGATGACGGCCGAGAACGTGGGCGAGGCCGCCGCGCCGTACGGCACGGGCCCGCACCCGTGGCTGCTGGCCGGCCCGGACGTGCGGGACTACGAGCTGGACCTCCCGGCCGGCCAGGTGCTGCTGGTGGACCAGCTGCTGGCGCCGGTCACGCTGGAGGACGTCACGTACACGCCGTACGACTTCCGCACGCCCCGGCGGATCGGCGAGACGGCCGTGGACCACGCCTTCACCGGCCTGGCCGAGGGGCGGGTACGGGTGCACGGCCCGGAGTGCGCCCTGGAGATGACGTGGGACGCCGGGGCGCTGCCCTGGGTGCAGATCTGCACCGGCACCGGGCTCGGCTTCCGCGGGCTGGCCGTCGAGCCGATGACCTGCCCGCCGGACGCGTACAACTCCGGCACCGACCTGATCGTGCTGAAGCCGGGCGACACCCACGAGGCCTCCTGGACCCTCGCCGTCAGCTAGGACCCCAATGATGGATAGCAGGACTAAACGGCGGCTCTCGGCCGCCGAGCTGGACGCCCTCGTGCTGTCCGCGCTGGGCGTCGGGATGGTCTCCTCCGAGGAGTTACCCGACGGCTTCGCCAACGCCGTCTGGCGGGTGGGCCTGGAGGACGGCCGGGACGTCGTGCTCAAGGTCGGGCCGCCGCCGGACCTGAAACTGCTCACCTACGAGCGGGACCTGCTGCGCACCGAGGCGATGGTCTACGACCTGGCCGCCGGCACCGGCCTCCCGATGCCGGAGCTGCTGCACGCCGGCTTCGACGACAGCCTGATCGGCGGCGACTACCTGATCCTGTCCGCCCTGGACGGCGAGCCCTGGAACCGCGTCGCGCTGGAGCCGGAGAAGGAGCGCGAGGTCCGCTTCGAGATCGGCCGCCTCCTGGCCGTCCTGCACTCCGTCCCGGACTCGGGCGTGTTCGGCTACCCGTACGCGGGACTGACCGGGAGCACCTGGCGGGAGGCGTTCCTGGTGATGGCGGGCGCGCTGCTGGACGACGCGGTGCACTACGCGACGCCGCTGCCGCTCTCCATCCTGGAGATCGCCCGCCTGTTCCACACCAGCGCCCCCGCGCTGGACGAGATCGTCACGCCCCGGCTGGTGCACTTCGACATCTGGCCGGGCAACGTCTTCCTCAAGGACGGCGGGATCGAGGCGCTCATCGATCACGAGCGCGCCTTCTGGGGCGACCCGCTGGCCGACTTCATCACCCCGACGATCTTCGGGGAGATCGACGGCGACGACCCGATGCTGGCCGGCTACCACGAGGCCGGCGGCGGGCGCGGCCTGTTCACCCACACCACCGAGGTCAGGGTCGCGCTCTACCGCGCCTACCTCGACCTGATCCTGCTGGTGGAGGACGGCCCCCGGCAGTACCCGGAGGAGTCCTACGCGCGGATCAGGACGCTGGCCACCGAGGACCTGGTCCGCGCCCTGGAGGTGCTCAGGCGAGCTTCGTGAGCAGGATCGGCGTGGTGGTGGGCTGCGGGGATCCACCCGCGGGCTCGACCGTCACGCCGAAACGCTCGGCCTCGCCTGGCACGGCCAGCGTCGCGGTCCTGACCCCGCCCCCGCCGTCCACCAGGCCGGCCGAGCGGATGCCGCCGGGCCCGATCAGCCACATCTGGTAGGTCTCGTCCGCCGGCAGCGCGGGCAGCTCCGAGGCGAACATGAGCCTCCCCCGGCCGGGCGAGACGACGATGGTGGCCTCGCCGCCGCCGGTCAGCGGCACCCGCCGGACCACGGCGTCCGGCGCGGCCAGCAGGTTCTCGGTCTCGGCCAGCGTGCGGTCCCGGTCCTGCGCGGTGCCGATGGCGTCGACCGCGACCACCCCGGCCGCCACGGCCGCGGCCGCCGACGCGGCGGCGAGCCCCACGGCCAGCCGGTAGCGCCAGCGCGGGGCGAGCGGCACCACGTTCTCCTCCCGGGCCCGTACCGGTCTCGGCGGCTCCTGCCGGACCTGGGCGATCTCGGCCATCACCCGCCGCTTCAGCGCCATCGGCGGCGGCTCGGCCACGCCCGCGGCCAGCCGCGCCGCGGTCTCCCGCAGCCCGCGCACCTCGTCCGCGCACGCCTCGCAGCGCGCCAGGTGCTCCTCGAACAACCCCTGATCCCGGTACGGCAGTGCGTTCAGCGCGTACGCCCCCGAGAGGGTGTGGAGGTCGTCGTTCATTTTTCCACCCCCATGCAGTCGCGCAGTCGAACCAGTCCGTCGCGCATTCGTGTCTTGACCGTGCCGAGCGGCACCCTGAGCAGCCCGGCCACCTCCGGATAGCTGTATCCCCCGTAGTACGCCATCGTGACCGCCTGGCGTTGCAGGTCGGTCAGGCCGTCGAGGCAGCGGCGCACCCGTTCGCCCTCCAGCCGGGTGGTCACCGCCTCGGCGACCTGGTCGTAGGCGACGTCACCCGCCATCCTGGCGGCCCGTTCCTCCCGGTCGGTGGCGGCCTGCGCCGACCTGACCCGGTCCACCGCGCGGCGGTGGGCCATGGTCAGCACCCAGGACAGGGCGGTCCCCCTGGCCGGGTCGAACCTGGCGGCCGTGCGCCAGACCTCGACCATGACCTCCTGGGCCACCTCCTCGGCCTGGGCCCGGTCCCGCAGGACCCGGCGGATCAGCCCGAAGACCTGGCCGCCGACGCGGTCGTACAACCGCTCGAAAGCCGCCTCGTCGCCGCGCGCGACCTCGCCCAGGAGCTCTTCGAGCCCGGGGCCGCGGCCCGTCGCGAGCATGGACACAACGTCGTTCACGGGGGCTATTCGCCGCCGGAGGCCGGGCGGATTGCCGGTTGCCGGGATTTTTCGCGGGTAGGCGCCTTCAGAGGAGCGAAGCGCATGTCACGATATGCACGACATTTCAAGGGGTGATGAATTATGTCGGACACCACCTGCGTCATCGCGGGCGGCGGGCCCGCGGGCGCGATGCTGGGCCTGCTGCTGGCCCGGGCCGGGATCGACGTCACGCTGCTGGAGAAGCACGACGACTTCCTGCGCGACTTCCGGGGCGACACCATCCACCCGTCCACGCTCCAGGTCCTGGACGAGCTCGGGCTCATGGGCGAGTTCCGGCGGCTGCCGTTCCACGCGCTGCCGTACCTGGCGGTGAGCACCGGGGACGGGATGATCCCGCTGGCCGACTTCCGGAAGCTGCCCGGGAAGTACCAGGAGATCGCGATGGTCCCGCAGTGGGAGTTCCTGAACATGATCACCACGGCGGCGGCCGAGTACCCGGGCTTCCGGCTGGTCATGCGGGCCGAGGCGTACGACGTGATCAGGGACGGCGCGGCCGTGCGCGGCGTGCGCTACCGGGAGGACGGCCGGGAGCGGGAGATCCGGGCGGCGCTCACCGTCGCGGCCGACGGGCGGAGCTCCACCCTGCGGCGGGCGGTCGGGTTCGAGCCGCGTGAGCTGGGCGCGCCGATGGACGTGGCCTGGTTCCGGCTGGACCGCGCCGACGGCGACCCGGTGGAGATGTTCCTGCGGCCGGGCGTCGGCGTCGGCATGGTCGCGATCAACCGGCGCGACTACTGGCAGCTGGCCTACCTCATCCCCAAGGGCGGCTACGAGGAGCTCAAGGCCGCCGGGATCGAGCGCTTCCGGGCCACCGTCAAGGAACTGCTGCCGTTCACCCGGCCGGACCACCTGACCTTCGACGACGTGAGCGTGCTCACGGTGGCCGTGAACCGGCTGAGCCGGTGGCACCTGCCGGGGTTCCTGGTGATCGGCGACGCCGCGCACGCCATGTCCCCCATCGGCGGCGTCGGCATCAACCTGGCCGTGCAGGACGCGGTCGCCGCGGCCAACCTCCTGGCCGGGCCGATGGCCAGGGCCGAGCGGCGCCGGCGGCCGGTGCTGGACCCGGTGCCCGACTCGCTGCTGGCCCGCGTGCAGTGGCGGCGCATGTACCCGACGATGGCCACCCAGTTCCTCCAGCTGCGCATCCAGAACCAGGTCATCGCCCGGGTGCTGTCCGGCGAGGACTACGTCAGCGGATTCGGCGACGCCCTTCAGGCCGTCCCGGATCCGGCGAAGGCGCTGGCCGGACGGGTGATCGGCCTGGGCTTCCTGCCGGAACACGTACGGTCTCACCAGGTGGACAAGCGGGCGGTGACGGTGGACACGTTGCAATAACCTGGTGTGTCGTGAGCGCACTCAACCTCGACACATGGCGTGACCTGCCCGCCGCGCAGCAGCCCGAGTGGCCCGAGCGGGCCGAGCTGGACCGGGTGGTGACCGAGCTCAAGGGCCTGCCGCCGCTGGTCTTCGCCGGCGAGTGCGACCAGCTCAAGAACGAGCTGGCCGCGGTCGCCCGGGGCGAGGCCTTCGTGCTGCAGGGCGGCGACTGCGCCGAGACCTTCGCCGGGGCCACCGCCGACAACGTGCGGAACAAGCTCAAGACGCTGCTCCAGATGGCCATCGTGCTGACCTACGCGGGCCGGGTGCCGGTCGTCAAGATCGGCCGCCTGGCCGGGCAGTTCGCCAAGCCGCGCTCCAAGAACACCGAGATCCGCCAGGGGGTGGAGCTGCCGGCCTACCGGGGGGACATGGTCAACGGCTTCGACTTCACCCCCGAGGCCCGGGTTCCCGACCCGGGCCGCCTGCTGCGCGCTTACCACTCCTCGGCGGTCACGCTCAACCTGGCCCGCGCCTTCACCAAGGGCGGCTACGCCGACCTGCGCCAGGTGCACGCCTGGAACCAGGACTTCGTGGCGGGTTCCCCCGCCGGGCAGCGCTACGAGCAGCTGGCCAGGGAGATCGACCACGCGCTGGCCTTCATGCGCGCCTGCGGGGCCGAGCCAGAAGAATTCCACACCGTTGAGTTCTATTCCTCGCACGAGGCCCTGATCCTCGACTACGACCACGCGCTGACCCGGATCGACTCCCGCACCGGGCAGCCGTACGACGTGTCCGCGCACATGGTCTGGATCGGCGAGCGCACCCGGCAGCTGGACGGCGCGCACGTGGAGTTCTTCAGCAAGATCCGCAACCCGATCGGGGTGAAGCTGGGCCCGGCCACCACGCCGGAGGAGGCGCTCACCCTGGTCGAGAAGCTCAACCCCGACAACGAGCCGGGGCGGCTCACCTTCATCAGCCGGATGGGCGCGGGCAAGGTCCGCGACGCGCTGCCCATCCTGGTGGAGAAGATCGCCGCCAGCGGCGCCACGGTGGCCTGGGTGTGCGACCCCATGCACGGCAACACCTTCGAGGCGGCCGGCGGCTACAAGACCCGCCGCCTGGACGACGTGCTGGACGAGGTGGCCGGCTTCTTCGAGGTGCACCGCGCGCTGGGCACCCACCCGGGAGGCATCCACATCGAGTTCACCGGCGACGACGTGACCGAGTGCGTCGGCGGCGGCCACCCGATCGTGGAAGGCGACCTGGCCCTGCGGTACGAGACGGCGTGCGACCCGCGGCTCAACCGGGGGCAGTCACTGGATCTGGCTTTTCGGGTGGCCGAACTGTACAGGGCCCAATGACGATATTTACCGGTTTCGCCGTATGATCGTCTCTCCGCTGTCAGGGGAGTACAGATGACCCAGCCGCCTCCCGGCGTCGACCCGAACACGCCGAACGTGGCCCGCATTTATGACTACCACCTCGGGGGCAAGGACAACTTCGCCTCCGACCGGGCCGCCGCGGAACAGATGACACGCCTCTTCCCCGACGTCCGGGCGGCGGCACGGGAGAATCGCGCTTTCCTGGCCAGGACCGTGCACTGCCTGGTCGAGGCCGGCATCCGGCAGATCGTGGACATCGGCTCCGGCCTGCCCACGCAGGGCAACGTGCACGAGATCGCGCACCGCCTCGCGCCGGACTGCAAGGTGGTGTACGTCGACTACGACCCGGTCGTGGTCGCGCACGGCCAGGCCCTGCTCAGCCGCGGCGAGAACGTGGAGGTGGTCAGGAGCGACGTCCGCGACCCCGACGAGCTGCTGGCCGCCGTGGGCCGGGAGATCGACTTCGACCGGCCGGTGGCGTTCCTGCTCTTCGCGATCCTGCACTTCGTCCACGAGGCGGACAAGCCGTACGAGATCCTGGCGCGGCTGCGGGACGTGAGCGCGCCGGGCAGCTACCTGGCGATCAGCCACGCCACCGACTCGCTGCCGGACGTGAGCGCCGAGGCGCTGGAGATCTACAAGAAGGCCACCGCGTCGCTGGCGCTGCGCAGCCGCGAGGAGATCCTGCCGTTCTTCGACGGGTACGAGCTGCTCGAACCCGGCCTGGTCGCGCCCCGGGACTGGCGGCCGGACGCCGACGACCCGCTGCCCGACACACACGCCTCGGTCGGCTTCGGCGGGGTCGGCCGCAAGCTCTGAGACGAACGAAACAGGGGGCCCTCCTTCCGGAGGGCCCCCTGTTTCGTTGGAACTCGCTCAGCCGCTCTGCTTCTGGGCCTCGTCCAGCTCCGCGCCGATCTCCGCGCGGATGGCGTCCATGTCCAGCGCCCGCAGCTGGCCGATCAGGTCCTCGAGCGCCGCCCCCGGCAGGGCTCCCGCCTGGGAGAACACCACGATGCCGTCCCGGATCGCCATGATCGTCGGAATCGCGGTGATGTTGAACCCCTGCGCCAGCTCGGGCTGCGCCTCGGTGTCGATCTTGCCGAACGCGATGTCCCCATGCTGCTCGGAAGCCTTCTCGAAGATCGGGGCGAACGTCCGGCACGGGCCGCACCACGACGCCCAGAAGTCGAGCAGGACGATCCCGCTGTCCGCGACCTCATTGAAGTTCTTCTCGGTTACCTCGATCGTCGCCACGCACGACTCCCTTCTTCATCGGACACAACCATGTGCCCCCGTCAGGCATTCCATGCCCCGGGTGCCGCAGACTTCTAAGCGAGAACCCTAGAGGAGGAGGGGCCATGCTCCCCGGATGCGGCTCGTGCCAGTGCAGCGATGAGATCCTGTCCACCCTCAAACCCCCGCGGATCACCCAGCTCGGCTGACCCCGGCGCGATGGGCGTCCCCGGCGGGCCGGAGGCGCCCATCGGCGCTCACGCACCTTTGGTCCGCGCACGACGCGATGATAACCGGCTGCTGACCACCCGCTGCGTAGCGTGGAGAGGTATCTGGATCCTGATCGGCCTGGGGACATCCGTGTGCACACGCTGGGACGTCAAACACAAGCTGAGCGTCGCGATCAACACCCACGACGTGGCGGGGGTGCTGGCCTGCTACAGCCCGGACGCCGTCTACGTCTCGCCGTCGGGCATCGCGGAGGGCCATGACCAGATCGCCTGGCACTACGAGCAGATCTTCGGGGGATTCCCGGACTTTCACGCGACGGCGTGGAACGAACTCGAGCAGCTGGACAACCCCGCCATCACCGAATGGACCTACACCGGCACGCACACGGGGCCCATCCTGTTGCCGGACGGGCGGGAGATACCGGGCACGGGCCGGAGGATCACCGTGCGCGCGACCTGCGCCGCGCACATCGAGGGCGGGAAGATCGTCACCCATCGCGAGTACTTCGACCAGCTGGAGCTGTACAGCCAGCTCGGTTTCGGCTTGACGGGCGTCGATCCGGCCCCGATTTGACGATCCTCGAAGCCGGCTCGCCCGGCCGCTGCCGGATCACTGGAGCCGGCGTCACGGACAGGCCCGGTCAACCGGCGGCATCCGCTCGGCGCCGGGCCCGTCCCAAGCGCATCCGCTGTTTTCGCCGCCGGGTCAGATACTGAACCCGCCGTCGACGGTCAGCAGCGCGCCCGTGATGTAGGC
>NZ_BOOA01000155.1 GCF_016862995.1 Acrocarpospora phusangensis
CAAATCCCAGGTCAACGGCCTGGGATTTCTGTTGCGGTGATCATCGACCATGGAAGCGGGAGCGAAACGGGAGCACACCGACTCCCGTGCCTCCGGATGGCCCTATCCAGTTGGACCCTTGGGGAAGATCTAGGGCGGCATACAAGCTCCGCAGTAAGACAGACGATGCTCACCTTGAGCAGAGCAGTGCCGCCGCCAGGACTCACAACGAATTCGGTGTGAGGCGTTGAGTGATGTTGTCGTCAGGGCTGCGGGAACAGCGTGGTGCCATCAACAATGGGCCAGTGGGTTGGCGCGCGTGGTGGTCCCGGCGGTCGTGGCGGAGCCGAGTGGGCTGGGTCCTGCTCGGGTGGACCCTGATGATGGTTTGTGTAGCCCTCCCGGTGTGGGCGCTGACGGCGGGGGATCTCACCCAGGTGGCAGGGTGGGCAAACATCCTGGCTCTGCCGATCACCGCGCTCGGGGTGGTGCTGGTGCTCGCCGATCGGGATCGGGTCACCGCCGTGGACGGGGGTCGGCGGCGACCGTGGATGGCTCCGCCGTTGGACCGGATGGTGCTGCGCCCGGAATTGAGTGATCGGCTGGTCGAGGCGTTGATCACGCCGGGGGCGGACGAGGTGGGGTTGACCACGGGGCTGCACGGTGCGGGTGGGTTCGGCAAGACTCAGTTGGCCACCTGGGTGTGCCACCGGCCGCAGATCGACCGGCGCTTTCCCGGCGGCCTGCTCTGGGTGACGATCGGCCAGGAGGTGCACGGCGCGGATCTCGCTGTGCGGATAAATGACCTGGCCTTCGCGCTGAGTGGGCAGCGGCCGGCGATTTCCGACCCGGTCGCGGCCGGTTCGGAGCTGGGTCGGCTGCTGGACCAGCGGGGGGCGGTGCTGCTGGTCATCGATGACGTGTGGGTGGAATCCCAGATCAGGCCGTTTCGCATCGGCGGAGGGCGCTGTACCCGGCTGGTGACCACCCGCATCCCCGACCTGTTGCCCGGCGGCGGGCCGCGCATCCTGGTGGACGTCATGTCGGCTGAGCAGGCCCGTCAGCTGGTCACGGATGGCGTGACGGGGCTTTCGGCGCAGGCGGCGGATCGGCTGACTAATTTGGCTGGACGGTGGCCGATCTTGCTGAACCTGGTCAACGGAGTGCTGCGGCGCCGGGCTGCGCGCGGTCAACCATCTGAGCAGGCAGCAGAGGAGATCGCGTCGAAGCTGGCTGCAGAGGGGCCGCTGGCGTTCGACCCGGCACGCCCTGCGGATCGCGGCCAAGCCGTCGCCGCGACAGTCGAGGCGAGCCTGGCCCTGCTCGATCCCGACGACAGGGAGCGTTACCTGGACCTCGCGGTGTTCCCCGAGGATGTCGACATTCCGATGGACATGCTTCGGTTGTTATGGCCGTATGGCAGGGCCGACGCGCTGTGCGAGGACTTGGTGGGGCTGGGCCTGGCGGCCGACTACAGGCTGGATTCACCCGGCCCGCGGCTGGTTCTCCATGACGTGATGCGCGGCTATCTGTTCACCCGGCGCAGCGCCCTGGAACAGGCCGACGTACACAGGCGCCTGGTCGACGCTGCGGCTGGGCTGCTGCCCTCCCATCCTGAGCCGACGTCGTGGTGGCTATTACCCGCCGACGCCGACTACCTGTGGCGCTACCTTCCCCATCACCTGAAACAGGCGGGCCGGACCGGCGAACTGTCCGCGCTCCTGACGGATCTGCGGTGGGCGGAGGTCAAGACCGCACGGTTCGGCTCGGCGGTTCCCGTCGCCGCTGACCTGGAGTTGGTCGACACACCAGAGGTCAGCGCGCTGCGCTCGGCGCTCCAGCGGGGCGCGAATCTGCTCGGCCCGATCGACCCGCCCACCGCGCTCGGCGCGACCCTGGCGGGTCAGTTGCACGGCGTGGCCGCCCTGGAAACCATCCTCGCCCGCTACCGGACCACCCTGTCCAGGCCGTTCCTGGAGCCCGCCCCCTCCCTGCCCGACCTTGCCGACCCGACTCAGCAAGCCGCTGATAGCCACACCGGCCCGGTGACCAGTTGCGCGTTCTCCCCAGACGGCACATTGCTGGCCACCACCAGCGACGACCGGACGGTTCGCCTTTGGCGGGTGGCCGACGGGTCGGTGCAGGCAGTGTTGTCAGGTCACACCGGCGGGGTGTGGGACTGCGCGTTCTCCCCAGACGGCACATTGCTGGCCACCGCTGGAGAGGATGCGACGGTCCGGCTGTGGCAACTGCCTGAGGGTCTCCAACAGGCGGCGCTGGTGGGTCACACCAGTGGCGTCTGGGGTTGCGCCTTCTCCCCCGATGGCACCCTGCTGGCTTCCACCAGCGTCGACGAGACGGCCCGCCTTTGGCGCATCGCCGATCACGGCGAGCAGGCGGTGCTGTCCGGACACATCGGTGCGGTGCGCAGTTGCGTGTTCTCCCCGGATGGCACGCTGTTGGCCACCCACGGCAGCGATCGGACCGTTCGACTATGGCAGGCGCCAACCGGCGACCAGCACGCGGTGCTCGGCGGCCACGCCAGCCACGTGGGGTCGTGTGCCTTCTCCCCAGACGGCACATTGCTCGCAGCGGGCGAAGCAGACGGAATGGTGCGGCTGTGGCGGGTCGGGACCGGCGTCCAGGAGACCGTCCTGGAGACCCATGCCGGCTGGGTGCGGGACTGCGCCTTCTCCCCGAACGGGTCGTTGCTCGCGACCACAGGCAACGACCAGACGGGGCGGCTGTGGGAGCTGCCCACCGGCCATCAGAAGGCGCTGCTGGGCCACCGCAGGACGGTCAGCCAGGCGGTCTTCTCCCCTGATGGCGCCCTCCTGGCCACGACCAGCACGCATGGCGCAGTCCACTTGTGGCGGGTGGAGGACGGTACTCGGCGAATCGCCCTGACTGGCTACGCCGGCCGGGTCTACAGTTGCGCCTTCTCCCCAGACGGCACGCTTATGGTGGGCGGTGGCAGCGACCACACGGCCCGGCTGTGGCACGTCAACGATGGCCGCTCCCACGCCGTGCTGACCGGACACACCAGTGCTGTGATCAGCTGTGCGTTCTCTCCGGACGGCACACTGGTCGCGACCTGCGGCGGCGACCACACGGCCCGGCTGTGGCACGTCGACGACGGCCGCCCCTACGCGGTGCTGACCGGACACACCGACCTCGTGAACGGCTGCGCCTTCTCCCCCGATGGCCGATTGCTCGCCACCGTAGGCGAGGACAAGACAGCCCGCCTGTGGCAGATCGCTGACGGTATCCAGCAAAGGGTGCTGACCGGACACACCGACTTCGTGAACGGTTGCGCATTTTCCCCGGACGGCACGCAGCTCGCCACCGTCGGTGACGACCGGGCTGCCCGGCTGTGGCGGGTGGCCGACGGTTCCGCACTGGCGAAGTTCGATCACACCGGCTGGGTGGTCAGGTGCGCCTTCTCCCCCGACGGCACCCTACTCGCCACCGTCGGCGACGGGACCGTGCGAATGTGGCAGGTCGCAAATCATCAGTGCCGCTGTGCCCTCCGTATCGGCCACGGCCTCACCGGCATCGCGTGGCATCCTGACGGAACGAGACTCTGCACCGTCGGCGGGGCCGGGGTGCACATGCTCACCTACCTGCCCTGAGAGGGCACCGGTGTAGGAGGGGTCCAGGCCGACTTCGCGCATCAGGTCGTTGAGGGCGTCCGGTGTGGCGCCGTAGCGCGTGCCGAGCAACCGGCCCACCAGAAAGTGGAGATGGACCCGGCAGCCCGGTTCGCGTCCCCGACCCGCGTTGCCTTTTAGGACTGGCGTCGAGCAAGCTGCTGGGGATCATGCGACGGTGTCTGCCAGGGACTGCCGACGACAGCCGGGCCAGGGTCAGCCAAGCAGCAACCCTCCACTGCCTACAGCAGCCGACTCGCGTCTACCTACCCAGCCCAGCCGAGCAGATGTCGCGGCCGTGCTCCCGTTTGCTCCCGCCCAAACGCGCTCCCGGCGGGAACGAACGACATTCCCGAACCGCTCCGAACGGGCGTCAACCGACCCCAACGTTCTGCTCCGACCTGCGGCTTCTGGAGAAACTCCAGGTCAGACCATGATCAGAACTACACTGACACGGAAGAGGTCACTGGTTCAATCCCAGTATCGTCCACCATGTTTCAGCAGGTGAGCCAGGGTCCCGGAGTTTCTCCGGGACCCTTTTAGATCTTCGGGAGCCAAACGGGGAGCCACCTCAGGCGGATTCTTGCTGAGGATTGTCGCTAAAGATGATGTTCATGGCTTCCGCACCCTTGGTGATCTCCGGTCTGAGCTGCAAACGGTAGACCGCTTCGGTAACGCGCGTGCCCGCGTGCCCGACGAGATCGGCGATGGTCTCGATGGACACGCCGTGGTCACTCATGATCGACACGTACGAGTGGCCGGAGTTCCCGGGGAGTCCAGCCTTTCCCGATTCCCGCGTTCGTGGTGATCCGCTGGAAGGAGTGCCGCACGTTCGCGGCGTCCATCGGGGCGCCGACACGGGTGGCGAAGACCATGTTGTGGTCCTGCCATGCCTTGCCCGCTTTGAGACGTCGCTTGGCCTGGCGGGTGTGATGACGGCGTAACGCGTCGGCGGCCAGCGTGGGGATCTCCAGCGTCCGGCGCGACTGCTTGGTCTTGGTGTCACCGCCGACACGCACCGACCGCCAGACGTAGATCGCGAACTTCTTGTGATCGAACCCCACGTCGGCTACCGGCGCCACGCCCGGGCCTCCTCTACAGGAGGCGATCGACGCCCGCCCCCACTGAGACCCGGGTCTGCGGCCGGCCCTCTCCTACGCGGACCTCGCCATCGCCATCGCCGATCAAAGCGAACACCCAACCCATCACCGAACCGCCTCCCGATCCACGCTCGGTAGTTTCGTGATGATCATGTGGTCGGCCAGTAGTCGGTCTCCGCAGCCGCACATTCAATTAAGGAAATCGCAAGGCAACTCTACGCTCACCATAATTGATAGTGGCGACTTCGACGGAAATGTGATCCCCCGCTTTGAGTACACCCCTTGAGCTGCCGACCCCATCCTTTGTTAATTCGGATTCAGGAAGCAAACCCTCCACACCTTCTCCAACTTCCACAAAAAGACCGATAGGAGTCACTTTGGTGACACGGCCCTCCACGAGGTTGCCGAGCTGGGTGCGAGCAAAATCCTGAAAAGGATCATGCAGCAAACTCTTGCGCGACAGCAAGATTTGGGCGTCGGCTAGATCTATATGCAAGATGGTGACGGTGACTTCCTGTCCGACACATACAACCTCCGAAGGATGGTTTATACGACTCCAAGATAGATTCAGAGATCTTATCAACCCTTCCATCGGACCAAGATCGACGTATGCACCAAAGTCTGTCATTAGGGAGACAGAGCCCTTGATCACTTGCCCCACCTCCAAGCTGTCCAAAAATACTCTCTCGGCACCACAATCCCCCCCTTCATTTATGGAAACCATTTTTCACCTTCGCCCCAAACGATCGAGTGAACTTACCGTCCAATTGATGATCCCTGGCCCTGCATACGCCACACGCGACGGTGCCGCACCGTCCATGATGCGGCACCGTCCAATCGATCATGCGCCTACAGTTGAATGCTCCTTCTCGGTGCAGCCTCAATCCGCAGACAAATTGAGGCCACCATCAAGAAACGCTACACCCCGACAAGTGACTACCAGGTGTATCCATTGTAATAGTTTACCCACCTGGGATTGGGGTGATATATGAGTTGAAGAGAGGTATCTCTTCCTGATAGATAACCCACTCATAGTGGAAGCGGAGCGGGTTGCCGCTGAAGTCCCCGGTCACCGACTTCGCGTCGCCGAAGGGTGCGAAGGTGCCGCCGCCGGTCAGGCTGAGGTTTCCGTTGACGAAGGCGGCGGTGTCGGCGGTGTCGGCGATGTTGCCGTTAGAGTCGTCCAGGAGCCAGGCCAGGGTCGCCGGTGCCGCCGGTGTCGGCCAGTGCGGTGGCTGTGGCGCTGAGCGGGTCGGCCCACCACAGGTGGACTGGTGCGCCGGCTGCGTCCTTCTCTGTGACGCGGGTCGGGAGGACGCCGACGTTGCCCCCTGTTCGGCTCCGAGGAATCTAATGTCAACTAGAACCCTCGTACTGACATGTCACTGACAACGTCGCCCACGACTCCCCGGTCCCGAGCCATGCGAACACGATCACCTCTGCGACCTGCACGGATGAATTCCGGCACAACTCACGTACCGGCTGCCAAAGCCGCAGCTCACACCCAAGTTCGAGTTTCGAGCAGCACAGTTGGAACGACGTGGAACCTCGTGGAACGCCCTGTCGGATAACGACACCGTTCAAGAGAGCTCACCATGAATTTGATCAGGATAGCAAAGAAGGTCGCCGGGCCGGTCGCGTTGCTGGCCGCATTGAGCCTGGGAATGACCATCGTGACCGCGAGTCCGGCCGCGGCCATCCCCAGGTGCAACCTGAGCATCACCAGCGCTGACACACCAGACGACCACCCGCTCAGGCTGTACAAGCTGGAGGTCACATGCGGGCTCCTCGCCTACACCAGGTGGGATGCGTACGCCGACGACGGCACCCAGGGCACTCAGTACCTCTTCAGCTCCAGCCAGCCCGAGGCACTCGCGGACGCAAGCACGCTGGACGAGGACTTCAACGATTCAGACGAGATCTTCGCCGATGTGGTCTACAAGACCAGCAGCGGGTGGTACCTGACCGTGCGCACCAACACAGTCCACGGCGACTTCTCCTGACGTCGACCGCTCAAACACCCAACTCAGGCGCAGCCGAGCGGATGTAGTGGCCGTGCTCCCGTTTGCTCCCGCCCTGACGCGCTCCCGGCGGGAGCAAGCGATACTCCCGAACTGCTCCGGACCGGCGTCAACAGACCCCTACGTTCCGCCCCTATCTGCGGCTTCTGGAGAAATCCAGGCCAGGCCATGATCGGAACTACACGGACACGGAACAGGTCACTGGCTCAATCCCAGTATCGTCCACCATGTTTTGGCAGATGAGAAAGGGTTTCGGAGTTTCTGTGGAGATCGCGAGTCTGAACATCCGCCGGAATGATCGACTCAGCGGCATCCTCCGGGAGTACCATCATGCGGCTTGACCTGGACGGATGAATTATCGGCGCCCTCGCGCCAGGTGAGGCGCAATTGGGAGCCAAGGACCATCCAATCGGAACGTTTCATCCTCGTTTGCGGCGAACCACACGGCTCGAACCAAAGCGAAAGGATGAACAACAAGTGCGAACCAGATTCCTGAAGCGGACAATGGCCTTCATCGCACGGCCGACCGCGACCCTGGCGGTACTGAGTGCGGCAGTACTCGGGATTGCCCCGATGGCATCCGCCTCATCAAACACGACTCACCCGCTGACGAACACTGTCTACTGCGACTTCCATTTCGGCCCTTCGGGCCAGACGGCAATGATGTGGTACACAAACTGTAACCCCCGCCAGGGAACCCCCGCCGGCAACGTATTCGCCTGTTTCTGGATAACAATCCAGATTGCGGGCCGACCGTACACCTACCACGTCTCGGTCACGCCGCAGCAGACCAAGGGG
>NZ_BOOA01000156.1 GCF_016862995.1 Acrocarpospora phusangensis
GGCCGTGCTGGAGGTCGGGGACCTGCGCCTGGACACCGCGCGGGTGGAGGCGTACCGGGGTGGCAGGCCGCTCAGCCTGACCCCCAAGGAGTTCGGCGTGCTGCACTACCTGATGACCCGGCCCGGCCACGTCGTCTCCACCGAGGAACTGCTGGAACACGTCTGGGACGAGCACACCGACCCGTTCACCAACACCGTGCGGGTGACCGTCGGCACGCTCCGGCGCAAGCTGGCCGGGGACGGCGACTCGCCGATCGAGACCGTGATCAGCCGCGGCTACCGGCTGCGGGGGGCGAGGTGAGGCTCTTCGTGCAGACGATCAGGTTCCGGCTCACCGTGCTCTACTCCGGCCTGCTGATCGCCTCGGCCGCGCTGCTGCTGGGGGCCATCTACTTCGCGGTCGCCAACGCCACCGAGCAGCGGCCGTACACGGTGGAGTACGCCAAGGCGCAGACCCGGTCGGGGCAGTACCTGGGCAAGATCCCCGTGGTGCAGGTGGAGGAGGTGGAGAACGCGGTCAACGTGCGCACCATGGAGACGCTGCGCAACTACTCCATCGGCACCCTGGCCGGGCTCTTCCTGGTGGCGCTGGTGATCGGCTGGGTGCTGGCCGGCCGGGCGCTGCGGCCGATCCGCTCCATCACCAGGACCGCCGCCGAGATCCAGGCCACCGACCTGGCCCGCCGGATCAACCTGGAGGGACCCCGGGACGAGCTGCGCGACCTGGCCGAGACCGTGGACACCATGCTCGGCCGCCTGGAGGACGCCTTCCGGGCCCAGCGCCAGCTCATCGACGACGCCTCGCACGAGCTGCGCAGCCCGCTCGCCATCATCCGGGCCAACCTGGACGCGGTGCTGGCCGCGCCCGAGGCCACCGAGGAGGAGCGGCACCGCGCGGTCGCCATCGTGGACCGGGCCACCACCCGGATGACCCGCCTGGTGGAGGACCTGCTCGCCTCCGCCCGGCGCCAGGCGCCCGCCTTCGTGGACGCCGACGTGGACCTGGCCGCCATCGCCAACGAGGCGTGCGAGGAGTTCGCCGCCCTCGCCCTGGCCCGCAACCTGACGCTCCGCCGCCGCCTGCGCCCCGGCCTGTCCACCGTCGGCGACCACGACGCGCTGCGCCGCGCCGTCGGCAACCTGATCTCCAACGCGGTACGGCTCGCGCCTCCCGGCACCGACGTGACCGTGGCGGCGGGCGAACGCGACGGCTGGGTGTGGGCGGCCGTCCGGGACGCCGGCCCCGGCATCGCCGAGGACGAGCGGGACCGGGTCTTCGACCGCTTCTGGCGCGGCCACGCCGGGGGCGACGTCAGCAGCCGCAGGGACCGGCACACCGGGCTCGGCCTGGCCATCGTCCGCCAGATCGTGGAGTCCCACGGCGGCCAGGTCCGGGTCTTCTCCGAACTGGGCACGGGCAGCACGTTCGTGCTGTGGCTGCCCGGCCCGAATCCGGGCGCGGTCCCGGAAGGCGACCCGATGGGTTAGGGGCACACGCTCCCGTCCTCGGGCGTCTTCCCTTGCAGGAAGTAGTCGTTGATCAGCGAGTCGATGCAGCTGTTCTGGCCGTACGCGCCGTGGCCCTCGCCCTTGAGGGTCAGCAGCACGCCGGTGCCCAGCTGCTGGGCCAGCTTCGGCGCCCACTCGTACGGCGTGGCCGGGTCGTTGGTGGTGCCCACGACCACGATCGGCCCGGAGCCCCGCGCGTCGATGTGCCGGTTGCGGTCGTCCCCGGGCACCGGCCAGACGCTGCACTGGCCCGCGCTGGCGGAGTCCGGCCCGAAGATCGGCGACTTCTCGGTCAGCGCCTTGGCCAGCTCCACCGACTCCTCGACGCTGGGCCGGTCGGTGGTGTCCGCGCAGAGGATCGCGGTCAGCGACGACTGCAGCGTCGTGTAGGTGCCGTCGGGCTGCCGCCCGCTGTAGGAGTCCGACAGGTTGAGCAGGCCGGAGCCGTCGCCCCCGATGGCGGACGCGATGGCCTGAGTGAGCAGCGGCCACGTCATCTCGCTGTAGAGCGCCTCCACGATGCCGGTCCTGGCCACGTCGGCGGTGACCAGCCGGCCCTGCACGTTGAGCGGGTGGCTCTTGAGCCGCTCGATCAGGGCGACCACGGCGGTGTTGCCGTTGAACGGGCAGTCCTGCCGGGCGCAGTCGGCGAGGTAGTTGTCGTAGGCCCGCTGGAATCCCTTGGTCTGGGTCCGCGCCTGCTCCAGCAGGCCCACGGACGGATCCAGCGCCGAGTCCAGCACCATCCGGCCGGTGGAGCCCGGGTAGAGCGTCGCGTACAGCGCGCCGAGGTGCGTGCCGTAGGAGAAGCCGAAGAAGTTGAGCTTCGGGTCGCCCAGCCGGGTCCGCATGACCTCCATGTCCTTGGCGGCGTTCAGCGTCCCGACGTACGGCAGGATCGGCCCCGAGTTGCGCTTGCACGCCTGCGCGAACTCGGTCAGCAGCCGGGTCTCGACGGCCACGTCCAGCGTGGGCTCGGCGGACAGGAACGCCTCGAACCGTTTGGGGTCCAGGCAGCGCACGCCCTCGCTGCGCTCCACGCCGCGGGGGTCGAAGCTGACCAGGTCGTACCGGCCGCCCAGGGTGCGGAAGGCGGCGGCCGCGTCGGCCAGGGTGCTGACGCCGGAGCCGCCGGGGCCGCCGAAGTTGAAGACCAGCGAGCCGATCTTGGCGCCGGGTCCGGTGGCCCGCAGCCGGATCATCGCGATGCCGATCGTCGCCCCGCCGGGCTTGCCGTAGTCCAGCGGCACCCGCATGGTCGCGCACTGGAAGCCCGCCGCGGGCGCGAGCTTCTCGCACGGCCCCCAGGCGAGCTCCACGGGTGTCGCCGTCATGGGCGGGGCGGGCGCGGCCGAGCCGCACGCGCACAGTGCCAGCAGCGCGGCAAGGGCCGCCAGACGCCTCATCAATACCCCCGATAGCTCTCGGGGGCTTCTTCCCCCAGAAATGGTCTACACCAATTAACGTGCGGGCAACATTTCGCACTCCTGGAGAATTGGTTTATACCACTGCGGGCCTGGAAAGAATGGCCGATTTTTACGCTCTGCTGAATTGGATTAGACCGCTTTATGGGCATCTAGCTGGGCAAATGGTTACACGTGACAGTCGTGACGTTTCATGGTGTTCTTTGTCGGTAGAGTCCTTGGGCGGGTCGTTCCGCGTTTGATGAAGGAGCTCATCGTGCCGAAGTTTGTTTACGACTTTACCGAGGGAAACAAGGATCTTCGTGATCTGCTCGGGGGTAAGGGCGCCAATCTCGCGGAAATGACCAATCTCGGGCTGCCGGTCCCGCCCGGTTTCACGATCACCACTGAGGCGTGCCGGACGTACCTGGCGGACCGTACGGTCCCGGCCGAGGAGATCGCGACCCACCTGGCCAAGCTTGAGGCGACGATGGGCAAGCGGCTCGGCGACGCCGAGGACCCGCTGCTGGTGAGCGTGCGCTCCGGTGCCAGGTTCTCGATGCCCGGCATGATGGAGACCGTCCTCAACATCGGCCTCAACGACGACTCCGTCCTGGGCCTGGCCGCGCAGTCGGGGAACGAGCGCTTCGCGTGGGACTCCTACCGGCGGCTGATCCAGATGTTCGGCAAGACCGTGCTCGGCATCGACGGCGAGCGGTTCGAGGAGGCGCTGGAGGAGCTCAAGGCCGGCCGGCAGGACCTCGACCTGGACGCGGCCGACTTCCGCCGTCTCGTGGACGTCTACAAGGAGATCGTCAAGCAGGAGCGGGACCGCGAGTTCCCCGGTGACCCGCGCGAGCAGATGGAGCTGGCCATCCGCGCCGTCTTCGACTCCTGGCACGCGCCGCGCGCGGTGCTCTACCGCCGCCAGGAGCGCATCCCGGACGACCTCGGCACGGCCGTCAACGTGGTGGCCATGGTCTTCGGCAACCTGGGCATGGATTCCGGCACCGGCGTCGCGTTCACCCGCGACCCCGCCACCGGGCAGCGCGGCGTCTACGGCGACTACCTGCAGAACGCGCAGGGCGAGGACGTGGTGGCCGGCATCCGCAACACCATCCCGCTGCAGGAGCTGGAGCGGATCGACCCGACCTCCCACCACGAGCTGCTCGACATCATGGCCCGCCTGGAGGGCCACTACCGCGACCTGTGCGACATCGAGTTCACCATCGAGCGCGGCAAACTCTGGATGCTCCAGACCCGGGTCGGCAAGCGCACCGCCGCGGCCGCCTTCCGGATCGCCGTCCAGCTGGTCGACGAGGGACTCATCGGCATCGACGAGGCGGTGCTGCGCTGCACCGGCCAGCAGCTCGCCCAGCTGATGTTCCCCCGCTTCACCGAGGGCGCCGCCAACACCCTGCTGACCACGGGCATGAACGCCTCGCCCGGCGCGGCCGTCGGCCAGGCCGTCTTCTCCTCCGAGCGCGCCGTCGAGCTCGCCGCCCGGGGCGAGGCCGTGATCCTGGTACGGCGCGAGACCAACCCCGACGACCTGGCCGGCATGATCGCCGCCAGGGGGGTGCTGACCTCACGCGGCGGCAAGACCTCGCACGCCGCCGTGGTCGCCCGCGGCATGGGCAAGACCTGCGTCTGCGGAGCCGAGGAACTGGAGGTGGACACCAAGGGCCGCCGGTTCACGGTCAACGGCACGGTGGTCGAGGAGGGCGACGTCATCTCCATCGACGGCACCAGCGGCGCGGTCTACCTGGGCGAGGTGCCCGTGGTGCCGTCGCCGGTGGTGGAGTACTTCGAGGGCGAGGAGCCCGCCGGCGAGCTGGTGGCGGCCGTGCACCGGATCATGACGCACGCCGACGAGTCCCGGCGGCTGGCCGTACGGGCCAACGCCGACAATCCCGAGGACGCGGCCAGGGCGCGGCGGTTCGGGGCGCAGGGCATCGGGCTGTGCCGTACCGAGCACATGTTCCTGGGGGACCGGCGGCAGCTGGTCGAGGACCTCATCCTGGCCGAGAACCCGCGGGAGCGGCAGTCCGCCCTGGACGCCCTGGAGCCCCTGCAGAAGGCGGACTTCGCCGGGATCTTCGCGGCGATGACCGGGCTGCCGGTGACGATCCGGCTGATCGACCCGCCGCTGCACGAGTTCCTGCCCGACCTGGTGGACCTGTCGGTCAAGGTGGCCACCGGCGCCGGGACCGAGAAGGACGAGCGCCTGCTGGCCGCCGTCAAGCGGCTGCACGAGCAGAACCCCATGCTGGGCCTGCGCGGCGTACGGCTCGGCCTGGTCATCCCCGGCCTGTTCGCCATGCAGGTCCGCGCGATCGCCCAGGCCGCCAGGGAGGCCGGCAAGGCCCGTGCCGAGATCATGATCCCCCTGGTCGGCGCGGTCCAGGAGCTGGAGAGCGTACGCGACGAGGCGCTCAAGATCCTCGACGAGGTGGGCGTGCACGCGCTCATCGGCACCATGATCGAGGTGCCGCGCGCCGCGCTGACCGCCGGGCAGATCGCCGAGGCCGCCCAGTTCTTCTCCTTCGGCACCAACGACCTGACCCAGATGACCTGGGGCTTCTCCCGCGACGACGTCGAAGCCTCCTTCTTCGGGAAATACCTGGATCTGGGGATCTTCGGGGTGTCGCCGTTCGAGACCCTCGACCGGGACGGCGTCGGCCGCCTGATGCGGATCGCCGTCGCGGAGGGCCGCGCCACCAGGCCGGACCTCAAGCTGGGCATCTGCGGCGAGCACGGCGGCGACCCCGACTCGGTCCGCCTCTGCCACGAGATCGGCCTCGACTACGTGTCCTGCTCGCCGTTCCGGGTGCCGGTGGCCCGGCTGGAGGCGGGCCGGGCCGCGCTGGCCGGGGCGGAGTCCGACACCAGGTAACGACACCGGGTAGCGACACCGGGTAATCCGCGGGTCGATCCGGGCCTTCCAGTTCGGGGCCACTGTTTCCGCCGTGTTTGTCGTTGAGAGGGGTGTTTGGGGGTACTGTCTCACTCCCTCGCCGAGAACTCGCGAGATTGGGGGACACGTGACGCCGTACACCGAACACGACAAGGCACGATGGGTTCCCGAACCGCCGGGGCAGACCGCCGGCCGCGGCCCGTTCGAGCGGGACCGGGCGCGGGTCCTGCACAGCGACGCGCTGCGCCGCCTGGCGGCCAAGACGCAGGTGGTCACGCCGGGGGAGCGCGGCACGCACAGTCCGCGCACCCGGCTCACCCACTCGCTGGAGTGCGCCCAGATCGGCCGCGAGATGGCCGGCGTGCTGGGCCGGGACCCCGACCTGGTGGAGACCGCCTGCCTCGCCCACGACCTGGGCCACCCGCCGTTCGGTCACAACGGCGAGACCGCCCTGGACGCGGTGGCCCGCCGCTGCGGCGGCTTCGAGGGCAACGCGCAGAGCCTGCGCCTGCTCACCCGCCTCGAAGCCAAGGTCCTCACCGAGGACGACCGCAGCGCCGGGCTCAACCTCACCCGCGCCGCCCTGGACGCCGCCATCAAGTACCCCTGGTCCCGGGAGTCCGGCGCCAAATACTGCGTCTACCCGGACGACCGCCCGGTCTTCGACTGGGTACGGCAGGGCGCCCCCGAAGGCCGCGTCAGCTTCGAGGCGCAGATCATGGACTGGGCCGACGACGTCGCCTACTCCGTGCACGACCTGGAGGACGCGCTGCACTCCGGCCACGTCACCCCCGAGTGCCTGCGCGACCCCGAGGAGCGCCGCGAGGTCTGCCGCACCACCCGCGCCTGGTACGCGCCCGACGCCGACCCGGGCGAACTGGAGGACATCTTCACCCGGCTGGCCGCCGACCCTGTCTGGCCCGCCCACTTCGACGGCGGCCTGGCCGACCTGGCCGCGCTCAAACGCCTCACCAGCACCACCATCGGCCGGTTCTGCCGCGCCGCCCAGGACGCCACCCGGGCCGCCTACCCGGCCGACACGGCCGGGCGCCACGACGCCGACCTCGTCGTGCCCCGCCTCACCCGGCTGGAGTGCGCCCTGCTGAAAGGCGTCACCGCCCACTACGTCATGACCCGCGACGACCACCACGCCACCCAGCGGCGGCAGCGCGAACTCCTCACCGAACTGGCCTCGCTGATCACCCTGGGCGCGCCGGGCACTCTCCAGCCCGACCTGCGGCCCTCCTTCGAGCAGGCACCCGACGACGCGGGCCGCCTCCGCGTGGTCGTCGACCAGATCGCCTCCCTCACCGACGCCTCCGCGATCGCCCTCCACGCACGGCTCGGGTCGGCGTAACGAATGGGAATCCCCGGGTCCGGCAAATCCCGGGTTCCGGTCGACGAGCCCGGCAACCAGGCGGATACTCCGGCACGCAGCCTGGCTCGGCCACGCCTGTGTCTGGACCACCAAGCCTTCTCAACCCGGCAATCCCTCCGCTCCCCGGCGATCATGCGGCTTGGCCGCGCCGGCG
>NZ_BOOA01000157.1 GCF_016862995.1 Acrocarpospora phusangensis
TAGCGGTCAGGCAGTAGTAAGCGAAGGGCCCGGCCATCGGCCGGGCCCTTCGTTGTTGTGCCTCAAGGGCGGTGGAGCCCCCGAGCCGGGCGATCTTAGACGTAATCGGCTCCCGATCGGTGCCATCGGATCCATGTGATTTAAGTCACATGACAGACCTCGCGCGAACCCCCGCAGTCACAGCCGCATCTCCTGCTCCGAAGACGCCACCCCGTCAACCATCTGGTCAAACGTCAACATCGCATCACGACTTGACAGCCGTTCCTGACTTGTCACGAAATGATAACGCGCTTCCAGCCGCCGCGGGACCCCCACGAACAGCTTCCAAAGGTCACGAACCGGACGGTAAGTTCCCGGCTATCCCTTTCCTGACGATTGGGACGCAAGAGGCGTCCCACGACAGACCAAGGAGAACCCCCTTGAAGCGCACCCTCGCTCTGGGTGGCGTCGCGGCCGGCCTGCTGGCCACCGCGCTCGTCAGCCAGCCCGCCTCGGCCGACTCCGACGTTTCCAGCGACCCGCTGGCGAACGGCACCGCGGCCTACAACGTCGCGGCCTTCTGGCTCGGCAACCAGGCGGAGAACCTCGTCGCGGCCACGCCGTACAACGTGGAGACCACTGTCGTCGCCAAGCACGTGTCCACGGGCGGACCGGCGGCCGACAGCAAGCCCGGCGTCATCCCGGCCATTGGTGACGAGAAGAAGTCCACCTCCACGTCGAAGAACGTCAACCTGCCCAAGAGCACGGGCAAGGTGTTCTTCACGGTTCCTGACGGCTCCGACGCCGACACCAAGCCGGACGCGCGCTGGTGCTCCGCCACGTCGATCCAGTCGACGTACCGGAACCTGGTCGCGACCGCGGGTCACTGCGTCTACGACACGGTGACCAACAAGACCACGCTCGACCAGTGGGTCTTCGTCCCCGGTTACTACCAGGGCAAGGTCCCGTGGGGTCTGTACGTGGGCAAGCAGGCTTTCACCCACTACGACTTCGATGTCTACGAGGACGGCGACCGCGACTACGCGTTCGTCACCGTCTACAACGGCATCAAGTACGTCCCCCGTCCGGGCGAGGCCTCCACGCCGTTCGTGCCGTCCACGAACGACGCCGACTGGCGTGAGGTCAGCAAGGCCGTCTACGACAACCCCGGCATCTGGAAGAACTTCAAGAAGGAAGAGAACGGCAAGTACTTCCTCCGGAAGTTCACCGACGCCGGTCGTCTCGGCGACAACGTCGGCGGTCAGGGCCTGGCCTACAACCAGAAGCTCGGCAAGGCCACCTTCGTGTTCGGTTACCCGAGCGGGTCGCACCCGGACGGCAACTACGCCTACTCCGGCAAGACCCTGAAGTGGTCGTACGGCAAGACCTTCGCCGCGAGCGCCGCGTCCCGCAAGGCCGAGGAGCTCATCGGCATCAAGTCCAGCTTCACCGGACAGGGCTCGCTGGGCTCGTCCTGGCTGGCCGGGTACAAGAACACCCGCCGTCTCGGCTACCTGAACGGCGTCACCAGCGCCGTGTCGGACACCGACGGCAACAACCGCATCGACACCTCGGTTTCCCCGTACTTCGACGGTGAGACCTACGGCGTCTACAGCGCGGCCAAGAACATCTGGTCGGGCTCGATCGCGTAACCCGTTCAGTCACGGGAAAGGGCCCGGCCGCCTGGCCGGGCCCTTTTCGGATCTTCCGGTGATCTCCGCTTATGTCACGATCACTAGTGAGGTAAGTTCCTTTCCATCCCTTTACTGACGCATGGGGCGCAAGAGGCGCCCCACGTACAGCGCGAGGAGCGAACCCCTCTTGAAACTTCTCCCTTTAGCCGGCTGCGTCGCCGCGGGCGGCCTGCTGGCCGCCTCGTTCTCCGGCATCGCGACGGCCGCCCCCAAGCTGGCCACCTCCGCCAAGCTGAACACCCCCGCCCAGGCCGGGACCACCCTGGAGTTCTGGACCGCCGACGGCGGCGCCAACCTCAAGGCCGCCGACCCGTTCGGCCTTGAGCACAAGCGCGTGCCCAAGCACGTCTCCACCGGCGGGCCCGCCGCCGACGGCAAGCCCGGCGTGGTGCCGGCCACCGCCGACATCCCGGCCGCGTCCGCCAGGACCAAGAACGTCAACCTGCCCAAGACCGCGGGCCGGGTGTTCTTCGTCATCGGCGACGGCCTCTACTCCTGCTCCGCGTCCTCGGTGCAGTCCGCGTACAAGAACCTGGTCGCCACGGCCGGCCACTGCGTGTACGACCCCGTCGGCAACTCCGGCGTGCTCGACAAGTGGATCTTCATCCCCGGCTACCACCAGGGCAAGGCCCCCTGGGGCGTGTACGTCGGCAAGCAGGCGTTCACCCACTACGACTGGGACGTCTACGAGGACGCCGACCGCGACTACGCCTTCGTCACCGTCTACAACGGCGTGACCTGGGCCAAGGACCGCTGGGCCGACGTCGGCCCGCTGGGCGCCAAGGTCGGCGGCCAGGGCCTGGCCTACAACCAGAAGGTCGGCAAGGCCACCTTCGTGTTCGGCTACCCCACCGCCGCCCACGAGGACGGCGACTACGCCTACACCGGCCACACACTCAAGTACTGCTACGGCAAGCCCACGTTCCCGCAGGTCGAGTCGAGCGTGAAGGTCGAGGAGCACATCGCGCTGCGCTGCTCCATGACCGGCGGCGCCTCCGGCGGCCCCTGGATCATCGGCTACAGCTCCAACCGGCGCCTGGGCTACCTCAACGGCGTCACCAGCCTCGGCGGCGACACCGACGGCAACCTCCGCAGCGACCTGGTCACCTCGCCCTACTTCGACAGCGAGACCTACGCGGTCTACCGCGCCGCGGCCCCGCTCTGGTCGGGCTCGATCGTCAAGAAGGACGGCACGCTCGGCCTCACCGAAGTCAAGTGAGCCCCCGGGGCCCGGTTCTCACACCGGGCCCCGGTCCAGCACCGCCGCCACGACCGGCTCCCGCTCGTACGGCCCGAGCCGGCGGCACAGATCGGCGAAGGACGACCGGGTCCTGGCCGACTCCAGGCCCTCGGCCAGCGTCATCGCCTCCCCCGCCACCGCGCACGCCTGCTCCACCTCGCCCTCCAGCACGTGCGCCGAGGCCAGCAGGGTCAGGTTGAACATGCGGCCGCGCACGTACCGGCCGTCCATCTCCAGGGACCGGGTCGCGTGCCGGACCGCGTGCGGGCCCTCGCCGAGATCGCGGAAACACTGCGCGAACTTCGCGGACAGATAAGCCTCGTCGAAATAGCCGATCCATTCGGGCTCGTCCGGAGTACGCCGGTCGAAGGACCGCTCGGCCGCGTGCAGGGCGGTCGCGCAGGCGGCGGGGTCGGCCAGCAGGGCGTGCGCGTGGGCCTCCAGCGCGTACGCCTCCGACTGGAGGGTGGCCACGCCGGAGGCGCGGGCGGCCACCTGGGCGGCTCTGGCCAGATCGAGGCCGTGGCGGGGGTGGCCGACGTACAACGCCTGGTGGCTCATGCCGGCCAGGATCTCGCCGCCCAGGCCGTCATCCCCGGCCCGGCGGGCCAGCCGGAGCGCCTGGATCAGGTAACGCTGGGCCAGGCCGTGCTGCTCCAGGTCGTACGCCATCCAGCCGGCCAGGCGGGTCAGTTCGGCGGCGGCTCCGGCGAGGGAGCGGCCGGTGGCTTCGCCGTACGAGCCGGAGAGCAGGGGCGCGACGCCCGTGTCCAGATATTTCACGACGGCGGCGCGGACCCGGCCGCCGCCGAAACGGTTGTCCAGTTCGCCGAACGAGCGGGTGACTTCGCGGATCGCCGCGACGTCGGAGGCGCCCACCCGGCGCGGGCCCGACTCGGCGGGCCGCTCCTCACCGGGAAAGGTCAGCCAGCGCACGATCCCCGCGGAGCCCGCGCCGACCGCGAACGTGGAGTCGATCAAAAACCGGCGTCGTGCCACGTCGGCCCGCCAGAGTGCTGTCACGATCCGAACGCCCTCCTGCCACGAATGGGAGAATTCCTGTCCGAGATCGAGGGGGACCGCCGACTCCGGCATGCCGATGTCCTCAGCGCACACCGGACGGCCCAGGCGGAGCGAGAAGATCTCGGCCAGCAGCCCGGGCACGGGGTCGCGCGGGCGCTGTCCGCTGATCCAGCGGAGCACGGAACTGTGGTCGTACCGGAGGCCGAGCAGGCCACGCGCCTGCCCGAGGTCGTTCAACCGGCGGGCCAGTCCTTTGTGGGACAGGCCCGCCTCGGCGATGTGCCGGTGCAGTAACGGATTGGGCTCGCGTCGCATGGCTCTCCACGGTCACGGAGAGCTTTTGTTATAGCACCTTCCGTTAAAGAATTCTCAAACTTTCACCGGCGAGCGACTCCGTCCAGCCGGGCCTGGGCGGCCACCGCGGCGATCACGGCGGGGGCCACCCGCGCGTCGAACGGCGACGGGATGACGTAGTCGGCGGCGACCGCGTCGCCCACCACGTCGGCCAGCGCGGTGGCGGCGGCCACCTTCATGTTCTCGGTGATCGTGGTGGCCCGCACGTCCAGCGCGCCCCGGAAGACGCCCGGGAAGGCGAGCACGTTGTTGATCTGGTTGGGGAAGTCGGAGCGGCCGGTGGCGACGACCGTGGCGTACCGGGCGGCCACCTCGGGGTGGACCTCCGGGGTGGGGTTGGAGAGCGCGAACACGATCGAGTCCCTGGCCATGCCGGCGATCGCCGCCTCCGAGACGGTCGCGCCGGACAGGCCGATGAACACGTCGGCCCCGGCCAGCGCCTGCTCGGTGGAGCCCTTCAGCCCGAGCCGGTTGGTGTCCCTGGCCAGCGCGTCCTTGACCGGGTTCATGCCCTCCCGGCCCTCGAAGATCAGGCCCTTGCTGTCGGCCACCGCGATGTCCCCGATCCCGGCGTTGACCAGGATGCGGGTGACCGCGACCCCGGACGCGCCCGCGCCCGCCACGACCGCGCGCAGCTCCGACAGCGGGCGGCCGGTCAGCCGGGCGGCGTTGCGCAGCGCGGCCAGCACCACGATCGCGGTGCCGTGCTGGTCGTCGTGGAAGACCGGGATGGTGAGCAGCTCGCGCAGCCGCTCCTCGATCTCGAAGCAGCGCGGCGCGCTGATGTCCTCCAGGTTGATGCCGCCGAAGGAGGGCGCCAGCCGCGCCACCGTCTCGACGATCTCGTCGACCCCGGTGCAGGCCAGGCAGATCGGCACCGAGTCGACGCCGCCGAACTCCTTGAACAGCAGCGCCTTGCCCTCCATGACCGGCATGGCGGCGGCCGGGCCGATGTCCCCGAGCCCCAGCACGGCCGTCCCGTCGGTGACGACGGCCACCACGTTGGACGCCCACGTGTACTCGTCG
The DNA here is from genome assembly GCF_016862995.1 of Acrocarpospora phusangensis. Lineage (GTDB taxonomy): Bacteria > Actinomycetota > Actinomycetes > Streptosporangiales > Streptosporangiaceae > Acrocarpospora > Acrocarpospora phusangensis. The sequence goes on from NZ_BOOA01000157.1 coordinate 5,317, forward strand.
GCGAGCTCGGGACTGTCGGCGATCGCGCTGCACACCCGGGCGACCCCCGGCGTGTACGCCAGGCTCAGGTCGTCCGCGTCGCGCACCGGAATAGTGGATCTGACCTCCAGCTTGCCGCCCCGATGCAGGGCGAACGCCGGATCCAGGTCGAGCGCTTCGAGGGAAGCAGTCATCGATGACCCCAGTTGTCTAGAAGCAACATTCAGACGCCGCGAGAGAACGAGGGCCCAGGCATGGGTGTATGCCCCTCGGCCGTCGCCGTTGACGGTGTCTCCTGACGGGGTACGGGGGTCACCCGCGTGCGGTCGATTGTGCCACATGCTGAGATGACCGGCCCCCGTCAGGGGGCGAGCGCAGCGGATGGGGATTTATCGGCCTCGTAAGCTCTTTGGAACTTTCCCGGGCCATGTAATACTCAAAGTCCGGAGTCACTTCTTACAAGGTCTCACGGTGGACTTGACGAGTTATGCCGAACTCGCCGTTCTCCTGGTCAACAGGAAGAACGAGCTCAGGAGTCTCGAAGCGCTTCGCGATCTTCTCGCCGAGACGGGGCGGACCGAGGCGGCCGCCCGGGCCACGCGACGTGATCTCGACGCCATTTGCGAACTCAGGGACGAGCTGACGGGGGTCTTCGAGTCGGCCTCACAAGGGGATGAGGCCGACGTGGTGGAGCGCCTCAACGGGCTGCTGGTCCGCCATCCGGTTCATCCGCAAATTTCCGGTCATGACGGGCAGCCCTGGCATATGCATCTGACCGAGGGCGGCCGGGTCGGCGACACCGTCGCGGTGGGGTCCGTGATGGGCCTGGCGAGCGTGGTGACCGGCCTGGGCGTGGACCGGCTGGGGATCTGCCAGGCGGTGCCGTGCCGGAACGCGTACCTGGACACCTCGTCCAACAAGTCCCGGCGGTACTGCTCGGAGCGCTGTGCCAGCAGGTCGAACGTCGCCGCGTACCGGGCTAGGAAGCGGAACGCCTGAACGGCCAGTAGCGCAGCAGCACCCGGCCCAGGATGTCCGGCTCGGGAACGGCGCCGAAGTTCCAGCTGTCCTGGCGGCCGGGGGCCTTCTGGTTGTCGCTCTCCAGCCACCAGCCCTCGTCCGTACGGCGGAACGCGCGCTTCACGATCAGGCCGTGCGGGCGGCGGGCCACGACCAGGTCGCCCTCCCGGATCGGGGCGCGGAGCCGTACGAGCAGGCAGTCTCCCGGGCGGAGAGCCGGCGACATCGAATCGCCCGCCACTCGGACGGTGGTGAACATGATCGGCCTCGGCGAGGGGAGTAGGGTCGGATGTTGTTGCCAGTCGAGGAAAGGATTCCCGATGCTTGCCAAGCATGTGGCATCGGCCCATTGTGACCTCCCGTGCGGGGTGTACGACCCCGCGCAGGCCCGCATCGAGGCCGAGTCGGTCAAGGCCATCATGACCAAGTACGCCGACAACGAGGACCCGGTGTTCCGCGCGCGCGCCCTGAACATCAAGGAGGAGCGCGCCGAACTCGTCAAGCACCACCTGTGGGTGTTGTGGACTGACTACTTCAAGCCGCCGCACCTGGAGACCTATCCCCAGCTCCACCAGCTCTTCTGGGATGCCACGAAGCTGGCCGGCGCGGCCGGCGCGAAGGGCACCGTGGACGTCGGCAAGGCGGACGACCTCCTCGCCAAGATCGACGAAATCTCCAAAATCTTCTGGGAGACCAAGGCCGCCTAGGCCACCCGCTTTCTGGCTTGGCCTCGCCGATGCCTGAGAAACCGGTAACCCCGCTCATCGGGTTGCCGGTTTCTCCCCTTTCACCCATCATTCTTGACTTGATGATTCACGTGGATCTCCCACCCACCCACCCGTCTTGAGCTGGCGCTCGGCCCCCCTCCGGCAATCGCCGCGCCATTGGTCGTATGCCCCGGCTTGGCCGCGCCGGTGTCTGGACCCCCAAGCCTTCTTAACCACGGCAATCCTCCGATCCCAGGCAATCAAACGG
>NZ_BOOA01000158.1 GCF_016862995.1 Acrocarpospora phusangensis
CACCAGGCCGATCCGGCCCGGCGTGGTGATGTCGGCCGGGATGATGCCCGCGTTCGAGGCGCCGGGTGAGGCGATGCCGGGGCAGTTCGGGCCGATGATGCGGGTCTTGTTGCCCTTGGCCACCGCGTAGGCCCAGAACTCGGTCGTGTCGTGGATCGGCACGCCCTCGGTGATCACGACGGCGAGCGGGATCCCCGCGTCGATGGCCTCCTTGACGGCGTCCTTGGTGAACGCCGGGGGCACGAAGATGACGCTGACGTCGGCGCCGGTGGCGGCCATCGCCTCGGCCACAGTGGCGAAGACCGGCAGGCCCTCGTGCACGGTGCCGGCCTTGCGCGGGTTCACGCCGCCGACGACCTTGGCGCCGGAGGCGAGCATGCGCAGCGTGTGCTTGGTGCCCTCCGACCCGGTGATGCCCTGAACGATGATCTTGCTGTTCTCGGTGAGCCAGATAGCCATTACGCACCTACCGCCGCGAGTTCGGCGGCACGCTTGGCCGCTTCGTCCATCGTGTCGACCAGTTCCACGCCGGGCAGCCCGGCGTTCTGCAGGATGTCGCGGCCGAGGGCCGCGTTGTTGCCGTCCAGGCGGACCACCAGCGGCCGGGTCACGGCCTCGCCGCGGTCCCCGAGCAGCTTGAACGCCGACACGATGCCGTTGGCGACCGCGTCACAGGCGGTGATCCCGCCGAACACGTTCACGAACACCGACTTCACGGCCGGGTCGGACAGGATGATCTCCAGCCCGTTGGCCATCACCTCGGCCGACGCGCCGCCGCCGATGTCCAGGAAGTTGGCCGGCTTGGGCCGGCCCTGCACCGACTCGCCCGCGTACGCGACGACGTCCAGCGTGGACATGACCAGGCCCGCGCCGTTGCCGATGATGCCGACGGAGCCGTCCAGCTTCACGTAGTTGAGGTTCTTCTCCTTGGCGCGGGCCTCCAGCGGGTCCTCCGCGGCCTTGTCGACGTAGACCTCGTGCTCCTTCTGGCGGAACTCGGCGTTCTCGTCCAGGGTGACCTTGCCGTCCAGCGCCTTGACCTGGCCGTCGGCGGCCAGGATGAGCGGGTTCACCTCGACCAGGGAGGCGTCCTCGTCCACGAAGACGGCCCAGAGCTTCTCGATCAGCTCGGCCGCGCCCTCCAGCGAGCGCTCCGGCAGGCCGCCGGCCTTCGCGATCTCGCGGGCCCTCGCCAGGTCCACCCCGGTGATCGGGCTGACCGGGATCTTCGCGACCTTCTCCGGCGCGGTGTGGGCGACCTCTTCGATGTCCATCCCGCCGGCGGCGGAGCAGATGGCGAGGAAGGTACGGTTCGCCCGGTCGAGCAGGAAGGAGAAGTAGTACTCCTCCGCGATGTTGCTCGCCTCCTCGATCAGGACCTTGTGGACCGTGTGGCCCTTGATGTCCATGCCGAGGATCTGGTCCGCCTTCTGCTCGGCGTCGGTGGCGTCGTCGGCCACCTTCACGCCGCCGGCCTTGCCGCGGCCCCCGGTCTTGACCTGGGCCTTGACGACCACGCGACCGGTCAGTTGCTCGGCAGCCGCGCGTGCCTCCGCCGCGGTGTGCGCGACGATGCCGCGCGGCACCGGGATGCCGTACTCCGCGAAGAGCTCCTTCGCCTGATGTTCGAACAGGTCCACGAGGGTCCGTCCCTTTGATGTCGCCTAGATGTCAGCGGCCAGACGGCTTCATCCAGCCTGGCTTTTCCGCGCAAAGAAGCCTAGCCCCAGCTTCCAGGTGACACTGTCATGGGGTTGCGTTTGTCGGGGCCTTTGTACGACCTACTGGGTTACTTGGGGGATAGAGCTGCGAACCCAGTTGACGATTTCGTCGGTAGTCGCCCCGGGAGTGAAGATTTGGGCCACGCCGAGGCGCTGGAGCTCGGGGATGTCCTCGTCGGGGATGATTCCGCCGCCGAATACAACGATGTCCTCCGCGTCCTGTTCGCGGAGGATCTCCAGGACGCGGGCGAAGAGGGTCATGTGCGCGCCGGAGAGGATCGACAGGCCGATCGCGGTGGCGTCCTCCTGGATCGCGGTCTGGACGATCTGCTCGGGCGTCTGGTGCAGGCCGGTGTAGATGACCTCCATGCCGGCGTCCCGAAGCGCCCGCGCCACGACCTTCACGCCCCGATCGTGCCCGTCAAGGCCCGGCTTTGCGACGACCACCCGAATCCTGGATTCCATGTCCGCACTTTAACCCCGCCCGAGTGGCGGCCGGGTTACAGCTTCTCCAGTTTGGCGTACACAAGGATCAAGGTCTTCTGGCCGGAGGAGCCGAAGTCGATCTTGGCGCTGGTCCTGGTGTCCTTGCCTTCGACGGAGATGACGGTGCCGAGGCCGAACTGGTCGTGGGTGACCCGGTCGCCGGGGCTGAGGTTGGGGATCGGGCGGTCGGTGGATCGGGCGGCGGGCGTGCGGGAGGAGGTGGCGGCGCGCCAGGCGTTCTTCTTGGGGTCGTTGCGCCAGTCGATCAGGTCCTGCGGCACTTCGGCGAGGAAGCGGGAGGCGGGGTTGAAGGACGGCGCGCCCCACGAGGTGCGGACAGCCGCGCGGGAGAGGTAGAGGCGCTGCTCGGCCCGGGTGATGCCGACGTAGGCGAGCCGGCGCTCCTCCTCCAGCTCCTTCGGGTCGCTGAGCGAGCGCAGGTGCGGGAAGACGCCGTCCTCCAGCGCGGTCAGGAAGACGACCGGGAACTCCAGGCCCTTGGCGGTGTGCAGGGTCATCAGGGTGACCACGCCGCCGTGGTCCTCCCCCTCGGGGATCTGGTCCGCGTCGGCGACCAGGGAGACCTGCTCCAGGAAGTCGACCAGCGTGCCCTCGGGGTTGGCCTCCTCGAACTCGGCCGCGACCGAGATGAGCTCGTTCAGGTTCTCCAGGCGGCTCTCGTCCTGCGGGTCGCCGGAGGTCTCCAGCTCGGTGCGGTAGCCGGTGCCGGAGAGCACCTCCTCGGCCAGGTCGGACAGGGGCAGCTCCTTGGCCCGCAGCTCGTCGAGGAGGGCGATGAAGTCCCTGATCGCGTTGAGCGACCGGGTGGCCAGCGCGGGCGCCTCGTCGGCCCGTCGCAGCGCCTCCCAGAAGCTGATCCGCTCACGCGTCGCGAACGTCTCGATGGTCGCCTCGGCCCGGTCCCCGATCCCCCGCTTGGGCACGTTGAGGATGCGCCGCAGCGACACGGTGTCGGCCGGATTGGCCAGCACCCGCAGGTACGCCAGGAGATCCTTGACCTCCTTGCGCTCGTAGAACCGCACCCCCCCGACCACCTTGTACGGCAGGCCGGTCCTGATGAAGATCTCCTCGAACACCCGGGAGGCCGAGTTGGTCCGGTAGAACACCGCGACCTGCCCCGGCGTGACGCCCTCGTCGTCGTGGAGCCGGTCGACCTCCTGCGCGACGAACATGGCCTCGTCGTGCTCGTTGTCCGCCACATACGCCACGATCTTGGAGCCGGCGCCCTGGTCCGACCAGAGGTTCTTCGGCTTGCGGCTCGCGTTCCGGGAGATGACCGCGTTGGCGGCGTTCAGGATGGTCTGCGTGGACCGGTAGTTCTGCTCCAGCAGGATGGTCTTGGCGGACGGATAGTCCCGCTCGAACTCCAGGATGTTGCGGATCGTGGCCCCGCGGAACGCGTAGATCGACTGGTCGGCGTCGCCCACCACGACCAGCTCGGCGGGCTCCAGCGGCTCCCCGTCCACCACCTCGACGCGCGTGCCCACCAGCTCCTTGACCAGCGTGTACTGCGCGTGGTTGGTGTCCTGGTACTCATCCACCATGACGTGCCTGAACCGGCGCCGGTAGTGCTCGGCCACGTCGGGGAAGAGCTGGAACAGCGCCACCGTGTTCATGATCAGGTCGTCGAAGTCCACCGCCCCGGCCTCGACCAGCCGCCGCTGATACAGCTTGTACGCCTCGGCGATCTGCTTCTCCAGATGCGTCTGCGCCTTGTCGGCCGCCGTGTCGTAGTCGACCAGTTCGTTCTTGAGGTTGCTCACCTGCGCCGAGAAGGACCGCGGCGGATACTTCTTCGGATCGAGGTCCAGCTCCCGGCAGACCAGCGCCATCAGCCGCTGCGAGTCGGCCTGGTCGTAGATCGAGAAACTGGACGGGAGCTGGAGCCGCTTGGCCTCCCGCCGCAGGATGCGCACGCACGCGCTGTGGAAGGTCATCACCCACATGGCCTTGGAGCGCGGCCCGACCAGCTTGTCGACCCGGTCCTTCATCTCCTTGGCGGCCTTGTTGGTGAAGGTGATCGCCAGGATCTCCCCCGGATGCGCGTGCCGCTCGGCCAGCAGGTACGCGATGCGGTGGGTGAGCACCCGCGTCTTGCCCGACCCGGCCCCGGCCACGATCAACAGGGGCCCGCCCTGGTGAACCACGGCCTCCCGCTGCTCGGGATTGAGGCCGTCTAGCAAGGGGTGGGATTCGAGGCTCGACACTCCCCTAGGTTATTGCCGCCGACCGACAACTCGCTGCGCGCCGGGGATTCTGGGGGTCAGGTGAACCGGCATTGGCGGGTTATGCCCGGATCGGGGTCGAGGTCGGTCTCCAGCATGAAGCCCGGCACGAACCCCCACGCCTCCAGTTCGCGTTTGCCGGCCGAGTGGTCGCCCTGGGTGTAGTACCAGATGTCGTTCCCGCCCGCGTGGCGCTCGCCTTTGGCCCAGCAGACGAACCAGCTCGGGTTGGACTCCAACTGGCCGACGATGACGCCGGTACGGGCGAATTCGTACACGTCGGCGGCGGGGGTGTTCGGGCACTCGTACAGGCCCTTCCAGACTTCGCCGCGGCGGTTGTCGGAGATCGTCGAGGCTTTGGCGACGCATCGGGCCACCGCCGGGCCGGGGGACTCCGTGCCGGCGGCGAAGGAGACCTCGGGGGAGGATCGGGTCAGTCCCCAGAGCGCGCCGGCCAGGCCGACGGCGACGGCGGCCACGACCACCGCGGTCGGCTGGCGTCGGCGGGCGGGCCGTACCGGCGGGGAGATCTTGATTTTCTCCGGGGTGGCCAGCGTGGTCCAGGTGGCGTGCCAGCGGCGGGACTGCTCCTGGATCGTCTTGGGCGGGCATCCGCCGTGGGCCAGGCACGCCTCGACGAAGCGCAGGGTGGCCGCTTCCGGGGGGCGGCTGAGCGGGTTGCGCCCGATCAGGTTGGAGATGGCCGACGGCGCCAGCCCGGAGCTCTTCGACAGGGTCGCGTACTTGGGGCGGCCGCACCAGGCGTGGAGTTCGCGGAGCCGCTCGGTGAACTCGGGCCAGCCGGGCACTCCCTCCGGTGTCGGCGGCGGTGAATCGTCACTGACGGCCATGGGCTCGGCCCCCTCGTTTTCTGCACGGGTCATCATGCCGGGCGCGCAATCCAGAATCAACCGGTTCTGAACGAAGCTCCTGACCTGGGAGAACGCCGTTCAGAACGGTTCCTGGCGGTTACCCCCTGACATCCGCCGGCCACCGCGTGCTTGATTTCGGTCACCACCCCGACGAGTCATGAGGAGGACTCAATGCGGAACATCGCCCGGATCGTGCTCATCGCGGCCTGTGCCTTCTTCGGGGCCGCCGTGCTCCCCTCGGCCGCTCAAGCCCTGCCCGGGCAGTACGTCACCACGTTCGCCGGCGCACCCGGACGCACCAGCGCCTGCCTGTACAACCCGTCGGCCTGCCCTTCGCCGATCGTCATCCCCGCGGGCTCCCATCTCGTGGCCTGCAAGGTCTTGGGTCCCACGGTCGTCTTGGGCGGGACTTCCAACCGCTGGTGGCTCCAGCTCAACCCCAGCTCCGGCCGGGTCTACATCTCGGCCGTCTACGTCGACAACTGGCACCAGGTGGAGAACAGCGTCCCCAACTGCTGAGCCCCGCCCCGCCAACCCCCCGTCCCGTACGCCCTCCTGAATTCACTTCTTGTTGAATTAATCTGGAAAGGAAAGCCCGATGTCCCTGTTCTCGAAGCTGCGCCGTCCCGCTCTCGGCCGGACCGTCCTGCTCGCGCTCACCCTGGCGGCCGCGGCCGTGCCGCTCGCCACCCAGACCGCCTCCGCCGGCGCCAAGGTCGCCATGACCGCCCGGCCCGACTTCCAGCTCCCCTTCCCCTGTGGGCAGCAGTGGCGGCTCGACACCTGGGCCCACTCCCCCGCCCTCGACATGGTGAAGGAGCCCAACCAGGTCGGCACCGAGGGCGCGCCCTTCGTGGCCGCCGCCGCGGGCCGGGTCGTGCAGTCCTACTTCCACGCCAACGCCGGGAACATGATCCAGATCGACCACGGCGGCGGCTGGTTCACCACCGGCATCCACCTCCAGTCGCGGGCCGTCGGCGTCGGCGCCGTCGTCTCCAAGGGCCAGGTCATCGGTGCCGTCGGGCGTACCGGGCCGACCTCCAACAACCACCCGCACCTCCACTTCGAGCAGGCCTTCGACGCCAACGGCAACGGCACGGCGACCTGGGGCGCGGCCGGCACCGAGCGGGTCAGCTCGGTCTTCAACGGCGTCACCTACGGCACCGCCAACGGCCAGACCTACCGCAACGTGAACAGCTGCGGCGGCACCCCGCCCTCCCAGTACTGGGTCGACACCTTCGCCGCCGCCCCCGGCTACTCCACCCCCGGCGGCACCCGCACCGGCACGCTGAACGCGGGCACCAACTACGTGTTCTGCAAGGTCTGGGGCCCGAACGTGCAGGTCGGCAGCGCCTACAACCACTGGTGGCTGAGGACCGACCTGG
>NZ_BOOA01000159.1 GCF_016862995.1 Acrocarpospora phusangensis
GCCTTATGGTTGGGGCTTTCGTGTTTTAGGGCCTCAGCCGGGATCGGTTTGGGCCTTCCTGTTCTTGTGGCCCCAACCGGGACAGGTTGGGGCTTTCGTGTTTGAGGGCCTCAGCCGGTTCGGTTGGGGCCTTCCTGTTTTTGGGGTCCCAGTCGGGATCGGCTGGGGCCTTCGCGTTTTCCGGGCCAATGTGACTCAGAGCTTGTTTACTCGGGCTTTGCCGGGACCTTGCCCAGGCATGGGGACAACACGCGCAAATCACCACTAAGTTGGGTCACACCTCCCCCCAAGCCCCCCGGAGACCCCCCAATGTCGCTCAGGCACGCGACGGCTGTCGTCGTACTCGCCCTCGCGGCGGCCTGCGCACCGGGATCCCCGTCCGCCACTCCCGTGGCGACCCCGCAACATCAGGCCGCGTCGCTCCAGCTCAGCGCCATCCCCACCGACCGAACCGAGCCCGTCCTCCCGATCGACAAGACGAAGCTCAACGGCCGGCTCCGCGGGATCGTCGCCAAACAGCCGGGACGTACGACCGCGGCCGTGGAAGACCTGTTCACCGGCCGCGTCTACCAGTTCAGCCCCCAGCTCGTGCTCCCCACCGCCAGCACCGCCAAGGTCGACATCCTGATGGCCGCCCTCCGGACCACCCGCTGGACGAGCCTGCCGGCCCCGGTCCGCCGGGATGCCGACATCATGATCCGCGTGAGCGACAACAAAGCCGCGGACCGCCTCTGGGAACGCATCGGCCGGGAAGGTGGCCTCACCACAGCCAACAGGGCCTTCAAACTCAAGCGGACCACCGCCATCGGCGGCCGCTGTGTGGACCTCTACTGCTGGGGCATCACCCAGACCACCGCCGCCGACCAGGTCCGCCTGGTCAAACTCCTGACCCGCAAGGACAGCCCCGTCAAAGACCGCAGGGTCATTCTGGACCTGATGGAGAAGGTCGTCCCCGAACAGAAGTGGGGCGTCAGCGCGGGCGCCTGCGCGGGCGAGACCGTCGCGCTGAAGAACGGCTGGCTCAAGCACGTGGCCAACGAGAAGTGGGTCATCGTCAGCGCCGGCCTGATCGCTGGCAGATTCGCGGTGGCCGTCCTCACCGAGGACAACGAGACCAGCGACGCCGGCATCGCCAAGGTGGAGAACATCACCAGGCAGCTGCTGGCGGCCTTCCGTACCTGCCCGTCGGCCCGGTGACGTTCACCGGGCCGACGTTCACCAGGCCCTCGTTCACCAGGCCCTCGTTCACCAGGCCGACGGGCACCAGGCCGACGGGCACAGGATGACGCCTACGGCGTGACCAGCCGGTACCCCACACCCCGGACGGTCTGGATGAGCTGGTCGTCCTCATCGCCCAGCCGGGCGCGGAGCCGTTTGACGTGCACGGCGATGGTGTTGGTGGACATCGCGTCCACCGAATGCCACACATGCCGCATGATCTGCTCACGCGTGACCGTACGGTCCGCGTTGCGCATGAGGTAGTGCAGGAGCTCGAACTCGCGCAGCGGCAGGTGGACGATCCGGCCGTCCACCTTGACCTGGTACGCGGTGACGTCGAGCGCCACCTCGCCGATGGTGAGCACGGTCCGCTGGATGCCCTGCCGCCGGAAGGCGGCCTGGACCAGCGGAAGCAGCTCTGGCACCCGGTACGGCCGGGCCACGCAGGCCGTCGCCCCGGCGGCGAGGGCCTCCATGGCCTGCTCGGCATGACCCTCGCCGACTCCGAGGAGCACGGGCACGGCACGCGCCAGCCGTACCGCGCGGACGAAGTCGACGGGGCCGATGATGGGCAGCGAGGCGCTGATCAGCACGGCGTCGGGGCGCAGGGCTCCTGCCTGGAGCAGGGCCTGCGCCCCGTCGAAGACACCGGTCACATCGATGCCTTCAGCTTCGAGTTCGGACGTCAGCGACTGAACCAGATCGCTGTCGGGATCGGCGACCAGCAGCACCGGCGCCGATCGAGTGTCCCCCTCCACTGCGGGTGCCGTCACCCGTGTCCTCCCTGCGAGTCTGCCTGAAGTACGCCCGAAGATCGACTAACCGAAACGACCGGTGATGTAGTCCTCGGTACGCTTGTCGGAGGGCTTGGTGAAGATACGGGTGGTCTGGTCGAACTCGACCAGCCGCCCGTGCCGCACCCCGGCGCTGTCGACGTCGGCGGTGAAGAACGCGGTCCGGTCGGAGACACGAGCCGCCTGCTGCATGTTGTGGGTGACGATCAGGATCGTGTACTCCTGACGCAGCTCCTGCATCAGGTCCTCGATCTTGGTGGTCGCGATGGGGTCGAGCGCGGAGCAGGGCTCGTCCATGAGGATGACCTCAGGCTTGACCGCGATCGCCCGGGCGATGCACAGACGCTGCTGCTGACCGCCGGACAGGGAGAGCGCGTTCTGCTTGAGCTTGTCCTTGACCTCGTCCCACAGGGCGGCCTTGGTGAGCGCCTCCTCGACGAGGTCGTCCATGTTCCGCTTGATGCCGTTGACCCGAGGACCGTACGCGACGTTGTCGTAGATGGCCTTGGGGAACGGGTTGGGCTTCTGGAAGACCATGCCGATGCGGCGGCGGACCTCGATGGGGTCGACGTGGTCGCCGTACAGGTTCTCGTCGTGGTAGAGGATCTTGCCCTTGATGTGGGCGCCCGGGATGAGGTCGTTCATCCGGTTGAAGCAGCGCAGGACCGTGCTCTTGCCGCAGCCAGAGGGGCCGATCATGGCGGTGATCTCGCGACGGCCGATCAACATGTCCACGTTGCGGACCGCTTCGTAGTCGCCATAGAAGACGCTGAGGTCTTCGACGGTGAACACCGGGTCGAGGGACCCCGGGGTGTTCGGAACTTCGGGGCCGCGGATGGTCACGTTGGGCTGTGAGGTCACTCTGCCTGCCTGGGTTGAGATCTGGTTCATTGGTTCACCAGCGCTTCTGGTAGCGGTTACGGAGCCAGATGGCGACGGAGTTCATCAGCAGCAGGATCGCCAGGAGGATGACGATCGCGGCCGCCGCGAGGACGTGGAACTCCTCACGGGACTGGCTGATGAAGTTGTAGATCTGCAGCGGCAGCACGGTGAAGCTGCTCCAGACGCCTTCCGGGTTGAAGCGGACCAGCGTCGCCGCGCCCAGCATGAGGAAGGGGGCGGCCTCGCCGATCGCCCGGGAGAGGGCGAGGATGGAACCGGTCGCGATGCCGGGGATGGAGGCGGGCAGGACCTGCCGCCAGATCGTCTGCCACTGGGTGGCGCCGAGGGCCAGCGAGCCTTCCCTGATGGACGGCGGAACCGCCCGGATGGCCTCGCGGGCGGAGATGATGACGATCGGCAGCACCAGCAGGGACACCGTGATGGCGCCGGTCATGACGGTGAAGCCGAACTGGAGCCAGCGGGCGATGATGCCCAGGCCGAGGATTCCGTACACGATGGAGGGGACCGCGGCCAGGTTGCTGATGTTCAGCTCGATGACCTTGTTGTACCAGCGGGTGCGGTCGGCGTACTCCTCCAGGTACACGGCGGCGAGGATGCCGGTCGGCAGGGCCATCAGCGCGGTCAGCCCGATGATCCACAGGGTGCCGAAGATGCCGGACTGGATGCCCGCCGTCTCCGGTCGCCGGATGGACGGCATGTTCTCCCAGAGGGTGGGCGAGAGCCGCGGCCAGCCTTCCTCGAGAACGTAGATGAGGAGCATCCCCAGGAAGATCAGCGCGATGGCCAGGCTGGACAGCAGCGCGACTCGGAAGAGGTGCTCCTTGAGCGGCCGTCCCTTGCTGGCGAGCTCGACGGCTGACTTCGGGGTGGAGAGTACGGCCATTACTCATACACCTCGCGGTATTTCTGCACCAGACGGGCGCTGACGTAGTTCATGAAGAACGTCATGATGAACAGCAGCGAACCCACGGCGAAGATCGTCTTGTACGGGATGGAGCCCACCGACGCGTCACCGGAACCCGCCTGGGCGATGAAGGCCGCCATGGTGGCCATCTCGTCCGCCGGGTTGAGGGTGAACACCGACTTGAAGCCGCCCGCGATGGCCACGATCATCGTCTCGCCCGCGGCCCGGGAGATGGCGAGGATGACGGCGGCCACGATGCCCGAGAAGGCGGCCGGCACGACCACCCGTACGGACGTGAGCATCTTGGAGGCGCCGAGCGCGTAGGAGCCCTCGCGCAGGCCGTTGGGTACGGCGGCCATGGCGTCCTCGGAGAGGGACGCGACGATCGGGATGATCATCACGCCGACCAGGAGGCCCGCGCTGAGCGCGTTCTTGGCTTCCAGGCCGAGGAAGGGGAACCAGTCCTTGAGGACCGGGGTGACGAAGGTGAGAGCGAAGAATCCGAAGACCACCGTGGGAACGCCGGCCAGCACTTCCAGCACCGGCTTGAAGATCTTGCGAACGCGTGGGGTGGCGTACTCGGACAGGAAGATCGCGGCGGCCAGGCCCAGCGGCACCGCGACGAGGATGGCGATGAGCGTGATCTCCAGGGTGGCCACGATGATCGGCCACACGCCGAACGCCGGCGGCGAGAACAGCGGACCCCACGTCGTGGAGCCGAAGAACTCGCCGAAGCTCACCTCGGAGAAGAACTCGATGGTGGGCTCGACCAGCGCCACGATGATGCCGACCGTGGTCGCGATGGAGACCAGCGCGGAGATCAGCAAGATCGCCTTGATCAGTTGCTCGCCATAACGCGGGCGCGACCGCGCCAGGGACTTGGGGGAACCTGGCGCGGCCGCTCTCACCGGAGCCGACATCAGCTCGCCTTGAGGGCGGTCAGGTCGGACTTCAGCTTGGCCTCCTGCTCGGCGTTCAGCGGGATGAACTTCGCGTCCTTGGCGATCGTGTTGATGTTCGTCACGAAGTAGTCAAGGAAGGAAGCCACCTCGGGCCGCTTCACGGCGGCGGTGGAGGGGTAGATGAACAGCGGGCGGGCGAGCGGGGTGTAGGTGCCGTTCTGCGCGGCCTCCACGCTCGGGGCGACGCAGCCGCTGCCGGAGTCGATCTGCACCGCGGTCAGCTTGTCGGCGTTCTCCTCGAAGTAGGTGAAGCCGAAGTAGCCGAGGCCGCCCTTGGCGCCGACGACACCGGTGACGATGTCGTTGTCGTTCTCGCTCGGGCTGTAGTCCTTGCGGCTGGCGCCTTCCTCACCGTTCACCTCGCCGGTGAAGTAGTCGAAGGTGCCGGAGTCGGTGCCGGGGCCGTAGAGCTTGAGCGGCTCGTCCGGGAACTTGCCGTCGACGTCCTTCCAGGACATGACCTTGCCCTCGGCGGCCGGCTCCCACATCTTCTTGAGCTGGTCGACGGTGAGGCAGCTGGCCCAGGTGTTCTCCTTGGGCACGACCACGGTCAGCGCGTCCGTCGCGACGGTGAGCTCGCTGAAGTTGATCCCCTTGGCCGTGCAGGCGGCCTTCTCCTCGTCCTTGATCGGACGCGAGGCGTCGGAGATGTCGGTCTCCCCGGCGCAGAACTTCTCGAAGCCGCCGCCGGTACCCGAGGTACCAACCGCGATCTTGACGGTCGGCTGGTCCTCGCCGAAGAGCTCCGAGGCCGCCTGGGTCAGGGGTGCTACGGTGCTGGAACCGTCGATCTTGATCTCGCCGCTCAGAGCCGCAGGGGCGGAGCCCTCGGTTGCGGCAGCGGTGGCGCCGGGCTCGGCGTTGGTTCCGGTGCCCCCGCCGTCGCCGCCACATGCAGCGAGCGAGAGCACGCCGGCGATCGTCAGCACGGCGAGTCGACCTGCATACTTCACGGTCTTTGTCCTCCCACTTGTTTCATCAACGGGAAGGACGCTAAAGAGCGAAGGTGACCTAATGCCCTGGTAAAGGTGAACGGATAATGAACGGGCTCGGTCACTCTTGTACGGTCGCGGCGAGATAACAAGCAGGTCACAGGGCTATTGAGCACGTGGCCGGGTGCTTAACACCCGGCCGACGTTCACAGAACGGACGATCGCAGCCGTTCGTCGAAATCGCGGACCAGCAACGATGGCGGTCCTTCGTAGTCGCGGCGGAACCGGCGCACCCGCTGGAGCACCCGTTCCGAGGAGTAGACGACGCCCGCCTTGAGGGCCTCCTGGGCGAGGGTGAACGCCTCGTCCACCTCGCCCGCCATGCGCCGGGCGGTGGCGATCTCCAGCATCAGCAGCGCCTGCTGTTTGGCGGCGGGCCGTACCGAGATGAGGGATTCGGCGAAGGCGGCGACGGCGTCCGCGGGGCGGCCGAGCCGGACCATGACGAGGGCGCGGTAGCCGGCGAGCTTGCCCGGGTCGAAGGGGAACACCCACGGCCAGGGCGGGGAAACCGTGCGTTCACCGGCGGCCACGGCCTGCTCAGCCTCGCGCAGGCAGCGTAAGGCGCCGTGCGCGTCGTGGCGGGCGGCGTGGCCGAGGGCCTCGATGCAGGCCAGCCAGGCCCGCGCGGTCGGGGGAGGGTGCGGGCCGCACTGCGCCCGCGCCTGGGCGACCATGGACAGGCCCAGCTGCGGGTCGTCATGGTCGATCTCGAACGCGGCCAGACTGCCCAGCATGTACGCCTCGAGCAGTGGATGCTCGGCCCGGCGCGCGGAGTCCACCGCGAACCGGTAGAACATCCGGGCGGTCCCGATGTCCTGCATGTCGGCGTGGAGCCAGGCGGCGAACCCGGCGGCCTCGCTGACCGTGGGGCACACCTCGATCGCGAACGGCGTCT
>NZ_BOOA01000160.1 GCF_016862995.1 Acrocarpospora phusangensis
GGACCCGGATCTTCCGGACTTCCTTGAGCCCCAGCCGCCGGTAGGGCCGTACCAGACCGCGCCGGTTCAGCCAGCGGAACGGCTCGCCGTCCGAGTAGAAGACATGGGTGCCGTCGTTCGCCACGTACGGCACCGCCGAGGAGCGCGCCCGGCCGCCGAGCGTACGGTGCGCCTCCAGCAGGACGACCCGCGCGCCCTTCTCCGCACAGGCGATGGCCGCCGTCAGCCCGGCCAGCCCGCCTCCGATGATCGTGATCTCAGCCATGCTCCCCAGGACGCGGCCCGCCCTCGGAATGTGACATCAACTCGGCCAGCGGCGTCGTCGGGATGGCGATCCACCCTTCCGTACGGGCGGATTCGAGCTGGCCGGGGGACGGCACGGTGACGAGGTCCAGCGCGGCCGCCCGCGCGGTGAGGGCGGCGACCACCGCGTCGAGCGCGTCGTCGGAGGCTCGGCAGACGCTCTCGAATTCGCCCAGATCCAGCCAGGGCGCGGGTCGGTGCAGCGCGTCGACCAGCCGGTTGAGTTCGGCCAGGTTCGCGGCGCGCTTGTATCCCGTGAACGGCAGGCCCCACCACTTGAGCGACGCCGCCGGGTACACCTCGACCACGACGCCGCTCCCGCGCCGGTCCACGACCTGCCCGCGCCGGGCCAGCTCCGCCGCCAGCCCCGCCCACCGCATGGCGACATATCCGATGCGGTCGGCCGCCACGCTCAACGGGCGCTGCCCCGTCAGGTCCCGTACCACCAGATCCGTGACCCGGTTCGCTAGATCCCGTCGCCAGAGCCGTCCCGCGCCCGACGGCAAAGGCAGGCCCTCCCGCTGTGCCAGCAGGAAATCCACGAACTTGTCCGGCCACCCCAGCGGGCAGTCGATCCCGGCCTTGTCCGCTGCGAGGACCGCCTCGGCCACCAACTCGTCGCCGGCGCGGGTCACCAGCCTGGACACCCGAGCGCCCGTCCGCGACCATTCCAGCCAGGCCACGGCCGTGTCCGCCGCCTCGGCCGCCAGATCGACCCCCACCGTGAGCATCCACTCACCCTAGGCCGGTCAGACGTGCGACATCTTCTCCGGATTGGCCATCAGGTAGACGGTCGCCACCCGGCCGTCCACGACCACCAGCGACATCACGGCGAAGACCGAGCCCGCCGCCGTGAAGACGAGCGCCGGGGCGCCGTTCACGTCCGAGACCTCCGCCTCGAACCAGACCCCGTCCGGCACTCCCAGACGCGCCAGGTACGACTCCACGCCCGACTTCGACGCGATCGCGAGCAGGAACCTGCCCACATGATCGGCGCCCACCAGCATGCGCCGGGGCGCCCGGACCTTGCCGCCGCCGTCCGAGACCAGGGTGACGTCCTTGGCCAGCAGCTCCATCAGCCCGCTCAGGTCTCCGCCCGCGCACGCCCCGATGAAGCGCTCCGTGACCTCCCGCCGCTCCCGCCGGTCCACATCGAAGCGCGGCCGCCGCTCCCGCACATGCTCCCTGGCCCGCCGCGCCAGCTGCCGCACCGCGGGTTCCGCCCGCCCGAGCACCTCCGCGATCTCCGCGTGCGAATACCCGAAGACCTCCCGCAACACGAAAACCGCCCGCTCCAGCGGCGACAGCGTCTCCAGCACCACCAGCATCGCCAGCTCGACACTGTCCGCCAGCTCCGCCGACTCCGCCACCTCCGGGCCCGTGCTCACCGGCTCAGGCAACCAGTCCCCGACGTACGACTCCCGCCGCACCTTCAACCGGCGCAACCGGTCGATGGCCAGATTCGTCGTCACCCGGACCAGGAACGCCCGCGCGTCCAGCACCTCCCCCTCCGCCACCTCGGACCACCGCACCCACGCCTCCTGCACGATGTCCTCCGCGTCGACGGCGCTCCCCAGAATCCGGTACGCCACCCCGACCAAGATCTCCCGATGCTCCAGGAACGTCTCCACCCGCATGACCTCCAGACGCGCGACGCCACCGTAATGTGACATCCCCACGGTTACCCCTTAACCGTCGAGGTCCGATACACTCACACACACCGCAAGGGGCTATAGCGCAGCTGGTAGCGCACCTCCATGGCATGGAGGGGGTCTGGGGTTCGAGTCCCCATAGCTCCACGAACGACTGACCCTGCATGGTCGGAAGCCTGGGCTTCCTCCGGCGGGGTCTTTTCGTTGTTACACGGGGGGACGACCCCCCGAGCCCCCCGGTGTGGGGGCGCTGCCCCCACGCCCCCGAGCTAGCGCGATTGCCCATGTCCCCCGATGAGGGAGTTTGGGGCCGGGAGGTGCGATTGGCCGTGTCCCTGGTGGGGCCGGGAGGTGCGATTGGCCGTGTCCCTGGTGGGGAGTTTGGGGCCGGGAGGTGCGATTGGTCGTGTCCCTGGTGGGGGAGTTTGGGGCCGGCGGGTGATCGCCAGGCTTGTTGAGCATCTGGTCGCTGGCGTGGCGAACGGTGGTGACGGGAGTCGGTTGTGCTCTTGTGGCCGGGAGACGAGGGTGGGGTTGGGGGCGGAGAAAAGTTTTTTGGGGTTCTTGGGAGTTTTTGTTATCGGGGGGTGAGCTGGGGGTCTCCTAGGTGGCGGCATGTGCGAGCGCCGCCGAACGTCCGTTGCACGACTCCTCAACAGGACAAGGACCCCATTCACCATGAGCACAACCGCCTCGCGCGGCATCCGAGCCGAACGCGGGACCGGCGTACGTCAGGTGCGCCGCCTGGCGATGGCCGGCGTTCTCGCCGGCCTCCTGGGCACCTCTGTGGTGAGCGTCACCTCCCCGGCCGTCGCGGCCGAGGTCCCCCTCTCGCAGGGACGTAACGCCACCGCCTCCTCGGCGGAGCGCGGAGACCTGGCGCCCGCGGCCGCCTTCGACGGCAAGCCCGGCACCCGCTGGTCCAGCAAGTTCAGCGACCCGCAGTGGCTCGCGGTCGACCTCGGCAGGTCCACTGCCATCAAGAAGATCGTCATCAACTGGGAACGCGCGTACGCCACGGCGTTCGTGATCCAGACCGCCGCCAGCAGCACCGACTCCTGGAAGACGGTGTACACCACCGCGGCGGGCAAGGGCGGCGTCCAGACCATCGACCTGTCGGCGACCGGCCGGTTCGTGCGGCTGTACGCGACCAAGCGTTCCTCCCAGTACGGCGTCTCGCTGTGGGAGTTCCAGGTATTCGGCACCGGCTCGGGCACCACGAACCCGACCCCCACCGCGACCTCGACTCCGACCACGCCGACCCAGCCGACGCCCAGCGCCACCCCGACCACGGGCACGCCCACCGCCGGCTGGGTGCCGGTGGACCAGGCCGAATGGAAGAAGGCCCTGGACGCGTACAACAAGGTCGTGCCCCAGGCGGTCCCCGGGAACATCGTGCGGGTCCCCGAGTTCCACACCAACTGCACGGTGGCCAACCAGGCCAAGGACGACCCGATCGTGCTGCCCGGCCTGGTCGGCGCCTCCCACCTGCACACCTTCTTCGGCCCGAAGGTGTCGGCGCACACCACGACGGAGGACCTGCTCAAGAGCACCACGACCTGTGACGCTCCCGGGGACCACAGCGCGTACTGGGCGCCGACCCTGCTGAAGAACGGCAACCCGGTCCCGATGAAGAACTTCCGCGTGTACTACGGCTCCCGGCTCAAGGACCCGGCGGACGTCGTGCCGTTCCCGCCGGGCATGCGCCTGGTGCAGGGCGACGCGAAGCGTCAGGTGGCGACCCCGAAGGGCGCCTCCGGCCAGTTCTGGTGCGCCGGCAGCGCGGAGACCGGCCGTAGCGCCGACGGCAACTGGCCCGTCTGCGCCCCGGGCGGCAACCTGATCTACCAGCTGACCTTCCAGGACTGCTGGGACGGCAAGCACATCGACTCGCCCGACCACAAGTCGCACATGGGCCCGGGCAAGGACGGCAAGTGCTCCGGCGCCTACCCGGTCGCGCTCCCGAACATCTCGCTCATGCTCGGCTACGACTCCCTCGGCGGCGACGGCCTGGCGCTGTCGTCGGGCATGGCGTCCTCGATCCACGGGGACTTCATGAACGCGTGGAAGCCGGAGACGCTCGGCGCGCTGGTGAAGACCTGCATCAACCAGAAGGCCAAGTGCGGCATCACCCCAGGCTGGAAGAACTAGCCACCTCCGCATGACGGCACGCGTGGCCGCTTGAGTCGGAGACGGAGACCCCTGGTCGCTCACGACCAGGGGTCTCCCCGTCTTTCCGTCAGGGGCGGTGCGTCATGACGCGGTAGGTGACGGCCAGGCCCGCCACGCACCAGATCAGCAGCATCGTGAACGGCGCCGCGGAGATGCCGGCCGCCGGTATCTGGAGGGTTTCGCGGACCGCCTGGGCCATCGAGGCGAAGGGCAGCCATTCGTGGGCTTCGGCCAGCCAGCCGGGGAGGCGGTCGGCCGGGAAGTTGATCGGGGCGAACATCAGCGCCACGAAGAAGATGAGCTGGCTCATCGCGCCCGCCACCTCCGGCCTGGCCGCGTACGCGATGGCGTAGCCGATCGCCACCGAGCAGACCGCGATCAACAGCATGGCCGGCGCGACCAGCCAGCTGATCCGCAGGTCGAGGTCGAAGCGGAGCACGGCGACGCCCAGCGCCGCGACCAGTCCGGGCAGGGCCAGTGCCACCCACACGGTGGCGTCGGCGGCCAGCATCGCCAGCCGGGGCACCGGCATGGACCGCTGGTAGTCGAAGATGCCGGTGAGCTTGGCCTGGGCCACCAGCTGCGGCGCGGCCACCATGCCCACGGTGATCAGGCCGAGGACGAGCGCCCCGGTCGAGAGGTAGAACCCGGTGATTCGGTCGGCGTCCGGCATCAGGAACGAGAAGCCGATCACGACGCCGACGCTGAGCAGCGTCTGGAGCACCACCAGGAGCGGCAGCATGCTGCGCAGCCGCAGCAGGTTCCACCGCAGGAGCAGCCCGTAACTACGTAACGCGTGCCGCACGGTCCCCCTCCTCCGTACCGGCCGCATCAGGGCCGACGAGGCCGATGTAGACCTCCTCGATGCTGACGGGGGTGACCGAGAACTCCTCCACCCGGCCCTGGACGCGTTCCCGCTGCGCCCAGGAAAGCGCTTCGCCGGCCGCGGCGGCGTCGATCGGCACGACCACCCGCCTTCCCGTTCGTACGGCTTCGCCGGGTCCGCCGGCCTCCGCTTCGAGCCGGATCGCCGTCTCGTCGTCCACGGCGACCAGCTCCAGGCGTAACCGGTCGGCGTAGTCGTGCCGCAGCTGGGCCGGGGTGCCCTCGGCCACCAGCCGTCCGTGGTTGAGTACGGCGAGCCGGGTCATGCTGCGCTCGGCCTCGACCACGTTGTGGGTCACCACCAGCACCGCGCATCCGCTGTCGGCCAGCGCGATGATCTGCTCCCAGAGCAGGCGGCGGCGTACGGGATC
Source organism: Acrocarpospora phusangensis (assembly GCF_016862995.1). Taxonomy (GTDB): domain Bacteria; phylum Actinomycetota; class Actinomycetes; order Streptosporangiales; family Streptosporangiaceae; genus Acrocarpospora; species Acrocarpospora phusangensis. The sequence continues at coordinate 5,384 of NZ_BOOA01000160.1, forward strand.
GACGTCGTTGGTGGGTTCGTCGAGCATCACGATCCGCCCCGGTTCCGCGGCGGCCATGCCGAAGGCGGTCAGCCGCCGTACGCCGCCGGAGAGCTTCTGGCCCGGCGTGTCGGCCCAGGCCCCGATGTCGAGCGCCTCCAGCAGCGCGTCGGTGCGCCGGCGGGCCCGGCGGCGGCCGGCGCCGCGGATCCTGGCCATGATGTCGATCGCCTGCCGTGGCGTCACCCCGTCGATGGGGGCCTGCGCCTGCGGCTGTAACGAGCACGACCGGCGGGCCAGCGCGGGATCGGCCGCCACGTCGGCGCCGTCGATGTGGATGGTGCCGGAGGTCGGCCGGACCAGCCCGGCCACCTGGTTGAGCAGCGTGGTCTTGCCGGCCCCGTTGTGGCCGAACAGGCCGAGCACCTGGCCCTGGTCGAGGGTGAGCGAGATGTCGTGGTTGGCGCGCACGCCGCGCCGGTAGTCCTTGGTCAACTCCTGGATGCGAAGCAGCACTTGCCCTCCCGTCAGTGGGTACGGTCGGCGAGCGCGTCCTTCACCGCTGGGCTTGCCCGGAACACGCCGACGATCTTGATGGATTGAATGGTCTGGCGGGCCAGTTCCGCTGACACGTCGGAACCGATGGACAGCAGGCCGGTGAGCGCGATGTTCAGCTGCTCGCCCGCGGCCGCGTACTCCTCCAGCTCGGCCCGGTTGTAGTGGAGGACGCCGATGGCCAGCGCGCGCCGGGTCATGCTGTGCCTGACCTCGTCGTCGTGGCGATTGAGCTGGTTGCGGATGGCGGTGCGGATGAAGTCGGTCCGATTGGAGTAGAACCCCTCCTCCACCAGCAGGTCGACCTTCCCCAGGTCGACGACGTTCATGTTGATCGTGATTTTCTCCGCCTCAGGCATGCCCTGGATCGTACCGGTCGATCATTCTTCCTCCATCCGTCCACCATCCATATGGATGGTAAGTGGATGGCGCAGAGGCAGTCAATGGCGTCTGAGGACGCAGTCGCGAACCGGCGAAACGGAGCGGGGCAAGTCTCGAAGCGGGGGCGGGGCGGGGCGCAACTCGCGAAGCGGCGAAGCGGGGGCATCTTGCGAAGCGGCGAACCGGCGGAACGGGGGCGGGGGCAAGTCGCGAAGCGAGGGCGAGGGCGAGGGCGAGGGTGGGGGCGGGTGGCAACTCGC
>NZ_BOOA01000161.1 GCF_016862995.1 Acrocarpospora phusangensis
GCCGCTACCGCCTTGAGAGGGCGGCGTCCTGGGCCACTAGACGACGGAGCCAAGCTATTCGTTCACTGCGTTACATCAGTCACTGCGTTACTTCTGACTTGCGACTTTGCAAGGAGTCAATCCTTGCGCAAACCTCTCTAGAGAGGTCTGGTAGTCCCGAGCGGATTCGAACCGCCGCTACCGCCTTGAGAGGGCGGCGTCCTGGGCCACTAGACGACGGGACCATGCACCGTGTGTGTCACGTTGATGCAGCTGGGGTACCAGGACTCGAACCTAGACTAACTGAACCAGAATCAGTCGTGCTGCCAATTACACCATACCCCATCACTACGCTCACCCTTCGCAGGGCTTCGCGTGCGACTCCGAAAGAATAGCCCAGTCAGAGACCCACTACCAAAACGATTCCCGCACGCATGGCGATCGCGTCGTTTTCGCTGCCTGTGCGAACCTGTACGAATCCGACCACCGTGAGGAGCCGCCACCGATGACCCCGGCCGACCACCCGTTCCTGACCCCCAGTGACCTGCCCTACGAGCTCCCCCCGTTCCGCGAGATCCGCGAGGAGCACTACGGTCCCGCGTTCGAGCAGGGCATGGCGGAACACCTGGCCGAAGTGGAGGCGATCGCGGCCGACCCCGCCCCGCCGACCTTCGCGAACACCGTGGAGGCGCTGGAACTGTCGGGACGCCTGCTGGACCGGGTGTCGACCGTCTTCTTCAACCAGGCGTCCTCGGACACCACCCCGGGCATCCAGGCCATCCAGCAGGAGGTCACCCCCAAGCTGGCCAAGCACAGCGACGCCATCCACCTCAACCCCCGCCTGTACGCCCGGCTCAAGGCCGTCACCACCGAGGACCCCGCCGAGCAGTGGCTGCTCGACCGGTACCGGACCGACTTCATCCGCGCCGGAGCCGAACTGGACGAGGCGCAGCAGGCCCGGCTGCGGAAGCTCAACGAGGAACTGTCCTCGCTGGCCACGACCTTCCAGCAGACCTTGCTCCAGGACACCAACGACCGGGCCGTCGTGGTGGACGACGCGGCCGAACTGGACGGGCTCACCCCCGACGCGATCGAAGGGCTCAGGGAGACCGCCGCCGCGCGCGGCCTCGCCGGCAAGTACCTGATCACGCTGGTGCTGCCCACCGGCCAGCCGTCCCTCAGCTCGCTGACCGACCGGGGGCTGCGCGAGCGGGTCCACCGGGCCTCCACCGGGCGCGGCGCGGCCAACGCCGAGCTGATCACCCGGATCGCCCGCCTGCGCCGGGAGCGCGCGGGCCTGCTCGGCTACCGCGACCACGCCGAGTACGTGCTGGCCGACCAGACCGCGGGCACCACGGGCGCGGTCACCGAGATGCTCGACAAACTGGTCACCCCCGCCGTCGCCAACGCCCGCCGCGAGCAGGAGGCCCTGGAGGCCGAGGCCGGCTTCCCGATCGAGGCGTGGGACTGGGCCTTCTACGCCGAGCGGGTGCGCCAGGCGCGCTACGCCATCGACAGCGCCCAGATGCGGCCGTACTTCGAACTCGACCGCGTGCTGCACGACGGCGTCTTCCACGCCGCCTCCCGCCTGTACGGCCTGCGCTTCGAGGCCCGCCCCGACCTCGCCGGCTACCACCCCGACGTACGCGTCTGGGAGGTCTTCAACGAGGACGGTTCCCCGCTGGGCCTGTTCCTGGGCGACTTCCACGCGCGGGCCTCCAAGCGCGGCGGAGCCTGGATGAACAGCCTGGTCAAGCAGTCGGGCCTGGAGGGCTCCCGGCCGGTCGTGGTGAACAACCTCAACATCGTCAAGGGCGAGCCCACGCTGATGACCTTCGACGAGGTCAACACGATGTTCCACGAGTTCGGCCACGCCCTGCACGGCCTGTTCTCCGACGTCCGCCACCCGCGTTTCTCGGGCACGGCGGTCCCCCGCGACTTCGTCGAGTACCCGTCGCAGGTCAACGAGATGTGGGCCACCCACCCGGAGATCCTGGCCAACTACGCCAAGCACCACGAGACCGGCGAGCCGATGCCGCGCGAGCTGGTCGACCGCATGCTCGAAGCCCAGAAGTTCAACCAGGGCTTCGCCACCGTGGAGTACCTGGCGGCGACCCTGCTCGACTGGGCCTGGCACACCGACTACGAGTCCGGCGAGGAGTCCGGCGACGCCGAGAGCTTCGAGGCCGAGGCCCTGCGCCGCGCGGGCGTGGACCTGGCGGCCGTGCCGCCGCGCTACCGCAGCACCTACTTCGCCCACATCTGGGCGAGCGGCTACAGCGCCGGCTACTACTCCTACATCTGGAGCGAGGTCCTGGACGCCGACACCGTCGAATGGTTCACCGAGAACGGCGGCCTGCTCCGCGAGAACGGCGACCGCTTCCGCGCCGAACTCCTCTCCAAGGGCGGCAGCGTCGACCCCATGACGGCGTTCCGCGCCTTCCGCGGCCGCGACCCCCGCATCGAGCCCCTGCTCGAACGCCGCGGCCTCCGCTAGCCCGTACGCGGACCCTGGCCGAGCGTCGCCCGGCCAGGGTTGGAAACGTGCCCTACAGCTTGCCGAGGGCCGCGTGGACGCGGTCGAGGGTGCGTTCGCGGCCGAGGACCTCGATGGACTCGAAGAGGGGGAGGCCGACCGTGCGGCCGGTGACGGCGACGCGGACGGGGGCCTGGGCCTTGCCGAGTTTGAGGCCGTGCTCGGCGCCCACCTCCTCCAGGGCCGTCTTCAGGGACTCGGGGGCCCAGCTGACGGTCTCCAGGCGGGAGGCGTACCCACGGAGGATGTCGGCGGCGCCGGGCTTCATGGCCTTGTCCCAGGAGGGCTGGTCGTGGACCGGCTCGGCGAGGAACAGGAAGTCGACGTTGGCCGTGATCTCGGAGAGGACGGCCACCCGGGTCTGGGCCAGCTCGGCCACCTCGGCGAAGGTGTCGCGGTCCCAGGCCGGGTCGAGCCAGGCGCCGCAGCGCTGGATGAAGACGTCCAGCGGGAGGGCGCGGATGTACTCCCCGTTGAAGGCGCGGAGCTTCTTCTCGTCGAAGAAGGCCGGCGAGAGGTTGACGTTCCGCAGCGCGAACAGCGGGACCATCTCCGCCCAGGGCATGATCTCGCGGTCGTCGCCGGGACCCCAGCCGAGCAGCATCAGGTAGTTGACCATCGCCTCCGCCAGGTAGCCCTCCTCACGGTAGGACTCCAGGGCGACCTTGTCGCGGCGCTTGGACAGCTTCTGCCGCTTCTCGTTGACGATGACCGGCAGGTGCGCCCAGCGGGGCGGGGTGTGGCCGAGCGCCCGCCACAGCAACTGCTGCTTGGGCGTGTTGGAGAAGTGCTCCTCGCCGCGGACCACGTGGGTGATCCGCATCTCGACGTCGTCGACCACGTTGGCCAGCACGAACAGCGGGGAGCCGTCGCCGCGGGCGATGACGAAGTCCTCCATCGCCTCGTTGGGGAACTCGACCGTGCCGCGCAGCTCGTCCTCGACCACGGTGACGCCGTCGTCGGGGGTGCGGAAGCGCAGCGCGCCCTCGGTCCGCCCGAGGTCGCGGCAGTGCCCGTCGTAGCCCTGGTGCTCGGAGCCCGTACGCGCCTGCACGTCCTCCCGGGTGCAGGTGCAGTGGTACGCCCTGCCGTCCTTGCGCAGCCGCGCCGCGGCCTCCCGGTGCTGCGGCTCGTACGCCGACTGGAAGTAGGGCCCCTCGAAGAACGGGGACTCGCCGCTGATGCCGATCCAGGCGAGCGCCGAGATGATGCCCTCGGTCCACTCCGGCCGGTTGCGGGCGGCGTCGGTGTCCTCGATGCGCAGGACGAACCGGCCCCCGGACTGCTCGGCCAGCGCCCAGTTGAACAGCGCGGAGCGGGCGCCGCCGACATGGAACATGCCGGTCGGCGAGGGCGCGAAGCGGACCCTTACCTCAGTCACGGGAGACCACCCTGTTGGTTAGTGTGCCGATGCCTTCGATGCCCACGCTGACCTCGTCGCCGGGGGTCAGCGGCCCGACCCCGGCGGGCGTGCCGGTGAGCAGGACGTCGCCCGGCAGCAGGGTCATCACGGCGGTCACGTGGGCGATCAGCGTGGGAATGTCGAACAGCAGCTGGGAGGTGCGCCCGCTCTGCCGCAGCTCCCCGTTGACCGTGGTGGTCAGCGCCAGGTCGCTCGCGTCCAGGTCGGTCTCGATCCACGGCCCGAGCGGGCAGAAGGTGTCGAAGCCCTTGGCCCGGGTGAACTGCACGTCCCGCTTCTGCAGGTCGCGCGCGGTGACGTCGTTGGCGCAGGTGTAGCCGAAGATGACGTCCTTGGCCCGCTCGGCCGGGACCTCCCGGCAGAGCCGGCCGATCACGACGGCCAGCTCGCCCTCGAAGTCGACACGCTCGGTCAGGCCCTGCGGATAGGCGACGGCCTCGCCGTGGCCGATCACCGACGTGGACGGCTTGAGGAACATGATCGGCTCGCTGGGCACGTCGTTGCCCATCTCTTTGACGTGGTCGGCGTAGTTCCGGCCGATCGCCACCACCTTGCTGGGCAGCATCGGGGCGACCATCCGGACCTCGGCCAGCGGGAACCGCTCGCCGGTCAGCTGGATCCCGCCGAACGGGTGACCGTCGATCTTGGCGAGCACTTGCCCGCCCTCTTCCACCACTCCGAACGCGACGCCGCCGCCCGTGGAGAACCTTGCGATACGCACGCTCACCAGGCTAGTGGCAGCCGTCCCTTGCCCTCACATCGTGGGGCGGCCGGGTGATCTCTGCGAATTCTCTGTAGTCACTTGACCCAATAGTCGGGATTCGGCCAGCATGATCCGCGCCCCCCATGGTGATGGAAGGAACAGGCGTGCCCAGCGGTACCAGAGTTGTTGGCGTATTGGCCCTGTTCCTAGCGGGGAGCCTGGTGACCGCGCAGCCCGCGTACGCGGCCAAGACGCTGGAATGCCAGGGTGACTGGCTGCCCGCGACCCCGACGTCCCCGGACGTGATGGCGGGCAAACTGTCCTTCCTCGACCTGCCCGCGGTTCAGGTGGGCGAGAAGGTGGACTGGAAGCTCAACCCGTACAAGAACCGGTCCTGGCAGATGGTGTTCCACTCGCTGCGCTGGATGGGGCGGCTGGTGGCCGACTACGAGACCACCAACAACGCCGCGTACCTGTCCAGGGCGACGGCGGTGGCCAAGGACTGGGTGGCCAAGAACCCGCCCGGCGGCGGGGCCGACTACGCGTGGGCCGAGCACCCGGTGGCGCTGCGGGCGCCGGCGCTGGTCTGCCTGAGCCGGCACGTGCCGGACAAGTGGCTGCGCGACAGCCTGGCCCAGCACGCCCGCATCCTGGCGAACGACAAGAACTACGAGTGGGGTCACAACCACGGGCTGGACCAGGACATCGGCCTGCTCGGCATCGCCTGCCGGTACGACAACAAGGCCTGGCGGAAGCAGGCGATCGGGCGCATGGTGAAGACCACCACGCTGGACGTGGACTCCCAGGGCGCCCTGCGCGAGCAGGCCCCCCGGTACGCGATCTACTTCCACGACCGGCTCAGAGTCGCCATGGACAAGATCAAGGACTGTGGCCTGAAGGTCCCCGCCGCCCTGGCGGAACGCTGGGACAAGCTGCCCGAGCACATCAGCGCGGCCACCCAGCCGGACGGCTTCCTGGTCCCCATCGGCGACGGCCCCGCCGACGTGCAGCCGGCCGCGTTCGACCGGCCGAACTCGCTGGTGCAGGTCTATCGCGCCGGGTACGTCTTCGGCCGGACCGCCTGGGACGACAAGGAGTCGGCCTACTACTCGATCAGGTTCGGGCCCGGCCTGAAGTTCCACGGCCACGAGGACCATCTCGGCGTCACGTACAACGCGCAGGGGCGCAGCGTGCTCACCGAGGCGGGCTTCCACTCCTACGAGAACACGCCCTACCGCCGCTGGACGATCACCCCGGAAGCCCACAACGTGCCCATCGTGACCGGGAAACGTTTCCGCGGCGGCGTGGCGTCCGCGCTCACCCGCTCCTCCATCGGCAAGGACCGCCAGTCCTTCACCGTCACCGACACCGCGTACGGCGCCCGCCGCACCCGCGCCATCCTCGTCAACCACGACAAGAAGGACGTCATGGCCGTGTACGACACGGTCAGCTCGGGCAAGGTCCGCAACCTCTGGCACCTGTCGCCCAAGCTCAAGGTGACCTCCAACGCGGGTGGCACGGTCGTGGTGAGTGACGACGACTGGCGTGCCTCGGTCGTGCAGCTGGCCCTGCCGGGGTGTAAGCCGATCAAGGGTCAGAAGATCGTGCGCGGTCAGACCTCGCCTTACCAGGGCTGGATCTCCAAGGCGTACATGCAGAAGGAGCCCGCTCCCGTGGTGGTCTCCCCCTCCGCCAAGGCCCTGCTCACCCTGGTGGTGCCGGGCACCGACCAGCCGGCGGTCTCCTGCTCCGGCCGGACCGTCATCGTACGCACACCCAACGGCCCGGCCACCTTCAAGATCTCCGGCAAGAACCTCGTCTAGGACGGGCTTGCCGGGGCTCTCCCACCCACCCACCCTTTCTGAGCTGGCGCTCGGCCTCCCCGATGATCGCCGCGCCGTAGGTCGTATGTCCCGG
>NZ_BOOA01000162.1 GCF_016862995.1 Acrocarpospora phusangensis
CCCGAGGGGGCTTCTGTGGCTCCCGGGGATTCGTCTCCCGAGGAGGATTCCGCAGTGCCAGGCGCTGCGTCGCTCCAAGCGACTTCCTCGGCTCCGGGAGCTTCGTCTCGCAGGGAGGCTTCTGCGGTTCCTGGGGCTTCGTCCCCGCGGGGAACTTCTATCGGTGCTGGGGTTTCCTCCCCCGGTCGGGGTTCTGTGGCCTTCTCCATGAGCGAAACCGGGGAAGCGGGGGTGGAGCGGAGTTCTGGTTACCGGCCGGGTGGGTGGGCGGGGAGATTTTGGTCGCCTTCGATTCGGGAGGAGTGTTTGGCGACCAGGGATGCGGCTGGGTTGTTCGATCAGACTTCGTTCGGGAAGTTGGAGGTTTCGGGGCTGGAAGGGTTGCAGCGGTTGGCGGGGAATGATGTCGACCGGGCTGTGGGGGCGGTTGTTTATACGCAGTTGCTCAATGAGCGGGATGGGATCGAGGCGGATGTCACGGTTACTCGGCTGGGGGAGGATCGGTTTCGGGTTGTGACGGGGACTGCGTTCGGAGTGCATGATGTCGCGTTGTTGCGGCGGCATGGGATCGAGGTTCGCGATGTGACGTCGGCTTATGCCTGTTATTGCCTCTGGGGGCCGAAGGCGTACAGGATTCTGGCGAAGTTGACGGGGGATGATCTGAGCTTCGGGTATATGAAGGCTCGGGAGATCAGCGTTGGGTATGTTCCGGTGCTGGCGCAGCGGGTGACGTTCGTCGGGGAGTTCGGGTGGGAGTTGTACTGCCCGGCGGAGTACGGGCTGACGTTGTGGGACAGCCTGATGGCGGCGGGCTCGCCCGAGGGAATGCGGCCCGCGGGGTATCGGGCGATCGATTCGATGCGGCTGGAGAAGGGGTATCGGGTCTGGGGGCTCGATATAACGCCGGAGACCACTCCGCTGGAGGCGGGGCTGGGATTCGCCGTCCGTACGGAACGGAAGGCGGCGATGAAGCGGCCGGAGAGCGAACTCGCGTGCCTGTTGCTGGACGGCGAGAGAGATGTCGCTCTCGGGGGAGAGCCGGTGCGTCTGGACGGCAGGCCGGTTTCCCGGGTCACCAGTGGTGGTTATGGGTATCGCGTCGACCGGTCGATCGCTTACGCGTATCTGCCGCCGGACGCGTCCCGGGTCGAGGTCGGCGTCCACGGGAAATGGATAGGCGCGGACGTCGTCACCGGCCCGGTCTACGATCCGGCCCACGAACGCATCCGCGCAACTCCATGGAAGTGACGACGACCCAGAAGCCAATATGGCCCGAGACGCCGAGCCTCTCGCCGTTATCCGGCGCCGTTAAGGCAGGTGACGCTGCTCGCCGCACCGGCGCCAAGAGCGACCGGCTTCATTCTGTTTGGGGGTTCTAGCAGAATCGCAGGCTTCTCGCCGTTATCCGGCGCCGTTGGCGCAGATGGACGCCACTCGCCGCACCGGTGCCAAGCGTGACCAGCCCCATTCTGTAGAGCCCCAAGGAAGCGACGTCGTGAAAACAGGTCACGGGGGGAGTTCTTCGCGGGTGGGGAGGCCTTGCCAGGTGCTGGGGCTCGCTACCGCGAAGGCCGCCAGCGCGATCCCCCGCTTGAGCCGATCCGCCGGATGCGAATCGTCCAGCAACGCACTCAGGTATCCGGCCACGAACGCACCCCCCACCTCCGTGGGATCGACCACCGTCACCGGCGCCGCCTGCGTGTCGTAACGGAACCCGTCAACCGTCGCGCTCGCACCCTTGGACCCGCGGGTCACCACCAGTTCCCGGAGCGATCCAATCGCGTTCTCGACCAGACCGAGCTCGTCCTGATTGGCGAACAGGATGTCGGCGGAAGCGGCCAGTTCGGTAAGGCCCTCCCGAGCCTCCTCCACGCTCTCCCACAGATAGGCCCGGTGGTTCACATCCACCGACACCAGCACCCCGGCATCCTTCGCCAGTTTCACCGCATGATGCACCGCACTCCACGTGAACCCGCTCAACGCCGGCGTGATCCCGCTGACATGGAGAATGCGCGCCGATTGGATCGCTCCCGCCGGAACATCCCCCGTCGACAGCCGAGATCCCGCCGACCCGTCGCGATAGTTGACCGCGTGCGCGACCCGCCCGATCCGCCGCTGCCGCAACACGATCCCACTCGACGCGGTCTCGTCCACCCGCATGTGGCTGACGTCGATTCCCTCGCCCCGCAGCACGGTGAGCGTCCGCACGCCGATCTCGTCGTCGCTCACCCGCCCCAGGAATCCCACCGAATGCCCGAGCCTCGCCAACCCGACGGCGACGGTCAGTTCGGAGCCTTCCAAGTCCAGTCGTGCGGTCACGTCGTGGCGGATCCGCTCGGCCGAGATGACACCCAGCACCTCGCCCAGCGTGAACACGTCGCTCATGTGTTTCCTAGATCTCGGGTCGTGGCGGCAGGCTCTCGGTCCGCCACGGTGAATCATTGTCGAGACTCCAGAGCAGCTGGTTCTCCGGATCCCATTTCCTGGGCGCGTCCGTGGTCGCGCGCGGGTGCATCCCCCGCTCGTCCAACGCCGCCTTGTACGCCTTCCACGCCTGCCGGTACGCGCGCCGCGCCTCCGGATCGTCGTCGGCGTACACCTCGGGCGGGGTCGACTCCTGCTGGGTTCTGCCGTCGGGGAACAGCGTCTGCCAGCGGTCGGCGCTCATGCGGTTGGTGGCGCGGAACTCCAGGGCGCCGTCGGGCAGCCACCGCCACCGCACCGCCCAGCCACGCGCGTGGAGCGTTCCGTCCGCGCGCGTGTCCACCGCCACCTGCGGCAGGGCCAGGGCCCATGGCCGGAAGTAGGCCGCGAAACTCTCCGCCACCGTTGTTGGCTCCATACCTCAGGATGATCTCAGTTTCCTGCCATATCCGGCGATAATTGCTCAAATCGCAACACGGGTACGGCTCTCGAAGCCGAGAGCCGTACCCGTGTCCCGGCGGAGGCCGGTCGGCGGTATCTTCCGGGTCCCCGGTCGGCAGGGTCAGCGCGTCTCGTCGGGCCGGTGCGCGTGCCGGCCTCCCGCGACGAGTCTGTCCGAATCCGGGGTGATCCTCTCGAAACTCCGCGTTCCATCGGTGTCCCGATCCGGGTCGAACGCGGCGTCCTCCGTCCGGGCCTGTGCGGGGACCGTCCGCTGGTCGCGGTCGTCCACGCCGTCGTGGTCCCGGTCGACAGCGGCCGTGTCCAGCCGCTTCTCCAGGTCCCGCTTCTCGCTCTCCAGCCGCGAGACGCGGTCCCTCTCGGCCAGCCGCTCGTCACGCCGGCGCCTGCGGCGCAGCGCGGACCTGCGCGCTCCGCTGAACATCAGGGCCAGGCCGACGAGGAAAGCCGCCGCCGTGGCGGCGCCGGCCAGGAACAGCTCGAGCGGTGTCAGGCTGAACGTCCAGTCCAGCACGGAAACGTTGGTGCTGAGCGTGTTGTCCAGCATGGACATCTCGTAGAAGGCCGCCACCGCGACCACGATCAGAAGAAGCCCTAACAGAACCATGTGTCTCACCCCTAGCTGACGTGGCTGACGTGGGCGACACCCCGACTGCCCTGAAAATCCCGGGTCAATCCCCCAGGACGGCGACCGCGCGGGTTTCCAGTTCCAGCGCGCGGGCGGCGTGCCCGGCCAGGCGGGCGAACAGGTCCGCGCGTTCCTGGCCGGTGAGCGGCTCCGCCTTCCCCGCCAGGTCGTACGACTCCGCGGCGAGGGCGCCCAGCCTCTCGGCCGCCGCCGAACCCTGGGTGGCCTGGAGGGTCATGTGCTCCTCCAGGATCTCCCCGAAGCGGGTGAGCTGGGGGATCGCCGGGGTCAGGGCGGCCTCGGCCAGCTCGGACCAGGCGGTGGCGGCCTCCCGGTAGAGGGCGGCCGCTTCGGTCAGGTGGGCTCCTGCCAGGGGGGCGGCCTCGTCGAGGAAGTCGGCGTAGACGGGCCGGGTGGCGCCGGGGGAGCCGTACTCGATCTCCAGGCAGACGTGGAGGCGGGCCAGCGCGGAGAACAGGGCGGCAGGGGAGGCGAACCTGGCGGACCAGCTCTTCTTGCCGGTGGCGTCGCCGAGCTGGGTCACCAGGCGGCGCATGCCGGACAGGCCCATGTTGACGTCGAAGGAGTTGCCGAGCACCGGCCCGGTCAGGTGGGCGGCCGTGGTGGCGATCGCGTCCCGGATGCCCGGCGCGATTCCGCGCGCGCCCGGCCGCAGGGCGAGCAGGTGGTGTTTGCCCTTGCGGTGCCGCGACCAGGCGGCCATCAGCGTGGACACTGGGACGCGCTCAGGTGTGACCCGCTCGTCGTCCAGGTAGGCGCTGTCGCCGTCGAGGCCGATCACCGCGATCTCGTACGCGTCCCCGAACGGCAGCCCGGGATGCCACGGCAACTCGTGCCGGTCCACGCGGCAAACAGCGGCCCTGCCCTCCCCGAGGACCTCGCGCAGATGCCGTTCGGCCACCTTCGCGCTGCCGGTCTGCCGGATCTCGTACTCGACGCCCGCCCGCCGGAGCGCGGCCGGGATGAAGGGGTCGGGGTGGTGCTGCGTGACGATCGTCATGGTCGTCAGCTCGGTGTATTCGAAGATCGCGTACAGGAAGCCGATGCCGCCGCCCAGCCCGGCCAGCATCGCCTCGCTGTACGGCTCACCGCTGTGCGGCGCGACCACACCCGCCTGCCGGAGCACCCGGGCCAGCAGCGCCGAATCGTGGTGCACGCCGCCCCCGGTCGCCGGATACCCGGGCAGAACGGCCGGATCCACCGGCGGGGCGACCGCCGCGAGCACGTGCCGGCGGGCGGTCGTGTACGCCTCCCCGGTCCGGGCCATGCGCTCGCGGACCAGGCGCTTGAAGGTCTTGTTCTCGGTCATCGAACCGCGTCCCATCAGGCCGGACGACACTCCACGACGGGCCCACGCTCCGTCGCGGACGTCTGTGGCCTGACATCTGCGCAGCCGGAAAGGAACGCCCCGAGGACAGCGATCCCCTTTGCCTCCGCGACAGCCGATGGGCGTGGACCACCGGTCAGGAGGTCGGGCGCGAGACGTCGCCCTGCGCCCTTTCTACCATCCGGCTCCTGACGATGGCCATGCCCAGTCCGGCCCCGGCGGCGTACCAGAAGAGATCGGGGGCGTTGAAGGTGGAGCCCAGCACCAGCCGGGCCAGGAAACTCTGCGCGGACAGCGCCGCGGGAATACCGGTGAGCTGGAAGAACTCCACCGCCCAGCTGATCGCCACGGAGGACAGGGCCGCGTAAACCGGGCGCAACCAGAAGGCCAGGATCGCGTAGATCAGTGTCGTGTAGAGCGCCACTCCGGCGTATTTCGCGAAATCCCCACCCGCGAAGGCGCGTACGCCGAGCCCCAACGCCAGCACGACGGGCACCGCGAGCCAAGGTCTCATCACAACACAGATGATCCCGCATCCGCTGGGTAGGGCCTATTCATGGATGAGTTGCAGCAGGTCGAAGAGGAACTGGTCCGCCTCCGCAGGCAGGCGCGCGAACTGCGCGAGCAGATCGGCGAAGGTCCCACGGACCCGGCCGAGGTCGCCATGCTGATCGCGAACGCGGACCAGTTGGACGCCCTGGCGGAGAACATGGAGCTCCGCCGCCAGAGCTTGCTCAGCGCGAGAGAAGAGTCAGCCAAGGGCTAGACCCTGACATAAGCCGACATAGACCGACATATGCCTTCGGTGCCGGTACGGCCCGGCGCGGCCGTACCGGCACCTCCGGCCGTCACTGGTAGACGCGCACGTAGTCCACGAGCATGCGCTGCGGGAACACGGTCGTCGCGTCCGGCGGCCCCGGCCAGTCGCCGCCCACCGCGTTGTTCAGGATGATGAAGAACGGGTGGTCGAAGACCCAGGGCCCTCTGGTCGCCTCAAGCGAGGCCCGGTCCACGGTGTGGATGGTGTTGCCGTCCACGGTGAACCGCATTCCGGTGCTGTTCCACTCCACGGCGTACACGTGGAACGCGGCGGCGAAGTCCCCGGCGATCGTGTACGGCGAGCCGAACCCGCCCGCCCCGAAGTACGCGGGCGCGTGGATGGTCGAGTACGTGATGTTGGGTTCCCGGCCGAGATGCTCCATGATGTCGATCTCCCCGACGTACGGCCACGGGCGGCCCTGGTCGAAGAAGTCGGCGCCGAGCATCCAGAACGCGGGCCACAGGCCGTTGGTGCCCGACACCTTGATCCGGGCCTCCACCTTGCCGTACGTGAAGCTGAACTTCCCGTAGGTGTTGATCCGCGAGGAGGTGTACTGGCACGGCCCGCCCGGGCAGGACGAACCGGCGACGGTCTGGCGCCGGGCCTCCATCACCAGGTTGCCCGCGCCGTCGGTGGCCGCGTTGTCATGGTTGGTGTAGTACTGCAGCTCGTTGTTGACGCCGGGGCCGATCTCGGCCTGCCAGCGGGCCGCGCTGGGCCTGGTGCCGGCCGGGTCGTTGAACTCGTCGGCCCAGACGAGCTGCGGGGGGTTGCGGGGGTCGGGCGGGAGCGGGGGCGGGGTGATGGGGGCGCC
>NZ_BOOA01000163.1 GCF_016862995.1 Acrocarpospora phusangensis
ACCGGCTAAGGAGCGGCCAAGCCCGCCGATCCGGAGGATCGGCCATGTTAAGGAGCCCCAGGATGTCCGCGGGATGGAGATGGATCGTCGCGCTGGTGATAGCCGGCGGTGCTTATCTCGTGCTGTGGGACGACCTGCCTCAGCCGGAGGAGATCTGGGGTGCGATCACCACGGTGAACCCGGTCTGGCTGGGGGTGGCCGTGATGGCGGAGGCCGTGTCGATGGCGATGTTCGCTCGGCTCTTCCGCAGACTGCTGGCCCTCGGGGGGACCAGGATCAGCCTGGGTCGCGCGCTCGCCGTCACGTACGCCCGCAACGCCTTCGCGAACTCGTTGCCCGCCGGGCCGGTGCTGTCCATCGCGTACACGACCAGGGAGTTCAGCCGGCTGGGGGCGGGCAGGCCGCTCATCGCGGCCACCCTGGTGCTGGCCGCGCTCTACTCGGGGGTGACGTTCGGGCTGCTGAGCCTGGTCGCGCTGGTCGGGTCGCCCGCGACCCGGGTGCCCACCCTCGTCGCCGCCCTCGGGGTGATCGTGGTCGTCGCGGCCGCGATGGGAACCCGCCCGTTCGCCGGCCTCGTACGGCGCCGCCTGCCGAAGCTGTCGGCGCAGCTGGACGCGGCCCGCGCCGCCATCCGCCCCGACCACCGGGACCGGATGATCCTGGCCGGGCTCGCGCTGCTGAACTGGCTGCTGGACGTGTGCTGCCTGATGGCGGTCTGCGTCGCGGTGGGCGTGGACATCGGCCCGCACACGCTGCTGCTCGGCTACGTGGCCGCCAAGGCCGCGCAGGCGCTTGCTCTGATCCCGGGCGGTCTCGGCGTGGTCGAGATCGGGATGGCGGCCACGTTCGTCGCGGCCGGGGCCGGCGGGGGGCCGGCGGGGGCGGTCGTGGCGTTGTACCGGCTCGTCTCGTACTGGCTGATTCTGGTGGCGGGGTGGGTGGCGTGGGCGTTCCTGCACGATCAGGTGCGGGCGGGGGCCAAGGCGGTGGGGCGGTTCCTGATGCGCGCGGGAGCGAGCATGAACCCGTTCGCGCTGCCGCCCACCGAGCGGGGCGCTCACCCCTAGGGGTTTGTTCAGGGTTCGTGGTGGAACGGGTTCTTCTGGTCGCTCGTTGAACGAGATGACTGACTACCCCAGACGGAGGGAACCACGATGTACCGGTCCAGGCACCACAAGATGATCGCGGGGGTCTGCGGCGGTATCGCCGAGCGCTTCGGCATGGCCCCCACCACGGTCCGGCTCCTGTTCCTGCTCTCCTGCATCCTGCCGGGCCCGCAGTTCATCCTCTACCTGATCATGTGGGTCTTCGTACCCAAGGCCCCGGCGTATTCTCGATAGCATGCAGAACCGGCCGTTGACCCTCATCCAGGACGATCTCGTCGACTACGAGAAGGCCATGGAGCGCATGGCCGACCTGGTCCAAGAACGTCAGGACGACCTACGGCCGGACACGCTGTGGCTGCTCAGCCACCCCATGGTCTACACGGTCGGGCGGCGCACGCTGACCGAGCACCTGCCCGACCCGTCGCACGGCATCCCGGTCGTGCCCACCGGCCGGGGCGGACAGCTCACCTACCACGGGCCCGGCCAGCTGGTCGGCTACCTGATCGTCAAGCTCGGCCCGCACGAGGGTGTGGTCGACTACATCCGCGAGGTGGAGCTGCGGCTGGTGTCCGCGCTGGGCGTGCTCGGCCTGCCGGCCGAACGCCGGGACACCCCGCCCGGTTCCGAGCTGCTCACCGGGGTCTGGACCGGCGGCCGCAAGATCGTGTCCATCGGCATGCGGGCCAGCAAGGCCGTCACCAGCCACGGTTTCGCCATGAACGTGAACGGCGACCTCAGCCCGTGGGACCTCGCCGTCGCGTGCGGCATGCCGGACGTGGACATGACGTCCATCGCCAGGGAGACCGGCGAGGCCGACTTCGACACCGTCCGCGCCGTCGTCGCCCAGGAGTTCCAGGCCTCCTGACGCCGGTACGGCTCCCGCCAGGCGGAAGCCGTACCGGGGAAGAGAAGGTCAGGCGTCGATCGAGTCGACCGTGCGGCGCGGTCCGGTGAACCAGTGCCGCGCGGACAGTGCCCACCAGAGGCCGACGCCCAGCACCATGGCGCCCACCACGATCGGCGCGTAGTTCACGGCGGTCCACGTGAACGACTCGTCGGCCCCTGCGGTGGCGGGATTGTCCTGGTTGAAGGGCACGCCCGCGGGGGCGAGCGGCATGATGAAGTAGATCGACACGATGACGATCTCGATGATCGCGATCCAGCCCATCACCTTGTACTTGGCGCCCAGCGTCCACGGGCCGGGCTGGAAGGCGTCGCCCATGCGCAGCCGCAGCCAGATCGGGATGGCGAAGGCGATGTACAGGCCGATCACCGCCACCGAGACCACCGCGTAGAAGGCCAGCGGGGTGCCGGTCGGGGCCTTGTACAGGGCGGGCAGGGTGAGGATGAGCGCGGCCACGCAGCCGAAGATGATGGCGTTGACCGGGGTGCGGTTCTTGTCCACCTTGGACCAGAGCCGCCAGCCGGGGATCGCGCCGTCCCGCGAGAACGCGTACGTCATGCGGGACATCGAGGTCACACAGCTCATGCCGCAGAAGAACTGCCCGATCGTGGAGATCGCGAAGATCGCGTTCGCCAGGTTGCCGGGCACGGCCGTGTCGAAGATCGCGCCGACGAAGCCGAACTGGGCGTTGATCTCGTCCACGTTGGTGGCCGCGAACAGGAAGGCCAGCAGCAGGATCCAGCCGCCGATGGCCGAGTAGAAGATCGACTGCCAGAGGCCGCGGGCCGCCGCGGTGGACGCGCCCTGGGTCTCCTCGGACACGTGCGCGCAGGCGTCGAAGCCGGTGATCGTGTACTGGGTGAGCAGGAAGCCCAGCGGCAGCACGTAGATCCAGAAGCTACCGCTGCTGAAGCCCGAGTTGTTGATCGTCTCGGTGAAGACGAACGACATCGACTGGTGCGAGTCCGGACCGAAGATGAGGATCAGGACCACCACCGCCGCGCCGAACACATGCCACCACACCGACACGTTCTGCAGGATGGAGATCAGCCGGTGGCTGTAGATGTTGATCAGCGCGTGCAGCACCAGCACGATCGCGAACAGGATGAAGGTGTTGGTCAGCGACACCTCGTACCCGAAGAACCGGTCGAGGGTGATGTTCAGGAAGGTGGCGCAGCCGTAGTCCACCGACGCGGTCACCGCGATCAGGCCGATCAGGTTGAACCAGCCGGTGAACCAGCCGTGGATGGGTTTGCCCATCTTGGCGGCCCACCAGTAGATGCCGCCCGCCGTCGGATAGGCGGACACCAGCTCCGACATGCACAGACCGATGATCAGAATGAAGACGGAGATGAGCGGCCAGCCCCAGGAGATGGCGATGGGGCCGCCGTTGTTCCACGCCTGGCCGAACGTGGTGAAACAGCCGGCCAGGATCGAGATGATGGAGAAGGAGATCGCGAAGTTGGAGAACCCGCTCCACGTTCGGGACAGTTCCTGCTTGTAACCGAGTTCGGCGAGTCGTTTGGCGTCGTCGTCGAGGGCTTGCGCCATAAAGGCCTCCTCAGTGCCTTTTGGGGGGGTTACCGGCGCACGGCGTCGATCAGACGTCCGAAGCCGGGGTCTTTGAGGTCGCGTACGGCTTGCGCGAACTTGTCGGCGGCCTCGGCGTTGTAGTCGAAGTCGCGGTGCTGCGGAGTCAGCCCGTGGTGCACGACGAACCAGAGTGTCCACGTCAGATTGGACATGATCAGGTTGAGCCGGACTCGTGCGGCCGGGGCGGCGTCGTCGAAATACGCCACGGTGAGACGCTCGACGTCGTCGGGGTCGAAATCGGCCTCGGCGGCCAGGTCGCCGAGCTCGAAGCAGGGGTCGTTGTTGCCGGACAGCTGGTAGTCGACGATTCGCACCACGTTGCCGGCCTTGATGAAGTTCTCCGGGAGCAGATCGTTGTGGCAGGGTACGGCCGGCATGGGCCGTACCGCCAGAGCCTGCTCGATCTCGGCCACGGCCGGGGTCCAGTCCTCGTAGCCGGCCGGGAGCTTGAGGCTGTTGACCTTGCAGCGGGCCACGAACTCGGCGTGCTTGCGGAAGATCGAGAAGTCGTTGCCGAACCGGGGGCCGGCGTGCAGCACCCGGCAGGCGGCCGCGATCCTCCCGATCTCGTCGCGTACGGCCGGGGCGTCGAGGGTGACGCCGTCGATGTATTCGAGGATGAGGGCGCCGGGAAGCCTGTGCAGGACCTGTGCGCCGACTCCCGTGGAGGCGGCCAGCACGGTGTTGGCGATCTCCTGCTCCAGGGGAATGCCCAGGCCTGTCGCGGCGATCCGCGGATCCAGCACCCGGAGCAGCCAGCGGTCGCCGTCCTCGGTCTCCACCCGGGCGATGTGGTGACTGAGGCCACCCTTGATCGTCGTATGGGTGACCGGGCGTCCGGCCCAGGCCGCGACCATTCCCAGCGCGTCGCTGACGGCATCTGGCATGCCCGGCTCCTTTTGGTCTACCTTCAGACCATTGATCCGATTGTGGAGCCCAGGCGTTACAGGACGGTACCAATGGTGCAACTTCCCGCAGACGCCCAGGCGGTTGTGGTCGGTGGTGGGGTAGCCGGATGCAGTGTGGCCTTCCACCTCGCCCGCCTGGGCTGGCAGGACGTGGTCCTGCTGGAACGGCACGACCTGACCGAGGGGACGACCTGGCATTCGGCGGGTTTCGTGGGCCAGCTGCGGTCCACGGTCACCCAGACCCGCATGATCATGTACTCGGCTGGTCTTTACCCAGAACTTCGGGATCTCACCGGGTTGGATCCGGGGTGGCACGGGGTTGGGGGGTTGAGGCTGGCGACCACGCCGGAGCGGCAGGAGGAGTTGCTGCGCCAGGCGGGGGCGGCCGAGACGTACGGGCTCGACATGGAGTTGCTGGACGCGTCGGCGACTCATGAGCGGATGCCGTTGCTGGCGGTGGATGACGTGCTGGGGTCGCTGTGGCTGCCGGGGGATGGGTGGTTGGATCCGGCGCGGTTGGGGCGGGCGCTGGCGGAGGGCGCGCGGAGGCTTGGGGTGCGCATCGTCACCGGGGTTGAGGTGACGGGGTTCGACGTCGAGGACGGTCGAGTTCGCGGGGTCAGGGTCCGGGAAACCGCTTCAGGTGAGGAGGGCGCGGGAGAGCCAGGCGGAGGGTCGGGGTTCGTGTCGTCTTCCGGAGCGGGGCGGCCTCAGCGGGACATTGCTGTCCATCCTCCGCAGGACCTGGCTGGCAGTACGGAGTCTGCGCGGCCGCCGCGGGACCTTGCTGCTGGGGGTGGTTCGGAGTGGGTTATTCGGACGGAGACCGTGGTCAATGCGGCGGGGGCTGCGGCTGGGGTGGTCGGGCGGATGGCGGGGGTGGATGTGCCCATCGTGCCGATCAAGCATCAGTATGTGGTGACGAAGCCGTCCGGGGTGCCGGTGACGGCGCCGACCGTTCGTGATCCGGACAACATCGTGTATTTCCGGGAAGAGGGTGGGGGCATTCTCGTCGGTGGGTATATCCGGACTCCGGAGATTTGGGATGATCCCAATCCGTTGGGTCAACCGCGCACGCTCTTTCCGCCGGACATGGCCAAATTCGAGGAATCCTGGGCGTCGGCTCGCCGTCGTCTCCCCTCTCTTCGTACTGACGACCAGATCATCAAAGTCGTCCATGGTCCGGAGGCTTTCACTCCCGACGGAGAATTCCTCCTGGGGGAGACCTCTGTGCGTGGTTTCTGGGTCGCGGCGGGTTTCTGCGTTCACGGTCTCGCGGCGGCCGGCGGTGTCGGCAAGGTCATGGCCGAATGGATCGTCGACGGTCAGCCCGAGTACGACATGTTCGGCATGGACATCGCTCGCTTCGGCGCCCACGCGCGTTCCCGTTCCTGGGCGCGCGCCAAAGCCATCGACTCCTACAGCAAGTACTACGACATCGCCTACCCCGGCGAAGAACGAACCGCCGCTCGACCTCTCCGGCGCTCACCCGCCTGGGTCCGTCACGTCGAACTAGGCGCGGAATTCGGCGAGAAATCCGGCTGGGAACGAGTCAACTGGTACAACCTCCCCAACTCAACGAGTCAACCGGTGGTTCCCCCACCCACCCACCCTTTGTCTCCCCCCGGGGCTCCGCCCCGCCCCCCGTCGTCCCCTACCGGCGACGTGAATTCGTCCACCGATCACGATTCACTCGATCGAACCACCACGCACGCCGAAACCACGTCCCCCGAAGAACCCTCCGGGGCTCCCCTATCCGAGGGGGTGTCCACAACTCCCGGGGCGTCGTCTCCGGAGGGGGTTTCGGCGGTGCC
>NZ_BOOA01000164.1 GCF_016862995.1 Acrocarpospora phusangensis
TCACTTGCCCGCCTCTCGAATCCGAATCCGGCGGATCCAGGCGCTTCGTCATCTGCCCGCCTCTTGAAAGGGACGGGAATCAGGATGCTGTCCGCCACTCCGTCGAACCCGAGGGGAAGCGGCGGTGCGCCGTCCGCCATCCTCCCGGAGGGAACGGGAGGCTCCTTGCCCGTAGCCGCGTGGGCTGGGACCCCAGCGTGCGGTTGGAGGCCGTTGCCGTCGGTCGTCTCGGTGGGCGGGTTCGGGAGGGGCGGCTGGATGAGCTGGTCAGGCTTCGACATCGAATCCCTCCCCGGTGAGGTTGACGAAGACGTCCTCCAGGGTGGGCCGGAGCACGTGGAGGCCGCGGACGGCGATGCCCTCGCGGACGAGGGCTTCGGTGACCCGTTCGGGGAGGGCGTCACCGAGTTCGGCGGACAGCTCGCCGGGGCCGGAGCGGATGTCGGTGAGGCCGAAGGAGGCGAGGGCGGCGGCGGCCGTGGCGACGTCCGGGGTTTCGAGGCGGAGCCGGGGCACCTTCACCGAGCGGAGTTCGGCCAGCGGGCCCTCGGCGACCAGCCGGCCGGTGCGCATGACGCCGATGTGGGTGCACATCTGCTCGACCTCGGCGAGGAGGTGGGAGGAGACGAAGACGGTGGTGCCGTCGGCGGCCACGTCCTTGATCAGGTTGCGGACCTCGCGGGTCCCCTGCGGGTCGAGGCCGTTGGTGGGCTCGTCCAGAACAAGAAGTTCGCGCGGCCCCAGCAGGGTGGCGGCGATGGCGAGCCGCTGCCGCATGCCCAGCGAGTACGCACGGTAGCGCTTGCGGGCGGCGGCCGTGAGACCCACCCGGTCGAGCGCCTCCCCGACCCGCCGGTCCACCGTGCGCGGGTCGGCGCCGGGATCGGCCGCGTCGAAACGGCGCAGATTCGCGGCCCCCGACAGGTACGGGTAGAACGCCGGCCCCTCCACCAGCGCTCCCACCCGGGTCAACGCCCGTCCGGGCGACTCCGCCCCCAGGATCGAGCTCGTGCCGGACGTCGGCGAGACAAGGCCGAGCAGCATTCTGATCGTGGTGGTCTTGCCGGAGCCGTTGGGGCCGAGGAATCCGAACACGGCACCGCGCGGCACCGTCAGGTCCAGGTGGTCCACGGCGAGCTGGCCGCCGCGGAAACGTTTGGTCAGGCCGCGGGTGACGATCGCGGCCCCCTCGGCGGGGGACGCCGCCAGGGCGCCCCCCGCCGCGTCGATCGTCTTGGTCATTTCCGGCCCGCCACCTCGTACAGGACTTCGGGCGTTACCGCGCCCGCGATGGCGCGCCCGTCGTCGGTGAGCAGCACGGAGACGAGCTTGGTCTTGATCAGCCGGCCCTTGCCCCACGTGCCGCTGACCGGGGTCGCGGCGTTGAGCACCCCGTCGGCGAGGCCGCTCAGCTGCCGCTCGCCGAAGTCCCGGCCGCCGTCACCGCTCTCGTCCCCGCCGCCGGTGAGGGCGTCGGCGGGGAGCGGCAGGACGACCACGGTGGTCCAGCCGGATCCGACCATCTTCGCCTCGCCCTTCTTCCCGGCGAGGCCGGCAGAGCCGCCGGGGTGGCCGGGCTTGTGCTCCCGCTGGAGCGAGGGCATCTCCCCGTCCTCGACCTTCGCGCCCGGCGGCGGCGTGAACGTGAAGTTCTCCGGGGCCGGGCGGGTGAAGGTGACCGAGTCGAAGCCCACCTCGAAGGCGGGTTCCACGGAGTCGTTCGCGTGCACCTGGACGCGGAGCGGGATGAAGGTCTCGCCGTCGACGGCCACCCGGATGTCCTTGACCAGGGAGCTCGCGGCGGTGGGCGCGAGCACCAGCTCGTACGCGGCGCGCCCGGCCACCGTCGCGTCGTTGCCCACGCTGACCGTGGTGTTGCCGTCGGCCGCCGCGAGTGCCCGCTCGGCCGCCTCCTGCGGCGTGATCACGGTCGGCGGCAGGGACCGCGCGGGTTCCCCGACCGGCGTCTTGATCCTGGTGGCCGTGTTGGCGGCGCTGTCCCACCACCAGGTCTGGTCCCCGTTGACGATCAGGTCGTGCTCGCTCATGTGGCCGGGCAGCGCGATCCTGAGCTGCGTCGCCGAGCCGTACCAGATCTTGACCTGGTGGGAGCCGGCGAGCAGGGCGACCGGGCCGCTGGCCGCGCCGGCCAGCGAGGACAGGCCGGGCACGCCGAGGGACGCGGTTTCGATGATCGTCCCGGACATGGGCGGCAGCTCCCCGGACTGCAGACGGGCGCCGACGTCGGCCAGCAACTGCTGGGCGGTGCGCT
Organism: Acrocarpospora phusangensis; assembly: GCF_016862995.1. Classification (GTDB taxonomy): domain Bacteria; phylum Actinomycetota; class Actinomycetes; order Streptosporangiales; family Streptosporangiaceae; genus Acrocarpospora; species Acrocarpospora phusangensis. Next base: position 2,273 of record NZ_BOOA01000164.1, read on the forward strand.
CGGGCAGCACCGGATCCCCTTGGACGGCGGCGATCACAGGGCCCGCTCCGACGGCTCCGGCCACCACGGCGATGGCGGCGACCGGCACCCCCCACCTCACGGCGCGTGCTCTCTTGGGCATTTCACCTCTCCAATCTGACGGATACGGACCCACCCTGCGCGCTGCCGCCTGAGCCGGCGCTGAGAGCCGCTGAGATCATTCTCAGCAGGGTCTCAGTCGGTAAGGACCAAAATGGGGGTTATGCGGGTTCTGGTGGTGGAGGATGAGCGGCGGATGGCGGCGGCGCTCCAGCGTGGCCTGCGAGCCGAGGGGTTCGCCGTGGATCTGGCCCACGACGGCGAAGAAGGGCTGCATCTGGCCCAGGTCGGCGACTACGACGCGGTCGTGCTGGACATCATGTTGCCGAGGCTGTCCGGCTACAACGTGTGCAAACGGCTGCGCGCGGAGGAGAACTGGGTGCCGATCCTCATGCTCTCCGCCAAGGACGGCGAGTACGACCAGGCCGACGGCCTGGACCTGGGCGCCGACGACTACCTCACCAAGCCCTTCTCCTACGTCGTGCTGGTGGCCCGCCTCCGCGCCCTGCTCCGCCGCGGCGGGGGCCGCCGCCCGGCCGTGCTGCGCGCCGGGGATCTCACCCTGGACCCGGCGCGCCGCATCGTCTCCCGGGGAGCGACCTCGATCGACCTGACGCCGCGCGAGTTCGCGCTGCTCGAATATCTGATGCGCCACCACGACGAGGTGGTCTCCAAGGCCGAGATCCTGGAACACGTCTGGGACACCTACGACACCGACCCGAACGTGGTCGAGGTGTATGTCGGCTACCTGCGCCGCAAGATCGACGCCCCGTTCGGGCGCGGCGCCGTGCAGACCGTGCGAGGAGCCGGCTACCGCCTGGTCAGCGATGGCGGCTGACTCCGCGCGCCGGCGGGGCCCGGTCGGCTGGTGGCGGCGGCGGAGCCTGCGGGTGCGGCTGACCGCCGTCTCGGCGGCCGTGCTCGCGCTCGGCCTGGCACTCTCCGCGTACGTCTTCGTGGACGCGCTGTCGCGGGCGCTGGTGTCCACCATCGACGAGGGCATCCACCAGCGGGCCCGGGAGGTGGTCGCGCTCTCGGACGCGCACCGGCTGGACGGGCCGATCGTGACCACCGACAACACGATCGTGCAGGTGGTCTCCCGGGACGGCCGCATCATCGGCGCGACCGGCAACACCGACCGGCTGGTGCCGCTGCTGTCCGCCGAGTCCCGGGCCGCCGCCCTCACCGACGACGGGGCGCGCTTCCTGGACGGCCGTCCGTACGGGATTCCCGGGGTGCTGCGGGTGACGGTGCTGCGCGCGGACGACGGCGTCACAGTGATCGCGGCCCGGTCGTTCGCGGAGGTGCAGGGCAGCATCGGAGCCGCCGCGCACGTGATGCTGATCGGCACGCCGCTGCTGCTGGTCCTGCTGGCCGCCGCGTCCTGGCTGGTCATCGGCAGGACCCTGCGGCCGATCGACGCGCTCAGGCGCGGGGCGGCCGAGATCACCGGCACCGCGCGGTCGCGGCGGCTCCCGGTGCCGGAGGCCCACGACGAGGTGCACTCGCTGGCGATGACGCTGAACGACATGCTGGCCCGGCTGGAGGACGCCGGGGCCCGCCAGCGCGCCCTGGTCTCGGACGCCGCCCACGAACTGCGCAGCCCGCTGGCCAGCATCCGGCTCCAGCTGGAGGTGGCGCTCAACCATCCGGAGGGCCAGGACTGGCAGGAGACCGCGGAGGGCGTGCTGGAGGACACGCTGCGCCTGGCCCGCCTGGCCGAGGACCTGCTCGCGCTGGCCCGCCTGGACGAGGGCCGCCCCTCCCGCCGCGAGCCCGTCGACCTCAACGAACTCGTCTCCCGCACCGCCGACCGGTACGGCATCGCCGCCGACCTGCCCGCCGCCACGCTCACGGTGACCGGCGACGCGATGGACCTCGGCCGCGTCCTCACCAACCTGATCGACAACGCGGTACGCCACCGCACCGCGAAGGTCGCCGTCGCCCTCACCCAGGCCGGCGGCCCGGACGCGCGCATGGCCGAGATCACCGTCACCGACGACGGCCCCGGCATCCCCGCCGAAGACCGGGAACGCGTCTTCGACCGGTTCACCCGCCTGGACGCCGCGCGCAGCCGCGACGACGGCGGCGCGGGCCTGGGCCTCGCCATCGTCCGCACCACCCTGCACGCCCACGGCGGCACCATCCACCTCACCGACGCCTCCCCCGGCCTCACAGCGGTAGTCCGCCTCCCCCTGTCCTGACCCCACACTCCCGGACACGCCCCAACCTGACACCAAGCCGCGCCCCGGCACACGAGGACCGTTACGGCCTGGTCTCGTGCCCCCTTGTCCGCGGGGCACGTTTTGCCCTTGCGCCAGGCCGCTTCGGATCGCGCGTTCGTCATTGTGCCCTGCCCGGGGGACCGTCTCGGGAAGTTATCCACAGGCTGGTTCGAGGGGCGAAGGGCGTGAGCTTAGGGTGGGGGCGGCACCGACACTCCCCCTCAGGAGGACGCGCAATGCTCCCCGAAACAGGCCGCCCCGCCGCCGATCTGCTCGCCGAACTGACCCGGCTCAGGACCGGCGACCTGCCGTCGCGCGGCGGCAAGGTGACCGCGTATGTGTACGACACCGGGCGGGCGGAGGTGCACGACGCGGCGCACGCGGCCTATGCCGAGATGCTCGAGGTCAACATGCTCGACCCGACGGCCTTCCCCAGCATGGTGGCCCTGGAGAAGCAGGTCGTGGGCGCGGTGGCGGAGCTGCTGGGCAACCCGGCGGCCCCGGGGATCTTCACCAGCGGCGGAACTGAGTCGATCATGCTGGCGGTGAAGGCGGCCAGGGACGCGGCGGCCACGGACAGGCCGGAGATCCGACCAGAGATCCGGCCGCAGATCGTGGTGCCGGTGACCGCCCATCCGGCGTTCCACAAGGCGGCGCACTATCTGGGCGTCGAGGTCGTCGCGGTGCCGGTGGACCTGGAGACGTTCAAGGTGTCGCCGGAGGAGGTCGAGGCGGCGATCAGCGACCGGACCGTCCTGGTGGTGGCGTCCGCGCCGTCCTATCCGCAGGGCGTGATCGATCCGGTCGAGGAGATCGCGGCGAGGGCGGCGGCCCGCGGCGTGCGCTGCCACGTGGACGCGTGTGTGGGCGGCTGGCTGCTGCCGTGGCTGCGGGAGGCCGGAGCCGATGTGCCGCCGTTCGACCTGGGCGTGCCCGGGGTCACCTCGATCTCGTGCGACCTGCACAAGTTCGGTTACGCGCCCAAGGGTGCCTCGGTGCTGCTGTTCGCGGACGCGGCGGCGCGGCGCAAGGCGTACTTCGCGTCGGCGGCCTGGCCGGGCTACACGATCATCAACTCGACCGTGCAGAGCTCCCGGTCGGCCGGTCCGCTCGGCGGGGCCTGGGGCACCCTGCAGTCCCTCGGCCGGGAAGGCTACGCGGAACTGGGCCGCGCCACGCTGGAGGCCACCCGGCGGCTGGTCGAGGGCATCGCGGGCATCCCCGGTCTGCGCGTGCTCGGCAAGCCCGAAGCCTCCCTGGTGGCCTTCGCCGGATCACCCGACGTGGACGTCTTCGTCCTGGCCGACGAGGCCCGCAAACTCGGCTGGTTCCTGCAACCCCAGCTCTCCTACGCCGGCATCCCGGCGAACATCCACATCACCGTCACCGGCGTCACCCTCGCCGGCGTGGACGCCATGCTCGACGTCATCGCCCAATCCACCGCCTCGGCCCGCGCCAAAGGCCCCGCCCAGATCCCCGCCGGACTCCCCGAACTCATCGCCGGCCTCGACCTGGACTCCCTCGACGACGCCACCTTCGCCGACCTGGCCGCCTCCGTCGGCATCAACCTCCAAGACTCCGCCCAACCCGAAATGGCCGCCGTCAACTCCATCCTCGACGCCCTCCCCGCCCCCACCCGCGAAGCCATCCTCATCCGCTTCCTCTCCATCCTCTACTCCTGAAGAACTCCCGAAGACCACCCCGCATGACCACTCCGCATGACCACTCCGCACTACCTCCCCGG
>NZ_BOOA01000165.1 GCF_016862995.1 Acrocarpospora phusangensis
GGGTCTCCGCCGGCTCCGCCACACCTCCGGCGTTCTTGCCGGTGACCTTGACGGTCGCGGTGAGCGTGCCGCCGTCGGCCGCCGTGCAGGGCACCACGTACGTGAAGGTCTCGGTCCGCGACCCGCCGGGGGCCAGGTCGGGGATCGTCCGGGTGACGGGGTCGCCCACCGGCGGAGTGAACGTGACCGAGGTCTCCGTCGAGCCGCTCCCGCCCTTGTTGCCGATGGTCGCCGTCACGGTGACCGTGTCTCCGCCGGCGGCGTCCGTCCTGTCCGCCGTCAGCGCCGCGGTCAGGTCGGCCGAGGTGGCCCGGAGCGCTTCCTCGCCGGTCAGTTCGACCGGCATGTCGCCGCGGTTGCCGTCCGACCAGTGCGGGCTGTTGGTGAAGTTGTACTGGAGGCGGTCCCAGTCCGGCCTGCTGAGCAGGGTCTCGGTGTTGGAGGTGTTGACGCAGTCGTTGCCGATGTTCGGCAGGTGGTTGATGTTGGCCTGGGCGCTGGCCGAGAACGGCGGGCCGTCCCCGGTCCAGTCGATCGGATCGTCAGCCGGGCCATTGGTGGTGACGCCGCCCACGCCGTAGATGACCGGACGGGCCACCCCGGCCAGCCCCGGGTCGACGATCTCGTCGAGGTCGTTCTCCACCAGGTTCGCCTTGCCGAAGCGCTGGTAGTCCAGCGGGCGCCCGGAGTCGATGCCGGCGAACTGCCAGGAGTAGCTCATCACGCTCTGGTAGTTCGGCTTGCAGTTGAGCAGGTCCACGGTGCCGTTGTCGCGCCGGCCGCCGTGGCCGAGGCCGAAGGTGTGGCCGAGTTCGTGTAGCAGGGTGGCCTCCTCGGCGGCCTTCAGCCCGCCCACGTTGGTCAGCATCGCGGGGGTCCACAGTCCGAGCGAGACCACGAAGTCGTTGCCGCCCCGGTCGTGCAGTTCGGCCCGGCCCGATGAGGTGCCCGCGCCGGTCAGGCCGTTGATGAACAGGCCGTACCGGAAGCGCTGGCGCTTGAAGTTGAGGATGTCCGCGCAGACCGGGCTGGCCCGGTCCGCCGCGGTGCCGAACCGCCCGGTCCCGGTGGTGCCGCACGGTTTCTCCGGGTTGCCCAGCTTGATGTTGTCGAAGTCGTCGGCGGGGGAACCGGGCAGCACGTTGATGAAGGAGGTCGTGGTCGCGAACGGGACCTGTTCGTCCTCCAGCAGATGCAGGGCGAGCCCGTCGACACCCGTCTGCTGGTTGGTGACCAGGGCGTCGTCGAAGACGCCCTCGACCGTCGACAGCACCCCGGGCTGCGGCTTGCGGCCCTGCATGTAGTCGATCTCGACGTAGACGTCCCGGCGGGTGGGATCGGCGTCCGGCAGCGTCATGTCGACCACGTTGTCGTTGTTGAAGTCCCGGCCGCGGTACTCCTCGTAGTCGGTGAAGCCGTCGCCGTCGGAGTCGGCCGCGGCGGCAGGGGTGATCTCGAAGCAGACCTGGACGGCCGGCTTCGGGTCGGCCCCGAAGATCCCGCCGCCCGGCTCCCCGTGGCCGGCCACGCAGCCGGTCGAGGAGGTGAGGTCGCCGGTGACCTTGCCGTTGATCATGTTCACTTTCACGTGCGCGTACGCGTCGCCGTCCCGCGGTGTGGCGTCGCCCAGGTCGTTTCCACCGGTCGAGTCGTGATCCCAGATCCCGATGGAGATGTCCTGTTCGACCACAGTCGTGGGGATGTCCCGCTTGAGCTCCCAGAACGGGGCGACCTGTACCTGGTCCTCGGGTGCCCTCGGGGTGATGTGCGCGGGGAATCCGGCGAAGATGATCTCGCCGTAGAAGTCTGGTGCGCTCTCTCCGGCGGCTTCGAGCCCTTCGTTGCGACAGGGATCGATGCAGTTAACCAGGAGGATGCGCACGGTGAGCGGCTGCGTGTCGGCCGCTCTCACCGGTGCGGGAAGGATGGTCAGGCCCGCGATGACCAGGAGTAACGCGAGCGCTGCCCGTAAGGGACTGGTCAGCATATGTGCAACGATCCAGCGATTACGGGCGGATGGCGTGAGTAGCCCTGTACTCAACTGAGCACGAAGCGTGGTGGGATTTACGTTGGGATTCGCGGAGGGTCGGCCACGTCGGCCGGGGCTGCCGTCGCTTCGACCGGCGGCAGCCCCTCCGTCTCAGCGGTCGGTCAGCAGGTGCCGAGCATGGTGTTGAGGGCCGACTTCTCGGCGCTCTGGAGCTTGAGGGAATACTTGTACTTCACGGCGATCCACGCCCGGGCGTACGTGCAGTGGAAGCTGGTGCGGGAGGGCTTCCAGGCGGCCGGGTCCTTGTCGCCCTTGGACTGGTTGACGTTGTCGGTCACGGCCCAGAGTTGCGGGCTGGACAGGTCGTTGGCGAACTGCTGGCGCCTGGCCGTGGTCCAGGAGTTGGCGCCGGACTTCCAGGCCTCGGAGAGCGGGACCATGTGGTCGATGTCGACGTCCGAGGCGAGCGTCCAGGTGGCGCCGTCGTACGGGCTGAACCAGCTGCCGGAGGTGGCCGCGCAGCTGGAGTTGGTGACCACGCCGCTGCCGTCGCGCTTGAGCACGGTCTCGCGGGTGTCGCAGGAGCCGGAGATCGTGATCCAGTGCGGGAACAGGTCGCGGTTGTAGCTGCCCGCGTTGGCCTCGGCCGCGACCGTGAGGGAGGCCAGCTGCGAGGCGGCGGTGGCCGCGGACGGGATGCCCGGCGGGGTGGCCGACGCGGGGCCGGTCAGGACGGTGGTGAGGGTGGCGGTGAGGGTGGCGGTGAGGGCGAGGGCGGCGCATAAGGCGGTGAGCGGCGCGGTGATCCGTCGACGTGCCGAGACTCGCTGCACGAGTCCTCCTTCTGTCCCGCGACCCCGGCCAGCGGGGGATTCCTGGACGTCGACAGGGTCGCTCTGGACTAGAAGGGACGGTCGCATTCCACGACAAACGCTGAAATATCAGGCTTTGACTAGGCAGATGGGGCGAATTCGTGTGATCCCGCCCGAAGCTCGCGGGGGCGGCGCGCTGATCAGCCGATATGGCGGCGACGCCCTTTGCAGGTCACCCGAACTAAACGTGAAGTTCCTGTTAACAGGACAATCGCGGCGCAATTGTGTCATTGGTAACAGGTCGAGTTGTCCCGTTTTGAGACGCGGGTGTTGCGGACGGGGGTCGCCGTGATCGAATGCCCGCAGCGGTTCCGGTCGAGACGCGTACTGGGAGACGGCGGTGTGGGTGTGCGCACGGAACGGCGGGCGGGATCCGCGCCGATCACCCGGCCCGCGATCACGTGATCCGCGCGTACCCGATCCGCGCGTACCCGATCCGCGCGTACCCGATCCGCGCGTACCCGATCCGCGCTTACCCGATCCGGGCCGATTACCCGGCTCCCCCCAGTTCGGCCAGGAGGGCGGCGAAGGTCGCCGGCAGGGCGTGCACCTCGGCGGGGGAGAAGCGGGCCAGCCGCCCGGTGAAGGCGAGTTCGTACTGCTCGCCCCGGGGTGTGGCGGTCAGCGCCAGGTCGAGGGTGGCGTCGTCCACCTCGTGGTCCCAGACCTGCGCGGTGAGCCCGTCCCAGTCGGCCGGCGGCTTCGGGTCCTCCCGGTGGACGAAGGACGCCTGGAAGACCGGATGCACGCCCGGGATGCGCGGGATGCCCGCCCTGGAGACGAGCGTGTCGAACGGGATCTCGTTGGCCAGCGCGCCCGCCGCCGCCTCCCTGACCCGGGTGAGCAGGCCGGCGAAGGTCTGCCCCGCCGGCTGGGCGACCCGCAGCGGGACCATGTTCACGAAGGTGCCCACGACGGACTCCAGCTCGCGCCGGGTACGCGAGGCGGACACGATCCCCACGGTCACGTCACGATGGCCGGTCATGCGCTGGAGCAGCACGACGTACGCGGCGCAGAGGCAGACGAACGGCGTGGCGGGGCCGTCGGCGGCGCGGCGCAGGCGGTCCACGGCCTCGCGGTCCACCCGCACCATCGCGGTGGCCCCGGAACGGACCCCGCTCTCGGCGGGTCTGCCGCCGAACAGGGGCGCGGGCAGCCCGCTCAGCCGTTCCGTCCAGTACGGCAACCGCTCCGGCAGCCGCCGGGCGCTGCGCTCGGCGGACCAGGCCGCGTAGTCGGCGTACTGGACGGGAGGCGCGGACGGGCGCGCGCCGGAGTAGAGGGAGGCCAGGTCGTCGGCCATGATCGCGAGGGAGCCGCCGTCGGCGGCGATGTGGTGGCAGACCAGGAACAGCCGGTGCTCCCACGCCGAGATCCGGTAGACGGTCAGCCGCAGGATCGGCCCCGAGGTGACCGCGAACCGCTCCGCGCTGGCGGTCCTGGCCAGGCCGAGCGCGGTGGCCTCCCGTTCTGGCTCGGGCAGCCCGCTGAGGTCGATGAACTCGAACGGCGCCGGCAACCCCGGCCTGATCTCCTGGTACGGCTCGCCGTCCGCCGGCGTGTAGACCGTGTGCAGCGCCTCGTGCCGGGCGATCAGCGCGGTGCAGGCGTCCGCCAGGCGGGCCAGGTCGAGCGCCCCGGTGAGCCGCACGCCGAGGGTGACGTTGGGCGCGGCGGTCGGGTCGGACTGCTGGGCCAGCCAGATCCGGCGCTGCTCGTGGGAGCACGCCAGCGGGGAGCCGTCCCGTGGGAGGGGGGTCACGCCCTGCGGAGTGGCCTTCTGGGCGAGCAGTCTGGCCACCAGCTCGCGTCGTTTGTCGGCCTGCTCGGGCAGGGGCATCCCGGGCTCCTCTCGGTCGCGTCGTACGGCGATTCTACGCACGGGAGAAAATCTTGGGAGCGCTCCCAAATCGGTGGAGAAGAAGCCGCCCCGGATCCGTCAAGGGCCAATTCGGAGCGGATTAAATATCCCCAGATGAAGACCTTATTTTCGATGAATCCTTCTGAAATATGGACGATCTATTGACGCAATCACCCGGGAAATCTAGCCTCAGAAACCGTGGGAACGCTCCCACGAATTGCACGCTCCCCCTCATGGCGGTGCGGCCTTTTCTGATGCCTGCCATCTGGTTGCCTGACCTCCGGCTTGGGAGAAGCGAACGATGACCGAGACGACCGGCGTTCACACCCGCGCCGAGCTGCCCCTGCCGGACGCTCCGACGATCGTCGACCTGTTCGAGGATCAGGTGGCCGAAGGGCCCGGCAGGATCGCCGTGGTGGCGGGCGCCCGCACCCTGACGTACGGCGAGCTGAACCAGGCGGCCGAGGCGGTGGCGGCGCGGCTGCGGGCTGCCGGGATCGGGCGCGGGGACCTGGTCGCGCTCTACGCGGACCGTTCCGCGGACATGCCGGCCGGGCTGCTCGGCGTGCTGAAGGCGGGCGCGGCGTACCTGCCGCTGGACCCCGGGTATCCCGAGGCCAGGATCGCGATGGTGCTCGGCGACTCGGGCGCGCGCGCCGTGCTGACCCTGAGCCACCTGCGCGACAGCCTGCCCCCGTTCACGGGCCCGGTCTTCGCCCTCGACGAGCCCACCCCAGCCCCCCAAATCCCGAAATATCCCCTTAAAAGGGGTGATCGGGCGTATGTGCTGTACACCTCGGGGTCGACCGGGAAGCCCAAGGGCGTCGTCGTCCCGCACGGCGCGCTGCTCAACTTCCTCTGGTCGATGCGCGACATCCTGGCGGCGGACTCCGGCGACGTCTGGCTCGCCCTGACCTCCCTCTCCTTCGACATCTCCGGGCTGGAGCTCTACCTGCCGCTGATCACCGGCGGCCGCATGGTCGTCGCCGACGCCGAGACCGCCAGGGACGGCGGCAGGCTCCGCGAACTGATCACGCGGCAGGGCGTCACCCACGTCCAGGCCACTCCCTCCGGCTGGCGGGTCCTCCTCGACGCCGGCTTCGCCGCGAGCGTCACCGGGCTGGTCGGCGGCGAAGCCCTCCCGGTCGCCCTCGCCAGAAGCCTCGCCGACCGCTGCGCCCGCCTCGTCAACGTGTACGGCCCCACCGAGACCACCATCTGGTCCACCTCCTGGGAGGTCCCCCGGGGCACCGCCGCCGTCAGCATCGGCACGCCCATCGGCAACACGCAGGTCCACGTGGTGGACGAGCAGCTCAACCCCGCCGAGGAGGGCGAACTCCTCATCGGCGGCCTCGGCGTCGCCGACGGCTATCTCGGCCGTCCGTCCCTCACCGCCGAGC
>NZ_BOOA01000166.1 GCF_016862995.1 Acrocarpospora phusangensis
TCTGCACCGGGCCGGTGACGAGCCAGTCCCTCGTGGTCACGCCGACCAGCGTGAACGTGCCCGAGGGCGGCACCGCCACGTACAGCGTGCGCCTCAGCGCGCAGCCGTCCGGCAACGTGACGGTCACCAGCACCGCCGCGTCCGGCGGAGACACCAACCTGACCGTCTCCGGCGGCGCCTCGCTGACCTTCACCAGCGCGAACTGGAACACACCGCAGAACGTCACGGTGGCCGCCGCCGAGGACGCCGACACCACCAACGGCAGCAGGACCATCAACGTGGCCTCCTCCGGCCTCACCACGGTCCCGGTCACCGCCACCGAGGTGGACAACGACCCGACCACGACCCAGTCGCTGGTGGTCAGCGCCACCAACGTGAGCGTGCCCGAGGGCGGCACCGCCACCTACACCGTGCGGCTCAACGCGCAGCCGACCGGCAACGTGACGGTGACCAACACGGCCGCCTCCGGCGGTGACACCAACATCACCGTCTCGGCCGGCGCGTCGCTGACCTTCACCACGGCGAACTGGAACACGCCGCAGACCGTGACCCTGGCCGCGGCGCAGGACGCCGACACGACCAACGGCACCAGGACCATCAACGTGGCCTCCTCCGGCCTCACCACGGTCCCGGTCACCGCCACGGAGTTCGACGACGACCCGGTCACCACCCAGTCCCTGATCGTCACCCCGACCAGCGTGACCGTGCCCGAGGGCGCGACGGCCATCTTCGGCGTACGGCTCGCCGTGCAGCCCACCGCCAACGTGACCGTCACGAGCACCGCGGCGACCACCGGCGACACCAACATCACGGTGACCGGCGGGGCCTCGCTGACCTTCACCAGCGCGAACTGGAACACCAACCAGAACGTGACGCTGTCGGCGGCGCAGGACGCGGACAACACCAACGGCACCAGGACCATCAACGTGGCCTCCTCCGGGCTGACCACGGTGCCCGTGACCGCGACCGAGGCCGACGACGAGCCCGGCAGCGGCAACACCTACATCACCGAGTTCCAGGCCCAGTACGCCAAGCTCAAGGCGTCCGCCAGCGGCTACCTCTCCCCCGAGGGCATCCCGTACCACTCGATCGAGACGCTCATGGTGGAGGCCCCCGACCACGGTCACGAGACCACGTCGGAGGCGTTCAGCTTCCTGCTCTGGCTGGAGGCGCAGTACGGCCGCGTCACCCAGAACTGGGCGCCGTTCAACGCCGCCTGGACGCTGATGGAGAACTACATCATCCCGTCCGCGGCCGGCCAGCCCGGCGGTCAGACCAGCTACAACCCGTCTGACCCGGCGGACTACGCCCCCGAGTTCAACCAGCCCAGCCAGTACCCGTCGCCGCTCAGCACCTCGGTCGTCGCGGGCGCCGACCCGCTGGCCAACGAGCTGGCCTCGACGTACGGCAACCGCAACATGTACGCCATGCACTGGCTGATCGACGTGGACGACGTCTACGGCTACGGCACCGGGCGGGGCAGCTCGCTCACCGAGTGCGGCGACAACACCAAGCGGGTCACCTACATCAACACCTACCAGCGCGGCCCGCAGGAGTCGGTCTGGGAGACCATCCCGCACCCCTCGTGCGAGACGACCCGGTACGGCATGTCCGGCCAGGGCTTCCAGCCGCTGTTCATCCAGGGCACCGGCAGCGCCCAGTGGCGTTACACCAACGCCCCCGACGCCGACGCCCGCGCCGTCCAGGCCGCCTACTGGGCGCTCACCTGGGCGACCGAGCAGGGCAACCAGTCGCAGATCGCCTCGACCCTCACCAAGGCCGCGAAGCTCGGCGACTACCTGCGCTACGCGATGTACGACAAGTACTTCAAGAACCCCGGCTGCGCCTCGCCCACCTGCACCGCGGGCTCCGGCAAGAGCAGCTCGGCGTACCTGCTGAACTGGTACTTCGCCTGGGGCGGCGCGATGGACGGCGCCTGGTCGTGGCGCATCGGCTCCAGCCACAACCACGGCGGCTACCAGAACCCGCTCGCCGCGTGGGCCCTGTCCCCGGCCGGTCCGACGGCGCTGCGCCCGCAGTCGCCGACCGCGGCCGCCGACTGGAACCAGAGCCTCACCCGGCAGGTGCAGTTCTACAAGTGGCTGCAGTCGGCCGAAGGCGCCATCGCCGGCGGCGCGACCAACAGCTGGGACGGCGCGTACGCCGCCCGGCCGGCGGGCGCTCCGCAGTTCTTCGGCATGACGTACGACGTCGACCCGGTCTACCACGACCCGCCCTCGAACCAGTGGTTCGGCTTCCAGGGCTGGGGCGTGCAGCGCCTCGCGGAGCTGTACTACGTGACCGGCAACGCGATGGCCAAGACCGTGCTGGACAAGTGGGTGGCCTGGGCCATCTCCGAGACCACGCTCGGCACCGGCAGCACCTTCCAGATCCCGAACGAGATGGACTGGAGCGGCGCTCCGTCGGCCAGCTTCAACAGCACCACCGGCACGCCCGCGGACAACCCCGGCCTGCACGTCTCGGTCCGCAACCGGACCAACGACGTCGGCGTCGCGGCCGCGTACGTCCGTACGCTGATCTACTACGCCGCCAAGGAGCCCACCAGCACGCTGGGCATCTCGGCCAAGAACACGGCCAAGGGCCTGCTCGACCGGATGCTCCTGCTGAAGGACTCCCGCGGCATCGTGGTGCCGGAGACCCGCGCCGACTACAACCGGTTCGACGACGTGTGGAGCTCCGGCACCCAGCAGGGTCTCTACATCCCGTCCGGTTTCAGCGGCGTCATGCCCAACGGCGACACCATCGTGCCGGGCAAGACGTTCCTGGGCATCCGCTCCTTCTACACCAGCGACCCCGAGTGGCCGAAGGTGCAGGCGTACCTGAACGGCGGCGCCGTGCCGACGTTCACCTACCACCGATTCTGGGCTCAAGCGGACATCGCCATGGCGCTGGCCGACTACGGCTCGTTCTTCCCCGCAGGATGATCTAGCTCCATCCGGGACGGCCGCCGCCCTCGTGGCGGCGGCCGTTCCGGCCGTCCCGGATGAAAGTTTCATTTCCGCACAGGAACTCCACCCGCCGCCATTGGCGGATCTTGACGAAACCCATCCGAGGTGGGAGCGTTCCCATCAAATAGTCGCTGGTCAAAGGGCTTCGATGCTCCCCTTGTCACTCGCTCAGGAACGTTTGTGGTTCCTGCACAGGCTCGATCCCCGGGACCCGTCGTACCACCTGTTCCATGTCGCTCGGCTGATCGGCCCGGTGGACCCGGACCGGCTCGCGGCGGCACTCACCCAGATCCTCACGCGGCACGAGGTGCTGCGCAGCCGGTTCCCGCTCAGGGACGGCTCCCCCGTCCAGGTGGTCGACCCGCCGGAGCCGTTCGCGCTCGAACTGATCTTCGCCGCCGAGCCCGACGAACTGGTCACCGCCCGCATCTCGCAGCCCTTCGACCTCGCCGCCGAGCGGCTCATCCGGGCCACGCTCATCACGAGCGCCCCCGAGCGGTTCACCCTCTGCCTGGTCGTGCACCACATCGTGGCCGACGCCTGGTCGCTCGGCCTGCTCCGCCAGGAACTCGCCCTCCTGTACGGCGGGCAGGAACCGCCACCGCTCCCCGCCCAGTACGCCGACTACCTCCTGGAGGCGGACACCGGCGCCCCCAAGTCGCTGGACTACTGGACCGACATCCTGGTGGACGCGCCGCCGCTGAACCTGCCGGCCGACCGCCCCCGCCCGCCGGTGGCCACCACCTCGGGCGGGCACGTCCAGCGCAGCCTGCCCGAATCACTGCTGCAGGCGGTGGACAGGTTCTCCGCCGTGGAACGCTGCACTCCGTTCATGGTGCTGATGGCGGCCTACCAGGCTCTGCTGGCCGGGCGGAGCGGCGGCACCGACATCTCCGTCGGCTTCGCCACCGCCGGACGGCGCAAAGTGGAGTACGAGCCGCTGATCGGGCTGTTCGCCAACACGCTGGTGCTGCGCGGGGACCTGTCCGGGGATCCGACGTTCCGGCAGATACTGCGGCAGACCCGGTCCCGGCTGCTGGCCGCGTACCGGCATCTGGACGTGCCCTTCGACCAGCTGCTGACGGCGCTGGACGTGGCCAGGGACCAGAGCAGGACGCCGCTCTTCCAGGCCATGTTCGGGCTGTTCAACCTGGCCAACCCGACACTGACGCTGCCGGGTGTGACGACCGAGCACGTGGAGCCCGACTTCCCGCACGCGACCCACGAACTGCGCTTCGCGGTGTACGAGAAGGGCATGCTGGCGGTCTACAACACCGACCTGTTCGACCGGGAGACCATTCAGCGATATGTCGCGGGATATCACGACATCCTGGAGCGGGTGATCCGGGAGCCGGAGATCCGGCTGTCCCGGCTGACCGCGCCGCGCGGGGACGAGCTGGACCTGGTGCTGCACGGCTGGAACCAGACCGCGCCGGGGGTGTCCGGGACCTTCGACGCGATGTTCGCCGCCCAGGTCGCGGCCCGGCCGGACGCGCTCGCGCTGATCTGCGGGGAGGACCGGCTGACCTACGCGGAACTCGACCGCCGCGTCACCGACCTGTCCGCACGCATCCCGGCGGGCCGGGGCGACCTGGTGGCGGTCCAGCTCCCCCGGTCCACCGATCTCCTGGTGGCGCTGCTCGCCGTCCAGCGCACGGGCGCCGCGTATGTCCCGCTGGACCCGGACTACCCGCCCGCCCGCCTGGCCTTCGTCCTCGCGGACTCCGGCGCGAAACCCTTGTTCCCCCCGCCTCCGGACCCCGACTCCCCGGACGCCGGCGCGATCCAGGACCCCGACTCCCCGCGAGACCCAGGCGCGGCCCTGAACCCCCGGGCGACCCAAGACCCCAACTCCGCGCGCGAATTCGGCGCGGCCCGGACCCCCAGCGCGACCCAAGACCTCAACTTCGCGCGGGACATTGGCGCGGCCCGGAACCCCAGCGCGATCCAGGACCTCAACTTCGCGTGGGACATTGGCGCGGCCCGGAACCCCAGCCCGGCACAGGAGCCCCAAGCGGCCGCGGGAGTGGCGGGTGCGAGTCCGAAATTTCGCCCGTCGGCGGGTGACGCGGCCTATGTGCTGTACACGTCGGGTTCGACCGGCCGTCCGAAGGGTGTGACCGTTCCGCATTCGGCGCTGACCAACCTCCTGGCCGCGATGGCCGACCAGCTCGGCTCAGGGGCGGGGGATGTCTGGCTGGCCGCGACCTCGCTCGCGTTCGACATCTCCGCTCTGGAGCTGTACCTCCCGCTCGTCACCGGCGGCACGGTCGTCCTGGCCGAGTCCACCGAGGCGCCCGCGCTCGCCCGCCTGATCCGCGCCGAGGGCGTCACCCACGTCCAGGCCACCCCCTCCGGCTGGCGTGCCCTTCTCGACGCCGGGTTCCACGGCCCCGGCCTGGTCGCCCTGGCCGGTGGCGAGGCACTCCCTGCCTCCCTGGCCAGAGAACTCCGTCCCCGCGTCGGCCGTCTCGTCAACGTCTACGGCCCCACCGAGACCACCATCTGGTCCACCTCCTGGGAAGTCCCGGACAACCCCGACGAGATCCGCATCGGCTCCCCCATCGGCGGCACCCGCTGCTACATCGTCGACGAGCACCTCGACCCCCTCCCGATCGGCGTGCCCGGCGAACTCCTGATCGGCGGATCCGGCGTCGCCCTCGGCTATCTCGGCCGTCCGTCCCTCACCGCCGACC
>NZ_BOOA01000167.1 GCF_016862995.1 Acrocarpospora phusangensis
CTACGAACCCCAGCCACAACGAGAACCACCCCACAACGGACAGCCACAACGAAGCCAGGCCACACCCGTAGCCGCGGTCAATGCCAGTGCCACTCGATCGAGGCACGGTCACGGCGCTCGGCCAGCCATTCGGCGAAGGCAGCGGATCCGGCAGCGCGCAGAGTGGCCGAGTCGGCAACAGCCGGGCGACGCTCCAGGACCAGGCCGGTGAGGTACGCGTCCCCATGGCGTACCGGACCGACCAGCGTGTCGCGGGGAGCGTGGCGCAGGGGAGCGGGAAGAGCGTGAGCGCGATGCTCGCCGAGGGTGACAGAGGCTTCGGCACAGCCGAGAAGCCCACCCAGGCCGCGCAGGAGTTCACCGTTGATGGGATGGGAGCTGATCACCCAGAGGGCGCGGACCTGGTCGAAGTCGGGACGGTGGGCGTCCAGGTAGGCGGCGGCCAGTTCGGCGGACTTGCGGCGGCGGAAGCGCAGACGGCGGGCGATCGCCGCGATGTAGTCCTCGAACTGCCCGCCGGACATGCCCGTCTCGGCCACCCAGGCGAGCGTCGCCGCGGTATCCCGCAGGCCGATCCCCTGCCGGACGGTCTCGGCGGCGGCCCGGAGCTCGACCTCCGTCAGCGGCTCCGTGTCGCCCAGCGTCTCCGCCTTGATCAGACAGTGCTCGACGATCTCGGCGCAGAGCCCGCGATCATGCTGGGACAGCCGGCGGACCATCGTCACCGCTTCGGCCAGGGTCAGGTGGACGTCGTCCACGCGTACCAGGCAGTCGCCGGGCGACAGGCCGAAATGAGGCCCCGGCCAGCGAACCGGGGTGATGTGCTCCACGCGTTCCGCGGTCACGGGATCCTCCAAGCGCCATCCAGGCACTGGTCGCGCGGCGAGTCCTTCCCGAGGGGGCCCGGCGCCGGTCTCGCCGCGCGACTATTCAGCGAGGCTCCCGTGGCTGCGAAGGCGGGGCAAGCCTTCATCGGGAGCCTGCGCCCAGACTAGGAACGACGTCTTGAGGCTCACTGGTCGCGATCTTGCAGTGCGGTTGTGCGCGTCCCGGGTCAACCCCAGGCGAGCATCCGGATCGGGTCGGTCAGCATCGCCCCGACATCCCGCAGCACGTACGACCCGAGTTCGCCGTCGATGACCCGGTGGTCGAACGACAACGCCAGCGTGGTCACCTTGCGTACGGCCAGCTGCCCGTCCACCACCCACGGCATGTCGCGGATCTGGCCGAACGCCAGGATCGCGGCCTCGCCCGGGTTGAGGATCGGCGTCCCGGCGTCCACCCCGAAGACACCCACATTGGTGATCGTGATGGTCCCGCCGGTCAGCTCGGCCGGGCCGCACCTGCCCGCCCGCGCCCGCTCGGTCAGCTCGGCCAGCGCCCGCGCCAGCCCCGGCAGGGTCATCGCGTCCGCGTCCTTGACGTTGGGCACGATCAGCCCGCGCTCGGTCGCCGCCGCGATGCCCAGGTTCACGTACCGCCTCACGACGATGGCGTCGCCGGCCCAGCTCGCGTTGGCCATCGGATACCGCCGCACGGCCGTGAGCAGGGCTTTCGCGACCAGCAGCAGCGGCGACACCTTGACGCCGTCGAAGTCCGGCAGCGCCCGCAGCCGCTGCACGGCGTTCATCGTCTCGGTGACGTCGATCTGGAGGAACTCGGTCACGTGCGGCGCGGTGAACGCGCTGGCCACCATCGCGGCAGCCGTCGCCTTCCGTACGCCCTTGACCGGGATGCGCTCCTCCCGGGCGAGATCACCGGAGACGATCCGGGGCATCTCCACGACATTTCCGGAATCGGCCGGGGCGATGCCGTTGCGGCCGATGGGGGCGACGCCGGCCAGGTCCGGCCGCGAGACCGCCGCCTGCACGTCCTCCCGGGTGATCGACCCGCCCGGCCCGGTGCCGGCGACGCCGGTCAGATCCACGCCGAGGTCCTTGGCGAGCTTGCGCACCGGCGGCTTCGCCAGGACCGACGTCCTCGCGGAGGAGACCGGAGAGACGGGGGCGTTTCCGGCCCCAGCTGTGCTCGACGTGTTCCCCGGCGCTACCGGGGAGACCTTTTCGCCCTTTTCGTCGGTCGTCGGTTCGGGTCGGGACTTGCGGGGGCGTCGTTTGGTGGCGCCCAGCTTCACGCCGTACCCGACGAGAACCGGCTGGCGTTCCTCACGGGCGGCCGCCGCCTCGGGGTCGGGCACCCGGGGCACCATGTCCTCGGTCAGCGCGGCCGGCTGCGCGGGCGGGGGTTCGCCGTCCTCGGGAACCGTGTCCACCGCGATGATCGGCGACCCGACGTCCACCGTGTCACCCTCGCCGACCAGCAGGCCCACGACCGTGCCCTCGAACGGGCAGGGCAGCTCCACCACGGCCTTCGCCGTCTCGATCTCGACGATGGTCTGGTTCACCCGGACCGGCTCGCCCTCCGAGACGTGCCACTTGACGATCTCCGCCTCGGTCAGGCCCTCGCCGACATCCGGAAGCTTGAACTCACGTCGCATCGCACACCTCCTCAGTACGCCAGGACCCGGTCGACCGCGTCCAGCACGCGGTCCAGGTCGGGCAGGTAGTGGTCCTCCAGCCGGGACGGCGGGTACGGCGTCGAGAAACCGCCCACCCGGAGCACCGGCGACTCCAGCCGGTAGAAGCACGCCTCGCTGATCCGCGCGGCCAGCTCCCCGCCCAGCCCGGTGAAGACCGGGGCCTCGTGCACGACCACGCACCGGCCGGTCCTGTTCACTGAGGCGGCGATCACCTCCATGTCCAGCGGGCTGAGCGAACGCAGGTCGATCACCTCGACCGACCGGCCGTCCTCCTCGGCCGCCGCCGCCGACTCCAGGCACGTCTTGACCATCGGCCCGTACGCCAGGAGGGTCACGTCACTCCCGGTCCGCACCACTTTCGCCTTGTCCAGCGGCAGCCCCGGAGCGTCCAGCTCCACGTCCGCCTTGTCCCAGTAGCGGCGCTTCGGCTCGAAGAACACGATCGGATCGTCGCAGCGCACCGCGTCCTGAATCATCGTGTACGCGTCGACCGGGTTCGAGCACGCGACCACCCGCAACCCACCCGTATGGGTGAAGTACGCCTCCGGCGACTCGCTGTGGTGCTCGACCGCCCCGATCCCGCCGCCGCACGGAATGCGCACCACGACCGGCAGCTTGAGCTTGCCCAGCGAACGCAGCGGCATCTTGGCCAGCTGGGTGATGATCTGGTCGGCGGCCGGGAACACGAACCCGTCGAACTGGATCTCGCAGACCGGCCGGTAGCCGCGCAGGGCCAGCCCGATCGCGGTCCCGATGATGCCCGACTCGGCCAGCGGCGTGTCGATCACGCGGTCCTCGCCGAAGTCCTTCTGCAGGCCGTCGGTGACGCGGAAGACGCCCCCGAGTTTGCCCACGTCCTCGCCCATGACGAGCACTTTGGGATCGGCGTCCATGGCGGCGCGCAGGCCCTCGTTGAGAGCCTTGGCAAGAGTCAGCACGGTCATCGCTCGAACCCCGCAAGGTAGCTGAGGTACTGCTCGCGCTCTTCCGCCATGAGGGCGTGGGGCTCGGCGTACACATGCTCGAAAAGGGCTTCGGGGGAGGGGTCGGGCAGCGCCAGGCAGGCGCGGCGCAGCTCCTTGCCGAGCAGGTCGGCCTCGGCCTCGACCTTGTCGAAGAACTCCTGGTCGGCGAGCTCCCGGCGGAACAGATACGCCTTGACGCGTTCTATCGGATCCTTGAGCTTCCACGCCTCCAGCTCGTCGGCCACCCGGTAGCGGGTCGGGTCGTCGGAGGTGGTGTGCGCGCCCATCCGGTACGTGAACGCCTCGACCATGGTCGGCCCCTGCCCGGCGCGGGCGTCGGCGAGCGCCTTGCGGGTCACCGCGAGGCAGGCGAACACGTCGTTGCCGTCCACCCGCACACCCGGGAAGCCGAAGCCGGACGCCCGCTTGTACAGCGGGATCCTGGACTGCTTCTCCAGCGGCTCGGAGATCGCCCACTGGTTGTTCTGGCAGAAGAACACGACCGGCGCGTTGAACACCGACGCCCAGATGAAGGACTCGTTGACGTCGCCCTGCGAGGTCGCGCCGTCGCCGAAGTACACGATCGAGGCGGCCTCGGCGCCGTCCCGCTGGATGCCCATCGCGTAACCCACCGCGTGCAGCGTCTGGGTGCCGATGACGATCGAATACAGATGGAAATTGTGCTCGTACGGATCCCAGCCGCCGTGGTTGACGCCGCGGAACAGGCCCAGCAGATTGATCGGGTCGACGCCGCGGCACCAGGCCACGCCGTGCTCTCGGTAGGTCGGGAAGGCCATGTCGACGCCGGTGAGCGCGCGGCCCGAGCCGACCTGCGCGGCCTCCTGGCCGAGCAGCGAGGCCCACAGGCCGAGTTCGCCCTGGCGCTGGAGGGCGACGGCCTCCAGGTCGATCCGGCGGACCAGGACCAGGTCGCGGTAGAGGGACCGGACTTCCTCGGCCGTCAGGTCGATGTGGTAGTCGGGATGCTCGATCCGCTCTCCCTCGGGGGTGAGAAGCTGGACGAGTTCGGGGGGAGCCGTGAGGCCGGTGGTGGGGGCAGTCATGTGCCACTCCTGCGCGGTCGGGGCCGGTCACGGGTGGGGTCGCCACCGCGATACGGCCGATTCCAGACGCTTCGGTTCCGGGTGGTGGTGGAACGTCCGCGTATGCGGACATGGTTACAGAGGCCACGCCCCCATGCACAAGACCCCTTCACACTCTCCCCGTTCCCGGTGGTAGACCTCCCACACAATCCACAGGCTGTGGATAACCTGTGGTCGCGCGGGCCGCTAGGCTGACTCGCGTCCAGCACTTCTACCAGGAGGAATTCACAGTGGCGCGCGTGATCGTCGATGTCATGCTCAAGCCGGAGATCCTCGACCCCCAGGGCCAAGCCATCGCCCGCGCCCTCCCCCGCCTGGGCTTCACCTCCGTCACCGACGTACGGCAAGGCAAGAGGTTCGAACTCGAAGTCCCCGGCCCCGCGACCGAAGCCACCCTCGCGGAGGCCCGCAAAATCGCCGAAACCCTCCTCGCCAACACCGTCATCGAGGACTTCACCCTCCACCTCGAACAAGACGCCTAACCTCGAACGTAACCGGCGGATCCCTCCTGGCCACGCTGTTGGGCTCCATTCGGCCCGCTGTCCGAGACGGCTTTTCTATGGCACCTGGGCAGAGCTCCGCTTGGGCCCCAGCACGGGCGCTTCTCCCACCCACCCTTTGTTGAGCGGGCGCTCTGCCCTTCTTCGGGCGCTCGCTGGCATGCCTGGCACAGCCCGGGGTGGTTCTCCCTCCCACCCACCCTTTGTTGA
>NZ_BOOA01000168.1 GCF_016862995.1 Acrocarpospora phusangensis
GGTCTGCGTGCCGCCGGTGCCCGTGGTCGTGGAGTAGATGTCCGTCCACGTCGTCGCGTTCGGCGAGGTCTGGATCTTGAAGGCGGAGGCGTACGCGGACTCCCAGGTCAGGACCACCTGGGAGACGGTGGCCGTCGCGCCCAGATCGACCTGGATCCACTGCGGGTCGCTGAAGGCGCTGGCCCAGCGGGTGCCGGTCAGGTTGCCGTCCACGGCCGCGGCCGCGCTGTAGGCGGCGCCCTCGGCGGAGGAGGCGGTGGCGGTCTTGCCCTGGGACAGCAGGGTGTCGGCGGCCATGGCCGGGGTGATGAGCGCCAGACCGGCCGCGACGAGCGCGGCGATCATGGCCGTGACCAGGCCTAATCGCAGGCGGCCTGGGGTGGAGGAAGGGTGCACGGGCTCTCCTCGGAACGGGGGGTGCCGGCCGCTCAGCGGATCCGGGAACACGATGGGGAGAGCGCTCTCCATATCGAGAGAGTGGCGCTGCCGAACAAGGCTTGTCAAGGGGGCATCGCCCGCGACTGAAATGTTCCGCTTACTTTCCCGACACACACGTTTCCCGATTTATCGGGATTTGGGGTTCTGGGATGGGCCATTGACAGGGCTCGGAGCAGGCACCGACCCTATGGGCAATGGAGAGCGCTCTCCGTAGTCGGCGCTCCCCCGACGAAGGGACCCTCGCGTGATCGACGACGAGCTCGACCACCTGGTGGAGAAGCTGGACCCGGCCCAGAAGGTACGGCTGCTCGCCGGTGCGACGGTGTGGCGCACCCATGCCGAGCCCGCCATCGGCCTGCGCCCGATGCTCACCTCCGACGGGCCGGTGGGCGTGCGGGGTGAGGGCTGGGACGAACGGAACACCTCGCGCACGCTTCCCTCGCCGACCGCGCTCGCCGCGACGTGGGACGAGGAACTGGTGGAGCGGCTCGGAGCCCTGCTGGCCGAGGAGGCCCGGCGCAAGGGCGTGCACGTCCTGCTGGCCCCGGCGCTCAACCTGCACCGGTCCGCGCTGGGCGGGCGCCACTTCGAGTGCTTCTCGGAGGATCCACTGCTCACCGGAAGGATCGGCGCGGCCTACATCCGGGGCGTGCAGTCCGGCGGGGTGGCGGCCACCGCCAAGCACTTCGTCGCCAACGACTCGGAGACCGAGCGTATGACGGTCGACGCCCGGGTGGACGAGCAGACCCTGCACGAGCTCTACCTGGCCCCTTTCGAGGCCGCCGTCGAAGCCGGCGCCTGGCTCATCATGTCCGGATATAACGCGGTAAACGGCACAACAATGTCAGAAAGCCCTCTGCTTGCGGAGCCGCTGAAGGGGCTGTGGGGCTTCGACGGCGTCGTCATCTCCGACTGGGGCGGCGTACGCTCCACCCTGCCCAGCGCCCTCGCCGCCCAGGACCTCGCCATGCCGGGACCCAGCCCTTTCTGGGATGAGGCCCTGCTCGCCGCCGTGGACTCCGGCCAGGTCCCCGAATCCGTCCTCGACGACAAGGTCCGCCGCATCCTGCGCCTCGCCATGCGCGTCGGAGCCCTGGACCCGGACGAATCCCCGGAACAGCCGCCCGTCCCCCCGAACGAGAGCAAGGCGGACCCGGCCGAGGAGACCGTGGCCGGCGTGCGTGACCATTCCACCGAACCGGACTGGGAGCACCAGGACGGCGAGCCCCATGCCAGGACGGGCCAGGTGCCCTCGGCCCGGGAAGCGACCGCGGAGGCGACCCACATAGCGGTCCGGGAAGCGGGCGGGGAGGCGACCCGCGAGGTGGCCGGACTGTTGCGGCAAGCGGTCGCCGCGGGCTGCGTGCTGCTGCGGAACGAGGGCGAGGTGCTGCCGCTCGCGCCGGAGCGGCTGCGGCGGGTGGCCGTGATCGGGCCGAACGCGGCAGCCGTACGGGTGCAGGGTGGTGGAAGCGCGGGCGTTTATCCGGATTCCGTGGTCTCGCCGCTGGACGGGGTCCGGGAGGCGTTGCAGGGCATCGCCGAGGTCGCGTACGCGCCGGGCGTCTCGACGAGTGACCTGCCGACGCCGCTGGAGATCGTGAACGCGCGCAACCCCCGGACCGGCGAGCCCGGCCTGCTCGTACGCGTCCTGGACGCCGACGGGACCGAACTTCACGCGGAACACCGCCTGACCGGCCGGCTGCTGGAACCGACCGTGGTGGAAGGCGGAGCGACCGTGGAGGTGCGCGCCCTGCTCTGCCCCGGTGTGTCCGGGGAGTGGCGGCTCGCCGTGGCGGGATGGGGGCGCGTCTGCCTGGAAGCGGACGGCTGGTCGCTCCTGGACGAGGAGATCCCCCGCGACACCGACGATCCAGCCACCGTGCACCTGCATCCGCCGTACCGGACGGCGCGGGTGACTCTGACCGCGCAGACCGAGGTCGAGCTGGTCGCCCGCAGGGAGCTCGCGCCCGGCACCGGCCGGGCCACCGTGCTGGCCGCCGACCCGCCGCGCCTCGACGACGACCGCGAGTTGCTGGCCGCCGCCGACCTGGCCCGGTCCTGCGACGCCGCGATCGTGGTCGTCGGCACGACCGAGGAGATCGAGAGCGAGGGCCGGGACCGGACCACGCTCCGCCTTCCCGGCCGCCAGGACGACCTGGTCAGCGCCGTCGCCGCCGCGAACCCGCGGACGGTCGTGATCGTCAACTCGGGCGGCCCGGTCGCCATGCCCTGGCACACCGAGGCGCCCGCGCTGCTGCTCACCTGGTTTCCCGGCCAGCAGGGCGGCCACGGGCTCGCCGACGTGCTGTTCGGCGCGGCGGAACCCGGCGGCAGGCTCCCCACCACGTGGAACGATTCACCCATCGCCTCGACCACGCCGGTCGCGGGCGAGCTGCACTACACCGAATCGCTGGACATCGGCTATCGGGCGTGGCTGCGCCGGTCGGGCGAGCCCGCGTACTGGTTCGGGCACGGGCTGGGTTACACCACCTGGTCGTACGAGTCGATCACGGTCGACGACGCGCTGACCGTGCGCGTCCGGGTCCGCAACACCGGGTCCCGTCGCGGGCGGGAACTGGTGCAGCTCTACCTCTCCGCGCCCTGCGGCACGCCCGTACGCCCGCGGCGGTGGCTGGCCGCCTACGCCGCCGCCACCGCGAATCCCGGCGAATCCACCGAAGTGACCCTCCGGCTGAGTCCCCGCGCGTACCAGCACTGGTCCGTCGCCGACCACGCCTGGCGCACCACCCCAGGCGCGCACACGGCCCTGGCGGGCCCCTCGGCCGGGCGCCTTCCCCTAACCGTCGAAGTCCAGCCCTGAGTGGAGAGCGCTCTCCACCTGCACGATCGAGTCGCACTCCGGTTTCCCCTGTGTGAACTGCGGATTTCGGATCGACGGCAGAGCATGTCTTGACAAGCCAGAGAGCGAGGGCCAATCTCACTGGAGAGCGCTCTCCCCCTCGTGGTCCGTTCGGACGGCGAGGCACCCCCCACGCATAAGGAGAGGCCGTGCATCCATCCAGAAGACCGGGCCGGCACCAATTGGGCCTGGTCATCGCCACCCTGGTCGCCCTGGTGGGCGCGGGTCTGACCATCGTCTCCACGGCCGCCGCCGCGGCCGACACCCTGCTCTCGCAGGGCCGCCCCGCCTCGGCCTCCTCCACCGAGGGCGGCGGCTACGGCGCGGGCGCGGCGGTCGACGGCAACAACGGCACCCGCTGGGCCAGCGCCTTCAGCGATCCCCAGTGGATCCAGGTCGACCTCGGCTCCACGGCGACCGTCTCCCAGGTCGTGCTCGCCTGGGAAGGCGCGTACGGCAAGACCTTCAAAATCCAGACCTCCCCCAACGGCACCACCTGGACGGACATCTACTCCACCACAACCGGCGCCGGCGGCACCCAGACCCTCAACGTGACCGGCTCCGGCAGATACGTCCGCATGTACGGCACCGCCCGCGGCACCGGCTACGGCTACTCCCTCTGGGAGTTCAAGGTGTACGGCACCGGCGGCAGCGGCCAGACCCCCATGCCCAGCCCGACCTGGACCGACCAGGTCACCCACCACGAGTTCCAGGCCAACTGCGGCTTCACCCAGAACCGCCCGGACGACCCGATCGTCTACCCCGGCCTCCCGGGCGCCTCGCACATGCACACCTTCGTCGGCAACACGACCACGCACGCCGGCAGCACGGCGGCGTCCCTGCTCGCGGGCGGCACCTCCTGCACCAACCCGCACGACCGCTCCGCGTACTGGTTCCCGAGCTTCTACAAGGGCACGCAGCTGATCCAGCCCGTCGGCGACCAGGTCATCTACTACAAGTCGGGCATCCTCGAGTACTGGCGGGTGCAGTCGTTCCCGCAGGGCCTGCGGTTCGTGGTCGGCAGCCCGACGGCGACGCTGGAGCAGTTCCGCGACTCCCCCGGCACCGTCGAGGGCTTCGAGTGCGGCAACATCTCCTTCAGCTGGGACATCCCGGCGAACTGCCCGGCGGGTAGCCAGGTGAACGTGCGCTACCAGGCCCCCAGTTGCTGGAACGGCGTCAACCTGGACAGCGCCGACCACAAGAGCCACATGTCCTACCCGGTGAGCGGGTACTGCCCGGCCTCGCATCCGGTGGCCGTACCGATGCTGGAATTCAAGATCGCGTTCCCGGCGAGCGGCGACCTCACCCAGGCCCGGCTCTCCAGCGGACGCGGGTACACCTGGCACTACGACTTCTTCAACGCCTGGGACAACCCCGCGATCCTGCAGGCCCTGGTGACGCACTGCATCAACGGCGGCCTCCAGTGCAACCCGCGCGGCTACGACCAGTACAAACCGCACCGCGGCGCGGCGCTCACACCCGCCTTCGAACTGCCCTGAACGGTCCCCTGACGCACCCTCGTCGCACGTCCCGGACCCGGCACCCGGCGCGCCCGGGCCCGGGGACGTGCCCTCCCCGCCACAATGCCGACACCTCCGCGTCCGCCTCACACGCCTGAACGAGCCCCTGTGGCACTATCGGTAACGGGATCTTCACACACCGAGACACAGAGGACACTCATGCTGCGCATCGCCGTCCCCAACAAGGGTTCCCTGTCCGAGCCGGCGACCGCGATGCTCCATGAGGCGGGTTACCGCCAGCGCACCCAGGCCAAGGAACTCGTGCTCACCGACGAGGCGAACGGGGTGGAGTTCTTCTTCCTGCGGCCCCGCGACATCGCCGTCTACGTCGGCTCCGGGCGGCTCGACATCGGCAT
>NZ_BOOA01000169.1 GCF_016862995.1 Acrocarpospora phusangensis
AGCCAGCGAATCGGGCTGAGCTGGACGATCAAGGGAGCCCCTGGTCAGTCGCTGTGCGTGGGTCCGTCAGGGCTCGTCTCGCTCGATCTCGCCGCGTCTCGCTCAAGATCTTCTCTCCCAAAATTCTCCCAGTCGATGTCACCGGGCACCCGGATCGCGTACCGATTGGCCGGCAGGACGATTTCGCCCCGGGCGGTGAGGACCACCAGGACGGGAACACCGACCGGCAGGCCGTACCGGCGGCGCTCGGCCTCGGACGGCATGCGCGCGCCCACGATGCCCCCGGTCCCACTGCCGAGCACCCGGGGATCCTGCGCCGGGGCCACCTCACTGCCACGCGCCTTCTTCACGATCACGCCCTCGGTACGGAGGAGATTGAGCGCCTGGCGGACAGTGTCACGGCTCACGCCGTAGATCTGCCCGAGGAACTTCTCCGCCGGCAGCCGCTGCTCCGGCGCCAGCTCACCCTCGGCGATCTGCGTGCGGATGTCGTCAGCCAGCTGCTTGTACAGCGCCCGGTCAGCTTCCGGGTCCAGCTCTCGCCGACGAATGCGCGGCTGGCCGTCGTCGTCCACCGTCCTCGACATGGCGAGCACAGTAGAGACGTACGTACGTGCATCCGACTTCACGTATATACGTACAGAAGTTTCCTCTGTTGCCGGAGTCGCTTGACTGATTCCACGCCATGAGGAATCGTCGCGGTGGTCATCCGACCAAATCAGAGGAAAGAGGGAACCGTGCGGCTCACATTCATTCGCACCACAAGTCCCACAGCCAACACCTGCCCCACTTTATTCAAAACGGACCGGGGCACCGTGATCGTACAGGGCTACGTCGTTACCGACGAGGAGGCCCTTTCGCAAATGAATATTCCCGAGGGCGAAACCGCCGTCGAAGTTCCCATGGAACTTCTAGAAGAACTACGCGAGACATTCGCCAATGCGGGGTGAATCGCTGGACATAGCCGGAATGGATGAGTGGATCGAGGCGCATTTCACTCGGACGGCATTCCGTTTAGAGGTTCTTCCGCAATACACGGTCCCCTCGGACGCTGACAACGTCGCTGACTACCTATCGGGTAGGGCGGGTCCCACCTGGGCCCAGGGCGGCCCGTGGTTCGACCATTTGGCGGCCGAGCGCGCATCGGGAAAGCGTCGCTACCGGGTACGGATCGTCGCCGAGCCAACCCCGTACATTCGGTACGAGTGCGAATGGGGCTACGTGTACACCACGGCAGCTGGCGAAGAGGTCTACGTCCTGGACCCCGGCGAGGCCGTGATCCCGGCCCACCCACTCGTCGACCATGACTGGTGGCTCCTGGACGACCGGCACGTGCTGGACATGACGTACGACTCGGCTGGCCAGTTCGTGGGCGCCAGGCCCTTGGAGGAGTCGGAGGCCGGGCCGTACATCGCCTGCCGTGATGCCGTGCTCGCGGCCGCCAGGCCGTTCGCCGAGTATTGGCGGGATCACCCCGAGCTGCGCCGAGCCGCTACGGCCGGGGATCCCTAGACTCCCACCATGTCCACCCCGCCGCCGTCCCGCTACACCAGGGAACAGCTGTCCGTACTGCTCCGCGTGCTCAGATCCGACGTTGGGCTGAGCACCGCGGAGGCGGCGAAGCGGGCCGGGTTCTCCCAGTCCAAACTGTCCAAGATCGAGACCGGCGCCCTGCTCCTGTCCTACAAGGACGGCGACGCCCTATGCCGGGTCTACGGCGCGTCGGCCGAGCAGCGCGAGGAACTGCTGGATCTCCTACGCGTTCTACACGAGGACGTTGAGAGCGCTCGCGTGATCCTCCACCGCGGCGCTCATCGAAAGCAGCGGGAGATCGCGCGCATCGAGGCCGAGACCACCCACTACCGAGACCTGCAGGTCGCTTACGTGTCGGGCCTGCTCCAGACGGCGGACTACATCCGCCGAATGGCCAGCACCGCGATGAGCGCGCCGGATCGCGATCGTCATGTGGCCGCCCGCCTTGAGCGCCAGCTGGTGCTCGGCAACACGGACAAGAGGTTCTCGTTCGTGATGAGCGAGGGCGCGCTGCGATGGATGGCCGGCCCTCCCCTCCTGATGGCCGCCCAAGTCGATCACATCATCGAGGTATCCCACCGCCCGAACGTCGACCTGGGCGTGATCCCGTGGGGCCGGGAGATCCCACCCGGCCTGATGCCAGGGCACGAGGTCCACATCTACGACGACCGTATGGTCATTGTCGGGATCCTCACCGCAACGGCCACCATCCAGGACCCGCGCGACGTCGAGATGTACCTGAGTCAGTTCGAGGCCGTGCGCGCGGTCGCGCTGGCGGATGACCTGGCACGTCAGAGGCTCGATCAGATCTCGGCTGAGTACCGGTCCCTGGGCTGATCCGACCATGATTCCACGCAACATGGAATTCTCTCTGTTGTGATTCCACATGACATGGAATCATCGCTCCCAGCCCCAAAAGAAATCGGGCCCGCTGGCGCACGAACGCCTACGGGCCCGGCCGGACGCTGGAGGTCCGACGAACGTGGCCAAGCATACGACCATCGCAGCCGAACTCGATGCGCTCAACGAGACCCACGGGCACCGATGGCGGATCGCCCTCTCACTCGTGCCAGGCACGGAGCGCCTAACCGCTTCTCAGCGATCACCCACGGGGGGCCGTTTCCTTCCGGCCTCGACCACCGGCCGAACACAGCGCGAACTGCGAGCCCGGATGGACCGCATCGACGGGCTGGCCTGATGTACGTCGTAGGTCTCTGCGCGCTCGGCGTCTTCCCGCCGGCCCAGGCTCCCGGTCGAACATCAACGTGGGAATTCGCGCACGAGCTGACCAAGCGCGCGCGGTTCACCATCACCGTCAACGAGGACTCGGTGACCGAACAATGGTCTGGGCTGGTGCTCCAGCTGGATGGCAAGGTCACTGTCCTGCTCGCCGATGAGCCGCTCCCGGCGTACCTCCTACGGCGATGCGCGGAGCTGGAGGCCGAAGGCTGGACGCTGCGGCTGATGAGCACCGCGTTCGACGACGTGCGGAGGGCCGCCAATGGATCTTGAGCGGTGGCCGCCTCCCGACTCCCCCGCGCCAGACCATCGCGTGGGCGACGGCGCGCCTGGCGCAGCTGGCCCTCGCCCCCATCGCGTGCCGGGGCGAGGGCACCAGAAACATCGGCGGATACGCGTGTATCCGCCGCCGGGTACGTGTACTGTCGGCGCCACTGATCCCGTCCGGGCGCACTCCGGGGATCGGTACGGCGGCCGCCGGGGACGTACTCGGCCGCGATCGTGAAGTACCTGCTGACGGTGAGGTGGCGGGTACGCCTGTAACCCATCCACTCCGACCCGGAGAACCTCGAATGTCTGACCTCACACTCCCTGCCGCCGTCTGGGTGACCGCGCTCGCGGTGCTCCTGGCGCTCCTGCTCGCGGTCGTCCTGCTGGCCCGGGCCGGCGCGGCCGCGCGGCGCCTGACCCGCATGGCCGAGGCGCGCGAGACCGAACTGGCGGCCGAGGCGCGCGCCGATCGGCTCGCGGCCGAGGAGGCCGCCGCCACTGCCGAGGAGTACGACGAGTCGGTGGCCACCCTGCGCGCGGCTCTGGCCCGGGCTGCAGATACGGCCGTAGCTGGCGCGGATACGGATGTACCCAGCGCACCCCGGTGCCGCGTACGTCGCCGACTGCACCTGGACCCGCAGCGGCACCGCGCGCCGGAGATCTACCGCCAGGCGCTGAGCACGTTCCGTCCGCTGATGAGCCGCGGCGAGCTGCCCACCTTCCGGGCGGTCATGAAAGCCCTGGACTGCGGCCAGAGGAGGGCGACCACCGTACGCGCGTATCTGGCCGCGAAGTTGGCCGGTGACGACGTGACTGCCCGCCGCGTAGTCGTGGACATCTCGGCCGCGCGGGCCGCCTAGACCGGCGCGGCGGCGCGCGAGTCTCCCTCTTGGATTCCCCTTAAGGTCGGGTTTGCCCGGGGGGATGGCCGGCTCTCGCGCCGTCGCGTCGCACAACGAACGGGGCCCCGCTCCTCATCGAGGAGCGGGGCCATCGGGGATTTAGACGGGTGTCTGCTACTCGGCCGGGGTGACCTTGCCGGTGCGCTCCAGCCAGGGCCAGATGGTCGACCACAGCCACACCGGGCTGCCGTTGATCTCGCCGGGCAGCGGGTCGGGCAGCGGCTCGTGGTTGGGCCGGGCTGCCGAGCGGGCCGGGCGGCCGGACTCGGCCCAAGCCTTGCGGCGCTTCTCCCAGGACCGGACGGTGTCGGCGGGTACCTGGGTGCCGTACCGATCCTGGGCCCGGGCGGCGATCTCGACGTATCCCACGACGTCGTCTATGTCTACCTGCATGCCCCGTACTGTACTGCATTCACGACACTGGGTGTACCCATATCACGAACATCACAGACCTGCAACGGTATGCGTGACTGTCGTGAAAACGGTTGTGTGAGTGTCGTGAAAAGGGTACTGTTATCTCATCAGCAGGAACGAGGGAGGAGCCCCGAAATGACCACCACCACCGCCACCCAGATCCCCACCGAGCGGCTCATCGAGGGCGTCGGCTTCCAGATCGTCAACGTGATCGACCCCCGCGACGGCCGGTATGTCCGCCAGCTCCGCCACCGCGGCACCGTCGCCCAGGCCCGCGCCCAGGCCGAGATCGGGTTCGTCCACGACACCGACCCCCGCTGGCTGGAGCTCCGGGCGATCATCCTGGGCAGCTGACCACCAGGCCCGGCCCTCGGGGAGAGGGCCGGGCCCACCACCCGACCGCGAACATGACGAACGCCCCCCGCTCTCACGAGGAGAGCGGGGGGCGTCGCTGCGGTCGCCGGCCCCCGCAGGGCCTGGTCGGAGCCGCGTTATCGTGGCTGGCCCTCAAGGGGCCTGATAACGAGTCTGTGGATCTACCGGCAGGCT
>NZ_BOOA01000170.1 GCF_016862995.1 Acrocarpospora phusangensis
CGCCTGGTCGGCCTCCGCCTGGTCGGCCTCCGCCTGGTCGGCCTCCGCCTGGTCGGCCTCCGCCTGGTCGGCCTCCGCCTGGTCGGCCTCCGCGCCCACCTGCGGCCCCGCGTTCCCGGCTACACCGGTGATGCTTGGCGCCGGTGCCGCGAGTAGCGTCACCTGCGTCAACGGCGCCGGATAACGGTGAGCGGCCGGTGCCTCGGGTCATTCTGTTAGGCGCTCTGACGCCACCAGCTCCACGCCCGCCGAACCACGTCGGCGGATCTTTGGGGTGCCCGGGAGAGCGTGGGTCTGCGGAGGCACGTTAGTTGTCGAGGAGTGGGCGCGCCGTAGGGGGCGGGGGTCCGTGGGGGGTGGGGGTTGACCAGGTAGGGTTCGCGGTTGTGTACGGACATGTTGAGCTGCATGGCCATCGGGGTGCGCGGGGTCTGCGTCCGGAGAACACGTTGCCGGGGCTGGCTTTCGCGTTGGAGCTCGGCGTCGACGCGCTGGAGTTCGACGTCACGCTGACCGCCGATCGGCAGCTCATTCTGAGTCATGATCTGACGGTTTCGGCTCTGACCAGCGCGGACACGGCCGCCGCGACCCCGGGGGACGAGATGTTCCCTTATGTCGGAAAGGCCATCAAGAACCTCACCCAGTATCAGATCCGAACCCTTGACGCGGGTGTGCGCCGCCCGAAGAAGGCCACGGATCCGTTCGCGGCCACCCAGGTCGCCCTTCCGGACACCCGGATGCCGACTCTCGGCGCGGTGCTCGGCCTGGTCGGCGCGTACGGGGCCGACAAGGTGCGGCTGCACGTGGAGCTCAAGTCCGACCCCACCCGCCCGGACCTCTCGCCCGACCACCGGCTTTTCACCGAGCTCGTGCTGGCGGAACTGGAGCGTCACGGCCGCCTGGCGTCCTCGGCGATCCTCAGTTTCGACTGGCGTGTCCTGGAGTGCGCCCGTGACGCGGTCCCGCACCGGTTCGCGCTGATCGAGGCCGACACCGTCGACCCCGCGTGGCTGGCCGGCTCCGACATCCGCGACCTCGAATCGGATATCCCGGCCGCGGCCGAGGCGGTCGGCGCGACCGCATTGTCCCCCGACCACGTGATGATCAACCCGCTGCTGATGACCAACGCCGCCCTGCGCGGCCTGCCGGTCGTCGCCTGGACAGTGAACGAACCCGAACGGGCCGCCACCCTCATCGAACTGGGCGTGGGCGGGATCGTCACCGACTACCCCGACCGCATGCGCGACCTGTGGTCGTCCCGCGGCATGCCACTGCCCGCTCCGGTCCGGGCGGTCCGGCACGCGGCCCTCACCTGATCAAGACGCCCACAAGAACCGCGCACCCGGACGGCGCACCCGGACGGCGCACCCGGACCGCGCACCCGGACCGCGCATCAGACCGCGCACCAAGACCCGCGCATCAGACCGCGCGCCAAGACCCGCGCATCAAGACCACACATCAGGACTCACACAGATCAGGACTGCGCATCACCGGCTGCGGGTCAGGACAGCGCGTCGAACCCGGCGCGGAGGTGGGCGAGCCGCTGGGCCAGGTCCGTGAGCGGCCCGGTCAGCGAGGAGTCGCCGGTCTTGCGGGCGGCTTCGCGTACCCGCGTGAGCTCGTTCTCCGCGGCCGTGAGACGCCGGGAGAGCTCGGGCAGGACAGGAGGCTGGTCGCCGTTGCCGTTGGGAAGTTCGGCGGCCAGGCGTTCCCGGAGCAGGGCGGCCTGCTCGGTGAGACGCTGCGTCATGTTGTAGAGCTCGACGAACACCGACACCTTCGCCCGCAGCACCCACGGATCGAACGGCTTGGTCAGATAGTCGACCGCCCCGGCCGCGTACCCCCGGAAGGCGTAGTCGGGCGCGCTGTCCACCACCGTCAGGAAGATGATCGGAATGTTCCGCGTACGCTCCCGGCGTTTGATGTGCGCGGCCGTCTCGAAGCCATCCATCCCGGGCATGCGCACATCCAGCAGGATCAGCGCGAACTCGGTGCCCAGCAGCGCCTTCAGCGCCTCCTCGCCGGAGCGGGCCCGGACCGGGATCAGATCCAGCGAGCTGAGGATCGCTTCCAGCGCGATCAGGTTCTCCTCCCGGTCGTCGACCATGAGGATCTTCGCGCGGTCGGGCATCAGTCCGCCTCCTGCTTCCCGCGCAGCAGCCAGCCGCGCAGCCGTTCGAGCAGCCGGTCCACGTCGACCGGTTTGGGCACGTAGTCGGACGCGCCGGAGGCGATGCTCTTCTCCCGGTCGCCGCGCATCACTTTGGCCGTCAGCGCGATGATCGGCAAGTCGGCGAACTGCGGCATGCGGCGGATGGCCGAGGTGGTCGCCCAGCCGTCCATCTCCGGCATCATGATGTCCATCAGGACGAGCGCCACGTCCTCGTTGCGTTCCAGCTGCTCGATGCCCTCGCGGCCGTTCTCGCCGTACACGACGACGGAGCCGTGCCGTTCCAGGACGCTGGTGAGGGCGAACACGTTGCGGATGTCGTCGTCCACGATGAGGATCTTGGCGCCGGTGAGTGGGTCGTCGCCCTGCCAGTCGCGGCCGACGGCCAGGTCGATCTCGGCCACCAGCCGGGGTTCGGGCAGGTCGGTCGGGAGCGGGATGTCGGGCAGCACGTCGTCGGTGTCGGGCTGGTGCCCGGCCAGCGCCAGCCGGTCCCGGCGTTCGGCCGTGTACGTGGCGATGGTGGCCGCCCCGCCGTCCCTGGCCGCCAGCGGTCCCGCGTACGACAAGGGCAGGTAGAGGGTGAAGGTGCTGCCTTCGCCGGGCACGCTGTCGACGTGGATCTCGCCCCCGAGCAGGCGGGCGATCTCCCGGCAGATGGACAGGCCGAGGCCGGTGCCGCCGTACTTGCGGCTGGTGGTGCCGTCGGCCTGGCGGAACGCCTCGAAGATCACTTCGAGTTTGTCGGGGGCGATGCCGATGCCGGTGTCCACGACCGCGAAGGCGAGGATCTTGTCGGAGTTGCGCAGGGTCTCGTCCACGTACGCGACGGTGCTGGGCGCGTGCGAGACCTGCAGCCGGACCTCGCCCTTCGGGGTGAACTTGACCGCGTTGGAGAGCAGGTTGCGCAGCACCTGCTGCATGCGCTGCTCGTCGGTGCGCAGCTCGTTGGGCACGCTCGGGTCGACCTCGACGGTGAACGACAGGCCCTTGTCCTGCGCGAGGGGCGCGAACGTGGCCTCCATGTAGTCCACCAGCTTGGGCAGCGACAGCTGCTGCGGGTGGATGTCCATGCGCCCGGCCTCCACCTTGGACAGGTCGAGGATGTCGTTGATCAGCTGGAGCAGCGCGGAGCCGGCGCCGTGGATGGTGCGGGCGAACTCCACCTGCTGCGGGGTCAGGTTGCCCTCGGCGTTCTCGGTGAGCAGCTTGGCCAGCACCAGCAGGCTGTTCAGCGGCGTGCGCAGCTCGTGCGACATGTTGGCGAGGAACTCGGACTTGTAGCGGCTGGACACGGCCAGCTGCTCGGCCCGCTCCTCCAGGGTGCGCCTGGCCTGCTCGATCTGGAAGTTCTGGATCTCGATGGCGCGGTTCTGCTTGGCCAGCAGCGCCGCCTTGTCCTCCAGTTCGGCGTTGGACCTGCGCAGCTCCTCCTGCTGGCGCTGCAGCTCGTCCGAGCGCTCCTGCAGCTCGGTGGCCAGCCGCTGCGACTCCTTCAGCAGATCCTCGGTACGCGAGTTGGCGATGATCGTGTTGATGGTGACGCCGATGGTCTCCACCAGCTGGGCCAGGAAGTCCCGGTGGATCTCGCTGAACTGGCTGAAGGAGGCCATCTCCAGCACGCCGAGCACCTGGTTCTCGAACAGGATGGGCAGCACCACGATCTGGGCCGGCTTGGCCTTGCTGAGGCCGGTCTCGATGGTGATGTACTCGGCCGGCACGTTCTCCAGGATGATCTGCTGGGTCTCCAGGGCGGCCTGGCCGACGATGCCCTCGCCGAGCGCGAAACGCTGGCGGGGGGAGGAGCCGGGCTGGATGCCGTACCCGGCGATCAGGGTGAGTTCGCCGTCCACGACCAGGTAGCAGGCGCCGTGGCTGGCCGACACCAGCGGGGTCAGCTCGCTCATGATCAGGCGGGTCACCTCGATGAGGTCGCGGTGGCCCTGCATGAGGCGGGAGATGCGGGCCAGGTTGGACTTGAGCCAGTCCTGGTCCTGGTTGGTGTTGGTGGTGTCCACCAGGGTGGACACCATCGTGTTGATGTTGTCCTTGAGCTGGGCGATCTCGCCGGGGGCGTCCACGGTGATGGAGCGGGTCAGGTCGCCGCGGGCGACCGCGCTGGTCACCTCGGCGATGGCGCGCACCTGGGTGGTGAGGTTGCCGGCCAGTTCGTTGACGCTCTCGGTGAGGCGCTTCCAGGTGCCCTCGACGCCCTCCACCCGGGCCTGGCCGCCCAGCTGGCCCTCCGAGCCGACCTCGCGGGCCACGCGGGTGACCTCGGAGGCGAAGGAGGAGAGCTGGTCCACCATCGTGTTGATGGTGGTCTTGAGGACCAGGATCTCGCCCTGGGCGTCCACGTCGATCTTGCGGGTGAGGTCGCCGTTGGCGACCGCCGTGGTCACCTCGCCGATGTTGCGGACCTGGTAGGTCAGGTTGGTGGCCATCGAGTTGACGTTGTCGGTGAGGTCCTTCCAGACGCCGGACACGCCGGGCACGCGGGCCTGG
>NZ_BOOA01000171.1 GCF_016862995.1 Acrocarpospora phusangensis
AGGCCGCGCTGCGCGCGCTGGAGGACGCCGGGCTCACGTTCAAGGACATCGACGCCGTCGTGATCGGCAAGGCGCCCGACCTGTTCGAGGGTGTGATGATGCCGGAGGCGTACCTGGCGGACGCGCTCGGGGCGGCGGGCAAGCCGATGATGCGGGTGCACACGGCGGGGTCGGTGGGCGGGTCGACCGGGCTCGTGGGGGCTTCGCTGATTCAGGGCGGGGTGCACGAGAGGGTGCTGGTCGTCGCGTACGAGAAGCAGTCGGAGTCCAACGCGACGTGGGCGCTGTCCACGCATCTGCCGTACAACGCCTCGCTGGTGGTCGGGGCGGGCGGGTATTTCGCGCCGCACATCCGCGAGTACATGCGCCGGTCCGGCGCGCCCGGCCACATCGGCACACTGGTCGCGGTCAAGGACCGGCGGAACGCGCTGAAGAACCCCTACGCCCACCTGAAGATCCCCGGCATCGACCGGGCCATGGTCGAGTCCACGCCCATGCTCTGGGAGCCCATCCGCTACCTGGAGACCTGCCCGTCCTCGGACGGCGCCTGCGCGATGGTCCTCGCCGCCGAGCACGCCGTCACCGGCCGCCCCGCCTGGGTGCACGGTACGGCCATGCGCTCGGAACCGATCTTCCGCGCCGGGCGCGACACGGTGAACCCGCAGGGCGGCAAGGACTGCGCCGCCGACGTCTACCGGCAGGCCGGCATCACCGACCCGCGCCGCCAGATCGACGTCGCCGAGGTCTACGTGCCGTTCTCCTGGTACGAGCCGATGTGGCTGGAGAACCTCGGTTTCGCCGCCGAGAACGAGGGCTGGAAGCTGACCGAGGCCGGCTGCACCGCCCTGGACGGCGACATCCCCTGGAACGCCTCCGGCGGCGTGCTCAGCAGCAACCCGATCGGCGCCTCCGGCCTGATCCGGTTCGCCGAGGCGGCCCTCCAGGTCCGCGGGATGGCCGGAGAACACCAGGTCGAGGGGGCCAGAACGGCCCTCGGACACGCGTACGGCGGCGGAGCGCAGTTCTTCGCCATGTGGATCGTCGGAGCAGACAAGCCCTAGCAGAGAGCAGGTCCCCATGGAGTTCAACCACGCCGACATGTTCGAAGGGCTCGCGGACACGATCGGGGACCGTGTCGCGGTCATCTGCGGGGACGAGCGGGTGACCTATGCCGAACTGGACAAGCTGGCCAACCGGCTCGCGCACCACCTGCGTGCCAACGGCGTACAGGCGGGGCAGCATGTCGGGATCCACCTGTACAACGGCATCGAGTACATCACCGGCATCCTGGCCGCTTTGAAGATCCGCGCCGTCCCGATCAACGTGAACTACCGGTACGTCGAGGCCGAACTCCGCTACCTCTACGACGACTCCGACATGGTGGCGCTCATCTTCGACGTCGAGTTCGACGAGCGGGTGGCGGCGGTCGTGCCGGACACGCCTCAGCTGCGGCATCTGATCGCGGTGGGCGGGGAGTCGCGGGTGCCGGGGGCGGTGCCGTACCGGACGGCGCTGGCGGAGTCCTCGGACGAGCGGGACTTCGAGACGCGGTCGGGGCAGGACATCTACATCATCTACACCGGCGGCACCACCGGCATGCCGAAGGGCGTGATGTGGCACGTCGAGGACCTGTTCATGGCGTTCGGCGGCGGCAACCCCTACGGCGCGCCGCTGGCCTCGCCCGAGGCGGTCATCGAGCAGGCCCGCAACTCCGGACCGATGATCATGATGGCGGCCGCGCCGCTGATGCACGGCGCCGCCCAGATGGGCACGTTCATCTCCTGGTGGATGGGCGGAACCATGGTGTACGTGCCGAAGTTCGACGCCCGCGCCGTGCTGTCCGCGATCGAACGCGAGAAGGTCGTCACGATCAACATCACCGGCGACGCGATGGCCCGCCCCCTGGCCGACGAGATCGCCACCGGCGCGTACGACCTGTCCTCCCTCTTCGTGGTCAGTTCCACCGGCGCCATCCTGACCGGCTCCGTCCGCGACCGCTTACAGACCCTGCTCCCCGACAAAATGATCATGGACAGCTTCGGCTCCACCGAATCCGGCTACACCGCCTCCGCCGTCGCCGGCTCATCGCCGGAATCCGGCCTCAAATACCAGCCCAACGCCAACGCCAACATCTCTGTCCTCGACCCCACCCTCACTCCCGTCCGTCCAGGCTCCGGCGACATGGGCACCGTCGCGAAGACCGGGCGCATCGCCTTCGCGTACTACAAGGACCCCGAGAAGACCAGCCAGACCTTCGTCACCGATGCCGACGGCGTCAAATGGCTGCTCACCGGTGACCTGGCCATAGTCGAAGAAGACGGCACCATGCGCGTCTACGGCCGCGGCTCCCAGTGCATCAACACCGGCGGTGAGAAGGTCTTCCCCGAAGAGGTGGAAGCCACCCTGAAAGGCCACCCCGACGTCTTCGACGCCGTCGTCACCGGCATCCCCGACGACCGTTGGGGCTACCGCGTCGCCGCCGTCGTCCAGCCCACCTCTGGATCCACTCCATCCGAGGAAGCCCTAGACACCCACTGCCGTGCGCGACTGTCGGGGTACAAGGTGCCCCGGACGTACGTGTTCGTGGAGGAACTCGTCCGCTCACCTGCTGGCAAAGCCGACTACCGCTGGGCTAGAGAAACCGCAGCCAGAGGCACGAAAGTGCTCGACACCGATGCATAAGGGCGGAGGGACTGTTCAGGCGTTCCACTGATCCGCTGCCCTGCAGTGATCGACAACGCAGATCCACTTCAACCCTTGGATAGTCCGCCTGCGAAAACTTGTGCGCGGACACAGAATTGGAGCTGACCCACGGGGCGATTTACCCCCACAGGCGTGGGGATCGCATCTCGACCACGAAGGCGTAGATGCGTGGATCCAGTTCACCCCCACGGACGTGGGGAGCAGCGAGTAATCAGGTTGGTGGTGCGGGCGTGGGTCGGTTCACCCCCACGGACGTGGGGAGCATGGCGGCGCGAACACCAGCTGGTCCTTCAGCAGCGGTTCACCCCCACGGACGTGGGGAGCATCCACGTCCACGGTGGCGGTCTGGCCGTCGAGCGGTTCACCCCCACGGACGTGGGGAGCAGTCCGGATCACCGGACATGCCGGCCACCATGCATGGTTCACCCCCACGGACGTGGGGAGCAGCGGATGTCGGCGAACTCGCGGCCGGAGGCGTTCGGTTCACCCCCACGGACGTGGGGAGCAGGATGTTCTTCGAGAAGCGGGACAAGGAGCGGCCGGTTCACCCCCACGGACGTGGGGAGCAGGCCGATCTCGTCCCGCCCCAGCTGCCACCCGATCGGTTCACCCCCACGGACGTGGGGAGCAGGAAAACGAAGGCCGCGCCCGCTTCCCCGCCCTCGGTTCACCCCCACGGACGTGGGGAGCAGTCGGCAGGGTCGGCGGTCGCGCTGTCCACCTCCGGTTCACCCCCACGGACGTGGGGAGCAGCGGCTACTGCTGTTCTTCGGGTAGAGCTTCCACGGTTCACCCCCACGGACGTGGGGAGCAGCGTAGCAATGGCCAACCGTGCCCTGTGTGGGTCGGTTCACCCCCACGGACGTGGGGAGCAGGCAACCGAAACCATCTCGGGATCTAGTAAGAACGGTTCACCCCCACGGACGTGGGGAGCAGCTGCGGCGGCGTAGTACCAGCTACTACGAAGACGGTTCACCCCCACGGACGTGGGGAGCAGTCCCAGCTAAAGCGGAGGTTGTGGCTGGTCTGCGGTTCACCCCCACGGACGTGGGGAGCAGGAGCTGAGCGAGGACATGGCCGAATGGCTCCGCGGTTCACCCCCACGGACGTGGGGAGCAGATCAACAGCGAGCGCGAGCAGATCGAGCACGACGGTTCACCCCCACGGACGTGGGGAGCAGGGGAACGCGCTCGACAGCGAGGTCATCGGCTACGGTTCACCCCCACGGACGTGGGGAGCAGGTGTACCCGTCTCGATCGACGTCCGCAGTGGGCGGTTCACCCCCACGGACGTGGGGAGCAGGCAAAGCAGGAGGCCGAGCGGGTCGGGCAACCGGTTCACCCCCACGGACGTGGGGAGCAGGCCCGTGTCCGGGTACATGACCGCGTAGCGGCCGGTTCACCCCCACGGACGTGGGGAGCAGCCGCCGCGGGCGATGGCCCAGGCGTACGGCTCCGGTTCACCCCCACGGACGTGGGGAGCAGGGAGAGCCGCACGAACTCGTCGGTGGCGACCTCGGTTCACCCCCACGGACGTGGGGAGCAGGGGCAGGTTATGCAGCCTAAGCCACTTGGCTACGGTTCACCCCCACGGACGTGGGGAGCAGGGCTCATTCTCCGCGCACTCGTGGGAGAGCGCGGTTCACCCCCACGGACGTGGGGAGCAGCGCCTGCCATCGCATTTCTGAAGGACAATGGCCGGTTCACCCCCACGGACGTGGGGAG
>NZ_BOOA01000172.1 GCF_016862995.1 Acrocarpospora phusangensis
ACACTGGCCGATCACGGCGAGTACCTCGCGCCACCGGGTGGGCGGGGTCGGGGAGCTGGTGATCGCGTACGCCTCCGGGTCCTCCTGCCCTCCACCCCAGGTGCGGTCTACGAGCGGGCCGGTCGGGTGCAGCCAGACCGGTCCCGCGTCGCCGAGCGAGACCCGGATCGGGACGGAACCGAACCCGCTCTCGCGGACGGTCTTGTGGTGGTCGACGGTGAAGTGAGCCCACGGGCGGCCGCTCTCGCGGTGCCGCGGGTCGGTGCTGGCCGAGACCTCGACCACGCGGCCGCACCCGGCCGGCAGCGGGCAGACCAGCTGCAGGCGCCCCTCGGTGTAGGCGGTGGGGTTGGAGTGGGGTCCGAAGTAGTGTTCGTCGAACTGCTCGCGGGCGATCCAGCCCCGGGCCTTGCAGCCGGAGGCGTGCTCGACCGTGCGCCACGTCATGTACGTGTCGTGGACCGAGGCCATGTCAGGCGGCCTGGCCCGTGCGGTTGGCGTCGATCGCGACTTTCAGTTCGGCCCGCATGGCGACGACGGCCGAGACCAGGTCGTCCGCGTCGCGCAGCGAGGTGACGAGCAGAACGGCGTCCTGGCCGTTGTCGGCGTGGACGATGAGGCCGGAGACCGGTCGGCCGCCCATCATGACGAGCGCGGGCCGCTCTACGATCGGGCCGTGTCGGTGGCGGCCGCTACGCTTGATCATCAGCATTTCGAGTCCTTGAAGTGGTGAGGTAGAGGTCCCGCGGCGCGCACTGCCGGGGGACCTCGGCATGTCGGGGGTGAGGCGCCCGATGGTCAGGCGGTGGCGGTCTGGCGGTAACGCCGACCGGGCTTGGATTCGAGGGGCGCGACGTCGCCGCGGCGCATCGCGGCTTGATCGGTTTTGCGGCTGTCGGACGGTGGCTTGGCCGGTCGGCGCTGGTTCTTGGTCGCCAGGTAGGCGACGGCGCCGGCCAACTGCACTTCCGTCCACCCGACTTTTCTTCCGTTTCGGGTGTGGTCGACCAGGTACTCCCGCGCGAGCCGTTCGAGTGTCGACGGCCTGA
This sequence comes from Acrocarpospora phusangensis, assembly GCF_016862995.1. Taxonomy (GTDB): domain Bacteria; phylum Actinomycetota; class Actinomycetes; order Streptosporangiales; family Streptosporangiaceae; genus Acrocarpospora; species Acrocarpospora phusangensis. The sequence continues at coordinate 1,050 of NZ_BOOA01000172.1, forward strand.
TCACCGGGGAGTCGATCCGCGCGGCACCCTGGCGGCTGGTGTAGACGCGCGGCACCTCTACTTCCTCTGGCCTGGTGGCCTCGCGGTCAGCTTCTTCGCGTCGCATTTCGGCGCCTTGGCTTCGCCGTCAGCTTTGCGACGTCGCACTCCAGCGCCTTGGCCAGGCGATGCAGGGAATCGACCGAGGCCGACGCAAAGCCGGTCTCGATCTTCGACATCTGGGCCTCGCTGAGATCAGCCAAGGTGGCCAGCGCGGCCTGTTTGAGGCCTACGGCGATTCGGCGGTCCCGCACCGCTTCCGGATTCTGCAGCAGGGGACGCTGACGAGAAGTGGTCTTCGTCTGCATGTGTGTGAAAGTACGCGAAAGTTTGTGAACCCCGCAAGTGCTCTCGCATACTTTCGCACACTGTCGGGCACAAACTTGCAGGCGGTCCCCGGGTGCGCCACGCTGTGCCTGTACTTTCCTCTACTTTCCTGTACTTTCCTGAGAGGGGGGCCGGAGGGCCCATGGCGACGGATCGGCCACCTCCGGAAGCCACGCTCATACGACGCGCACGCGAGAGCCTTAGTCCGCCCCTGAGCATGATGGATGCGGCGAAGGCCGCAGGGATCAGCTCAACCACGTGGGCAAATGTGGAGCGAGGAAACCGGCCAGTGGGAGGAGGCCGGCCACCCGTTCCCTACACGGGCTCGGCCAAGACCATCGCTCGGATGGCGGTGGTCGCGAAAGTGTCCCCGGAGGAACTGGAAGCCGAGGGGCTGCGACCCGATGCGGCCGCCGTCCTTCGGAGGCTCTTGAGGGACGGGAACCCCCCGGCCGAGCACCCGCCTGCAGGCGATCAAGAGCTAGAAGTACACACAAGCGAAACGGGCGACATGAGGGTGTTCTTCATGGCTCCGAAGAATCTGCCGCCGCGCGAACTGGAACGCGTGCGCAAGATCGCCGAACGGCTCGCTAGAGACTTCGCCCATGACTCGCTCCATGAAGAGGGCGAAACTGACTAGCTTCTTTACTAATAGCACAATGTAACGGAACGGTCACGTTGGCAAATTAGATCGCGACATTCGGACATTCTGTGCCAAGATCTCCGCTTACGTGCGAAACGACTCTCTGTACGTATATACGTGCCGAGAGGTAAGGCAAGACGGAAGTTGTGCTCCATGGAAAACGAGGACCCCCCCGACCTGACCAAATCCCTTCCGATTCGACTGCACTACGTTCGCGTCTCACCCACAGACCTCCCCGATGGCGAACCCATAGCCGTGCACAAGCCCGGTCATATCTATTGGCTGGTTGACGGAAGCCAAATGGCCGCCCCACTTCTCCGACCCCTCGGGCTCGTAGGAGATAACGCGCTCTCCTCGCTCGCGCCCCTTTCGGAGCCGACAGCGGAACCGTTCGGCGAGCTGCGCCTAGTACGAGAGGACATTGGGATCAACGAACTCGAATGGACCTTGGACAAGACCGGCTTCTACATCCCAGTTCCCAAGAAGTTGATCAGTGCCAGGCTCGTCGACCAGATGATGCTCGGCACCAATGAGCAGCTGCGGCACTTCCGACCGAAGGAGGGATGATGCCGTACACAGAGCCGCGCGGTCGACGGTTCCGAGTCCGATGGAAGAAAGCCGATGGCACGTACACCACCGGCACCACGAAGAACGAGTCGACGGGCGACTACTTCCAGTCGGAGGAGGAGGCATACGACTACGGGGTTGACCAGGAAACCCTGATCCGCCTGGGCCTCAGAAAGGACCGCACCAAGATCACGTTCGGGCGGTTCGCGAACGACTGGTACGCCGGCCTCGCGCTCGAACCGCCCACCATGCGCAAGTACCGCTCCCTGCTGAGCGGGCACCTTCTGCCTGTATTCGAGCACCGAGAGCTCGACGACCTGGACGACGGTGAGTTCGACGGATGGGAGCGCTCGATCGTCCGCGCCGGCTACGCACCGCGGACCGCCTACGACGCCCGTAGCCTCATGATCACCATCCTGGGCGATGCGGCCCCTCGCTACATCGACCGCAACCCTGCGGCCCGCAAGCGCGGGAAGGGCAAGAAGGGTGAGAAACGCGTCCAGGCATACCAGCGCGCCGCCAAGGTCTGGCCGTCCCCGGTGGAGAGCGTGCTCATCGCCGAGCGTGCCGCCCTCCTGGCCCGGGACCCGGACGTCTTTCTGATGTTCGCCACGAAGGCATGGACCGGAGTTCGCTGGTCCGAGCTGCTGGCGCTGCGCCCCGAGTCGCTCCTGGCGGACGACATGCTCGACATCGACACCAAGCTGTACGAGCTATCCGGCTTCTACCTCGGCTACCCGAAGGACGGGTCACTGCGGGTGATCGACGTCCCGGCCTTCCTGGGCGTGCTGCTGCGCGCCCAGGCGCAGCGGGCGCGCCCCTGCAGCTGCACGCCGAGAGGGGAGCGCGAGGACCTGTTACCGGTAGACGGTGACGAAGAGGTCGAGTGGTGCCCGGGCGGCCGGCGGTACCTATTCCTCACTCGTGAGGGCGCGCACTATCAGCGCGGCTGGTCCTCGGCGACCATGCGACCGGCAGCTGATGGCGTCTATCCGGGCCGGGACGACAAGAGGTGGCCGCGGCCGCCGCGGCCGGTGCTTGCCGACACCGCGGTGTACAGGCCCGCGCCGGCGCGCGGCCGCGCCCAGGTCCTGCCCGGTGAGTACGCCTGGCCCGGCCAGCCGGTGCGGAAGCCGTGGCCCAAGGCCGAGCGAGGCGTGGAGTTCGTCCCGCCGCGCGGCCGCGGACGCCCGGACTACGCCAGCTGGGAGGAAGAGGAACGGCCCCACCTGGTGACGTGGCTGCCGATTCGGAAGGGCCTCACCCCGCACGGGTTCCGCCATGGTCACCAGACGTGGATGGACGACACGGGGATCAAGAAGGCGCTGAAGGTTGAGCGGATGGGGCACATCGACGCGAGCATGTCGGGCCGGTACGGCCACGTGACGGACGGCATGCGCGAGCAGCTGCGCGAGGTCCTGCAGGCCATGTGGGAGAACGCGCTCGCCGAGCGGGCCAGGTTGTGGCCGACGTCGCAGGTCCCGCTGCTCGATGCGGCGCTGGCACCGTGGCGGGATGGGACCGCCTCCAAGGTCGTCTCCCAAATTTCTCCCAGAAATAGGAGAAGGGCCCGAACCGCCTGAGCGATCAAGACCCTCACCTGGTGAAA
>NZ_BOOA01000173.1 GCF_016862995.1 Acrocarpospora phusangensis
CAATGCCACGTACAACAACGACGCGGTGGCGAGTTCGGGGGGGTTGACGTTCAACGAGGACGGGACGGTGACGTGGTCGGGTCCGTTGGCGGTGGGGGAGACGATGACCGCCACGGCGTCGATCACGGTCAACAATCCGGCGACCGGTGGCGACACGATGACCAGTTTGGTCACCTCGACGACCACGGGCAGCAACTGTCCGGTGGGGAGTTCCGATCCCGCGTGTGTGACGTCGGTGGAAGTGCTGCGTCCGGAGTTGACGATCGAGAAGACGGCGGACAAGGCGACGGTCGAGCCGGGCGGGGTCGTTTCGTACACGGTGACGGTGACCAACTCGGGGGAGACCCCGTACACGGGGGCGGCCTTCACGGACTCGCTCGCGGGTGTGCTCACGGACGCGGTCTACAACAACGACGTCACCGCGAGTACGGGCGACGTGTCCTACGCCGCGCCCACGTTGTCCTGGAGTGGTGACCTGGCCATCGGCGCGGTCGCGACCATCAGCTACTCGGTCACCGTGCGCGATCCGGATCCCGGCGACAGGTTGATGTCCAACCCGGTGGTGTCCTCGACGCTGGGCAACAACTGCCCGGCCGGAGGCGGCGACAGCCGATGCTCCGTGCGGGTCATCGTCCTGGTGCCGGCGCTCACCATCACCAAGACCGCCGACACCGCGACCGTCGTGGAAGGCGGCACGATCACCTACACCGTGACCGTCGCCAACACCGGGCAGACGCCGTACACCGGGGCGAGTTTCACCGATTCGCTGGCGGGGGCGCTGGACGACGCCACGTACAACAACGACGTGGCGGCCACCAGCGGGACCGTGGGATACAGCGCGCCCAACCTGACCTGGACCGGTGACCTGGCCATCGGCGCGAGCGCGACCGTCACGTACTCCTTGACCGTGCGCTCCCCCGACCCGGGCGACGGCCTGGTCGGCAACGCCGTCACGTCGGCCACGGCCGGCAACAACTGCCCGGCCGGGAGCACCGACGCACGCTGTCAGGCCGAGGTCAGGCTGTCCCGGCTCGTCCTGACGCAGGGTTACACCGAGACCAGCACGACGCCCGGTTCGGTGGTGCATCTGAGCGCCACCTTCACCAACACCGGGCAGACGCCGTACACGGGGATCAGTGTCTCCGCCGGCACGGGGGGCACGCTGGACGACGCCGTTCCCGTCGGTGACCAGGTCGCCAGTTCGGGCACGCTCGTGCTGGGGCCCACTGCCATCACCTGGACCGGGAACATCCCGGTCGGCGGGGTCGTCACGATCAACGGCACCCTTACCGTGAAGGATCCGGATCCGGGGGACAAGGTGCTCACGGGCACCCTTGTCTCCGCCGCGCCGGGGAACAACTGCCCGGCGGGGGGATCCGACCCGCGCTGCACCGCGCGGCTCGACGTCCTGATCCCGGCCCTGTCCATCACCAAGTCCGCGGACACGGTCACGCAGGTGCCCGGCGGGGTGATCAACTACACGCTGCTCGTGGAGAACACCGGGCAGACGCCGTACAGCGGGGCCGTGGTCAGGGACGACCTGGCCGGGTTGCTGGGCGACGCCACGTACAACGGCGACGCCGCCGCGACCGTCGGTTCGGTCGACTTCGCGAGCCCGATCCTGACCTGGACCGGTGACCTGCCGGTCGGGGGTAGCGCCGTCATCACGTACAGCGCCACGGTCCGCGACCCCGACCCGGGGAACAAGCTGGTCTTCACCACGGCCAGTTCCGACACCGTCGGCAGCACCTGTCCGCCCGGGTCGGGAAACCCGGCCTGCTCGTCCACCGTCACCGTGCTCACTCCGGCGCTGACCATCGTGAAGACGGCGGACGACGACACCGCCGTGGCAAGCGAGACCGTCACCTACACCATCAAGGTCACCAACAGCGGACAGACCGACTACGCCGCCGCCTCGCTGGCCGACGACCTGACCGGGCTGCTCGACGACGCCGCCTACAACAACGACGCCGTCGCCGACTCGGGCACGGTCGGCTACAGCGCGCCCACCCTGACCTGGACCGGCGCCCTCGCCGTCGGAGCCACGGCGACCATCACCTACACGGTCACCGTGAACAATCCCGACCTGGGGGACAAGAGCCTCGTCAGCACGATCAGCTCCGCCGCGGCCGGCAACAACTGCCCGGCCGGGTCGTCCGACCCGCGCTGCGCCCTGACGATCCCCATCGCCGAGAGCGCCGACCTGACGTTCACCAAACGGTCCGACGTGGCCTCCACCGAGCGGGGCGGTGTGGTCAACTACACGATCACCGTCGCCAACACCGCGGCCACGCCGTACGTCGGGGCGACGTTCAACGACCCCCTGACCGGGGTGCTCGACGACGCCGACTACAACAACGACGTGTCCGCCACCGCGGGCACGGCCGGCTACACCGCGCCCACCCTGACCTGGACCGGGAACGTCCCGGCCGGCGGCACGGTCACGATCACCTACTCGGTGACGGCGAAGACCGCGCCCGGCGGGGACGGGGTCATGTCCAACGTGCTCACCTCGACCTCGCCGCAGAGCAACTGCGCGGCGGCCAGCGGCGACCCGCGCTGCGCGAGGACCGTCACCGTCTCCGCGCTGACCATCGCCACCAGCGCGAACGCCGTGACCACCACGCCCGGCGGGACCGTGCAGTTCACCAGCACGTTCAGCAACACCGGGCAGACGCCGTACACGGGGATCAGCGTCAGCTACAGCCTCGCGGACCTGCTGGACGACGTCGTGCCCGGCCGGGAGGACACGGTCACTTCGGGGACGATCTCCAGCACGCCCGGCGGGATGGTGTGGACGGGGGACATCCCGGTCGGCGGCACGGTCACGCTGACCTCCTCGTTCACCGTCAAGAACCCGGACGACGGCGACCGGAGCCTGCGCTTCGCGGCGGTCTCCGACACGCCGGGAGGCAACTGCCCGGCCGGCGGCTCCGACCCGCAGTGCGCGGCCACCGTGCAGGTCCTGATCCCGGCGCTCACGATCGGCAAGACGGCGAGCGCGCCCGCGACGGTTCCCGGTGGGACGGTCACGTACACGGTGACGCTGGCCAACACGGGCGAGACGCCGTACACGGGGATCACCGTCACCGACGGGTTCGCGGGTCTCATCGACGACGCCGTCTACAACAACGACGCGAGCGCGACCAGCGGCGCGGTCTCCTACACCGAGCCCGTGCTCAGCTGGACCGGCGACATCGCCGTGGGCGCGACGGTGACGATCACCTACTCGATCACGGTCCGCGACCCGGACCCCGGGGACAAGGTCATGGTCAACACGCTCTTCTCGGCGGCCGAAGGGAGCAACTGCCCCCTCGCGGGCCCCGCCCCCGCCTGTACGGTCACCGTCGCGGTCCTCACCCCCGCGCTGACGATCGTGACGAACGCGGACGCCGCGACCACGGCCCCGGGCGGCACGGTGGAGTACACGATCACCGTCACCAACACCGGCCAGACGTCCTACCCGGCGGCGACGCTGACCGACTCCCTGGCCGGCGTGCTGGACGACGCCGTGTACGCCGGCGACGGCGCGGCCACCACCGGCACGGTCTCCCAGACCGGCTCCGACCTGACCTGGACGGGCGCGCTGGCACCCGGCGCGTCCGCGACGATCACGTACTCGGTGGTCGTGCGGTCGCCGGATCCGGGCGACAGGATCCTGACGAATGCGATCACCTCGCCGAGCGCCGGGAACAACTGCCCGGCCGGCGGCTCCGATCCGCGCTGCTCCGGGAGCGTCCCGGTCTCCGTGCTGACGCTGACCAGTTCGGTGGACTCGACC
>NZ_BOOA01000174.1 GCF_016862995.1 Acrocarpospora phusangensis
GCTCTCTGAACAGATGACCTCTGGCTCTAAGTCCGAGCAGCAGCGTCCTTGCTTGGCGCCGGTATGGCGAGAACTGACCACCTGCGTTAACGGCGCCGGATAACGGCGAGAAGCGGCGACCTTGCTGAAGCTGTTAATGATCAAGCACCTTCGGCCCGGTGGGGCGGTGCACAGGCGCACAGGGCCGAAGGCGATCGATCGAAACTCGTCAGGGCGGATCAGTTGGTCGACCAGCTCTGGCCAACCAGAGCCGGAGCTGGCCAGGTGGAACTGGTAGTGCTGGTCACCTGGAGCCGGCCAGGGGGAACTGGTAGTGCTGGTCAACTGGAGCCGGCCAGGTGGTGCTGCTGGTCAGCTGGTGCTGGAGCCGCGCCAGAGGTCGATGCCGGCTTCGACGGCGTCCTTGTCGATCGCGTCGAGTTCCTCGGGGGTGAAGTCGAGGCGTTCGACGGCGGAGAGGCTGTCATCGAGCTGTTTGACGCTGCTCGCGCCGATCAGCACCGAGGTGACCCGCTTGTCACGAAGCGCCCACGAGAGCGCCATCTGCGCGAGGGTCTGGCCCCGCCGCTTGGCGATCTCGTTGAGCGTCCGGATGTGACGCAGCGACTCGTCCGTCAGCAGACCGGGGTCGAGCGACTTGCCCTGCGTGGCCCGCGAACCCTCCGGAATGCCGTTGAGGTACCGGTCGGTCAGCATGCCCTGCGCCAGCGGCGAGAACGCGATGCAGCCGACACCCTCCGCCTCCAGCGTGTCCAGCAGCCCCCCTTCGATCCACCGGTTGAGCATCGAATACGACGGCTGATGGATCAGCAGCGGCGTGCCCATCTCCCTCAGAATCCGGGCGGCCTCCGCCGTCCGCTCCGGCGAGTACGACGAGATACCCGCGTACAGCGCCTTACCGGACCGAACCGCGTGATCCAGCGCCCCCATCGTCTCCTCAAGCGGCGTCTCCGGATCGAACCGGTGGCTGTAGAAGATGTCGACGTAGTCCACACCCATCCGCGCCAGCGACTGGTCCAGGCTGGCCAGCAGATACTTCCGCGACCCGAACTCCCCGTACGGCCCCGGCCACATGTCCCAGCCGGCCTTTGTGGACAGCACCAGCTCATCCCGGTACGGCCGGAAATCGTCAGCGAAGATCCGCCCGAAGTTCGTCTCAGCCGACCCGTACGGAGGGCCGTAGTTGTTGGCCAGGTCGAAGTGGGTCACCCCACGATCGAACGCCCGGCGCAGGATCGCCCGCTGGCTCTCAACCGGCTTGTCGTCGCCGAAGTTGTGCCAGAGCCCCAGCGAGATGGCGGGCAGCTTGAGGCCACTGCGCCCAGTCCGGTGGTACGGCATGGGCCCGTAGCGGTCGCCGGCGGCAACGTAGGTCATTTCGAAACTCCAACTCGATCGAGGATCCAGGAAAGCGTGAACGCTTCCTCGTGCCAGGCGTCATAGCGGCCACTCCGGCCGCCGTGCCCCGCACCCATCTCGGTCTTCAACAGGAACGGCCCTCCCCGAGCGACCGCACGCAGCCGCGCGATCCACTTGGCGGGCTCGTGGTAGAAGACGCGGGTGTCATTGAACGACGTGATCGCCAGGATCGGTGGATACACCACATCACGCACGTTCTCGTACGGCGAGTACGACTTCATGTAGGCGTACACGTCCGCGTTGTGCAGGGGATCGCCCCACTCATCCCATTCGATCACAGTCAGCGGCAGCGACGGATCGAGGATGGTGTTTAGCGGGTCCACGAACGGAACCTCGGCCACGACGCCGGCGAACTCCTCCGGCGCGAGATTGGCGATCGCGCCCATGAGCAGCCCGCCCGCCGATCCGCCGCGGGAGATGATCGGGCCCGACCATTCGCCCTTCAGATGCCGGGCGACCGCCACGAAGTCGGTGAAGGTGTTCTTCTTCCGGTTGAGCTTGCCGTCCTCGTACCAGCGCCGGCCCATCTCGCCGCCGCCCCGCACGTGCGCGACCGCGAACGCGAATCCCCGATCCAGCAAGGACAGCCGGGCGACCGAGAAGTACGGGTCGATGGAGCTCTCGTAGCTGCCATAGCCGTACAGAAGCGTGGGGGCCGGTCGCGCCGTGCCCTTCTTGATGACGATCGAGATCGGCACCTTCGTGCCGTCCTCGGCGATGGCCCACTCGCGGAACTGCTCATAGTCCGCAGGGTCGTAACCGCCGAGCACCGGCCGCTGCTTCAACAGGATGAGCTCACGACTCGGCAGATCGAAGTCGTACACCGACGGGGGAGTGACCATCGACGTGTACCCCAGTCGCAGCCGCGACGTCACGAACTCCGAGTTCCCCGAGGGCGCTACGTCATACAACGGCTCCGGGAACTCGAGCTCGTACGGCTCCGCCCCCTCGGGGAGGATCCGCAGGCCGGTGAGGCCGTCCCGGCGGAAGTGCACGACCAGATGCGACTGGAAGGCGTCCACGTCCAGCAGGCGGGTGTCGGCGCGGTGGGGGATCACGGGTGTCCAGCTGGCCGGGTCGTCGACCGGCGCACCAGCCAGCTCGAAATTCTCGGCGTTCTGGTTGTGCAGCACCAGGAAGCGGTCGTTCTGGTGGTCCACGTGGTACTCGACACCGGTCTCGCGGGACCGGATGACGGTGAACTCGCCCAGCGGGTTGTTCGCGTCCAGGACGCGGACCTCGCTGGTGATCTTGCTGTGCGCGCCCAGGATGAGGAAACGCTCGCTTCGCGAGAGCCCGACGCCGATCCAGAAGCGCTCGTCGTCCTCCTGGTAGACCACCGGATCCGAGTCAACCGAGCCCAGCGCATGGCGGAACACCCGGTTGGGACGCCAGGCCTCGTCGACCATCGTGTAGAAGAACGTCGAACCGTCGCCCGACCAGGCGCCGCCGTAGAAGATCCCGGGGACCTCGTCACTGAGCAGCTCATCGGTGGTCAGATTCTTGAAGCGCAGGGTGAACCGCTCGTCGCCGGAGAAGTCCGTGGAGTAGGCGAGCATCGTGCCATCAGGGCTGACCGACGTGGTCCCGATGGCGAAGAACGGACTGTCCCCGGCCAGCTCGTTGCCGTCGAGCAGGACCTGCTCCCCAGGCAACGATTCCCCGGGCGTCAGCACCGGCGGATCGTCGCCCTCGGCGGCGACCCGGCACTGAATGCCGTATTGCTTGCCCTCTTCGGTCCGCGAGTAGTACCACCAGGCGCCCTTACGTGTGGGCACACTGAGGTCGGTCTCCAACGTCCGGCCCTTGATCTCCTGGAAGATCGAGTCCTGGAGAGCTTTCAGATGCGTGGTCGCTTCGCTGGTGTAGGCGTTCTCCGCCTCCAGATAGGCGACCGTGTCCGGATCGTCCTTCTTGATGAGCCAGGCGTATTCATCGATCACGGTGTCGCCGTGATGCGTGCGCTCGGCCAGAACCTTTTTCGCCGCTGGCGGCATGTCGCTGCTCACCCGCACACTCTATGTCTGGCGGATCCGCCGCCAAGGCCACTCGGCCCTCGCCTGTGGATAACCCCCTCCCTGTGGACAGAGCATTCCCCCTAGGGGTGACAGGGGGACGGGACACCGCCGCCATGGCGTCGTTTGTGCTGTCGCACTCGTGGAGGCTGCTAATCTTTTCTTCGTCGGGATCACCCGGCGCAATCCAAACTCCCTCACTTCGGTGGCGGATCTTGGCGCGCCTGGGGAGACCAGGACAATCCCCTGAAACACGGCAGTCCGGAAGATCGATTCGCAAGAGCCGATTCGGACT
>NZ_BOOA01000175.1 GCF_016862995.1 Acrocarpospora phusangensis
ACACCTGGAACTCCCAGAGGGAGTAGCCGTAGGGGGTGGCGCGCTGGGTGCCGTACATGCGGACGTAGCGCCCGGAGCCGGTCACGTTGAGGGTCTGCTTGAAGCCGGTGCCGGTGGTGGTGGAGTAGATCGGCGTCCAGTTCGCGGCGTCGTTGGAGGTCTGGATCTGGAACGCGCGGGCGAAGGCCGGGTCCCACTGCAGCACCACGCGCCTGATCTGGGCGACCGCGCCCAGGTCCACGTAGATCCAGCCCGGGTCCACCCAGCCGGTGGTCGAGCTCGTCGCCCAGCGGCTGGCCGGGTCCCGGTCGAAGGCTCGCGCGGGCACGCACTCCCAGCAGTTGCCGTCGCTCTGCGACGAGGAGGCGACGCCCGGCTTGTTGTACGAAAGCAGGACTTCGGTGCCCGGGGAAGGCGAGGGCGACGGAGACGGGGAAGGCGACGGCGAGGGTGTCGAGCCCGAGCCGGTGCGGACCGCGACCTCCCAGAGCGAGTAGCCGAACGCCGTGGCCCGCTGGGTGCCGTTGACCCGCAGGTAACGCCCGGTGCCGGTGACGTTCAGATTCTCGGTCCCACCCGGACCGGTGGTGGTCGAGTAGATGTTCGTCCAGGTCGTCCCGTTGGCGGACACCTGGATCTGGTACGCCCGCGCGAACGCCGGCTCCCAGCTCAGCGTCACCCCGCAGATCGCGACCGAGGCGCCCAGGTCCACCTGGATCCACTGCGGGTCGCTGAACGCGCTGGACCAGCGGGTGCCGGTGTTGCCGTCGAACGCGGCCGAGGCCGGGAACGCGGTGGCGCTCTCGGTGGAGGAGGCGGTGGCGGGCCTGCCCAGGGCCGCGTTGGCGGTGCCGCAGCCGCCGGTGCCGACCGGGCTGCCGTACACCTGGAACTCCCAGAGGGAGTAGCCCCAGGCGGTGGCGCGCTGCGTGCCGTACATGCGGACGTAACGGCCGGTGCCGGACACGGCGAGGGTCTGCACGCCGCCGGTCCCGGTGGTGGTGCTGTAGATGTTCGTCCAGGTGGTGCCGTTGGCGGAGATCTGCACCTGGAAGGCTCGCGCGTACGCCGCCTCCCAGTTCAGCACGACCTGCGACACGGTGGCCTGGATGCCGAGGTCCACCTGGATCCACTGCGGATCGGTGAACTGGCTGCCCCAGCGGGTGGCGGTGCTGCCGTCCACCGCGGCGGCGGGGCTGAACGCGGCCTCGAACGAGGACGCGGTGGTGGTCTTGCCTTGGGAGAGCAGGGTGTCTGCCGCGGCGGCGGGGATGGACACGAAGTACGAAACGACCAGCGCGAACGCGGCAAGCAGTCCTAATCGGACGCGTGCGTGCATGGAACCTCCTCAACGGGAGCACCAAACCAGGACAGGCCGCGCCGGGCCGACGAGTGCGGGGAAGCGCTCTCGGACACTGAGCGTGCTCGCGATTCACTACTACTGTCAAGGGTTGAATTAACATGTGAGAAACTCCCGAGACGTGAGAGAGAACGCTTTCTCTTGCCCGGAAGATCCCATTTTTAGGCCGCTGACCTGTGGTGATATCGGAAAATTCGGGGGAACGTTCCCTGGAGGTCACGAGGATCGTTATCTCGTAACCCATTGACAAGATTCCGGCCCCAGGATCAACCTCACTCCAGGGAACGTTCTCTTCATGATCATAAATAGGAAGGTTCCAACGGCATGTCCACTCTCCCTCGCCGCCGTGTGACGCGGCTCGTCGTGCCCCTGATCGCCGCATCCGTCCTGGCCGCCTGCGGTGGCGAGGCCCCGGCCCCCAGCGGTGGCGCGTCCGCTTCCCAGCCGGCGGAGAAGATCACCCTTACGGTCGCGCTGTTCAGCGACTTCCACTACGCGCCGCTGTACGAGGAGTTCAAGAAGACGCACCCGAACGTCACCATCACCGAGCGCCGCTCGCAGTTCAACGACCACCACAACAACCTGGTCACCCAGCTCGCGACCGGCGCGGGCGCGGCCGACGTGGTCGCCGTCGAGGGCGGCTTCATCGCCACCTTCCAGCAGGTCCCGGACAAGTTCCACAACCTCGCCGACCAGGGCCTGACGTCCCGCCAGGCCGAGTACCTGGACTGGAAGTGGCAGCTCGGCCTCGCCTCCGACGGCAAGACGCTGCTCGGCCTCGGCACCGACGTCGGCGGCCTGGCCATGTGCTACCGCCCCGACCTGTTCAAGAAGGCCGGCTTACCCAGCAGCCGCGACGAGGTCTCCGCCCTCTGGCCCACCTGGGACGCCTACGTCGAGACCGGCAAGAAGTTCGTCGCCGCCGGCGTCAAGGACGCCGCCTTCACCGACGGCCCCGGTGAGCACTTCCGCGCCATGGTCGAGCAGGCCCCGGTCGGCTTCTACGACACCTCCAACAACCTGGTCGTGGCCAGCAACCCGGACGTCAAGAAGGCCTTCGACATGGGCGTCTCGATGATCCAGAACAAGCTCTCCGGCAAGCTCACCGCGTTCACCCCCGAGTGGACCACCGGCATCGCCAAGGGCACCTTCGCCACCATGGTCTGCCCCGCCTGGAAGACCGGCGTGATCAAGGACCAGAAGCCCGGCGAGGGCACCTGGGACATCGCCGCGGTGCCCGGCGGCGGCGGCAACCAGGGCGGCACCCACCTGCTCGCCCCCAAGCAGGGCAAGCACCCCAAGGAGGCGGCCGAGCTGATCAACTTCCTGACCAGCAAGGAGAGCCAGCTCACCCTCTGGAAGGACGCCAGCGCGCTGCCCTCCCTGCCGTCCCTGTACGACGACCCGGCGGTCTCCACCTTCGTCAACCCGTACTTCGGCGACGCCCCGATCGGCAAGATCTTCACTGACGCCGCGAAGGCGCTCAAGCCCCAGCACACCGGCCCCAAGTCGGGTGACGTGCTGCTCGCCATGGGCAACGGCCTGAGCCGGGTCGAACTGCAGAACCAGGCGCCGGAAGAGGCCTGGGCGCAGGCGGTCTCGGACGCAGAAAAGATCAAGTAGCGGGCCCCGTGGGTGGCCGGTCATTCTCCCCGGCCACCCGGTTCGGCTCGGCCGCGCCTGTGTCTGGACAACCACTTCTCAACCCGGCAATCCTT
>NZ_BOOA01000176.1 GCF_016862995.1 Acrocarpospora phusangensis
GCCGGGTGGCACGGCCAGCTTCGGCTTCAACGGCAGTCCCGGCGGCGCCGGCGCCGTGGTCAGCAACTGCACCCTGAACGGCGCGGCCTGCGGCGGCGGGACCAACCCGTCTCCCTCGCCGTCACCCTCCCCGCCGGGGCCGAACGTGCCCGGCAAGCCCGGCACGCCGTCGGTCACCGGCGTCACCAACACCGCGATCTCGCTGTCCTGGGGCGCCTCCAGCGGCACCGTGACCGGCTACCGCGTCTACGAGGGCACCACGCTGCGCGCCACCGTGACCGGCACCTCCGCCACCGTCAGTGGCCTCGGCGTCTGCACCTCGCACACCTACACCGTGCGCGCCTACAACTCGGTCGGCGAGTCCGCCGCCAGCGACCCCGTCGGCGGCTCCACCACCGGATGCCCGATCGGCCCGCTGCCCAGGCACTTCCTCACCGGGTACTGGCACAACTTCGTCAACGCCGCCACCGAACTGCGCCTGTCCGCCGTACCCAACGAGTACGACCTGGTCGCCATCGCCTTCGGCGAGGCCACCACCACCCCGGGTCAGGTCGTCTTCGGGCTCGACCCCGGCCTGTCCAGCGCGCTCGGCGGCTACACCGACGCCCAGTTCCGGGCCGACGTGCAGACCCTGCACTCGCGCGGCAAGAAGGTCATCCTCTCGGTCGGCGGCGAGCTCGGCCGGGTCCAGGTGGCCAGCGCGTCCGCCGCGGCCACGTTCGCCAACTCGGTCTTCGCCATCATGCAGAGCTACGGCTTCGACGGCGTGGACATCGACCTGGAGAACGGCCTCAACGCCCAGTGGATGGGCGAGGCCCTGCGCCAGCTGCGCGCCAAGGCCGGCAGCGGCCTGATCATCACGATGGCCCCGCAGACGATCGACATGCAGTCCACCGGCATGGAGTACTTCAAGCTGGCCCTGGCCATCAGGGACATCCTCACCGTCGTGCACATGCAGTTCTACAACTCCGGCTCGATGCTCGGCTGCGACCAGTCCTTCGCGTACAGCCAGGGCACGGTCAACTTCATGACCGCGCTGGCCTGCATCCAGCTGGAGAACGGCCTGCGGCCCGACCAGGTGGCGCTCGGCCTGCCCGCGGGACCCGGCGCGGCCGGCGGCGGCGTGGTCTCGCCCGCGCTGGTCAACCAGGCGCTGACCTGCCTGGCCACCCGCACCAACTGCGGCAGCTTCGTGCCGCCGCGGGCGTACCCGGCGATCCGGGGCGCGATGACCTGGTCGATCAACTGGGACGCCAGCAACAACTGGAACTTCTCCAGGACCGTCAAGCCGCACCTCGCGACGCTTCCCTAAGGAATCCCCGATGAACCGCATCCGCATGGCGGTGGCGGCGGCAGCGCTGACCGTCTTCGGGGCGGTGCTGGTGGCCCAGCCCGCCCGAGCAGCCAACATCGCGAGCAATCCCGGGTTCGAGTCCGGCCTGGCCGGATGGACCTGCGCCGCCGGGGCCCAGGCGGTGACCACACCCGTGCACGGCGGCGCCAGGGCCCTGGCCGCCACCCCCGCCGGCAGCGACGTCGCGCGCTGCCAGCAGACGATCACCGTGCGGCCCAGCACCGCGTACGCGCTGTCGGCCTGGGTCCGGGGGAACTTCGTGTTCCTCGGCGCGGTCGGGTTCGGCGAGATCTGGGCCGCGCCCGGCGCGGCCTGGACGCAGCTGACCCGCAACTTCACCACGGCCCCCGGCCAGACCAGCGTGACGATCTACGTCAACGGCTGGCACGGGCAGGGCACCTACTACGCCGACGACGTCGTCTTCGACGGTCCCGGCACGGTGCCGCCCTCCCCGTCACCGTCACCCTCGCCCTCCCCGTCGCCGTCGCCGTCCCCCAGCCCGTCGCCGAGCCCGCCCACGCCGGTCGGCAACCGGTGGATGGTCGGCTACCTCCACGCCTCATTCGCCAACGGCTCCGGATATATCCGGATGGCGGATGTGCCCACCGAGTGGGACTTCATCAACCTCGCGTTCGGCGAGCCCACCAGCGTCACCTCCGGCGACATCCGGTTCAGCCAGTGCCCGGTCGCCGAATGCCCCAACGTCGAGACCGAGGCCCAGTTCATCGCCGGCATCCGGGCCAAACAGGCCGCCGGCAAGAAGGTCCTGATCTCCATCGGCGGCCAGAACGGCCAAGTGCAGCTCACCACCACCGCCGCCCGCGACAAGTTCGTGCAGTCGGTCGGCGCGATCATCGACAAGTACGGCCTGGACGGCCTGGACATCGACTTCGAGGGCCACTCCCTCTACCTCAACCAGGGCGACACGAACTTCCGCAACCCGACCACCCCGGTCGTGGTCAACCTGATCGCCGCGCTCCGCGCCCTCAAGACCAGGTACGGCTCCCGCTTCGTGCTCACCATGGCCCCCGAGACGTTCTTCGTCCAGCTCGGCTACCAGTTCTACGGACCCGGCACCGGCGGCGCGGACCCGCGCTCCGCCTCCTACCTGCCGGTCATCCACGCCATGCGGAACGACCTGACCCTGCTGCACGTGCAGGACTACAACTCCGGCCCGATCATGGGCCTGGACAACCAGTACCACACCATGGGCGGCCACGACTTCCACGTCGCCATGACCGACATGCTGCTCGCCGGCTTCCCGGTCCGGGGCAACACGGCCGACGTCTTCCCCGCCCTGCGCCAGGACCAGGTCGCCATCGGCCTGCCCGCCGCGCCGTACGCCGGCAACGGCTTCACCACCGTGGCCGAGGTGCAGAAGGCGTTCACCTGTCTCGCCAAGGGGACCGGGTGCGGCACGTACCGGCCGCGCGGGGTCTATCCGAACCTGCGGGGCCTGATGACCTGGTCGATCAACTGGGACAAGTACCACGGGTTCGAGTTCTCCCGCAGCCATCGTCCGTACCTCAACGCGCTCTGATGGGACAGATCATGAAATTTCGGTTCTTAGCCGGACGGCGGGTGGGCGCGGGTCTCGCGGCGCTCGCGATCGCCCTCACCGGCGCCGTGGCCGTGGCCACGCCCGCGCACGCGGCCCCC
>NZ_BOOA01000177.1 GCF_016862995.1 Acrocarpospora phusangensis
TTCTCCGCTCGATGAGCTTCAAGCGGCCGATGGACATCAAGTTCGGTCCCGACGGCGCGCTCTACCTGATCGAGTGGGGCTCCGGCTTCGGCGGCGACAACGCCGACTCCGGCATCTACCGCATCGAGTACACCAAGGGCAACCGCCCGCCGGTGGCCCGCGCCTCGGCCGACAAGACCGACGGCCCGGCGCCGCTGACGGTGCAGTTCTCCAGCCAGGGGTCGAGCGACCCCGACGGCGGGCAGCTCACCTACGCGTGGGACTTCGACGGCGACGGCGACACCGACTCCACCGCCGCCAACCCCTCGCACACCTACACCCAGGCCGGGCAGTACAGCGCGGTCCTGACCGTCACCAACCCGGGCGGCCTGCACGGCACGGCGAACGTGCCGATCACGGTCGGCAACACCCGTCCGACGGTCACCATCGAACTGCCCCCGAACGGCGGGTTCTTCGAGTTCGGCGACCAGGTGAAGTACAAGATCGCCGTCTCCGACGCCGAGGACGGGGCGATCGACTGCGAGGACGTCCGGATCCAGGCGTACCTGGGTCACGACAGCCACGGTCACCCGCTCGACCAGCACCAGGGTTGTGAGGGCACGATCCAGACGCTGTCCGACAGCGGCCACGGCATCGACGACAACCTATTCTACATCCTTGAGGCGACCTACGCCGACAAGGG
Organism: Acrocarpospora phusangensis; assembly: GCF_016862995.1. Classification (GTDB taxonomy): domain Bacteria; phylum Actinomycetota; class Actinomycetes; order Streptosporangiales; family Streptosporangiaceae; genus Acrocarpospora; species Acrocarpospora phusangensis. The sequence goes on from NZ_BOOA01000177.1 coordinate 683, forward strand.
CGGCCAGGGTGGCGCGCAGTCGCTGACCGGGCGGGCCGAGGCCATCCTCCAGCCCAAGCGCAAGCAGGCCGAGCACTTCTCGTCCACCGGCCGCACCGCGGACGGCCTGGGCACCGACGCCGCGGGCGTCGCGATCGAGAACGGCTCCGACCCGCAGGGCGGCAACCAGAACATCGGCTTCACCAACGACGGTGACTTCTGGGGCTACACGCCGATCAACCTGAGCGGCATCTCGCAGGTCCGGCTCCGGGTCTCCTCGGCCGGTCCCGGCGGCACCGTGCAGATCAAGACGGGCAACGCCGACACCGGCACCCTGGTGGGCTCGGTCGACGTGACGCCGACGGGTGGCTGGCAGACGTACAAGGACGTCACGGTCAACCTGAGCAACGTCCCGGCGACGACCGGCCCGGTGTTCTTCATCGTCCGCAAGCCGGCCAGCGCCGGAAACGGCGACTACCTGCTCAACTTCAACTGGGTCGACTTCATCGGCCAGGGTGTCACCGACAACCAGCGTCCGGTGGTGACCGTCGCGGCCAGCGCCGCCACGGGCATCGCCCCGCTGAAGGTCGACTTCACCTCGACCGCCAGCGACCCCGACAACAACACCCCGCTCACCTACAAGTGGAACTTCGGGGTGAACGGTTCGCCGCAGCCGACCACGGCCAACGCGAGCTACACCTACAACGCCCCGGGCACCTACACCGCCTCGGTGACGGTGACCGACTCCAAGGGCGCGTCCAACTCCGCGTACGTCAACGTGAAGGTGGACCCGCCGACCACGAACTGCTTCTCGGGACGTTCCGACGACTTCCTGGGCGCCGAACTGGACCGGAACCGCTGGTCGGTCGTCCGTGAGGACCAGAACCTCAAGGTCGCGGACGGCAAGCTCGTGCTGCCGACCTCGGCCACGGAGATCTACGGCAGCGGTCCGGGCAGCGTGACCAACATCGTTCTGCAGCCGCTGCCGCAGGGCGCCTGGACCGCCACCGCCAAGGTGACGCTCCGCGCCGACCGGCAGTACCAGCAGGCCGGTCTGGTCGTGTACGGCGACGACAACAACTACGCCAAGATGGTGCTCCAGGGCCGGAGCTCCACGCCCAACCACGCCGCCCGCATCTTCCAGTTCATCCGGGAGGAGAACGGCACGCCGAACGAGGTGGCGGCGAGCAACACCGGCAACCTCGGTGACGCCTACCCCGACACCGTGTACGTGCGGTTCATGAGCGACGGCTCGAACCTCACCGCGCACTACTCGGCGGACGGCACCACCTTCACCGCGATGCCGGAGACGAAGGCGCTGGCCGGGATCACCAACCCGCGCATCGGCCTCATGTCGTTCGCCAGCACCGGCGACCGCGTGATCGTCGACGCCGCGTTCGACTGGTTCCACATCTCGCCCGACAGCACGGCCACCAAGCCGGCGCCGAGCGACGAGTTCAACGGCACGGCGCTGGACACCTGCCGCTGGGACGCCATCGTGCGTGGCGACGCCGCCAGCGCCCGGGTGACCGGCGGCAACCTGGAGCTGGACACCACCCCCGGTGACATCTACGGGACCGGCAACACCGCTCCGAAGAACTTCATCCTGCAGACGCCGCCGAGCGGCGACTGGACGCTGGAGACGAAGGTCGACGGATCGGCGCTGAACGAGCAGTTCCAGCAGGGCGGCCTGATGGTCTACACCGACGACGACAACTACGTGAAGCTCGACTACGTCGCCGACAACGCCGCGGGTTCCGCGGTGGCGCGCCGTCTCGAACTGCGTAGCGAGGTCGCCGGGACCGTCGTGAACCCGCAGCCGAGCCTGGGCTCGCTCACCCAGGGCGTCTGGTACCTGCGGCTGAAGAAGGAGGGCAGCAACTTCCGCGGGTCGTACTCCGCGGACGGCACCACGTGGACCGACTTCGCGGAGGCGGTGCCGAACACCGCGGTCGCGAACGGCAAGGTCGGTGTCTACACCATCGGCACCAACCAGGCCGGGCCCAAGACGGTCAAGTTCGACTACTTCCGCCTGACTCAGGGAGTGCCGGACACGACCGCT
>NZ_BOOA01000178.1 GCF_016862995.1 Acrocarpospora phusangensis
TCCTGGCCTCGATGAGCTTCAAGCGGCCGATGGACATCAAGTTCGGTCCCGACGGCGCGCTGTACCTGATCGAGTGGGGTTCCGGCTTCGGCGGCGACAACGCCGACTCCGGCATCTACCGCGTCGAGTACGTCAAGGGCACCCGCCCGCCGGTGGCCCGCGTGTCCGCCGACAAGACCGACGGCCCGGCCCCCCTGACGGTGCAGTTCTCCAGCCAGGGCTCCAGCGACCCGGACGGCAAGCCCATCACGTACGCGTGGGACTTCGACGGCGACGGCGACACCGACTCCACCGCCGCCAACCCCGCCCACACCTACACCCAGGCCGGGAACTACAGCGCGGTCCTGACCGTGACCAACCCCGACGGCCTGTCCGGCACGGCGAGCCTGCCGATCGTGGCGGGCAACACCCGCCCGACGGTGAAGCTCGACCTGCCGCCGAACGGCGGGTTCTTCGAGTTCGGCGACCAGGTCAACTACAAGATCACGGTCACCGACCCCGAGGACGGCACGGTCGACTGCGACGACGTCAAGATCCAGGCGTACCTGGGTCACGACAGCCACGGCCACCCGCTGGACCAGCACGAGGGCTGCGAGGGCACCATCCAGACCCTCACCGACAGCGGCCACGGCGTGGACGACAACCTGTTCTACGTCCTTGAGGCGACCTACACCGACAACGGCGGCGCGAGCGGCGCCGGTGAGCTGACCGGCCGGACCGAGGTCGTCCTCCAGCCCAAGCGCAAGCAGGCCGAGCACTTCTCCGCCACCGGCCGTACCGCGGACGGTGTCGGCACCGACGCTCCGGGCGTGCAGACCGAGACCACGGGCGACAGCCAGGGCGGCAGCCAGAACATCGGCTTCACCCAGGACGGCGACTGGTTCTCCTTCAGCCCGATCAACCTGGGCGGCGTCTCCGCCATCCGGTTCCGTACGGCCTCGGCCGGGGCCGGCGGCACGGTTCTGGTCAAGGTGGGCAACCCCGACACCGGGGCGGTGGTCGGCTCGATCGACATCACCCCGACCGGCGCGTGGCAGACGTACAAGGACGTCACGCTGAACCTGGCCAGCCCGCCGACGACGACCGGCCCGCTCTTCTTCGTGCTGCGCAAGCCCGCGAGCGCGGCCGCCAACGTGTCCCTGCTCAACTTCAACTGGATCGACTTCGTCGGCAAGGGCGTCACCGAGAACCAGCGTCCGGTGGTGACCGTGGCGGCCAGCCCGGCCTCGGGCACCGCGCCGCTGAAGGTCGACTTCACCGCCACCGCGAGCGACCCCGACGGCAACACCCCGCTCACGTACAAGTGGAACTTCGGGGTGAACGGTTCGCCGCAGCCGACCACGGCCGGCGCGAGCTACACCTACACCGCGCCGGGGACGTACACCGCCTCGGTGACGGTGACCGACGCCAAGGGCGCCTCCACCACCCAGACGGCCACCATCCGGGTGGACTCGCCGAACGCCGCGTGCCTGGCCGGTCGTTCCGACGACTTCCTCGGCACCGCGCTCGACCGCAGCCGCTGGTCGGTCGTCCGTGAGGACCAGAACCTGAGGGTCGCGGACGGCAAGCTCGTCATCCCGACCTCGCTCACCGACATCTACGGCACCGCCGCCGGGACGACCACCAACATCGTCCTGCAGCCGGCGCCGGCGGGCGCCTGGACGGCGACCGCCAAGGTGACGATGAACGCCCGCGACATGTACCAGCAGGCGGGCCTCATCCTGTACGGCGACGACAACAACTACGCCAAGATGGTCCTCCAGGCTCGGGGGACCAACGACCACGCCGCCCGCATCTTCCAGTTCATCCGGGAGGAGAACGGCACGCCGAACGAGGTCGCCCAGAGCAACACGGCCAACCTCGGGGACGCCTACCCCGACACCGTGTACGTGCGGTTCGTGAGCGACGGCACCAACATCACCGCCCACTACTCGGCGGACGGCACCACCTTCACCGCCATGGCGCAGACCAAGCCCCTCGCCGGGATCACCAACCCGCGCATCGGCCTGGTCTCCCTCGCGGGCAGCGGCACCCGACCCGTCGTGGACGCCGCGTTCGACTGGTTCCACATCACGCCCGACGACACGGCGACCCAGCCCGCCCCGAGCGACGAGTTCGACGGCACGGCCCTGGACGCCTGCCGCTGGAACGCGGTCGTCCGCGGCGACGCCGCGACCCAGCGGGTCGTGGGTGGCAACCTGGAGCTCGACACCGCGCAGGGCGACATCTACGGCACCGCCAACACTGCTCCGAAGAACTTCATCCTGCAGACGGCGCCGAGCGGCGACTGGACGCTGGAGACCAAGCTCGACGGGTCGGCGTTCAACGAGCAGTACCACCAGGGCGGTCTGATCGTCTACACCGACGACGACAACTACGTGAAGTTCGACTTCCTGACGGACAACACCGCGGGCTCCGCGGTGACCCGCAGGATCGAACTGCGCAGCGAGGTCGCCGGTTCGGTGCAGAACCCGCAGCCGGGCGCCGGCTCGCTCACCCAGGGCGTGTGGTGGCTCCGCCTGCAGAAGGAGGGCAACACCTTCCGCGGGTCGTACTCGTCCGACGGCACCACCTGGACCACCATCAGCGAGGCGGTCCAGAACAGCGCGGTCGGCAGCGGGAAGATCGGCCTGTTCGCCCTCGGCGCCAACCAGACCGCCGCGAAGCCGGCCAAGTTCGACTACTTCCGCCTGACTCAGGGAGTGCCGGACACGACCGCG
>NZ_BOOA01000179.1 GCF_016862995.1 Acrocarpospora phusangensis
GATGACCGCGCCGACACCGGCACCACGGTTCCTGCCCTGGCTTCGGACCGGCCTCGCGGCCGCGCTCACCGAATCCGCCGTCGCCGGGCTCGCGCCGCACGACAGCGCGACCGTCCAGGTTCCCGTCCTGCTACGGGCCACGGGAGAGGGCGGGGAGGTCGTCGACGACGTCACCGGCCCCCCGGTACGGCTGCGCGGTCCCGGCGACGTGATCGGGCTCGACCCGGCGCAGATCCTGCGGCGGGCGCCGGAACCCGGCGAGACCGACGCCGAGGCGAACTATTTCGCGCTCGTCGAACTGGCCGCGCCCGACCTGCCCTGGCGTTTCACCCCGGCCGCACCCGACGCGTACGGGCGGCTGCAGCCGTGGCTGGCGCTCGTCGTCGTCGAGGAGCGCGACGGAGTGGCACTGCTGGACCGAGGCCCGGCCCTGCCGCCGGTGCTCACCGTGGACAGCGCCGAGGCCGAACTGCCCGATCTGGCGCAGTGCTGGGCGTGGGCCCACGTCCAGGCCGATCACGACCTCTCCGCCGGGCTCGCGGACGCGCTGGCCACCGCGCCGCACGCGTTCCGGGCCCGGCTGCTGTGCCCGCGCCGGTTGCCGCCGCGCCGGTCCTGGCTGGCCTGCCTGGTGCCCACGTTCGAGGCCGGGCGGCGGGCGGCGATCGGAGAACCGGCGGGTACCGACCTCGGGCCGGCCTGGGAGCCGGGCGGCGTGGACATCCGGCTGCCCGTGTACGACCACTGGCGTTTCCGCACCGGGGCGGCGGGCGACTTCGAGTCGCTGGTCCGCCGGTTGCGCGCGGCGGAACTGCCCGGGACGGTGGGGCGGCGCGACCTCGACATCGGCGAGCCGGGCGGCGGCCTGCCCAGGGCGCCCGGGACCGTGGTCAGCTACTCGGGCGCGCTGGTGTCGCCGGAGGGCGGGCCGCGCCCCTGGCCGGAGGCGCATCGCGAAGCGATGAAGGACAGCCTGCGGACGACGGTCAACCAGACGCTGTATCCGCCGGACAAGCGGCCGGTCCGGGGTTACGTGGCGCAGCGCGACGATCCAGTCGTAGGCCCGCCCGCTTATGGCGCGCCGCAGGCCAAGCGGCGGGCCGTACCCGAGCCCGGACGGTCGCCGGACTGGTTCGAGCAGCTCAACACCGAACCGCCGCACCGGGCGGTGGCCGGTCTCGGCACCGAGGTGGTGCGCAACGACCAGGAGGCGCTGCTCGCCGAAGCCTGGCGCTTCGCCGCCGAGCAGGCCGAAGCCGGCCGGGTGCTCGGCCGCGCCCGGCTCGGCTGGGAGCTGGCCGGGCGGGCGCAGGCCCGATTCGCCACCCTCGGCGACGCCACGCTGATGCAGATCGCCGCGCCCGCGATGGCGCGCCTGCGGCTGCCGTCCGGGGGTACGGTCCTGGGTGCTGTTCGCGCGTCGGCGCTGCCGGACGGGCTGCTCGGCGGCGCGTTGCGGCGGCTGACCCGGACCACCAGGAGCCTGGGCGGGCCGGACGCGTTGATCAGCGCCGCGCTGGCGGATCCGATCGCGTTCAGCGCGGTCTGGACGACGGTGCGGCCACCGGCCGGTGCCGACCTCCAGGCGGTGACCGAGCCGCGCGGGGGTCCCCGCCGCCCTGAGCCCGCCGCCCGTGCCTCGACCGGCAGTGGGATCGCGGCCCGGGTACGGTCCACGTTGGACGCGCCGGCGGCGATCGCGGCGATGGTGCGCCACCGGATGCCGGGGCTGCCCGCGGGGCACGAGGTGCCGGATCGCCTCTGGGTGCGGCCAGAGTTCACCACGCCGATGTACCGGCGGCTGCTCGCCCTGTCGGTGGAGTACCTGGTGCCGGGGCTGGGGGCCGTACCTGACGACACGCTTGGCTTGTTGCGGGCCAACGGGGAGTTCGTCGAGGCGTTCCTGGCGGGGCTCAACCACGAGCTGGCGCGCGAGTTCGCCTGGCGGGAGTATCCGGCGCTGCTGACGGAGACCTGGTGCCGGAGGTTCTTCGACACCGGCGACGGCGGGCCCGCCGACATCGCCGCGATCGGGAAGTGGCACGGCGCACTCGGCACAAACCGGCCACGGGAGGCGCCCGGGGCCGATCTGGTCCTGCTGATCAAGGGGGCGCTTCCCCGCCGGTACCCCGATCTGCGGGTGTACGCCGTCGAGGCCGAATGGGCCGGCGGGAGGCGGCGGGAGGCGGCGGCGGGGCACGTCCGGCTCCCGCTGTTCGCCGGACGACTGCAGCGAGACGCGCACTTCTACGGCTTCGCCCTCGACCACGCCGGCGCGATGGGCAGCACGGACGAGCCCGCCCATCCCGGCTGGTTCTTCGTCCTGGAGGAGCGGCCGCAGGCGCCGCGCTTCGGGCTCGACGCACCCCGGCAGCGGTTCCGCGGCAGCGCGCCGGCCCGCTGGTCGAACCTGTCCTGGGCCCACCTGGCCGCGCCCGACACGGCGTTGCCGTCCTTCGTGGACGCCGGAGGGCCGTCCTGGCTGGTCGAAGCGGGGCCGCTGCCCGGCAACGGCGGGAAGGACGCTTGGGGCGAGGACGCGGCGGCGATGGCCCGCATCACCCTCCAACGGCCGGTACGGATGCTCATACACGCCAGCTCGATGCTGCCACCCCTGCCATCCGGAAAAGCTCCATCCAAGGAACCCCCACCCAAAGAACCGCCGTCCAAGGAGCCGGT
>NZ_BOOA01000180.1 GCF_016862995.1 Acrocarpospora phusangensis
TTCCGCTCGTTCCGCCTGACGAGCTTTCGCTCAACGGGCTTCCGCTCGTTCCGCCTGACGAGCTTTCGCTCAACGGGCTTCCGCTCGTTCGGCCTGACGGGCTTTCGCTCGTTCCGCTCGACGGGCTTTCGCTCGATCGAATGAACTTCGTCGGCTTGCGTGCGTGAATCTCGTCGGGCAGAACAACCTCACTCAGGAGATCGACTCTGTCGGCCACGGGCTCACTGACATAGGCCGCAAGCTCCGCCAGGTCTCCGCTCTCGAACAGCACATGAAGCGGAACCCGGACCCCAAGCCGTCGCTCCACTTCTGCCAGAACTCGCCCGGCCAGCAGCGAACTCCCCCCGATTTCGAAGAAGTTGCTCCGCCGCCCAACCGTCTCCCGCGCCCCGACGACTCCCCGCCAAATATCCGCCAGCGATTCTTCGACAGCGCCGCAGGGTTTCTCATAGACGCTTCCCGCCCTCGGAAGCTCCCCCAGTTCCACCTTTCCGTGGCTGTTCCGAGGAATCTCCGCCACGACCACGACGACATCCGGCACCAGATAATCGGGCAACCGCTCCCGGAGCGCCCGCCGAAGAACAGCCCCAGAGCTGCTCGTGATGTCCTGGACCTGCTGGACCGGGTCCTCCAGGTCCGGCCGGGCCAGTTTCTCCGCAACCCGCCGGTTGACGGCGGACTTGGTCGCCACATACGCGACCAGGCGATCGTCAACCGCGACAACCGCAGCGTCGATGACGTCGTCCTCGGCGGACAGCGCCGCCTCGATTTCGGCGGGCTCTATCCGATGGCCACGAATCTTGAGCTGACGGTCCGAGCGGCCGGCGAATTCGATCGTCCCGTCGGAGAGCCGCCGCACCAGATCCCCGGTTCGGTACATCCGCGCCCCGGGCGTCCCGGCGTACGGATCAGGGACGAAACTGACGGCGGTGTGGGCCGGTCGGCCGACATAACCGAAGGCCAGGCAGTCACCCCCCAGGTGCAACTCGCCATAGACCCCGACAGGGCAAGGACCCCCGAATCGATCAAGAATGTAGGCCCGGACATGCGGCAGTTCCCTGCCGATGGCCAAGTTCACTGAACTAGCGTGCGGCGTGGGCAGGGCGACGGTATGGACGGCGGCGGGATCCGGGGAATCGTGCGGCGCGGGCAGGGTGGCCGAGAGTTCAGGAACCGGCTGAACGACGGTCAGGACCGTGGAGTCGCGCGGCGCGGGCAGGACGGCCGAGAGTTCAGGAACCGGCTGAACGACGGTTAGAACCGTGGAGTCGTGCGGCGTGGGCACGACGCCCAGCGGGTCCGGAATCCTGTGGACGGTTGCGCAGACGGTGGCTTCCGTGGGTCCGTAGTGGTTGAAGAGGGTCGTCCGCCGATCGGTGACCCGGTGCCAGGTCTGGGCGGCTTGGGTTGGGGCGGATTCGCCACCGATCATCATGATTCTGACGGGCCACGTAGGGGGGACCTCGGTCAGCTCGTTGGTCCATTGGCGCCAAAGGGAAGCCGCGGTGTCGATCGCGGTGACACCGTGACGGGTGCAGAAGGTGAGGAGTTCCTGAGCGTCGATTCGGGCTGGTTCGGGGTGGAGGACGAGGGCCGCGCCCGAGGTGAGCGCCGGGAAGAGATCTCCGGCTGAGGCGTCGAAGGTCAGCGGCGGAAGCATCAGAATGCGCTGACCTGGCCCGAACCCATGCGCCTCGCGGAACGACCTGGTGAGGTTGGAGAGCGTTCCGTGCCCGACCATGACGCCCTTGGGCCGCCCTGTCGAGCCTGAGGTGAAGACGACATAGGCCAGACCGCCATGGTCGAGGACCGGCACCGAGTCCGCACGGCACGACGGAACGGAATCCTCGTGCAGGAGCGCACGCGGCAGCCAGGCACCAGTGAAGCGCCGATATGCGACATCGCCACCTTCGCCGGAGTTGGCTGGCGAGAAGCCATCATCGACCTGGATAGCGCCGGTGCCGAAAGCGGCTGAAGAAGATCCATCGTCGGCAGGACTAGCGGAGATGCCGAAGCTAGCTGGCGGACAGCCGCCACCGGGACCGATATCGCCCACGCCGAAATCCGCTGAAGAAGAGCCAGCGTCGACACGACTAGCGGAGATGCCGAAGCTAGCTGGCGGACAGCTGCCGTCGGGAGAAGAGGAGGCGTCGGCACGACTAGCGGGGGTGCCGCAGCTGGCTGATGGAGAACGGGTATCGGGATGAATGTCGACAGCCGTTGTGTCAGCCACCACAGCGATGGCGTGAGCTGTGGTGAGGAGGTCGGTGAGGCGGTCTGGGGGGTGGGTGGGGTCGAGGGGGAGGTAGGCGCAGCCGGCGCGTAGGACGCCGAGGATGGCGGCGATCGCGTCGGAGGAGGTGGGGAGGAGGATGCCGACGACGCTGCCCGGGTGGGGGTCGAGGGTTCGCAGGGCTTGGGAGAGGCGGTCGGCTTGGCGTGACAGCTCGGCGTAGGTGGTCGTTCCCGATTCGGTGATGACGGCAGGGGCGTCGGGGGTGGCTCGGGCCATCGCCCCGAACAGTTCGGTCACCCTGGGGCCCTGACTCAGGGTCACGCCAGCCGGAGCAGGGATCGTGGCCGATCCGGTTACGCGAGGGCTCTGGGTCGAGGTCGCGTCAGCCGCGGTGGGGATGGTGGCCAGGGGAATGTCCCCAGCAGGGATCGTGGCC
>NZ_BOOA01000181.1 GCF_016862995.1 Acrocarpospora phusangensis
GGGGCGCGAGCGCTCGGACGGGTGGGTGGGTGGGAGAACAACCGTCACATCGTGGACAGCTTCTCCAAGATCGGCGCCACCGCCCGCAAAGTCGCCCGTTCCTCCGGCGAGAGGTCCTTCAGGCGTTGCACCAGCCAAGCCTCCTTGAGCCGGCGCTCCTCCTTCAGCAACGCCGCCCCCTCCGGGGTGACGCTGATCGACACCTGCCGCCGATCCCGCGGATGCGGCGTGCGCGCCAGCAACCCCCGCTCCTCCAGATTGGCGATCACACGCGTCATCGACGGCGGCTGAACCTTCTCGTGTTCGGCCAGTTCGCCGGGTGTCATCGCGGTGTGCCGCTCGACGGCGGCCAGAGTCGCGAGCTGGGTGGGCGTCAGCGAATGTCCCGTGCCCTGCTTGCGCAGCCGCCGATTCAGCCGCGCGAGCGACACGCGGAGCGCGGACGCCAGACCTGCGTCGCTGCGAAGGCTCGCAGCCACCTCTGTCTTCTGGGTATTCGTTAGCATAAGTCATTACCTTTGCTAACTATATACGACATATCGCTATTCCTCCAAGTCGGGGGCCCTTGCTCACCGTACGTTCCCGTACGAGACGCCAAAGATACGGCGAGGACGCGACTCCCGGAGCCGCGCCCTCGCCGGAGAATGCGATCAGGGAACCGAACAGGTGTATCCGCCCGGCATGGCGGTGTTCCCGTTCGGACGGCTGCCCTGGAACCCGAACGAGGTGCTGGACCCCGCCGGGAACGGCCCCGTCCGCTTGACGACAACCGTCTGCCCGGTCCGCGTGTACGTGGCGTTCCACAACCCGCTGATCGTGTGCCCGGCCGGCAGCGTGAAGGTCACCGTCCACGAGGGAATCGCCGAGGCCCCGGCCCGTACGGTCACCGGCTGGATCACGTACCCGGTGGCCCACTGGGTCTGCGTGGTCGGCGTCACGGTGCACGTCCCACCGCCCCCGCCGCTGGTGGAGAAGGTGACGAGCGCGGAGTTACCCGACAGGTTCCCGGCCCCGTCCCGCGCCCGGACGTACACCTGATACTGCGTGCCGGCCGTCAGACCGGTCAGCGTGGCCGAGTTCGTCGCCGGCGACGCCAGCAGCGGATCGGTCGCCCCCTGCTCGCGGTGGACGTCGTACCCGGCCAGACCGGAGCCGCCGGTGTCCGTGGACGCCGCCCACGTCAGCGTCGCGCCCGAGGACGTCACGTTGGACACCACGGGCGTGCCCGGAGTCGTCGGCGGCGTCGTGTCCGCGTCTCCGATCAGCAGCGCCGAGCGGATCGCCGCGTACGCCGGCTTGCGGTTCAGGCCGGCATCCCACGGCAACGCGGCCCCCTGCCCCGGGAAGTCCAAGGGGACGAAGGAGTACTTGTCCGTGTAGTCCCACAGCGTGATGCCGACACACCGGGCCACGGCCAGGCAGGCGTTGACGACGGCCGCGTAGTCGGCGGCCTGCTGCGTGTCCTTGGCGGCCGTCCGCGGCAATGTCATCCGGATGTCGAGCTGCGTGATCGCCACATCCAGGCCCAGATCGGCGAACCGCTGCATGTTCTGCGCCATCCCGGCGGGCACCTGCCCCACGACGAGATGCCCCTGGAACGCGACCCCGTCGATCGGCACCCCCTGGGCCAGCAGCGACTGCGCCAGGGCGTACATCGCCGAGCTCTTGGCGTTGACCCCCTCGGCGTTGTATTCGCTCAGGTAGAGCTTGGCCGCCGGATCCGCGGCCCGCGCCGCCCGGAACGCCTCGGCGATGTACCCGTTGCCGATGCCCCGCTGGAAGACCGTCTGACGCAGGGTTCCGTCCTCGTTGAAGGGCTCGTTGACCACGTCCCAGGCCACCACGTCACCCGCGTAGTGCCCGGCCACGGCGGTGATGTGCGCCCGCATCGTGTCGAGCAGCTGGCTCGCCGGCACACTCTGCACCCAGGCCGGCAGCTGGCTGTGCCAGACCAGCGTGTGCCCGCGTACGAGCTGGCCGCTCTGCTGGGCGACGTCGACGATCGCGTCCCCGCGCGTGAACAGGAACTGGTTGCGGCTTGGCTGGGTGGTATCCCATTTCATGGAATTCTTCGGAGTGATCTGCCCGAACTCACCCCGCAGAATGGCCATGTACGGGGCGTCGGAGAGCGACGGATTGTCGACCGCGGAGCCGAAGTACCTGCCCCGGGCCTCCGCGTGGTCGCCCAGCGTGTCGGCGGCGTGCGCGGGAAGCGCGGGCAGCGCGGGCAGCAAGGCCGCGACGAGCACGGCGGCCAGCGTGCCCGCCCGGAGGCGGGAGTGCGATGAGCCCATGGATACCTCCACTGAGAAAGAAACGGGGCCGTGGCTGGTGAGCCACGGCCCCGCTACTGCGTCATCTCCCGGTCATCACGGAGAGGTGCAGGTGAAGCCGGTCGGCAGGG
>NZ_BOOA01000182.1 GCF_016862995.1 Acrocarpospora phusangensis
TTGTCGAAGCACGAGACCTGGCCGGAGCCGTCACGGTGTTGGCGCAGGCCCATTTCGGGCAACGGAAAAGCCCTTCCGGCGCCGATCCGGAAGGGCTTTCGTTGTCACGGGTGATTCCAGGGGCCGGCGGAGCCCCCACGGACTCCGCCGGTCACCGCTGGATCAGGGTCAGACGCAGATCACGTAGACCTTGATCTTGGCGCTGCCCTGGTGTTCGAGGTCCAGCCGCACCGACCAGCCGGTGCCGGTGGTGGTAGGCCGGTCCAGCGTCGCCTTCTCGACCTCGTCGGAGTCGTCGGTGATCTCGTAGCCGCCGCCGACGGCCTTCTTGCCGCCGTCGCAGGTGGTCGTGACCACGGTGCTGTCGGAGTTGACCGAGGTCTCCGAGCCGACCTTGATGACCGGCGTGAGGCTGCCGCCGGGACCTGCCGGGCCCGCGGGACCCTGCGGACCGGTGGCGCCCTTGTCGCCCTGGAGGCCCTTGTCTCCCTTGTCTCCCTTGTCGCCCTCCGGACCCTGCGGGCCGGTGGCGCCGGTCTCACCCTTCGGGCCCTGCGAGCCGTTGTTGCCGGCCTCGCCCTTCGGACCCTGCGGACCGGTGGCACCCGTGTCGCCCTTCGGGCCTTGCGGGCCGGTGGCTCCCGTGTCACCCTTCGGGCCCTGCGGGCCGGTCTGGCCCTTCAGGCCCTGGGGGCCGCGCAGACCCTGCGGGCCCTGCGCGCCGGTCATGCCCTGGAGACCCATCGGGCCCTGTTCGCCCTGCGCGCCCCAGCTGATCTTGGTTTCCGTGACCCGGCACTTCGTGGTGACGTTCACGATGCGCGCGTAGCGCGTCTTCTTGTTGACACACGCGTATATGACGGTGTCAGCGGCGGACGATGCGGTCGCCATGCCCCCCACGGCGAAAATGGAACCCGCGAGCGCCCCAACGGTCAAGATCCCGATCGTGCGCCCACCCGGCAACCTGATAGCCACTGCACTTTCCTTCCTGGAACTTGTGCCCCCTGTTACAGAGGTGAACTAAGTGTCAGACGTTCCACAAGTTCTCCCGGATGACTGCTAAACATCACAGCTCCATATCGGTGAACCGGTATTTGTCCGTAGTAGCGGGAGACTGCGTTGGCGATGCTGGGTCCCGCCGGAATAATCGGCACCGTTCGGGAGCATTACCGCGACTACTCTGACGCGGTATTTACGCACGTCCAGGGAGCGAACCGGGCCGCACAGGCAGGGACGTCGACTGGCTCACACGGAGGCGACCGTGCCGTCAAGCGACCCCATAACGACACAGTCCGCGGGAACCCATCCCCCGGACCCGCACGAGGACGTCACGGTGGCCATGCGCCTTCCGGCCGACCCCGCCGGCGGGCGTGACCCGTTCCTGCCGCCCGCCACCCAGCCGGTACGCGGCGTCGTCTGGCTGATCCACCTGACGCTGCCCATGCTCGGACTCTGGCTGCTGCTGGCCCACCCGGTCGACGGGAACCCGCACACCGTCGACCTGGACCACAAGTGGCAGCACAACCCCAGCCACTTCTGGCTGATCATGGCCGTGGCCGGGGTGAACGTGGTGCTGGGCGCGCTGATCAGCCAGGCGTCGGCCCGGCGCAGGGACGCCCGGCTGTTCCTGGTCTCGCTGGTCTTCCTGAGCAGCGCCGGATTCTTCCTGATGCACGGCCTGGCCACCCCCAAGATCTTCCTGGACGGCGGCACGGTCGGCTTCGACCTGTCCCAGCCGGTCGGCCTGACCATCGCGTCGATCTTCGCCTTCCTGGCGGGGCTCCCGCTCGGGGAGCGCCAGGCCGCGACCGTGCTCCGTCTCCAGCTGCCGCTGCGCGCGCTGCTCGCCACGATCATGATCGTCTGGGGGGTCTCCTCGCTGGTCCCGGGCCTGACCGCGCTGAGCGACCCGCTTCCCGCCGACGGCCTGAGCCTCGGCCCGTACTCGCTCATCAGCGTCGTGCTGTACGCCGCCGCGGCCGCGATGATGTTCCGGATCCACCGCAGGCGCCCGGCCGCCGTGCTGATCAGCCTGATCACCTCGTTCGCGCTGCTGGCCGAGGCGATGATCGCGGGCATGTCGCACCACAACTGGCATCTGTCCTGGTGGCTGTGGCACGTGCTGCTGACGTTCGCGTTCGCGTTCGTCGCGTACAGCGCCTACATCCAGTTCCGGCGGGAGGGCTCCGGCGCGGGCCTGTTCGACGCGGTCGCGCTGCAGGCCACCGTACGGCGGATCCAGGCCCAGTACGAGGAGGCCCTGGAGGAGCTGGTCGGACATCTGCGGCGGCGGACCGAGTCGGGGGTGCCGGTGGCCACCCGGCTGGCCGGGCGGTTCCGGCTCACCGAAGGGCAGG
>NZ_BOOA01000183.1 GCF_016862995.1 Acrocarpospora phusangensis
CCAGGGCGAGGGCGAGCACCGACGCGGCGAGTATCTGCGTTCTTTTCATGTGATAGCTCCACATATGAGGGGTTCGGATCAGGCGCAGTCGATCGCGGTGTAGGCGGTGTCGTAGAAGGAGGTGACCTGCCTGCCACCGATCGTCGCGGCGCCCGTCACGTGCACCGTGCCGGCGGCGAGCTGCTCGGTACGGCTGTTGAACGACTGGAACGCCTGCGTGCCGGGGGCGACCTCGGCCACGGTCCTGGAGCCGTACGGAGTCGACAGCGTCACGGTCACCGGCACGGAGGAGTTGTTGACCGCCGAGACCGCCACGTGCGCCAGCGTGCCCACGCAGCGGGCCTGAGCGGTCACGGCCATCGCGATCTCCGGAGCGACCGGCACCGGGACGGCCCTGATCTCCTCGATGTTCCCGGCCTTGTCGGTCGAACGGAACCGCAGCTCGTGGTCACCCTGGCCGGAGACGGTGACCGTACCGGAGCCGGGGGTCCAGATTCCGCCGTCCAGGGAGTACTCGGTACTGGCCACGCCGGACGCGTCGTCCGTGGCGGCGAGGGTCACCGGCACGACACCGTCGCTCGCCGTACCGACCGTGGCCGTCGTCACCGGGGCGATGGTGTCGATCTTGACGGTCAGCGTCCTGGGGGCCTCGGCGTTGCCCGCCGAGTCGACGGAACGGTAGACCAGCGCGTGCGAGCCGTCCCCGGAGACGGTGATCGGCGCGGTGTACCTGGTCCACGCGCCGCCGTCGAGCTGGTACTCGGTACGGTCGACCTTGCGCTCCCCGGGGACCGCCGACAGCGTGACCGACACCGGACCGGTGAACCAGCCACTGGCGGGCTCCGCCGGGGCGGTCGTCGCGGTCGTCACCGGCACCGCCTTGACCTCCACGGTCTCCCTGTTGAAGCCCTGGTCGTTCCCGCCCGGCTGGTACCCGTTCTCGACGTTGCCCGCGATGTCCACGGCGAACCAGGACACCTCGGTCGTCCTGTCGACCGTGATCAGCCGCGCGCCCTCACGCGTGCCCGCCGACACCAGCTTGGGCGAGTTGAGCGTCGGCCGGCTGCCGTCCAGCGTGTAGTACACGTTGGCCGGCTCGTCGGTCCTGAAGACGAAGCCGGAGGAACCGGGGTTCTTGGCGGTGACCTTCAGTCGCGAGCGGGGACTGTCGCGGTCCCCGGCGAAGTCGCGGGCGACCTCGAGGATGGCGATCTGACCGTTGGCGAACTCCATCGCCTCCTCGTGCCCCTCGCTGAAGGGCGGCTGGAAGCCGACCGCGGTGAACCGCTTGGTGACGGGGTTGTACAGGTCCGCGCCGACCTCGAAGTCCCAGCCGATGATGCCCCGGTTGTACCAGTGCTCGTCCGCGCTGTTGCCGGCCGCCGAGTAGAGCACGTCGGTGACGGGACCGGTACGGCCCGGCCAGATCGCCGTACCGCGATAGGCCTGGACGGCGGACAGGATGTGGTCGGAGGCGGACCAGAAGTAGTTCTCGGTGCCGTAGTCGACCCGGCCCAGCACCTCCCGACCCGCGGACTTGTACGCCCCCGGGGGCCACATGAAGTAGCCGCCGTAGGAGTGCGTGTTCATCGCGAACCTGATGTTGGGGTACTGCTGGGTCAGCCACACCTCGTTGCGCGCCTCCGGCTCCGACAGTTCGGCCGGACCCGCGTACGTCTCACCGGTGCAACTCGCCGACGCTCCGCTGTACCCGTCGGAGAGGGAACCGACCGAGAAGTTCCGGTTCAGGTCCACACCCCAGCCGTTGCGGTTCGCGGGGTCGGACGCGTTCGCGGCGCAGTGGTTGGTCAGGTTCTTGCGCTGCATGTTGTAGTCGTACAGCGAATAGTGCGAACCGTCGGGGTTGGTGGTCGGCAGCACGAAGATGTCGAGGTTGTCCACCAGTCGCTGGGTGGCCTTGTCCTCCGCGTAGTTGCGCAGCAGCCGCTCGGCGGTCTCCACGCAGGTCAGCGGAGTCACCCACTCGCGGGCGTGCTCCTGGCAGTACAGGAACACGCCGGTCTTGGAGCCGTCCCGGTGCTTGCCGATGCGCAGGGCCTTCATCTGGAACGGCGCGCGCGACACGCTCGCGGGCGCCTTGAGGAAGTCGGTCAGCCGGGTCGCCGGCGCCGCGGCCACCACGCCCGCGCCCGCGTTGCCGCGATAGACGCTCGCCGTCACCAGCGCCGACGCCGCCGGGCTGGCGTTGACGGCGTCCACGACCTGCCTGGCGGTACTGGTGAGCGCGCCCGTCGGGCCGGTGGCCAGGCTGACCACGACGTCCTTGCCGGTGACCGCGACCGACAGCGGGGAGTCCGCCG
>NZ_BOOA01000184.1 GCF_016862995.1 Acrocarpospora phusangensis
CCGCGGTTGGGGAGTCTGCGGTGAAGGTGTCTGCGCTGAGGATGTCTGCCTTGAGGGCGTTCGTGAGGTCTCCTGATGGGAGATTGCTTGCGGTGAGGGTGCCCGCGTTGAGGTCGGTCGCGTTGCGGTCGCCCGCGAGGAGATGCGTCACCTTGAGAGCGCCCACGTTGAGGCTTCCTATGGGGCCACCTGATGAGGGGTCAGCCGCCGCAGGGATATCCGCGTTTTGGGCGGTCGTGAGGTTGTCCGTGAGGTCGTTCGTGTTGCCGTCGTGTGAATGTGGGCTGGTTGCTCGCTGGCTGGTGGGCTCTGGGTGGAAGTCAGTTGCGGTGAAGTCGCCGCGTACGACGGCGCGCCAGCGTTCGGACCAGGACAGCACGGCGCGGCCGTCGGCGCGGGCGAGGGATAGTTCAAGGCCGAGAGCGGCCAGTTCCTCGGCTCCGCGAATCGCGTGTGCCCGTATTTCGGCGGCTCCCATGACCATGGGGTGCTCGATGCCCTGGCCTGCGGTCGGGGAGATCGTCTCCAGGAACGTGGCGATACCTGCTTCGACCGAGTTCATGGCGGCCTTGTCGTCACCGTTCAGGTGGTGAAGGACGGCTTGCGCGTGGTGGCGGATGATCGGGCGGGTTCGAGGGGTCAACAACCGGGAGAGCTGGGCTGCCGTCGTCTCACGATCGTGTGAGCCTGTGGCGGTACGTGCCGCGAGCAGACGGAGGGAGTCGGCCTGGGTCTGCCAACCGTTGGCGGCAAGCTCGTCCGCGCATGCGTACAGATCGGCTTGGAGTTGCTCGGCGCTGTTCGCCAGGTCCGGCGGCAGCTCGATGATTCCGCTGTCGGCGAGGTGAGGTTGGTCGGTCTGGCTGAGGCGGGCTCGCAGGATGATCTCGGTGGCGAGCGGTGCCCAGCGAGTTCGCCCCTGCGCGAGTAGTTCGGAGCGGGCTGTTTGTGCGGTCTGTCGCGCCTGGTACGAGTCACCGGTCAACAGTTCCACTTGAGCCAGCAGGAGCCGGGCATCGCTCAAGGCAACCTGGGCATCGGACGACGCCAGAACCGGGACGGCCTGCTCCAGGAGAGCACGCGCTTCACCCGGAAGCCGTGCGTCGACCAGAGCTTGCGCGAAGTCGACACGCATCGCCGCGAGACGCTCGGGATAGCCGACAAGTGACTGCTCAGCAGCCTGATAACTCGCGAAAGCGGCGGGAATGTCCCCTCGCCGAGCGGCGGCGAACGGAAGATTGCCCTCGGCCACCATCGCCAGATGCGTGTACCCCGCCTCCCTCGCGATCTCAGCGGAACACGCGAAGTCGGTCGCAGCCTCCCCAAAACGTTCAAGAAAGACGTACGCGAGTCCCCGGTTCAGAAGCCCGCCCGCCTGAAACCGCGGATCCCCACCGAGCGCGGGAATGGCTGTCGAGCACCGCTCCGCCGCCTCCGCATGCCGCCCCAGAAACACCAGCGGCGCCGCCCGCTGAACCTCCAGCCGATGACGATCAAGCCCACTCAGATCCGCTTCAACCCGATCAGCAAGCGCCAACGCGCCCTCGGGATCCCCCAGCAACGCCCGAAGCGTCACCTGCGTCATCCCCGCCTGCGCCGCCCGAACCGGCACCCCCTCAGCCTTCCGTACCGCCCGGCTCAGAAGCTCGTCCGCCAACCGCAGATCCCCGAACTCCCACTCCGCCAACGCCATCCCCCGCAACGCGATCGACCCCGCCTCCGCGTCCCCCACCCGCTCACTCTCCCCCAACACCACCTCCGCCTCCTCCCGCGCCCGCCCCGGATCCCTCCCCGCCAGCTCAACCGCCCTAATCGCCCTCCCAACAAGCCCCTCCCCACCCTCACTCACCCACACCTGCCCCGCCGACCCACCTCCCCGCCGGCCCAAAACCTCCCGCCCTTCAGCTTCCGCCGAATGCGACTGCTCGCCCTCCCGGCGATCTGGACTGCCCCTGCCTCCGGCCTCCCGCGCCGAGTGCGACGGCCCGGGGTTGCGACTGTCCGGAGCAAACCCGTCGTCATCTGTCTGCGACGGGAGGCTCCGACCGCGCTGAGCGCTCCCGCCTTCGGACAGCTGTGTCGGGCGTGGAGGACCGAGGCCTCGGCTGTCTGGAGTAGTCCCGTTCTCGGCCACCTGCGAGGGATGTGACGGGTTGGGGTGTCGGCCGTG
>NZ_BOOA01000185.1 GCF_016862995.1 Acrocarpospora phusangensis
AGGGGCGGGTGGCGGTGGTGAAGCGGATGGGCATGGTGTAGGTGAGGGTGCCTTCGGGGGTGGCGAGGGAGCGGACGCCCTCGGTGAAGGTGTGTTGGGCCTCGGGGAGGACGTCTTTGGGGATGGATTCCATCATGGCGCGGGTGCCTGAGGACCAGAGCCAGGACCAGTAGTGCTCGGGGGTGGGGAAGAAGATCCGCTGAAGGTGTTCGGTGAACTCGACGGCGGTGAAGTCCTTGAGGAGGTCGTTGAGGGATTCGCGGGAGCGCAGCTTGCTGAGCGCGCCCGGCTGGGTGGAGGAGCCGGGCGGGGGCTTGGGAAGGTAGGGGGCCAGGAGGTTGCGGAGGGTGGCCTGGAGGGCTTGGTCCTCCTCGTGGTCCTCGGCGAAGGTGGCGAGGGCGAGACGCCCGCCGGGACGCAGGACGCGGGCGATCTCCCGGGCCGCCTGGGGCATGTCGGGCACGAAGAAGAGGACCAGGCCGCTCTGGACCGCGTCGAAGGACTCGTCGGGGAATTCGAGGGATTCGGCGTCGCCGAGCGTGGCCCTGGCGTTGGTTAACCCTCGCCGTTCGATATCGGCGCTGAGCTCCCTGACCATTCCGGGAGCAAGGTCGATGCCGTGCACGAACCCCTCGGCCCCGACCCGCTCGGCCGCCGGGAACAGGCTGGCCCCCCGGCCGCAGCCGACGTCCAGCACCCGTTCCCCGGCCTGCGCGTGCCGCGCGAGCAGCATCCCCACTGGCCCGAAGAAGTCCACCCCGACGTGCTCGTAGTCGGCCGCCGCCCGGTCGAAAACCCCCGCGACAAACGCCTTCGCCTCTTCGCTCACGACGCGACCCTACGCCCTGCCGCCGACATTTCGCGGGCCCTCGCCTCGACCGCCCACGACGGCCCACTCAGCCGCTACTACGGCGAGAACCTCGTCCCCGGACTCGTACTCCCCCTTGGCCGTGCCGACGACCGTGCTGGTGAGGGCGCCGATCTACGGAGAGGAGATGGTGATCTCGTCGCCAGCGCAGAGGATGCGTGGTGGATCGCGGGGATGCGCGGGGTGGCGGAGGACGCGCGGGGCACGCTCGCGGATGCCGTGGATGCCGTGGATGCCGTGGATGCGGGGATGCGGGGATGCGTGGTGGATCGCGGGGAGGCGCGGGGAGGCGCGGGGAGGCGCGGGGAGGCGGAGGACGCGCCGGGCACGCGGTGGATGCGTGGATGTGGTGGATGTGGTGGATGAAGGCCCGCTGGGAGGTGGACTCAGCCGGTCGGGACCGCCTGGAACGCCTCCGCGTAAGAACCCTCGGGTAGGCCCGCCTGGGTGGCGTAGTGGGCGAGGAAGTTCTTGATCATTGTTTCCAGGTCGGCCATGTGGCCGGTCTGCGTTTCGTGGGCGCGAAGGGCGGCGATTTTGCGATCGACTGTCGCGGTCACGTCCACGTAGTGGTTCGGCGTCTGCGAGCCGATCAGCCAGACCTCACGAACCGTCCACGCCTCCAGCCCCTCCTCGTTGAGAAGCTCGGGAAACGCGTACGGATTGCGGGCGTCCGGATACACGGCGTCCAGGGCCGCGCTGCCGACCGCGCGGTGGTCCGGGTGGCTGGGCCCGATGCGCGCGTAGTTGCGCTCCGGGGTGGAGGTGATGACGAGGTCGGGCCGCACCTGGCGGATGACGCGGGCGATGTCGCGGCGCAGGGCCAGGGTGGGTTCCAGCAGGCCGTCGGGGTAGCCGAGGTTGCGGACGTCGGTGACGCCGACCTGCTTGGCGGCCGCGACCTGCTCGGCGCGCCGCATCTCGCCCATGTCCTCGGCCCCCACCGTACGGTCGAAGCCGCCCGCGTCGCCCGAGGTGGCCAGCAGGTACACCACCTCGACCCCCCGGTCGACGAAGGCCGCGATCGTGCCCGCGCCGCCGAAGTCGATGTCGTCGGGGTGGGCGGTGACGACCAGGACCTTGCCGATGTCCGCTGAATCCAGCACGCGTGTTCCTCCTCGAGTCCCCAGCGCCAACATCGCCCGCCCCGGCGGTGTTCCCACACGCCGGTACGGCTCCCGCCACCCGAGCGGAAGCCGTACCTGATGAAGGAGGGGGTCAGCAGTCGCGGATTACGACTCCA
>NZ_BOOA01000186.1 GCF_016862995.1 Acrocarpospora phusangensis
CCCTGGACCTCCAGGACCTTGTTGCTGTGGCGGCTGATGAAGCGGACGTAACCGCTGGCGGAGTCGGCCAGCCGCCACTGCTGGTTGGTGCCGTTGCCGTCGGCCCACTGCACGATGGCGCCGCCGTTGGCGGTGGACCAGTTGTAGACGTCGAGCACCTTGCCGGAGTGGCGGGACTTGATGCGGTAGTAGCCGCCGCCGGAGTCGACGAACTGCCACTGCTGCTGATTCTGGTTGTTGCGGGTCCACTGGGTGATCCGGCCGCCGTCGGCGGTGGAGAGGTTGTAGACGTCCAGGGCCTTGCCGCTGTTGCGGTTGACCAGGACGTACCAGGCGGATGTGTCGACGGTCGCCGCGTTGGCGGCGGTCGAGCCGAGCGCCACCAGGAGGCCCGCCATGAGCGTGGTCACCATCGCGACGATGGCCGCCACCTTCCGGCGTGGCGTTCTGTGATTGGGATGCAAGACTTTCTCCTTTTCGGGGGGTATGGCCGCGCGCCTTCGGCGCGAGCGCGCGACCGTCGTCTGCGCTGACGAAGGAGCCCGGTTACGGGGTGGTCAGGTCGAATCGGCGTACGGTCACCGACCCGCCGAGGGCCTGGCTCGCGTAGTTGAAGATCCCGTAGCGGTAGCCCATGAAGAACTGCCAGGCGTTGTTCAACGTGAAGGCCGGTCCGAAGCCGGTGAAATTGCTTCCGTCGGTGCTGTACGAGAACCGCGCCACCCGCCCCGACCCCGGACGGACGTCCGCGTTGACCCGCAGCCAGATCCGCCCGCCGGAGATGTTCGCGCTCGCGGCCTCGCTGCCGGTCCCCGTGGTCGCCCAGCTGCTGTTCATGGTCAGCCCGTTGGTCATCACCACGCGGTAGGCGTTGTTGTCGCGTTTGACGCCGATCCAGGCCGAGGAGTCGCGGAGCATGGCCAGCCCGGCCCGGTCGCCGTTGGCCATCGCCGAGTAGTCCAGCTCGATCGTCGCCGTGGACGACGGGCCCTGGATGCGGTGGGTCAGCGTGTTGCGGGCGTTGTACAGGTCGCCGGTGACGGTCGCGGTCTGGAGCCGGAGCCCGTTGCCGGTGGAGAAGCGGCTCGTGTCGGGGTTGTGGTTCCACTCCCAGCGGTGGCCGAGCGTGCCGCCGGTGAATGTGTCCGGGCCGATCATCGAGGCCACGGTCCGGTTGGTCTGGATGTTGGGCCTGGGATAGTTCACGCCCCAGCCGCCGTTGACCGTCTGGACCGACGGCCAGCCGTCGCCGCTCCAGTTGATGGGCGCCAGCGCGGGCACCCGTCCGCCGGGGTAGGCGTCGACGAACGACATGTAGTACCAGGCGCCGTTCTGCGTCTGGACCAGTCCGCCCTGGTGGGGGACGCCGCCGCCGGAGATGGGCCCGGGCATGTTGAGCAGGACCTGGCGCATCTCGTACGGACCCCACGGGGAGGTCGAGCGGAGCACGTACTGGCCGTTGGCCGGGCGGGTCAGCCAGATGTAGTAGTAGTTGCCGCGCTTGTAGAACCGCGCGCCCTCAAGGGTGCCGACGCTGGAGGGGGTCTGGAAGACCTGCTGGGCACGGACCTGGCTGAGGCCGTCGGCCGAGAGCTGGGCGACGCTGATCGTGCCGTTGCCGTAGGCGACGTACATGGTGTCGTTGGTGTCGATCAGCAGGCCGGCGTCGTAGTAGCAGTTGTTGATCCGCGCGCGCTTGGTCCACGTGCCGTCCACGGCCGAGGCGGTGTAGACGTAGGTGCGGTTGAACTCGGTGCAGCCGATCCAGTAGTAGGTGCTGTTGCTCGGCCGGTAGTTCAGGGTCGAGGCCCAGATGCCCTTCACGTAGGCCCGCCCGCCGCTGAGGTCGTAGGCGCTGGAATCGAAGTCCAGGCGCGGGACCGAGTGGCCCGCGTACTCCCAGTCGACCAGGTTGTAGGAGCGCAGGATGGGCGCGCCCGGCGAGTAGTGCATCGTGGAGGCCGAGTAGTAGTACGCGTCGCCGACCCGGATGATGTCGCCGTCGGCGAAGTCCTGCCAGACGACCGGGTTGGTGTAGGTGCCGCCGGGGGTCGGGGTGGGCGTCGGGGTCGGGTTGCCGCT
>NZ_BOOA01000187.1 GCF_016862995.1 Acrocarpospora phusangensis
CGACACCCACCAACCTCGCCACCCGGCGACCCGCCGCCATGCGCGGCACGCATGAACGCGACACCCACCAAGCTCGCCACCCGCCAACTCGCCTCCATGTGGCACGCCTGACACGACACCCACCAAGCTCGCCACCCAGCGACTCGCCGCTATCTGACATGCCTGAAAGGTCTGACGGAACGCACCCGGTCGGCCCTTTGGCGTTGGTACGGCGAGAAGTGGCCGACTACGCAAACGGCGCCGGACAACGGCGAGTAGCGACGTCCTCGGGTGGTTCAGTCAAGGCCATGGCGGGCTATTTGGCGTCGGCGTAGCACGTGACGGCCACGGCTTCCATGGGGAAGCGGACTGGGGTGTCGCCGAACAACAAGCGGGTGGCCTCGTCGGCGGCGGTGGCTACGGCGGCGCGGACGGTGGGGGTTTGGTCGAGGGGGCAGTGGACCATGACCTCGTCGTGTTGGAAGAAGACCAGGCGGGCCGGGTCGGGGAGGTTGGCGCGCAGGATGGCCATCAGGGTGTTGGCCCATTCGGCGGCGGTGGCCTGGACTACGAAGTTGCGGGTGAATCGTCCCCGGTCGCGGGCCGCCCGTACGCCTTCGGGACCGGAGACGAGGGCACGCCAGCGCGCGGACGGAGGGGGCGAGGTGCGTCCCAGCCAGGACCGGACCAGGTGTCCCTCCTCGCCGGCACGGGCGGCGTCCTCCACGAATCCGTACGCCTGCGGGAAACGTTGCCGCATCACGGCGAGCAGTTTGTGGGCGTCGCCGCTGGTCCCCCCGTACATGGCGGAGAGCATGGCGATCTTGGCGGCGTCGCGGCTGCCGCCGAAGGCCTTGGCCAGCGCGGCGTAGAGGTCGATCTCGCCGGCGGCCCTGGCCAGCCCGCCGTCCTGGGCCATCGCGGCCAGCACCCGGGGTTCCAGCTGGGCGGCGTCGGCCACCACCAGGGTCCAGCCGTCGTCGGCGACCACGGCTCTGCGCATCAGCTTGGGGATCTGCAGGGCCCCGCCGCCGCTGGTCGCCCACCGGCCGCTGACCACGCCGCCCACCACGTATTCGGCCCGGAACCGGTCCCCCCGCACCCACTGGTCGGCCCAGACCCACCCGTGGAAGCTGTAGAGCCGGGCCAGCTCCTTGTACGCCAGGAGCGGCTTGACCCCCGGATGCTCGACCTGTTTGAGCACCCAGGACCGGGTGGACGGCACGGTCAGCCCGGCCGCCTTGAACGCCTTGACGATCTGCTGCGGCGAGTCCGGGTTGACGGCCTGCCCGAACGCGGCGGCCACCTCGTCGGCGAGAGCCTGCAACTTGGCGGGCCGCATGCCGTGCGCGGGCCGGGGCCCCAGAAGCTCGGTCAGCAGCGCGTCGTGCACCGCCTCCCGCCAGGGCATGCCGTGGAACCCCATCTCCGCGGCGATCAGCGCGCCCGCCGACTCGGCCGCCACGAGCAGCCGGAACTTGCCGGGCTCCGGCAACTGCGCGATCCGCGCCAACTGCCCGCGGTAGACCTCCGCGACGAGATCGGCCTCAGGGATCCCGAACCCCGCGTCCCTGGGCTCGGTCTCGAACAGGAGGCCCTGGCCGCCCTCGGCCACCGCCTCCCGGTCCTCGGGCACGGGCAGCCCGTGCGCCCGCGCGTACGCCGCCTCGGCGGACCGGGGTTCCCCGAACCGCCCTTCGGCCGCGAGCAGCAGCCCTTCGGTCAACGCGATGTCGTAGCACCGGCCGACCCGCGCGCCCTGGGCCAGGACCCCCGGATAGATCCGCCGCGTGTCCCCCCAGACCCACCGGACCTCCCCGGCGTCACCCGCGATCGCCGCCGCCAGGTCGGTGACGTGGGCCGCGATCCCGTCCTCCGGCCGGAGGGTGCCCCCTCGGCCTTCGGGATCCGCCGCCACGACCACGTACATGACACCAGGGTGTCAGGCCGCACCGACAGTTCTCGCGCCAGCCGCCGATCCCGATCTCAGCCAACCGACAGAGGAATCACGACCTCATCCACCCACAACCCTCGCCACAGCAACCGA
>NZ_BOOA01000188.1 GCF_016862995.1 Acrocarpospora phusangensis
GCCATCGGGATCCTCACGTCCTGGTACGACGTGGTGATCACCGCATGCCCGCCACCGTCCAGGGTGTAGTCCCCGAACACCTTGCTGGCACCGCCCAGACCCAGGTTGAAGTGACTCTGCTCCCCGCCGGAGGCGCCCTTGATCCGGACCACCAGATAGGTCTTACCGGTCAGATCCACCCCGACGTCGCTGCCGAACCAGCCGCAGTTGTTGTAGCGCAGCTGCAACGCCCCCGAGACGACCGTCCCCGAACCACCGCCGTCCAGGAAACAGTTCGCGCCGGTCCACCTGCCCAGATCGTTCTGGTACGCCGACGGGTAGGCGGGAGATCCGTCGAAGTTGTCCAGCACCAGACCCGCAGACGGCGGACTCGGACTGGGACTCGGACTGGGACTCGGACTGGGACTCGGGCTCGGCGACGGACTCGGGGAGGGACTTGGCGAAGGACTGGGGCTCGGCGACGGGCTCGGGTCGCCGGTCGGGCAGGACGGCGCGCACGCCCCCACCGTGAACGCGCTCGCCAGCACGTTGTACCCCTTCGCCGCGTTCCAGACGCCGGAGTTGGCGAGCCGGATGGCGTACTCCGGCCGGGATCGCAGGCTTGTGGCCTGGTCGGGGAGCCACAGTCCCAGCGTGTACGTCCCCGGGGCGACGTTCGGCGGCACGGTCACCGTCTGCGTGGGCACCGCGTGCCCGCCGGGCAGCCACGCCCGAGGGTCGAGCCCGGGCAGCGGCAGGTCGTACCGTTGCGTCCCGTTGTCCAGCACGAGGAAGACCGGCCGCCGTTTGACCGGCCCCGCCCACCCGTCGTTGGCGAGGTTCGCGGCGAACGTGAGCTGCCCGCCGGGCAGTACGGAATCGGAGAAGCTCGCGTTGACCAGGCGGAGCCGGTAGCCGAGTTTGCGTTCGAGCCGGGTGAACGCGGTCTCGGCCGGGTCGTTGCCGGCGGCGGCGAGCTGGGTGGCCTTCCACTTGTTCGTGTTGACGGCCGCGTAGTCCTCGTTGATCTCGGTGAAGTTCAGCCTGGACATCTCCGTCTGCACGTTGACGCCGGCCGCGTCGTTGTAGCCGTCGGAGTTGCAGGTCTCCCCGCCCATGATCGTGTTGTGGCCGGCCGAGGTCTGCCGGTCGTACATCCACTGTTTCTTCTGCTCGATGGAGAACCAGCCCATCCAGGAGTTGTTGTCGTAGGTCCCCATGTCGTTGTAGTCGGCCAGGAAGCAGTCGTTGTGGAAGCCGATCCTGTCCTTCTGCGCCTGGGTGAGCGTGCACCCCTCCGGGACGGCGCAGGACGGCGGGTCCACGATCTCCTTGATGAAGATCGGGTACCGCATGGCCAGCGGGATCGTGTCCGGCGTGCTCTCCAGAAGCTTCTTGATCACGCGGTACCGGGTGGCCGCCTGGTCCTGGTTGAAGGGGTCGGCGTACAGACCGGTGTGCCATTCGCCCCAGGCGCCGAGGAACCCGGCCTCCAGGTGCATGACGACGTCGGCGTTGGCCGTCAGCACCGCGCCGATCTGCGCGATGTGCCGGAGGATCTTGGCCTCGGTCGCGTCCGACCAGCCGTCCCAGACGTACGTGGGACGGAAGACGATCTTCATGCCGGCGTCGCGGATGGCGTCCAGACCGGAGTCCAGGTTGGTCAGCAGCGCCTGCGGCAGGTCGTCGGCGGTCTTGAAGTGGTCCAGGTGCAGGTAGCTGTGGATCAGGGTGTTGCCGTTGGTCCTGGCCCGGGCGAAGGTCCGGTCCAGCAGGTCGGGGTTGAAGCCGGGCACCCCGGCGCCGCTACTGGCCCAGTCGTTGACGGAGGGGTCGTTGATGATCTCGTAGCGGCTGTGGAAGCCGCGCTCGGGGTTGGCGATGACGGTCGAGAAGTCGGCCGCGTAGGTACGGGTCTGCGCGTCGGCGACCCCGCCCACCGCGACGGCGAGGCTGACGAGCAGGGCGAGCACCGCGAAGGCGCTCAGCCGGCCTCGGAGCGATGACGGCATGCGAATCCTCCCTGGGATC
>NZ_BOOA01000189.1 GCF_016862995.1 Acrocarpospora phusangensis
TGGGCGGGTCCCGCTGCAACGGGGCCCGCCCTCCCGACTACCGGTCACACTCACACGCAACCTCGGGATCATCAATGAAATCACGGTTACACCCACCGTCCAACAGGCGCGTCCTGGCGGCCGTCGGCGCCGCGCTCATGGTCGCCGCCTCCGTCACGACGCTGAGCACCGCCGAAGCGGCCACCGGACCGAACGTCTCCTCCTGGGTGACCACACCCGACCGCACCCAGTTGATGGCCGCCGGACCCGTCCGCGCCTTCAGCGACACGGTGCCCCGTCCCTCCGACACCATCGACGTCAACCCCGGCCAGACGTACCAGACCATGGACGGGTTCGGGGCCTCGCTCACCGACTCCTCGGCCTCGCTGCTCTACCGGCTCCCGGCGACCCAGCGCGACGAGGTCATGCGCTCGCTGTTCAGTCCGGCCGAGGGCATCGGCATCAGTTTCCTGCGCCAGCCGATCGGCGCCTCGGACTTCGTCGACGGGCCGCACTACACGTACAACGACCTGCCGGCCGGACAGACCGACCTGCAGCAGACCCGCTTCAGCATCGCGCACGACCAGGCGCGGATCCTGCCGCTGCTCCGCCGGGCCCGGGAACTCAATCCCGGGCTGAAGATCATGGCCAGCCCGTGGAGTGTCCCGGCCTGGATGAAGACCAACAACTCCCTCGTCGGCGGACGCGTCAGGAACGATCCCGCCTACTTCCGTTCCTATGCCCTCTACCTGCTCAAGTTCGTGCAGGCGTACGAAGCCGCGGGCGTACCGATCTATGCCCTGACCGTCCAGAACGAGCCACAGAACCGTACCCCCGATGCCTATCCGGGCACCGATCTGCCGGTGGCCGACCAGACCAAGGTGATCAACGAGCTCGGGCCGATGCTGCAGCAGGCGGGCCTGAGCCGAGTGAAGATCATCTCGTACGACCACAACTGGACCCAGCATCCGGACGACGCCGCCGACGCGGCCCGGCTGGGCGTACCCGCCGAACCCGACTATCCCTACGACGCGCTGCGGAGTTCGGCCGCCCAGTGGATCGCCGGCACCGGCTACCACCACTACGCCGGGGACGCGGGCCGGCAGAACGACCTGCACAACGCCTTCCCCGCCAAGGACATCTGGTTCACCGAGGGCTCGGGCTGGCACGGCGTCAACGACTCGTTCGCCACCTACTTCTCCGACACCCTCAAATGGCACGCCCGCAACATCTTCATCGCCTCGGTACGCAACTGGGCGAAAGGCGTCATCAACTGGAACCTCGCCCTGAACTCCCAGGGCGGTCCGGTCAACGGCGGCTGCGGCAACAACCCAGCCGGCATGTGCACCGGCGTGGTCGCCATCGACGGTTCCACCGTCACGCGCAACGCCGAGTACTACACCATCGGGCACCTGAGCAGGTTCGTGAAGCCCGGAGCCGTACGCGTCGGCAGCAACAACGCGGGAGATCTGCACAACGTCGCCTTCAGGAACCCCGACGGCACGTACGCCCTGGTCGTCCACAACATCAGCGGCGACAACCGGACCTTCGGGATCTCGTACAACAACATGACGGTGACGTACTCCCTGCCCGGAGGTGCCGTGGGCACCTTCACGTGGGGTGCGGGCGGCACCAACCCGTCGCCGTCGCCTTCGCCGTCTCCGGGTGGGCCGATTGACGCGAGTGCCTGGTATCAGGTGGTCAATGTCAACAGCGGCAAGTGTGTGGACGCCGCGGGTTGGGGGACCGGGAACGGGACTGCGGTGCAGCAGTGGACGTGCGGGTCGGCGCAGAACAACCAGCAGTGGCAGTTCCGGTCGACGAGCGACGGTTTCTACCAGGTGGTCGGGCGTAACGCGCCTGCTCAGGTGTGGGATGTCAGCGGTGGTGTCGGCGCGACCGCTGATGGCGTCAAGGTTCAGACCTGGGTGTACG
>NZ_BOOA01000190.1 GCF_016862995.1 Acrocarpospora phusangensis
CCGGGGACATACGACCTACGGCGCGGCGATTGCCGGTCGGGAGCCGAGGCCGGAGGCAGTCTCACCCCCAGCCGCCAGCGGCGATCCCGATACGCCCGGATCGCCGCCGCTTGCCCTGCTGTGCTCGTCGTCAGCAGTCGCGGCTCATCCCCGCCCTGCAACATGAACACCAGACCCGGACAGGCCGCAGCACCCTCACGGCCCGCGCGCATCTCCGGCACGTAGACCATGGACATCCCAGCAGCCGGCAGAAGCGCCTCAAGCGAGCGCACCATCGTACGGTCCGCCCTGTCGTCATTCGGGAGTGGAGCGGCCCAGCGATGGCCGCGTGTGCTGTCTCGGGCGCCAAGTGGCACAGGGCCCACATCCCCGTGGCTCCGGGACGTCTAGAACGTAAGAGGTCAGAACGTCGACGGCGCCTTCTGCGAGTCCATATCTTCCATGTATGTCTCAAGCTGAAGACGCGAAGCCCGGCAGCCTGCCAATGATCGGCGGACTCTTACTGCTGCTGCTTTCCGCGAGCCTCGCCGGTGTGGCATGGGTGGGCTACGAACGTGGCGTTCCCGGCGTGCCGAACAAGCCTCCCGAGCAGGCAGGAGGGGTGGTCTTATATGCGCCGCCCGACGTTGAATTCGATACCTTGATCTCCTACTCCCAGAAGGGCTCCCCATACAGCCCTCTACCACCCCTGGCGGCGGACTCCATTCTGATCGAGATCAGGTTCACTACCACGCACCGATCACCGTTCGTGATCGTCGCTGGTTTTCGAGGCGACGCCCGGCTCACCCAGAGCAGCTTCCCCGGCGAGAAGGCGTTTGACATAGACGAGGCCACCATCGGCAGGTATGACGACCGGCTCTTCTGGCCCTTGAATAGTCAGCGGGCCCTCAGCGGCGAAGGTGAGAATGCGCCAGGCCCCGCCACTATCCGATACACCTACGATGTCGCCAAAGAGCCGGTCACCGCCGGAAACACAATGGTCATTACCGGTGGCGCGCTGGCTCATCCGGTCTTCAGCTCCGACAATGCAAGAACCGCGATACGCACCAAACGCCTCCACCAAGTGGCCCGCTGCCCAGCTTTGAGCGACCCGGCAGCAGCCACGTCTTTCAGTCGCGAGCAATGGCTCAACGCGGGCCTTCCGACCTGCCGATCCGACTACGGCCTCACCGATGCGGATCAGCGACACAATCGCCGCCAGAAAACCACGATCAATGTCGTACCCGCGTTCTCCAACCCCAGACTGGACTTCGCGACACGCCCTGTCTCGGGCGACGCGGTCCTCGGCTGGCAATTCCCAGGTGACGAGACCGCCCGCGTCAACGCCAGCTTGACCGACCTAGATGAGGAAGCCCGCGGGCAGTCCTACTTGTTTGCCTCCGGCGTTGCCGTCGGCCTGGCCACCAGCCTTTTCCCCAGCAGCGTGAAAATCATTTACGACCAGCTGAACCAACGACGCCGGTGGCGCCGACAACAGGCACGGCAAGACCCGCTGCCGGACGAGACGATGTAGGCACGGCCAACTCCCGGAACGTCCAACGCAAACCAGCGCCAACCGCAACCGCCGGCTGCTTGCTGGTCGTGGATTATTTCCCGTGCCCGGTTGGATCGCGCCGTGACGCGTTGCCCCGCTTCGCCTCGCATCCCATCCCAGCACGACGAATCTCGCCATACCCCTGCACCCGCCGCCCGATTGTCCGGGGTCAGCGAGTCCCCCTCAAGGACGGCCAGACAGGTAGGGGCAACAGCCGTGGGGCGGAAGGTCACCGGGGACATGTACACGCAAGGCTGCCCTTGACCGGTCCCGCCTGACAGGCTTCGGACCCAGGCAACTAGCGGGAGCAGGCGGCAGCCTGGCGCAACCGAAGCCGCGCACGGGTGCTGTGCTGCTCCCTCTAAGAAGGTTGGTTT
>NZ_BOOA01000191.1 GCF_016862995.1 Acrocarpospora phusangensis
CTGAGAGCACGTCCCCTGGCTGCTGCGCCGCCAACGCACGCGGATCGATCTCTTCTCCGTTGCCGATCAGCAGCATCGGCTCGGGGTCTAGGGAACCTGCCCAGTCGGAGTTGCCGGACATGTTCGGCATGTCCATTGGGCCTATGTTCTCGTGAAGGGCGATCAGGGCTCGTAGGGCTTCGTCGTCCAGTTGGTTCGCGGGGGCGGAGAGTACGTCGCCCGGCTGTTGCGCCGCGAGGGCACGCGGGTCGATGACTGTTTCCGAGGAGTTCGACGCCAGCGTGTAGCTTCCTGAGGTCGCGCCCTCGTAGCCGCCGGAACGACTTTCGGGGCTTCCTGGCCGATTCTCGGTGGCTCCTGGCCTGTTCTCGGAGTTCCCAGGCCTGTTCTCGGAGCTTCCGGGGTTGTTCTCGGAATTTCCTGGGCTCGGGCAGTCGTCGCCGGCCGGGCGATTCTGGCCGGATGGGGAGTCTTGATCGCGTGGGTAGTCCTGGGACGGTGGACGTTCCTGGGCTCGCGAGGGGTCATCGCCGGGGCGCAGGTCCTGGCCGCGCGGCGAATCCTGAGCCGGGGAATCCTGGGCGGGGCCGGGGTTCTGGTTCGGGGTGTCCTGCGAAGGGCCGGGGTTCTGGGCGGGGATGTCGCCGCCTGCTCCGATGGCTGAAGGTTCGCCCTGGCCCAACGGTGGGGTGGGGCCGATGATGTCGGGAGATCCGGACGATCCGGAAGACGAGAGCGGGGGCTCTCCGGGGAGGTTCTCGGTCGGAATGCCTCCGTTGCCGCCAGGCGTGGGATCCGGATTGGCGAATCTCGCGGAGTTGGCCGACCCGGACGAGTTGTCACTTCCGGCCGACCCGGACGGGTAGTCGTTCCCGTAAGCGCCAGCCGACCCAGACGGATTGCCGCTCCCGTAATCATTGGCCGATCCGGACGCGTTGTCGTTCCCGTAAGCGCCAGCCGACCCCGACGGGTTGTCGTTCCCATAAGCACTGGCCGAGCCGGACGCGTTGTCGCTCCCGAAGGGGTTGGCGGTTCCGTTTGGATTGGCCGTTCCGTAGGGGTTGCTTGCACCTGAGCTGTCGCCGGATCCGGACGGGTTGGCTCCGGATGAGGAGAGCGGGGGCTCTTCGGTGAGGTTGTCGGCTGGGGTGCCGATGTACTCGCCCAACGGGTCGCCGGGGGCCAGCCCTGGCTGGGGCGGGGCGAAGGGAACCGTCGGTTCCATCGGCTGCACCAGACCGGCTGGGCCGTTGGGCTGCGGCCCGTCGCCATTGGCGGTGATGTACACACCGTCCAGCCCGGCTGGATTGTCGACGGGCTGAATCTCCTGCATGTGCTCGCTCAACCAGGCCAGATACTCGTCCGACGGCTGGTTGAGGGGCGTGGAGACGACCTTCGTCCCGTCCACAATGATCACCTGACGGCCACCGGTCTGATCGATGTCGTCCCGGTGATCCTTCCGCAGCGAATCCTGCACATCATCGTCACAGGGCTGCTTGGGCTCCCCGGACCTCTCATCCTCACCCTTCGAGGGCGGCGGCTGCTCCGACTCACCCTTGGAAGGCGGAGGTTGTTCCGACTCACCCTTAGACGGTGGCGGCTGCTCCGACTCGCCCTTAGATGGCGGCTGACCAGGCTCGTCCTTGCATGGCGGCTCTCCCTCGTCCTTCGAAGGCGGCGGCTGCTCGGTCTCCCCCTTTGACGGAGGCGGCTGCTCGGACTCGCCTTTAGAGGGCGGCGGCTGCTCCGACTCACCCTTCGAGGGCGGGGGCTGCTCGGACTCGCCCTTCGATGGGGGTGGTTGCTCCGACTCGCCCTTCGACGGTGGCGGTTGCTCCGACTCGCCCTTCGAAGGCGGCGGCTGCTCCGACTCGCCCTTCGACGGGGGTGGTT
>NZ_BOOA01000192.1 GCF_016862995.1 Acrocarpospora phusangensis
TTATGGTCAAGTCCTCGGCCTATTAGTACCGGTCAGCTCCACACGTTACCGCGCTTCCACACCCGGCCTATCAACCCGGTCATCTCCCGGGAGCCTTACCCCCAAACGGGGTGGGAGACCTCATCTCGAGACGAGCTTCCCGCTTAGATGCTTTCAGCGGTTATCCCTTCCGAACGTAGCCAACCAGCCATGCCCTTGGCAGAACAACTGGCACACCAGAGGTTCGTCCGTCCCGGTCCTCTCGTACTAGGGACAGCCTCTCTCAAGTCTCCTGCGCGCGCAGCGGATAGGGACCGAACTGTCTCGCGACGTTCTAAACCCAGCTCGCGTACCGCTTTAATGGGCGAACAGCCCAACCCTTGGGACCTACTCCAGCCCCAGGATGCGACGAGCCGACATCGAGGTGCCAAACCATCCCGTCGATATGGACTCTTGGGGAAGATCAGCCTGTTATCCCCGGGGTACCTTTTAGCCGTTGAGCGACACCACTTCCACACGTCGGTGCCGGATCACTAGTCCCAGCTTTCGCTCCTGCTCGACCCGTCAGTCTCACAGTCAAGCTCCCTTGTGCACTTACACTCGAAACCTGATTGCCAACCAGGCTGAGGGAACCTTTGGGCGCCTCCGTTACCCTTTAGGAGGCAACCGCCCCAGTTAAACTACCCACCAGACACTGTCCCCCACCCGGATCCACGGGCGCGGGTTAGACATCCAAAACGACCAGAGTGGTATTTCACCAATGACTCCACCATCACTAGCGTGACAGCTTCCCAGTCTCCCACCTATCCTACACAAGCCGTCCCAAACACCAATGTCAAGCTGTAGTGAAGGTCCCGGGGTCTTTCCGTCCTGCTGCGCGTAACGAGCATCTTTACTCGTAGTGCAATTTCACCGGGTCTGCGGTTGAGACAGCGGGGAAGTCGTTACGCCATTCGTGCAGGTCGGAACTTACCCGACAAGGAATTTCGCTACCTTAGGATGGTTATAGTTACCACCGCCGTTTACCGGCGCTTAAGTTCTCAGCTTCGCCACCTCACGGCAGCTAACCGGTCCCCTTAACGTTCCGGCACCGGGCAGGCGTCAGTCCGTATACATCGTCTTACGACTTAGCACGGACCTGTGTTTTTAGTAAACAGTCGCTTCCCCCTGGCCTCTGCGACCCCCACCAGCTCAAGAAGCAAGTCCCATCACCAGCAGAGGCCCCCCTTCTCCCGAAGTTACGGGGGCAATTTGCCGAGTTCCTTAACCACAGTTCACCCGAACGCCTCAGTATTCTCTACCTGACCACCTGAGTCGGTTTAGGGTACGGGCCGCCGCAACACTCACTAGAGGCTTTTCTCGGCAGCATAGGATCACCCACTTCGCCACAATCGGCTCGGCATCACACCTCAGACACTTGGAGTGCGGATTTGCCTACACCCCGTCCTACATGCTTACCCCGGGAACAACCATCGCCCGGGATGGGCTACCTTCCTGCGTCACCCCATCGCTTACCTACTACCAGATCAGGCCGAGCGTTCACTCCGCAACAGTCCGAAGACCACCGCATCGCTAGGACTCTTAGTATCACTGGCCTCGATATGGGCGCATCACAGCGGGTACGGGAATATCAACCCGTTGTCCATCGACTACGCCTGTCGGCCTCGCCTTAGGTCCCGACTTACCCTGGGCGGATTAGCCTAGCCCAGGAACCCTTGGTCATCCGGCGCAGAAGTTTCCCACTTCTGAATCGCTACTCATGCCTGCATTCTCACTCGTGCCGCCTCCACAACTGGATCACTCCGCCGCTTCACCGGCGACACGACGCTCCCCTACCCA
>NZ_BOOA01000193.1 GCF_016862995.1 Acrocarpospora phusangensis
CTTCGCCATGGAGACCGCGATGATCTTCCTGATGACGCTCTACCTGCAGCGCGTCCTGGGCTTCTCCCCGCTGGTCACCGGCCTGGTCTTCGGCGTTCCCGGCCTGGCCGCCGTGGCCGCCGGGGTGATCGCCGGGCGCTTCATCGGCCGCTTCGGCAGCCGCAACGTCCTGGCCGCGGGCCTCACCGTCCAGGGCCTGGCCACCCTCCCACTGGTGTTCCTCGGCACCGACCGGACGGCCCTCGCGATCCTGATCCCGGCGCTGTTCATCGGCTTCTTCGGCCACGTGACCAGCATTGTTGCGTACACGGTGACCGGAACGTCCGGTCTGCCCGACGAAGAGCAGGGCCTGGCCACGGGACTGACCTCGATGACCCAGCAGGTGGCCGTCACCGTCGGCATCCCGATCCTCAGCTCGCTCGCCGCGGCCCAGAGCGGGGAACTGACCGGCATCCGCCTCGCCCTGACCGTGAACGTCGCCGTGACACTCCTCAGCGTCGTCCTCGTCTGGTACGGACTGCGTCCGCGCGGCGTGAGCCGTACCGAGCGGGTCGAACGGGAACTGGCGGCGGCGGACTGAGCGGCGCGCCGGATCAGCGGGCGGGGAGCCAGGTCTCGGCCCAGGCGGAGAGCTCCCGGACGGCCGCCTCCAGCGCGCGGCCCTTCTCCGTGAGCCGGTACTCGATGGTCACCGGGGTCGTCGGGATGACGGAACGTTCGACGATGCCCTCGCTCTCGAAGCGCTTGAGCCGTTCCGAGAGCAGCTTGTCGGTGATGCCGGGAATGGCGTCGCCGATCTGCCGGAACCGCGTGGTTCCCCGGAGCAACTCACGCAGGATCACCCCGGCCCACCGGCGGCCGACCATCTCGACGGCCTCCTGGTAACGAGGGCAGAAATCGGACTCGGGCACGCGCCCAGCTTACCGATGGATAGCGACTTTCAGGTGAAAACGCAGGACAGGCTGCGGCCCAGTACGGCGGCGAAGGACTCGGTGTTGCCGGGTGCGAGCCAGTGGCGTCCCGCCACGCGGACGGCGCCGGTGACGGCGGCGGCCGTGACGGCGGGATACAGGTCGCGCCCGGGGTCGGTGCCGGTGCGGGCCGCGATCGCCTCGGCGAGCGGCCCCTCCGCCATCGTGAACGACTTGAGGGCCTCACCCTCCAGTTCGGGCGTCATCATGATCATGCGCAGGCCGGCCTTGTCGGGCTCCGGGTTCGTGTAGAGCTCGATCATGGCGGCGATGACGGCCCGGCCGAGGGGTTCGTCGGCCGGCCGGGAGCGCAGCGCCTGCCCCGCGCGTCGGGACTGGTCGGTCTGGAAGGAGCAGATCGCCTCCTCCCGGCTGGAGAAGTAGTTGTTGTAGGTGCGCGGGGAGACGCCCGCGGCCGTGGCGATGTCGTGGACGCGGACGAGAGCCAGCCCGTGCGGCCCGTTCTCGATGGCCAGCCGGAGCGCGGCCTGGCCGATCGCGTCCCGGGTGGCCTGCTTGTTGCGTGCCCTGAGGTCCATCGCGTCGTCGTCCATGGGCCGATCCTATCCGACTTTGCGTACACCGCAGTATGTGCGTGACGCGCAAGTTGTGCGTAGACTGCAAGAGATTCCTGGCACTCGCGCCTGGAGAGTGCCAATCACGGGGACGGTGAGGTCCCTCCGGACCGTCCGTCGCGGGCGCCGTCCCCGTACATCCCCGTAAATCCCCGTGCAGAACAGGAGCAGCTATGACCTCG
>NZ_BOOA01000194.1 GCF_016862995.1 Acrocarpospora phusangensis
CATTCTGACCGGAAAATGACCACCTCAGCTGGGCGCGCCGCAGCGAACCCGGACTGGTATCGCCGGTCCGGGCCTGGTCGGCGTGATCGAGATCAGGTCGTGGGGGTAAGGGAAACGGTGAAACCGAGCGCTCGGAGCTGCCGGACATGACCGCGGGTCTTCTTATCCCGGTCGATCCTGATGTGGTAGTCCGCCCCCAGGTCTTGGTAGCGGGCGGCTGGATCGGCCAGCAGATGCCAGATGATGACCAGGATCGAACGGGCCACGGCCACCATGGCCTTGAGCTTGCCACGGCGTTTGACGATCCGCCGGTAACGTTCACCAAGGAAGGTGTCGGTCTTGGCCGCCACCGCCGCAGCTGTTCCCAATACGCCCTTCAGGTAGGGATTACCCTTTCCGGTCATCCCTCCCCGGCTCTTGGACCCCGACTGAACGGTGCGGGGAGACAGTCTGGCCCAGGAGGTCAGGTGGCCGGCGGTGGCGAAGCGGGTCATGTCCAGCCCGATCTCGGCGATGACGACCTGAGCGATCTCCGGGCTGATACCGGGGATCTCGTCAAGACGTTCCACCGCGCTCGCGGACTGCCGGACGGCTGCCGGGACCCCGATATCCCCGCCCGGTCCGTGATCGTCATGGCCATCTGCCGCCTGCGCGGCGGGCAGTTGCTCAAGCAGCGCCTGGATCCGATCGGTGAGCGTGAGGATCGAGGCTTGCAGGCCATCGATCTGCGCCAGCAGCATCGCGGCGAGTTCGGCGTGGTGATCGTCGAACCGGCCGGTCAATGCCTCCACCAGCGCGGGGATCTTGACACGCATCCTGCCCCGGGCCAGCTCCGCCAGCACCCTCGGGTTGCGCTCGCCGGCGATCAGCGCCTCGATCATGTCCCGTGCCGAGGCGGTCGTCAGCGTGCTGGCCACCGAGGACATCTTGATCAGCGAGTCCTCCAGCAGTTTCTCCATCCGCTGCCAGTGCCGGGTCCTTTCCTGGATCAGATCGGCCCGCATGCGGGTGTAGTCCCGCAGCGTCCGGATCTCCCGCGGCGGGACGAACGAGGGCCGCAGCAGGCCTTTCTCTGTCAGCTTGGCCAGCCAGACCGCATCCAGCTTGTCGGTTTTCGACCGGCCGGGCAGGTTCTTCAC
The DNA here is from genome assembly GCF_016862995.1 of Acrocarpospora phusangensis. Taxonomy (GTDB): domain Bacteria; phylum Actinomycetota; class Actinomycetes; order Streptosporangiales; family Streptosporangiaceae; genus Acrocarpospora; species Acrocarpospora phusangensis. Next base: position 1,140 of record NZ_BOOA01000194.1, read on the forward strand.
GTCCCTGGCATTGACCAGCTGCACCTGCAGGCCACGCGCTTCCAGCACGTAGTACCAGATCCGCCAGTAGTCGCCGGTCGATTCGACGGTGACCTTCTCGATCCCCTGGCACACCAGGTGATCGCCCAGCTCGGTGACCGCGTTCACGGTGGCGTCCACGTCCCACACCCTGGTCAGCCGCCGACCGGCCTGGTGCTCGCGCGGAACCCGGGTGCATACCGTGCCGGAGGCTTTGGCCACATCGATCGCGGCCACCCGGTCAAGGAGTTGCTCATGCTCCTCGTCCGGAACCTCCTGGGGTTCTCGCATCACCACAGGTGATCGCTCTCCTGTCCAAGATCTGGGGGGTGGACGGCGGGCTGCCCGGGGGCCTCGGTCGGGAACCGAACATTCTGACCGGCGTGCTCGAAGCAACAGTGCGTGACCCATCAAGGTCGGGCCCCGGCGCCAGACTGTTAGACGAGCTCATCCGGCCCAGAATGTATGTCCGGCGTCGGCGGGCAACCCGCCCCAATTTTCACGCCGGTGTGGCGTCACCGGAAGGGACAGGGGGACTGTTAGGCGCT
>NZ_BOOA01000196.1 GCF_016862995.1 Acrocarpospora phusangensis
GCCACCGGCGGCGTCCCCTCCTTCGCGCCGCTGGCCAACCTGGGCAATGGCTGGAACACGTTGACCAAGCTCGTGCTGGGCGACTTCACCGGTGACGGCAAGGTCGACATCGCCGGCTGGACCGCCGGGAGCGCCGACCAGCTCTGGGTCATTCCGAACACCACCAGCGGCACCACCCTCTCCCGCGGCCAGAGCATCCCGATGAGCACCGGCTGGGCCTCCATCACCAGCTACCTGGTCGCCGACTACGACGGCGACGGCAAGACCGACCTGCTGGGCGTCCAGGGCGACGACCAGATGTTCACCTGGCGCGGCACCCACTCCGGCGGCACCCCCGGCTTCACCGCCCTGACCAGCCTCGGCACCGCCTGGAGCACGATCAGCCACATCCCCACCGCCCAGTAACCCCCTCCCGGGCCGCCCCTCGCGGGCGGCCCCCTTCGCCTTCTGGAGTCACCGTGTCTGGCATCACCGTGTCCGCTCTCCGCCGCTTCGTCGTCCTCGCACTGGCCGCCGCCGGCCTCGCCACCGCTCTCGCCCAGCCCGCCGCCGCAGCCTCCGCCAACCCCGACCCGAGCCGGTTCCCCGTACGGGGCGTCGACGTCACCGAATACCAGCACCCCAACGGGGCGGCCGTGAACTGGGCACAGATCCGCCAGTCGGGCATCGCCTTCGCCACCCTCAAGGCCACCCGGGGCACCAACAAGACCAACTCCTACTTCGCCGCCGACCTGGCCGGGGCGCTCGGCCAGGGCATCCCGACCGCGCCCTACCACTACCTGACCGGCACCAGCTCCAACGTGGCCGCGCAGGCCGACTTCTTCGTCAGCGCCCTGCGGAACGCCGGGTACACCGGGACCCGGGCGAACGAACTACCGCCGATCCTCGACCTGGAGTGGACCGACGACGGCACCAGCTCGTGCCCGCCGTACACGACCGTCTCGTTCGTTCAGCAGTTCCTCGACCGGGTGCAGTCCGCGTTCGGGGTGAAGCCGTGGATCTACACGTCGCGCGGCTTCATGTCGAGCTGCATGGGCAACACCACGGCCTTCGGCTCCTACGGCCTCCAGGTCGCCGACTACACCTCCGGCCGCACTCTCCCGTCAGTGCCCTCGGGCTGGCCGACCTGGCTCATGTGGCAGTACGCCGACGTCGGCAGCGTGCCCGGGGTGCCGACCACGAACGTCACGCTGAACGTCTTCAACGGCAGCCAGGCCGACCTCGACGCGCTGGTCCGGCGCGACCCGCCGCGCGCGCTGGTCGACCCGCAGGGCGGCCGGGTGACCGACTTCGACGGCGACGGGAAACCCGACGTCCTCGGCCTCGGCCAGACCGGCGACGACCTGTGGTTCATCCCGAACACCAGCTCCTCGGGCAGCCCCTCTCGCGGTCAGAGCAAGCTCGTCTCGACCGGCTGGCGCACGATCACGAAGTACTGGCTGGCCGACTACGACGGCGACGGCAGGACCGACATCCTCGGCACCCAAGACCCCGACAAGCTCTTCGTCTGGCGTAACACCAGCACTCCCGGGAACCCGTCGGTCGCTCCTCTGGTCGGTCTCGGCACTGCGTGGAACACGCT
>NZ_BOOA01000197.1 GCF_016862995.1 Acrocarpospora phusangensis
CGAGCAATAGTCAATATCTGTGGATCAAGAACTTCAGGCAGCTATCGAGGAGGGGTCCTCGGTGGGAGCGTCGTCGGGTCGTTCGACGAGCTTGCCGTTGACGAATCTCGCTCCGGCGCGGACCAGTGCGACCAGGTGGGGGGCGTTGACCGCACGCCAGCGAGTCTGAGCGGATTCGATCAGTTTGAAGGCCATGGCCAGCCCGGCGGCCCGCGAGCCGGGACCCTTGGTGACCTTGGTCCGGTGCCTGACGGTCGCGAAGGTCGATTCGATCGGGTTGGTCGTGCGCAGATGCACCCAGTGGTCGGCCGGGTAATCGTAGAAGGCGAGCAGCTCGTCGAGGTCATCGGCCACTTTGGCCACGGCCTTGGGATATTTGGCGCCGTAGGTGTTGCGGAAGTCCTTCACCGCGTTCTGGGCGTGCTCCTTGTTCTCGGCGTTCCAGATCTCGGCCAGGGCCTTCTTCGCGGCGGGGTGCGCCGACCTCGGGAGCGCCCCCAGCACGTTGGCAATTTTGTGAAACCAGCATCTCTGCTCTCTGGCCTGCGGAAACACCTCACGTAACGCAGCCCAGAACCCGAGCGCGCCATCGCCGACCGCCAGGATCGGCGCGTTCATTCCGCGCCGCTTGCAGTCGCGGAGCAGGTCGGCCCAGGACTCGGTGGACTCGCGGTAGCCGTCGGCCAGGGCGATGAGCTCCTTGCGGCCGTCGGCGCGGACTCCGATCATCACCAGCAGGCAGAGCTTGTGCTCTTCCAGGCGGATGTTGACGTGGACTCCGTCGGCCCAGAGGTAGACGTAGTCGACGCCGGACAGGTCGCGGGCGGCGAAAGTGCGCTGGTCGGCCTTCCATTGCTCGGTCAGCTTGGTGATCACCGGTGCGGACAGGCCCGCGGTGGAGCCGAGGAACTGGCCGAGGGCGGGCACGAAGTCTCCGCTGGACAGGCCGTGCAGGTAGAGCAGAGGAAGTACTTCGGTGATCTTCGGGGTCTTGCGCGCCCAGGGCGGCAGGATCGCCGAGGAGAACCGCCGACGCTCGCCGGTCTCGGCGTCGATGCGCTTGTCGTTGACGCGGGGGGCGGTGACCTCGATCGCGCCGGCCGCGGTGAGGATCTCGCGGCTCTGGTGGGAGCCGTTGCGCACGACCAGGCGGCGGCCGTGTTCGTCACGTTCGCCGACGAAGGCGGCGATGTAGGCGTCCACCTCGGCCTTCAATGCTTCGGCGAGCATCCGGCGGGCGCCTTCGCGGACGATCTCGTCGATCAGCGAGGACGAGCAGGAGCCGCCGGGCGTGTGGTCGCCGTCGGCGGGGTCAGGGACTACGGTGAGCAACGGGTGTGCCTTCCCGACCGGCGTTGGCGCGTCGGTCATGCTTGAGGATTGACATGATCATCGGGAAGGTACACCCCCTTCCCCGCAGATCCACAGATCTCAAGCATTGCTC
>NZ_BOOA01000198.1 GCF_016862995.1 Acrocarpospora phusangensis
GGCCGTGGCCGCGCTCCCCGCGCGGCCACGGCCGGTCGGTCAGGGCCCCATCGACTGGTTGCTGACCGGTGAGCCGGCCGACCTTTGAGCAGCTTCTTTGTGGAGCTTCCTCGTCCGATCGACCCGTCGGGCGACTTGTCCAGCCGATCGGCCAGGTCAGCCCGTCAGCTGATCGCCGGACTGTCTAATGACCCTGACAGAATGAAGCCGGTCGCTTCTTGGCGCCGGTGCGGCGAGCAGCGTCACCTGCGTTAACGGCGCCGGATATCGGCGAGAGGCCGGAGCCTGGGGTCATTCCGTCAGGCTTTCTGAGTCGGCTGGTTCAGGCGGTGACGTCACGGCTGGTGAACCGCGCCCAGGCGATCGAGCCGAACACCAGGATGTACGCCCCGAAGACCAACAACCCCTGCGCCATGTGATCGGTGGCGATCGGATCGCGCAGAGCGCCGTCGAACCCGCTCCACCACGACGTCAGCAGGTAGGGCTCGATCACCGCGAGCTGCGGAATCGCCTCGAGCACCTGCGCCACGACGACCAGCACCAGGGTGGCCGCGATGGCTCCGATGGGGGCCTCGGTCAGGGTGGAGATCGCCAGCGCGAGCGCCCCCAGGGCCGCCATGCCCGCAGCCGCGTACAGCGCCACAAGACCGATCCGCAGCAGTCCTTCGGCGAGCGGGATGGTAGTTCCAGAGAGCAGCGTCACCGGCCCGACCGGGAACAACACCAGCCCCGTGACCAGCGCGGACACGGCCACCAGCAGGCAGGCCACGACCGCGAACACGACGATGTTCACGTATTTCAGCGCCAGCAGCCGCGTGCGACCGGCGGGCGCCGTGAGCAGATAGCGGAGCGTCCCCAGACTCGCCTCTCCCGCGATCGAGTCCCCCGCGACCACCCCGACCGCCAGCGGCAGCACCAGGGGCAGCATCAGGAAGAACGCCGCGAACGTAAGCACCAGCCCGTTCCCCGCCACCTGCCCGATGGGCCCGGCGTCACCCCCGGCCACCCGGATCCCCAGCCCGATCAGCACCGGCACGATCGCGAGCACCGCCAGCAACGCCAGGTTCCGCGGCCTCCGGAAGGTCAGTCCGACCTCCGACCCGAGCAACCGCAGCGCCGCCCGCCCCCCAGACACCCGAGAACCCATCAGGCCATCATCGACCCGCGCAGCCGACAAATGGCCCGCCTCACCGCCATTCACCCGCCCTTCGGTTACGAAGCCCGCCGCAGCGTCCTCCATCCGCTCGCCGAGCACAACGCCAGTCGCGGTGTCCTCCGTTCGCCCTTCAGACGCGAGAACGCCCAGTGCCACGTGCTCCATTCGCCGCTCCGCATCCATGAGGCTCCTCGAGCTGTCGTCCGCCCTTCCACCGAATCCGGCGGATCCAGGGGCTCCCTCACTTGCCAGCCTCTCGAATCC
>NZ_BOOA01000199.1 GCF_016862995.1 Acrocarpospora phusangensis
TGCCACGACTTCGGCGGTGTACTTGAGCCCCGCTACATTATCGGCGCGGAATCACTTGACCAGTGAGCTATTACGCACTCTTTCAAGGATGGCTGCTTCTAAGCCAACCTCCTGGTTGTCTCTGCGACTCCACATCCTTTCCCACTTAGCACACGCTTAGGGGCCTTAGTCGGTGATCTGGGCTGTTTCCCTCTCGACTACGAAGCTTATCCCCCGCAGTCTCACTGCCACGCTCTCACTTACCGGCATTCGAAGTTTGGCTGACGTCAGTAACCTTGTCGGGCCCATCAGCCATCCAGAGCCCTACCTCCGGCAAGAAACACGCAACGCTGCACCTAAATGCATTTCGGGGAGAACCAGCTATCACGGAGTTTGATTGGCCTTTCACCCCTACACACAGGTCATCCCCCAGGTTTTCAACCCTGGTGGGTTCGGTCCTCCACGCAGTCTTACCCACGCTTCAACCTGCCCATGCGTAGATCACCCCGCTTCGGGTCCACAGCATGCGACTCAAACGCCCTATTCAGACTCGCTTTCGCTACGGCTCCCCCACACGGGTTAACCTCGCCACACACCATAACTCGCAGGCTCATTCTTCAAAAGGCACGCAGTCACATCACACACAGGCAAGCCTGTGTACGCTCCTACGGCTTGTAGGCACACGGTTTCAGGTACTATTTCACGACCCCTCACCGGGGCGCTTTTCACCTTTCCCTCACGGTACTTGTTCACTATCGGTCACCAGGGAGTATTTAGGCTTACCAGGTGGTCCTGGCAGATTCACACAGGATTTCTCGAGCCCCGTGCTACTTGGGATCCCCTCAAACAGTCGAACTGATTTCGCCTACCCGGCTCTCACGGTCTACGGCAGCCCTTCCCAGAGCTTTCGACTACCAGAACGATTTCTTACTGCTCGTGGTCACGGCAGCAACCACAAGAGGGTCCCACAACCCCACATGCGCAACACCTGCCGGCTATCACACGCATACGGTTTGGCCTCATCCGCTTTCGCTCACCACTACTCACGGAATCACTATTGTTTTCTCTTCCTACGGGTACTGAGATGTTTCACTTCCCCGCGTTACCACCAACCGCCCTATACATTCAGGCGGAGGCAACACCACATGACTGGTGCTAGGTTTCCCCATTCGGACATCCCCGGATCAACGTCTGGTTGGCGACTCCCCGAGGCTTAACGCAGCCTCCCACGTCCTTCATCGGCTCCTGATGCCAAGGCATCCACCGTGTGCCCTAAAAAACTTGGCCACAAAGATGCTCGCGTCCACTATGCAATTCACAAACAACAAACAGACAAC
>NZ_BOOA01000200.1 GCF_016862995.1 Acrocarpospora phusangensis
ACCGGCCTCGTGCTGTCATCGGCTTACTCCTTACATATGCGTGGCGGCGGCCGCCGCGCAGTGGCGGCCGCGGAGGTGGGGGGCGGGCCGCACCCGGTGCGACCCCTCGCGGGGTGCGGCCCATGGGCCAGCCGCAGAGCGCAGCGACTGGCCGGATCCCGGGCCAGGCCCCACAGACGGGCCCGGGATGTTCAGGGGGATTGAGCGGTCAGCCCCAGGCGTTCTCGCGGGGCGGCATGTCCTGCCATGCCCCCCGCCAGCGGGCGACGAGCCGGGCGAGGCGCCCGGACGGGGCAGGCTGAGCGTGGCGGCCGGTCAGTACGGCGGCCGCCCGACCGGGAAAGGGGGCGTCACCGGCTCGGGGGGTGCCGGCGGCGCGGCCGGGGCCTGGTGCTGGGGAACGTACGGCCGGATCATGGCCACCGGGGCCGTCGCGGGCTCGTCCCCGCCCAGCTCGTCGAAGAGGTTCGTCGCGGGCTCGGCCGGGGGCGGCACCGGAACGTCCGGCGTCGCGGCGGGTCCGTCCATGGCGGTCTGCATGACGGCCTGCGCGGCCTGGCGGTCCTCCTCCTGGGCGCGCAGCAGCAGCGCCCGCGCCTCGCGGGCGGCGGTCTCCAGCGCGTCCAGGTCGGCGATGTCGTCGTACCACGCGACCTGGTTACGGCCGTTCAGCAGGATGCCGACCCGGGGCGGGCGTCCAGGCGGACGCCACGGGTCAGGGTCCAGGCGCGCCAGCCCCAGAGGGCTGGTGGCCTGCTCGATCATTACGCTCATGTCTCCTCCGTGCCGAGCCGTGCGGCGGCTCGGGGATCAGGGGTGATGGGCTCGCCCGGGTGCGGGCGGGGCTGGCCGAGGCGGTCGGCCTCCGGGTGTGCGTCGTCGACCTGGCCGCCCTGGCCTCGGCCGGTCGCGACGGAGCATCGGGCGCGGGCGGCGCGCAGCAGATCGTCGGCGGCCGCGGCCGCGTGGTCGGGGATGGTGCCCCTGACTCCGGGCATGCCGCCGGATCCCTTGAGGTCCTGGGCGATGATCCGGCGCATGGCCGCCCGCAGCAGGATGAAGTGGTCCGGGTCGCTGGCCTGCACGGCCATCAGGGCCAGCTCGTCCAGCGCGGCGGCGTAGCGGTCCGGCGGCGCGCTGATTCTCATTCCTGACCGCCCGTCCGGTGCTCAAGCGCCCAGGTCAGGGCCGCCTTGCGGCTGGCCAGCTTGTCGTTGGTCTCGCGCGGGCTGGCCCACGCCACCGAGCGGCTGTCGTCGAAATCGACGGCGGCGAACCAGCGGCCTTTGAGCTGGCGTCCCTTGGC
>NZ_BOOA01000201.1 GCF_016862995.1 Acrocarpospora phusangensis
GGCCAGACCCTGGCCACCGACGTTGTCGCCGAGACGACCAGCGTCGATCCACTTCCAGACGTAGTACTTGCCGTCCTTCGTCCACCGAGCCCACGGCGAGTACGTGTCGTACACAGCCTTGGTGACCTCGGCGAAGCTGCCGATGTCAGAGGGCTTCTTGATGTCCGCGAAGCCGCCGTGGGGCAGCTTGAGGCCGTTGTACACGGTGACGAACGCGTAGTCGCGGTCGCCGTCCTCGTACACGTCGAAGTCGTAGTGCGTGAAGGCCTGCTTGCCGACGTACACGCCCCACGGGGTCTTGCCCTGGTAGTAACCCGGGACGAACACCCAGCGGTCGAGCGTGGACTTGTTGGACTCCGTGTCGTAGACGCAGGAGCCGGCGGTGGCAACCAGGTTCTTGTACGCAGCCTGGATCGACGTCGCGGTGCACCAGTGCGGCTTGTAGTCCGCACCGAGGAAGAACACCTTGCCCGAGGTCTTGGGCAGGTTGATGTTCTTCGACTTGGCGGTGGACTTCTTCTCGTCGCCGATCGCCGGAACGACACCGGGCTTGCTGTCCGCAGCCGGGCCACCGGTCGAAATGTGCTTGGCAACGATCTTGGTCTCCACGTCGTAAGGCGTGGCGGCGATCAGGTTGGCCGCGCCCTCGGCGAACCAGAACGCGGCAATGTTCTTGCCCGCAATGGCGGTGGTGGCCAGCGGGGTGCCGACCACGTCACCAGCGGCCTGAGCGGGGGCGGCGAGGCCCGCGGCCAGGAGGCCGGCGGTGGCGACAACGCCACCGAAGGCGAGAGTGCGCTTCATGGGGGAACTCCTTGGTCTGTCGTGGAACGCCTCATGCGTCCCATGCGTCAGGAAAGGGATAGCCCGGAATTTACAGTGCGGATCTTGGGAACAGGAAGTCGTTGGGAATGCCCGGAAGGCCCAGGGATGGCCGTTATGATTCCGTGATCAGTCAGGGTGGTCAGTCAACCCGTGATGCGACGGCGATGTTTGTGCTGATGGTTGACTCGATTGACCACCGGTGAGTTGGAGCACGCGGTGACTCGAGGTGCCGGCGGGGCTCGGAGGGTGTGACGTAAATCACAGTTTTCCGATGGCACCAAGCTGGCTCTCAGGGCGTCTAACGGGCCTCTCAGACGCGTCCCAGACATCTCCCAGGCAACGCCCGGACCTTCCCCAGACAACGATGAAGGGCCCGGCCGTGAGGCCGGGCCCTTCAAAGTGTGCTGTCAGCCAGAGTTATTCACCCGGGCTTGTGGGCTCCTTAGGAGGGAA
>NZ_BOOA01000202.1 GCF_016862995.1 Acrocarpospora phusangensis
CTGACCGACCGCACCTGGCCTGATCAGGTCATCGACCGCGCGCCCCGCTGGTGCGCCGTGGACCTGCGGGACGGCAACCAGGCCCTGATCGACCCGATGGACGCCCACCGCAAGCTCAAGATGTTCGAGCTGCTGGTCACGATGGGCTACAAGGAGATCGAGGTCGGCTTCCCGGCCGCCTCCCAGACCGACTTCGACTTCATCCGCCAGATCATCGAGGAAGACCGCATCCCCGATGACGTGGTGATCCAGGTGCTGACCCAGGCCCGCGCCGAGCTGATCGAGCGGACCTTCGAGTCCATCCGGGGCGCCAGGCAGGCCATCGTGCACCTGTACAACTCCACCTCCACGTTGCAGCGGCGGGTGGTGTTCGGGCAGGACAAGGACGGCATCACCGCCATCGCCGTCGAGGGCGCCAAGCTGTGCCGGAAGCTCGCCGACGACATGGGCGACACCGAGATCTACTTCCAGTACTCGCCGGAGTCGTTCACCGGCACCGAGCTGGAGTACGCGGTGGAGGTCTGCGACGCCGTCAACGAGGTGTGGCAGCCCACCCCCGACCGCAAGGTGATCATCAATCTGCCGGCCACGGTGGAGATGGCCACCCCGAACGTGTACGCCGACCAGATCGAGTGGATGCACCGGAACCTGGCCTACCGGGACTCGATCGTGCTGTCGCTGCATCCGCACAACGATCGGGGCACCGCCGTGGCCGCCGCCGAACTCGGGTACATGGCCGGCGCGGACCGCATCGAGGGCTGCCTGTTCGGCAACGGCGAGCGCACCGGCAACGTCTGCCTGATCACCCTGGGCATGAACCTGTTCTCCCAGGGGATCGACCCCGAGGTCGACATCTCCGACATCGATGAGATCCGCCGGGTGGTCGAGTACTGCAACCAGCTGCCCGTGCACCCACGGCACCCGTGGGGCGGTGAGCTGGTCTACACCGCCTTCTCCGGCTCCCACCAGGACGCGATCAAGAAGGGCTTCGATCACCTGGAGCGGGACGCGGACGCCGCCGGGGTGCCCGTGCCGGAGTTCACGTGGGCGGTGCCGTACCTGCCGATCGACCCCAAGGACATCGGCCGGACGTATGAGGCGGTCATCCGGGTCAACAGCCAGTCGGGCAAGGGCGGCGTGGCGTACATCATGAAGGCCGACCACCACCTCGACCTGCCGCGCCGGCTGCAGATCGAGTTCTCCCGGGTGGTGCAGGCGCGGACGGACGCGCAGGGCGGCGAGGTCACCCCGGCGCGGATGTGGGAGATCTTCACCGA
>NZ_BOOA01000203.1 GCF_016862995.1 Acrocarpospora phusangensis
TACAGAGCTTGAAAGGTCGGGGTCTTATGGCGGAGCCCGGTCGATGATCAAGCCGGTGTGGGCTACGAACGCGTCCACGAGAGCGGGACGGTACTGCATCCGCCGCAGGCGCGTGCGAATCAGGCTCGCGAGTTCGTCGAGGCTGCAGGCGGCCAGGTTGCCCAGGCTGCGTTTGAGGTGGGACCACACGGTCTCGACCGGGTTCAGCTCCGGAGCGTAGGAGGGCAGGTAGAACACCGTCAGCCATGGCCGGGTGGCGATCAGGCTCCGCATCTTTGCGTCCTTGTGGTGGGTGAGGTTGTCCCACACCAGCACGATCGGACCACCCAGCTGCTGATGCACGGCATCTAACAGACGGGCGTAATCCACCTCACGGAACCCTTTCTTGTCGTTCTTGCGCCCTCGATAGAGCAGCATGCGGAAGATCAGGCGGGTCCGTTGCCCGGGTTTGAGGCACACCAGCCCGGCCAGGGAGACACGGCCCGAGCCCTTGCCCGAGACGGTGACGGTCGGGGTGTGTCCGCGGCGGGACCAGGTACGGGCCTTGGGCGGCCTCAGCGATTGGCCTGCCTCGTCTTGGAAGCAGATCCACGCATCCTGGTCCCGCGCCGTTGTTCCACCAGCGGCCAGACCTCCTTGATCCAGGTGGCGACGGCCTCCTCGTCGCGTTCGGCGGCGCGCCGCTGCGGCACCTGCGGGCTCCAGCCCAGCCGGTGCAGCAGATAGGAGACCCCGCGCAGCGTGTAGGACTGGCCGGATAACTCCTTGATGAGCACCGCCACCCGCGCCAGCGTCCAGCGCTGGTCTTCACTCCAGCCATGCGCGGCCGGCCCCGCGTCCAGCTCCTGTTGCAGCCGGTCCAGTTGCCGCTCGTCCAGCCGGCAGTCCGATCCGCTGGGCCCTTTGGACAGCAGCGCGGCCTGACCGCCTGCTTCCCAGGCCCGGCGCCAGGCGTAGACCGACTTGCTCGAGACGCGTAGCCGCCTGGCCACCTGCGCCGGTGTGACACCCGCAGCGAATAGCCCCGCGGCCTGCAAGCGGATCCGTTCCCGCTTGGCGCGCGCCTCCGGGGTCAGACCACCACCATCCGGATATCGCATCCCACCGGCATACTCACCGGCCTGGTCGAGGTCACGCAACCACGCCGCGAGACCTCAACCTTTCAACCTCTGTAGC
>NZ_BOOA01000204.1 GCF_016862995.1 Acrocarpospora phusangensis
TTAGGAGCTGTTCGGGGTTCGGATCTTGGTAAGGCCCGGTGGTGGGCTGGCCGTGGCTGGTAGAACCCGGATGTGGCGCGTTTCGATGTGACCGATGCCGAATGGGCGTTGATCGAGCCGCATCTGCCGGTGGCGGCTACCGGGCCGCTGCCACGGCGGGTGCGTGATCAGTTCAACGGGATCTTGTGGCGGTTCCGCACCGGGTCCGGCTGGCGTGACGTGCCGGAACGCTACGGGCCTTGGTCCACGCTCTACTCCCGGTTCAGCGGCTGGGCCAAGGCCGGGGTGTTCCAGGGGCTGATGGACGCGCTGATCGCCGAGGCCGCCTCGCGCGGGCAGGTCGGATTGGAGTTGGTCAGCGTGGACTCCACGATCGTGCGGGCGCATCAGGAGTCGTCCGGGCTGGCGATCGCCGGGGAGACCCTGGACGCGCTGGAGCAGGCGCTGACCGAGGAAAAGGGGGCTCCGCTGCCGGAGCAGCCGCCGGTACTGCGGGTGATGCGCCGCAGGTCAGGCCCGGCACCGACGGTACCGGCGGCGACGGCGGGGGCGGCGTGGGCGGCGGGGATGCGGACGGCGGGGATGCGTCGCCGGGCCGGGATCGTGCCGGTACTCGGCGACGCCGCAAGGCCCGGGCGACCGCGGCCGAGCTCGGCCGATCCCGGGGCGGGCTGAGCAGCAAGGTCCATGCCGCGGTCGATGCCGCCGGGTTGCCGCTGGTCTTGGTGCTCACGCCCGGGCAGGCCGCTGACTGCCCGCGGTTCATCACCGTCCTGGACAAGATCCGCGTCCCCGGTCCGGTGGGCCGGCCGCGGACCCGCCCCGAGGCGGTGGCCGCGGACAAGGCCTACTCCTCTAAGGCCAACCGTGCTTATCTGCGCCGCCGCCGGATCACGGCGGTCATCCCGGAAAAGACCGATCAGGCCACCAATCGGAAGAAGAAGGGTTCAGCCGGCGGTCGGCCCGTCGGCTTCGATCCGGAGCGCTACCAGCAGCGCAACACCGTCGAACGCTGCTTCCAGAAGATCAAGACCTGGCGTGGGTTAGCCACCCGCTACGACAAAGCCCCGGAAAGCTACGAGGCCGGACTTCACCTCCGGGGCTCGATCATGTGGCTGAAACTCCTCACCTCAACCACATGATCCGAACTCCGAACAGCTCCTAG
>NZ_BOOA01000205.1 GCF_016862995.1 Acrocarpospora phusangensis
AGAGGTTGTTTAATCCTGCGAGTTCCGGCTTATGCGGTTCATGCGTTTCGCCAGGTTGGAGTGCTTTCGCCGGTCAGGCGACGGGACATGTTGTCGATCATCGCCAGGTGGATCATGGCCTCCGAGCTGGCGGGCAGGGTTTCGTAGTCGCGGGCCAGACGGCGGTGGAACATCAGCCAGCCGAAGGTGCGTTCGATGGTCCAGCGTCGGGGCAGCGGCGTGAATCCTCTGGTCGCGGGCGGGCGTTGGACGATTTGCAGGTTGATGCCGACGGTGGCGGCGTGTTCGACGAGGTGGTGGCGGTAACCTCCGTCGGCCCAGGCCGTGGAGATGGTTGGGTGCCCGATGGCGATGCGGTCGATGAGGGTGGTGCCGGCGATGGAGTCCTGCACGCTGGCGGCGGTGACCAGGACCGCGAGCAGCAGACCGAGGGTGTCGGTGACGATGTGGCGTTTTCGGCCGACGATCTTCTTGGCGGCGTCTGCGCCCTGGCTGCCGGCGGGGACGTCGGTGGAGGTCTTGACGCTCTGAGCGTCGATGACGCAGGCGGAGGGGTCGGGGTGGCGGCCTTCCGCGGTGCGGACCAGGCGACGCAGCAGGCCGCCCAGCTGGGTGAAGACGTCGTCGTCGCGCCAGGCGGCGAAGTACCAGTAGACGGTGGCCCAGGGCGGGTAGTCGCGAGGCAGGTAGCGCCAGGGGATGCCGGTCCTGTCGACGTAGAGGATCGCGTTCAGGACGGCGCGCAGGTCGTGGGTGGGTCTGCGGCCGATGCCCAGGGCGGTGGCCAGGCGCCGCTCGCGCCAGGTGGCCAGGACGGGTTCGACGAGTTGCCAGCGGGCGTCGGATAGGTCGCTGGGATACTTTTGGTGTTCGCTCATGTGCAGGGCGTATCGCTGGTCGATGGTCCGGGCACATTCCCACAGGGGTCACACTGGCGAACTGCTCCCGATAGTCAGCCGACAGAGGTGACGCCGGAGGGCATCGCGGGTCCAGACAGGATCAAACAGGCAAAAGCCAGTCGCATCCCTCCCGTCAGCCTCTCACGGGTATTTGAGCACCACCGTGAACATTCTCTGTGGCCTGCCCTGGTCAGCGGAAACGACGCATAGCCACGTGAATGCGAATCAAACATCC
>NZ_BOOA01000206.1 GCF_016862995.1 Acrocarpospora phusangensis
GACCGCGATGACCCCGGGCCCCCAGCGGGTCCGCTCCGCCTTCCCCCACCACAGCGCGACCAGCGGAATAACCACGGTGCCCGCCAGGTAGCCGATGAACGTCGCCCGCTCGGTCACCCTCTCCAACTCGGTCAAGGCCAACACGGCCTGCACGATCAGCGCGATCTCCAGAACGCACAACCCAGCGAGCAGCCAGATCCCCATCGGACGATCACGTGCGGCAGTGACGAGACAGGCGAGCGCCAGCACCAGCGCCCCACCGATGATCCATCCCGAGTACGCGCCGGACATCACCGACCACCCCAAGGAGACATGGCCAGAAGGCTACCGCCCACCCACCCCGCCCCCGATCCCGGTCACCGCCGAAGAACCCGAGAGTCCGCCCCGGCCAGGCGACGATACCGGGCCACACGCGCAGCCCACAGGCCACCAGCACGGGTTGGCCCGGCCCGGCAAGGACGCCGGGCCGCACGGGTGGCCCGCAGGTCACCAGCACGGGTTCGTCCCGACCCGATGAGAACGCCGAGTCCCGACTTGTCGGGGACACCCGGCCGGGCAGGGAGTTCGGATCCCGGCCGGGCGGGAGGTCGAGTCCCGACGCGGGGGTCATCGGTACTTGGGTGTCGCGGTCTGTTGGGTGAGGGCGTCGGGGCGTTCTCACCACTCCTCGAAGGGCCGCCCGAGTCCAAAACTCCCGTGGACGCAATCCACGCCTAGGAAGCCGGATGGGCCTGTTCAAAGTTCCTTCACCTTGGACTACCTGGGCGTTCTTTGGTGTTCTGTCGGTTTGTGGTGAGATAGTTGGTAATGGTGGAATCATCCCATGATTCGGGGGCCGGGGTTGAGTAGGTTTGCGCGGGAGGGGTCCGCGGGCTGGCTGACGGTGCTCGGAGTGGTGCTGGCCGCCCTCAACCTGAGAACCGCGGTCACCAGCGTCGGCGCGGTGCTGCACGAGATCAGCTCCGCGCTGCACATGCCCGGTTTTGTATCCGGCCTGCTCACCACACTCCCCGTCCTGTGTTTCGCCGTGTTCGGCGCGATCACGCCATGGGCGGCCAGGCGGGCGGGCGAGGAGCGCCTGCTGGTGTTCGCCCTGGGCCT
>NZ_BOOA01000207.1 GCF_016862995.1 Acrocarpospora phusangensis
TCACCCGGCGCCGGTGGAGCTTCCCCGCTCCACCGGCGCAGGCGTGCGTTATATCCCTAAAAATGCTTAGAAATAAGACTGTTACCGAAAAAGACCTTAAACGGTAAAAAGGGCTGCTTGACGGAAATCGGACCGTTGCAAAAGACTTCCCTCGAGTTGCGTGCGTCCCGCCAGGCTCATCTCCCCCACCTGGCCCGCGCGCAGATGGAGGAACGTCAGTGAGAGCTCGCCGCTTAGCCGTTGCGCTCGCATTACCCCTGGTGATCGCCGTCAGCCCGCTCCCGGTGCTCGCCGACCCGAGCCCGCCGGTGAGCGAAGTGACCCCCGACCGGCTGCCCGCCACCGACCAGGACGGCGTCGCCCTGATCCGGATCGTCGTACCGGACCAGGCCGATGTGGACCGGCTCGCCGAAATGGGCGTCGACCTGGCCGAATACAAGAAGCCCGTGGACGACGGCATCGAGGTGCACGCCATCCTCAGCCCCGCCGAGGCCGACCGCCTCCGGGACCAGGGCTTCGACCTCCGTGGCGTCATCTCCGACGAGAGCGACTTCGCCGCCAACAAGGCCGAACGGGCCCAGGCCCTGGCGGAGGCGGCCCTGGCCGAGGCCGAGGTGGACAGGCTGACGGTGCTCCGCGCGGAGTGGTTCACCAGCGTGGACAACCAGCGCTTCCTGTCGGTCGAGGTGAAGTCGAGCGCGACCGACGCGCAGACCGTCCTCACCGCCACCTGGGACGGCGGCGGCACGGCGACCATGTCCCGGTTCACCGACGCCGGTCAGTACATGTACCACCGGTTCTCCTCGCCGCTCGCGATCGACCAGGAGCCGGCCACGGTCACGATCACCAGCAGCCGCGGCGGTACGGCTACCGCACCGGTGACCAAGTGGCTGGGCGCCCCCCGCAAGTCACCGGGCCCGCACTACGTCTCCGACTTCGTCGACCACTACATGGACGCGACCGAGGTCACCGACCGCATCGTCGGTCTGGCCGAGGAGTTCCCGCAGACGTCGGAGATCGTCGATCTGCCGTACAAGACGAACGGCTACCGACGGCTCGCCCAGGCGCAGTTCGGCACGGGCGCGG
>NZ_BOOA01000208.1 GCF_016862995.1 Acrocarpospora phusangensis
CCTCAAGACCGACCAGAAGCCCGACTCCGGACCGTCCGCGCGCCACTGCCCCGATTAGACGACCCGGAGGTAACGCGTATCGAGGGTGGGTTCGGCACCGGTCCTCACGGTGCCGAGCCCGAACATCCGCCCTCCACGGTGAATGAGTGAGCGCCCCATCTTCCTGGCCCACGGGCCCGGGAGCTGGGGCGCCGCGCGTTTGGAACGCCGAATGGAACCATTTTTGGAACACCGTGGAACGCCACAGTGTCGTGAAGCGATTACAGCGAAAGTGGATGCGGCCGGTGTTGACGCTCACCGCCGTCCTCGCCGCGATCTTGACGACTACAAGTCCGGTCCAGGCGTTCTCACCATCGCCGAACCCGAGTCCGGAGGAATCGATCGTCGGGGGCACGGAAGCCAACTGGGCCCACTATCCCTACATGGTGCGACTCTCCAGTGGTTGCACGGCGACCCTGATCTCGCGGACCGCCATTCTCACGGCGCAGCACTGTGTCACCAACCCCCCTGCCTACGCGTACCTGAGCAACGGTCGAACGGTACCGGTAACCGTCTACTCGACCATGCCGGGCTACGACGGCCGCCACGCCAGCATTCGGTACGACCTGGCGGTCCTGTCAGTCAATGCGGCCGACACGGTGGGCGTCCCCATCGTGCAGGTGGGCTCGCCCTGGCGTACGCAGACGTACCGGCCGGGCGTGATGTCGACCATCGCGGGATGGGGGGCGACCGCGCCGGACGGCAGCGGGTCCGGCGTCCTGCGGGCGGCCGATGTGCCCATCATCAGCGATGACGACATGGACGACGTCTACAACCCCTGGTGGTGGTTCGACGGCTGGATCGAGCACCTGATGATCGGGGCGGGAGGCTCCGCGCGGGCCGCCTGCTTCGGAGACAGCGGTGGGCCGTTGATGATCTGGGATCCTCAGTACGGTCGCGTCGTCCAGGTGGGTGTGACCTCCTGGGGTGATGCCAACTGCTCCAAGCCCGTGGCGTACATGGAACTGGCGGGACCGAACCTGGCGTGGCTGGCTTCCATGGTGCCGTCGGTGCAGTTCGGCTGGGGTCCGTGTACC
>NZ_BOOA01000209.1 GCF_016862995.1 Acrocarpospora phusangensis
GTCCGGCTTCACCATGACCTCGCGCGCCTTGGACCCCTCGCTGGGGCCGACCACGTTCCGGCTCTCCAGCAGGTCCATCAGGCGGCCCGCCTTGGCGAAGCCCACCCGGAGCTTGCGCTGGAGCATCGAGGTGGAGCCGAACTGGGTGGTGACGATCAGCTCGGCCGCCTGGATCAGCAGGTCCAGGTCGTCGCCGATCTCCTCGTCGATCTCCCGCTTGGCCACCGCGGAGGCGGCCACGTCCTCCCGGTACTCCACCTGCATCTGCGCCTTGCAGTGCGCGACGACCTCGGAGATCTCCTTCTCCGAGACGAAGGCGTTCTGCAGCCGCATCGGCTTGCTCGCGCCCATCGGCAGGAACAGCGCGTCACCCTGGCCGACCAGCTTCTCCGCGCCCGGCTGGTCCAGGATGACCCGGGAGTCGGCCAGCGAGGAGGTGGCGAACGCCAGCCGGGACGGCACGTTCGCCTTGATCAGGCCGGTCACCACGTCCACCGACGGGCGCTGGGTGGCGATGACCAGGTGGATGCCCGCCGCGCGGGCCAGCTGGGTGATGCGGACGATCGAGTCCTCGACGTCGCGCGGGGCCACCATCATCAGGTCGGCCAGCTCGTCCACGATCACCAGCAGGTACGGGTACGGCTGGTAGACGCGCTCACTCCCCGGCGGCGGCGTGAGCTTGCCCGCCCGGACCGCCTTGTTGAAGTCGTCCACGTGCCGGAAGCCGCTGGCGGCCAGGTCGTCGTAGCGGCGGTCCATCTCGCCCACCACCCATTCGAGGGCCTCGGCGGCCTTCTTGGGGTTGGTGATGATCGGGGTGATCAGGTGGGGGATTCCCTCGTACATGTTGAGCTCGACCCGTTTGGGGTCGACCAGGACCATACGCACCTCGTCCGGCGTGGAGCGCATCAGGATCGAGGTGATCAGGCCGTTGATGCAGGTGGACTTGCCCGCGCCGGTGGCGCCCGCGATCAGGATGTGCGGCATCTTGGCGAGGTTGGCCACGATGGTGCGGCCCTCGACGTCCTTGCCGAGGCCGACGATCATCGGGTGGTGGTC
>NZ_BOOA01000210.1 GCF_016862995.1 Acrocarpospora phusangensis
CCGGTGACGACGGCCACGCCGGACCCGGCGCAGCCGGCCAGTGGCTGGTTCACCGGTCTGGTCCTGGTGACGCTGGCCGGCGTCGATGAGGCGCAGGGCAGCGGGGTGGCCAAGACCGAGTTCCAGCTGGACGGCGGGGCTTGGACGGCCTATGCCGAGCCGGTGGTGGTCACCGGGGACGGCCCGCACACGCTGAACTACCGTTCGGTGGACAGGGCCGGCAATGTGGAGCAGGCCAAGGCGCTGGCGTTGAAGGTGGACGCGACCGCTCCGGTCACCACGGCGGACTTCCTGCCGGTGGGTCAGGGCACGGTCCCGGTCTCGCTGGCGGCGGCCGACGCCACCTCCGGTGTGGACAGGATCGAGTACGCGCTGGACGGCGGCGCCTGGACCGCCTACACCGCGCCGGTGAACGTCAGTGGTGTGGGGGCGCACGAGTTGCGTTACCGGGCCGCCGACAAGGCCGGCAATGTGGAGGAGATCAAGGCGGCGACGATCACGATCGAGCCGGAGGCGCAGCCGACGATTCTGATCTCGGGTGTGGCGGACGGCACGTCCTACGGGGACAGTCAGGATCTGACGATCGCCTGGGAGGTGGCCGGCGCGAACATCAAGTCGGTGACCGGCACGCTGGACGGTCGGCCGTTCGTCTCGGGTTCGGTTCAGGCGCTGTATCTGCTGCCGCTGGGGGCGCACACGCTGACGGTGACGGTGGAGACGAATGCGGGGGGCAGGGTGGAGCAGTCGGTCGCCTTCTCCACCAGGACCTCTTCGGATGACATCTCGGCGCTGATCGACCGGTTCGAGGCGGCCGGGAGGTTGTCGGCGACCGGGGCGTACAAGTTGCAGGATGACATTTCCAAGGTGATGGTCTCGGAGGACAAGGGCCGGGATCGGGACAAGAAGAAGATCGTGAAGAAGCTGGAGCGGTTCGTGGAGGCGGTCAACGATCCGAAGATCGTCTCTGATGCTCAGGTGAAGGCCACGCTGCTGCGTGACGCCAACGCCCTGATCGTCGCCAACGACGGCCAGCCCGTCT
>NZ_BOOA01000211.1 GCF_016862995.1 Acrocarpospora phusangensis
ACCACGCCGGGTACGCCTACCGCCTCCAGCATCACCCAGACCTCCGCCAGCCTGACCTGGACCGCCTCCACCGACTCCGGCGGCAGCGGCCTGGCCGGCTACAACGTCTACCGCGAACAGGGCGCCACCGACCCCCAGCTCGGCCAGTCCACCACCAACTCCATCAGCCTGACCGGCCTGGCACCGGGCACCCAGTACCAGGTGTACGTGCGGGCCCGTGACGGCGCGGGCAACCTGTCGGGCAACTCCGCCCTGGTCACCTTCACCACGCAGGGCAGCACCGGCGGGGACACCAGCCCGCCCACGGCTCCCGGCAGCCTGGCCGCCTCGGGCACCACCTCAAGCGGGACCAGCCTGTCCTGGACGGCCTCCACCGACGACGTCGGCGTGGTCGGCTACGACATCCTGCGCGCGCCCGGCGCCTCCGGCGGCGCCTTCGCCCAGGCCGGCACCTCAACCACGACCAGCTTCACCGACACCGGCCTGACCGCGAACACGACCTACCGTTACCAGGTCCGGGCCCGGGACGCGGCCGGCAACATCTCGCCGGTCTCCAACACCGTGCAGATCACCACCCAGCCCGGCACCTCCACCGGGACCTGCTCGGCGGTGGCCACGGTGCAGAGCCAGTGGGGCAACGGCTATGTGATCCAGCCGCTGACCATCACCAACACCAGCACCGCCACGATCACCGGCTGGACGGTGACCTTCACCCTGCCGGCCGGGCACACCCTGACCGGCTCGTGGAACGGCACCTTCACCACCAGCGGCCAGACGGTGACGATCCGCAACGTCAGCCACAACGGCACTCTGGCGGCGGGCGCGAGCACCACCAGCGTCGGCTTCCAGGTCAGCCGCCCCAACGGCAACACCGCCACCCC
>NZ_BOOA01000212.1 GCF_016862995.1 Acrocarpospora phusangensis
AGTTCGGTCCTGATCAGGTCCAGCAGGTCGTACCAGTCCGCCTCGGCGTCCTCGTCGGACCCGGTCGCGATCCGGCCGAGCAGGTCGGACGCCCGTGCCCACGCCGCCGCGTCCAGGGCTTCGCGGATCTCGCGCAGGTGCTCCAGCACGTATCCGGCCAGGTCGCGGGGGCGCATCAGAGGCCGCCGCCGCGCCGGGCCAGCACGATCGTGATGTTGTCCCGGCCGGAGGCGTTCATGGCCAGCGCCCAGAGGCGCTTCACCGCCTGGCCGTCGTCGGCCGCCGAGTTCAGCGCCTCCTCCATGGCGTCCACCGGCACCAGGTCGGTGAGCCCGTCCGTGCAGACCAGCCAGCACCCCGTACGGGTGTCCTCGCCCGTGTGCACGTCGATCTCGGCGCCGGAGCCGCCGATCACCTGGGTGACGATGTGGGTGGGGGGTGGGGGAGCGCCCGGTTCGCCGCGTTGCGGGGAGTCGTCCACGGAGAGCTGGCCGAGGAAACGGTCGTCCAGGCGGTAGACGCGCGAGTCGCCCACGTTGAACCAGGTCGTGGCGTCGGGGGTGAACAGCAGCCCGGCCAGCGTGGTGCCCATCCCGGTGAGCGCCGGGTGCTCGGCGGCGATGCCGGTGAGCTCGGCGTTGATCTCCTTGATCAGTTCGGCCAGCTCGCCGGGCCCGGCGGTCGCGGCGCCCTCGCGGGCCAGCGTCCGGACCGTGTGGCCCGCCGCCACCTCGCCGCCCGCGTGCCCGCCCAGGCCGTCCGCGACGGCGACCAGGGCGCCGCGGGAGAGGGTCAGCGAGCACGTGACCGGCTCGGCCATCGAGATGTCCGCGATGACCAGCCCGGCGGCGGTCACCGCGTCCTCGTTGTGGTCCCGGATC
>NZ_BOOA01000213.1 GCF_016862995.1 Acrocarpospora phusangensis
AGTCCGCCGACGCCGGGCGGGCCGCAGCACCGATTGAAAGCTGGGACTCCGCCGGATCGGCAGGGATCGCGACCACGGTCGGACGCCTGGAGCCTGACGCCTCGGGAGTGACAGTGATCAGCGACGGCCGTCCCGTCGCGCGAGCGGACGCCGTGATCGTGGCCGACGGCATCGGCAGCCGACTGCGCGGCCGCCTATTCCCCAGCCACCCCGGACTCCGGCGGACCGGCCGCATGGACCTGCGCGGCATGCTTCCCCGTCCGCCGGGCTTGGCCGTGACCGAACTCCTGGCCAGCATCATGATCGACCGCCGCAGCGGCGCGATGTTCGGCCTCTTCCCCGTCGGCGAGAACGACCTGTACTGGTTCACCGACTCCGCACTGCACACCGAACCACCCGCACCGGACGAGGCACGCCGCCAGATGCTGTCCCTGATGTCCGACTGGCACCCCGCAGTCCCGGCACTCATCGAAGCCACCCCACCCGCCGACATCTACGTCGACCCGATCGCCTGCCTAGCCGAACCCCTCCCCACATTCGCGACCGGCAGGATCGCCCTCCTCGGCGACGCCGCCCACGCCATGACCCCCGACCTCGGCCAGGGCGCCAGCCAAGCCTTCGAAGACGCCGCCGCCCTCACCCGCCACCTGACCGACGCCGAACCCGCCGACGTCACCGACCGCCTCCTCCGCTACAACGCGGAACGCCGCCCCCGCACCACCCGCCTGATGCTCGCCTCCTCCCGCCAATCCCGCCTGACCTCCCAGACCGGCCCCACCGCCTGGCTACGCGACACCCTCCTCCGCGCAATCCCCACCAAACTCGCCACCC
>NZ_BOOA01000214.1 GCF_016862995.1 Acrocarpospora phusangensis
CCAGACCGTGCTCGCCCAATTCGCCGGCTCCTTCGTCAAGCTGGTCGCCCCCGCGGCCGTCGGCGGAGTCGCGATCAACACTCGGTACCTGCAGAAACGTGGGGTTCCTCCCGGGCCGGCGGTGGCCAGCGTGGGGGCCTCCCAGCTCGTGGGCCTGATCTCCCACATCCTGTTGCTGCTGTTCTTCGGCTACCTGACCGGAACCCAGGCCGCGCCTTCTCTGACCCCGTCCCGGGGGCTGCTGGTCGTGCTGCTCAGCGTCGCGGTGCTCATGGTCGTCATCCTGGCCGTGCGTCCCCTGCGCCGGATGCTCACCACCCGGGTCCGGGCCCTGTTCTCCGGCGTCATCCCTCGCCTGCTCGACGTGCTTCAGTCCCCGCGCAAGATCATCGAAGCGCTCAGTGGGACCCTGCTGCTGTCCCTGATGTTCATCCTGTGCCTCATGGCCTGCGTACGCGCTTTCGGCGGCGAGGTCAGCTTCGCCGCCGTCGCCGTCGTCTTCCTCGCCGGCAACGCCATCGGCTCCGCCGCCCCGACCCCCGGCGGCCTGGGCGCCGTGGAGACCGCCCTCTTCGCCGGCCTCACTCTCGCCGGCCTCGAACAGCCGATCGCGACCTCCGCCGTCCTCCTCTTCCGCCTGATGACCTTCTGGCTCCCCGTCCTCCCCGGCTGGGCCGCCTTCAGCTGGCTCCAACGCCACAACGCCCTCTAAAGCGCCTCTGAAACTGCTGGCCTCCGAACGACCGGGCCTGTAAACGACCGGCCTCCGAACGACCGGGCCTGTAAACGAGCGCT
>NZ_BOOA01000215.1 GCF_016862995.1 Acrocarpospora phusangensis
GCCGCCGGCCGGAGCGGCGTTCTTCTCCGGCTTCTCGGCGATGACCGCCTCGGTGGTCAGGAACAGCGCCGCGATGGACGCGGCGTTCTGCAGCGCCGACCGGGTCACCTTGGCCGGGTCGATGATGCCGGTGTCGAACATGTTCACGTACTCACCGGTCGCGGCGTTCAGGCCCTCACCCGGGGTCAGGTTGCGCACCTTCTCCACCACGACGCCGCCCTCGAGGCCGGCGTTGACCGCGATCTGCTTCAGCGGCTCCTCCAGAGCCTTCTTCACGATCGCCGCACCGGTCGCCTCGTCACCCGAGAGCTCCAGCTTGTCGAAGGCCTTCGCGCTGGCCTGCAGCAGCGCCACGCCACCGCCGGGCACGATGCCCTCCTCCACGGCCGCCTTGGCGTTGCGCACCGCGTCCTCGATGCGGTGCTTGCGCTCCTTCAGCTCCACCTCGGTGGCCGCGCCCGCCTTGATGACCGCCACGCCGCCGGCCAGCTTGGCCAGCCGCTCCTGCAGCTTCTCACGGTCGTAGTCGGAGTCGGTGTTCTCGATCTCGGCGCGGATCTGGTTGACCCGGCCCGCGATCGCCTCGGCGTCACCGGCGCCGTCCACGATCGTGGTCTCGTCCTTGGTCACCACGACCTTGCGCGCCTTGCCCAGCTGGTCCAGCGAGGTGGACTCCAGCTTCAGGCCCAGCTCCTCGCTGATGACCTGGCCACCGGTGAGGGTGGCGATGTCGCCCAGCATCGCCTTGCGGCGGTCGCCGAA
>NZ_BOOA01000216.1 GCF_016862995.1 Acrocarpospora phusangensis
GGCTGCCATAAGGCTAGACCTCCCAGTAGAGGGTGGCTTCAGCGGACCGAGCCGACGCCCGCGACGGCATGGGGCCGCATATCCCTTCGGCGGACCCCGTCGTCCCGATCCCGTTATTGGCACTCCCACCCGGGGAGTGCCAACCAACTGTTTAGCACTCTACCCCGGCGAGTGCAACCGGAAGCCATGCTGACCTGTACGGATATGTCCCCACCAGCCCGAATACCCTCCCCGAACGCCTCCCCCGAACCCCCAGGCGCTCACCCCCAAACTACGCGACCCCACTCCCCCCACCCCCGGGCGTGGCTTCCCCACTCCTTCACGCCCAGCGCACCACCCACGCGCGCCACCTACCGCGGTTCCTCCACCAGCCGCGATCGCCGCGTGCCCGGCGCTGGTTGCGGTGGTTCTCCCACCCACCCACCCTTTGTCGAGCTGGCGCTCCGCCCCTTCGGCGATCAACGCATTGGCCGACACGGCTTGCGGTGGTTCTCCCACCCTTTGTCGAGCTGGCGCTCCGCCCCTTCGGCGATCGCCTCGCCGTTAGTTGAGCCGGCGCTCGGCCCCCCTCCGGCGCTCGTCGCGTGCCGAGCATTGCTTGCGGTGGACGTCCCGCCCACCATTGTTGAGTTGACGCTCAGTCTTTTGGGCAATCGCCGTGCCATTGGTCGTATGTCCCGG
>NZ_BOOA01000217.1 GCF_016862995.1 Acrocarpospora phusangensis
CAGGGCATGCGCGAACGCTTCGACGAGATGCGGCGCATGGGCATCAGAACCGTCATGATCACCGGCGACAACCCGCTCACCGCCAAAGCCATCGCCGACGAAGCCGGCGTCGACGACTACCTCGCCGAAGCCACCCCCGAAGACAAACTCGCCCTCATCAAACGCGAACAACAAGGCGGACGCCTGGTCGCCATGACCGGCGACGGCACCAACGACGCCCCCGCCCTGGCCCAGGCCGACGTCGGCGTCGCCATGAACACCGGCACCAGCGCCGCCAAAGAAGCCGGCAACATGGTCGACCTCGACTCCAACCCCACCAAACTCATCGAAATCGTCGAGATCGGCAAACAACTCCTCATCACCCGAGGAGCCCTGACCACCTTCTCCATCGCCAACGACATCGCCAAATACTTCGCGATCATCCCGGCCATGTTCGCCGCGGTCTACCCCGGCCTGGACGCCCTCAACCTCATGCGCCTGGCCAGCCCCCAATCGGCGATCCTGTCGGCCGTCGTCTTCAACGCCGTCGTCATCGTCGCCCTCATCCCGCTGGCCCTGCGCGGCGTACGCTACCGCCCCGCCAGCGCCTCCCAGCTCCTCAGCCGCAACCTCTACCTGTACGGCCTGGGCGGCGTCATCGCCCCCTTCATCGGCATCAAACTCATCGACCTGCTC
>NZ_BOOA01000218.1 GCF_016862995.1 Acrocarpospora phusangensis
CTCAGGACTGGTTGAACAGTGAGAGCGTCAGGGTGGAGTGGTATTCGCCGGCGGCGACGTCGACGGGGGTGCGCAGGGCGAGGTCGGCGTTGACCTGGTGGGTGCCGATCTCGTCCGCGGAGTTGGCGGTGGAGACGAGGAGTTCCTGGCCTTGGAGGCCGACGGCGGGGGCGCCGGTGCCGTCGGCGACGACGCTGGAGACCGGCTCGCCGGCGGCGACGGCTCCGGTGGTGGTGCCGGACAGCAGGCGGGGTGCCCAGCCGAGGTACTGCGGGCCGATGGTCTTGGTGGGGTCGCCGGTGGCGACGAACTGGCTGGACTGGCCGACGACGGCCCAGAAGTCGCCGGTGGGGATCTCGTCGGGCAGGCGGGTGTCGGTGACGGTCACGGTGGGGAGGGTGCCGGTGAACTGGCGGGCGGCGTCGTTGGAGCCGTTCTCCGACAGGGTGACGCCGGTGTTGTCGGCGACGGTCATGGAGACGGTTCCGGGCACGCGGAGGGGTTCGATGGTGACCGAAACCTCGACCCCGTTGGTGTCGGGGTCATCGGCGGCCATCGCCGGACCGGACACGCCGG
>NZ_BOOA01000219.1 GCF_016862995.1 Acrocarpospora phusangensis
CCCTCGGTGAGCTCAAGCTCCAGACCGAAGGCGTTGCTCTCCTCGACGGTGATGACGCCTTCCTTGCCCACCTTGTCCATCGCCTCGGCGATCAGCTCGCCGATCTCGACGTCCCCGGCGGAGATGGAGGCCGTGGAGGCGATCTGCTCCTTGGTCTCCACATCCTTGGCCAGCTTGGACAGCTCCTCGCTGACCCGCTCGACCGCGGCCTCGATGCCCTTCTTCAGCGACATCGGGTTCGCCCCGGCGGCCACGTTGCGCAGACCCTCGCGCACCAGCGCCTGGGCCAGCACGGTGGCGGTGGTGGTGCCGTCACCCGCGACGTCGTCGGTCTTCTTGGCGACTTCCTTGACGAGCTCGGCCCCGATCTTCTCCCACGGGTCCTCAAGCTCGATCTCCTTGGCGATGGAGACACCATCGTTGGTGATCGTGGGAGCGCCCCACTTCTTCTCCAGCACGACGTTGCGGCCCTTGGGGCCCAAGGTCACCTTGACGGCGTCGGCGAGCTGGTTCATACCGCGCTCGAGACCGCGCCGGGCGTCCTCGTCAAACGCGATCATCTT
>NZ_BOOA01000220.1 GCF_016862995.1 Acrocarpospora phusangensis
GGAATGGGGTTGTGAGTCAAAGGGCGTAGGCGGTCGGGTGGCGTGGCTGGTAGAGGCCCACCTCGCCACCCCCGGGCAGCCGCAACGCGGTCAGCAGTCCCCACCCGGCGTCGGTGACCGGCTTGATGAACTCGATCCCCCCGGCCGTGAGCTCACCGACCGTGGCCTTGATGTCGTCGCACATCAGGTACAACTCGTGCGCCTGTGTGTCGCCCGGGTGCACGGCGACCTCGGCGGGCGGCAGCTTGAAGATGAGCCAGCCGCCGCCCGCGTCGACGTTCGGGTAGCCGAGCACGTCCCGGAAGAACGCCCGGTCGGCTTCGGCATCGCGGCTGTAGAGGATGACATGCGCACCGTTGATCATGCCGCGAGCTTAACCACGCTGATCTCTCCTGGATCGCCGCTTCCACCAGGACACGCGCTCAGGTGGTCGCGGCTACCGCAGTGTGATCTCCTGGTCACACCACGCCGCATCCACCGAGGCGTTCCGCGACGTCGGTGATATCGATGATATCGGCGACTCGCCAGGG